>DAOUAP010000062.1:0-4790 GCA_034433165.1 Anaerolineales bacterium | reverse complement strand
CGCGAACGGCGGGCAATGTGGGTCATCAACCGCCCGGTCATTTCGCCGCTGATGGGCGCTTCACCTTTTCCCAGCGACTGCAATTGGCCCAAAAAAGAACGCGCATCCAGGTTTTTTAGCAGGTAGCCACGCGCCCCGGCTTCTATGGCATTAATCAGGTCTTCGTCCTTGTCCGAAACGGTCAGAATGACCACCCGCATCTGCGGCGCTTCGGCGTGAATTTTTTTGAGGGCCTCCAGCCCATTCATCACGGGCATTTGCAGGTCCATGAGCACAAGGTCTGGTTTCAGGCGCAGCGCCTCACGCACCGCCTCCTGCCCGTTGCCGGCCTCACCGGCAATCTCGTGCCCGCCGGCTTTCAGCAGGCTTATCAGCCCGTCGCGAAACAGGGAGTGGTCATCAACAACAAGAATATGCACGCATTACTCCAACGATTAAACGTCAAGGGGCAGCGAAAAACGCACCCGCGTGCCCCTTGCTGGCTGCGATTCTATCACGAACGTTCCGCCGTGGGCCTCGGCGCGCTCGCGCATGGTCATCAACCCGTAGCTTGCTTTACGGGCATCCAGCGCGCCAGGGTCAAACCCTGCGCCATCATCTTCCACTGCGCCTTCAAAACGCCCGTCTTTGGCGCCCACACGAATGGTGACGCGCCGCGCCCCGGCATGTTTACGCACATTACTGAGCGCCTCCTGAATAATACGCAGGGCTTGTATCTCCACATCGGGGGGAATGTTGTTGAGACTTTCCTGCGGCTCCACCCACAACGTCACCTCGGCGCTGCACACCTCGCGGAACAGCCCCATATAGCGGTGCAAAGCGATGAGAAAGCCATCGTCTAAAAAGCGGGAGGCGCGCAGCCCCATAATGGTTTCGCGCACGTCGGTGAGTACCATGCGCGAGGTATCGTCCAATTGCGCCAGGTTGTCTAGCGCGTCATCTGTTTTTTCCTGCTGCATCAACAGGCGAATGGCGCCTATTTTGGTGTTGAAATAAGCCAGCACCTGGGGCAGGTTGTCATGCAGTTCGCGGGCAATGCGTTCGCGCTCAGCAATGATGTTCTGTTGAATGGCTTCCTTATGGCGCAATTCGGCCTCCAGCCCTTTTTCAATGCGTTCAAAAGCGTCATTGAAGGCGCGGGCCAAGTCGTCTATCTCGTCGCCAGGCGCAGAAACCGGCAGGCGGGTGGCAAAGTTGTGGGCGCGGTAATTGGCCAGCGGGCGCTCAAAAGATTTCAAACGCCCCACAAAGAGGCGGTCGGTGAGCGCCACCAAAAGCGCCGCCACCAACCCAATGGCCATCACCGAGAAGAACGCGTCGAGCGAGAGCACGCGCCGGGCGTCTTCAATCTGGTTGGTGATGGAGACATCCACCAGCATTATGCCCACATGAGCCGCGTTGGCCGTGTGGCACTGGCGGCATTCTGCCTGGCTGGCAATGGCGCTGACAAACCGGTAACTTTCGCGCCCCGGCGCAGACTGAAACAGCGCGTTGGATTCCACAGGCACGGTGGCGCGCGCATGGCACACCGCGCACTCAGGCGCATCAAGAGGCATGGATTGCGCTTCGATGCCTATCAGATCCACGCGCTCAATATTTGCCAGGCTGCTGCTGTCGCGCATCACGCGCTCCAACATGGCAATGTCGTGAATGTCCATGGTGTGGCGCACCGAGGCAATTACCAGTTGCCCGACACTCTGTGCGGTATGCTGCGCCTGAGCGTGGATAAAGTCCAGGGTACGCACATATACCAGGCTGAAAAGCACGAGCAACAGCGCAAGCATGGTAAAAACAACCATGGCAATCACGCGAAAACGCAAACTGGAGAAAATTTTCATAACAGGCTCGCCGCGCATATTTTAGGGTATTATCCCACATTCCCGGCGCGCTCACCCCCCCCCGCTGCGCGCCTGAAGGTAAGAAAAGGGAAAACCATGAGCAGCACCCCCAAACCCTGCGAGCACATTGCCGCGCGTTTTCATATTTCACATATGGTCACCAGATAATAAATACCTTTTTATCGAACACCATGATGCGATGAATACCCTTTATTCAGTAATTATAGATCTCCAAGGCAATTCTGCTTTTACAATTGCGAAAGAGATGATCCCGGTTGGATGGATGGCGGCGCCTTGATACCATTTCCGCTATTTTTTCGCAAAGCCCAAGGCCGTCAGATTGTGCTATAATCACGCGCATGAGTAGCAACCCCAACAACCCCGCCAATAACGATAATATCACCCTGTGGCGCCGTGTCGGTGGTTTTGCTCTGCCTGAGTAACGAAAAACCCCACAACCAACCTGTCGCCCAAAGCAATTGCAGCGGGCGATTATTTTTGTCTGGAGGAACCATGTACAAAACCCACACTTGCGGCGAACTTCGCCCCTCCCATATTGGACAGACGGTCACCCTGGCCGGCTGGGTCCATCGCCAGCGCGACCATGGCGGCGTCACTTTCATCGACCTGCGTGACCGCTATGGACTGGTGCAGATCGTGGGCAACCCAGACAATTTGGACGCCGCCCTGCTCCAGGATGCCCGCCAGGAGTGGGTGCTACAGGTGACCGGCGTGGTGCGCCGCCGCCCGGAAGGCGCCGAAAACCCGAACCTTGCTACCGGCGAGATCGAGGTGGAGGTGACCCACGGCGAAGTGCTCAACCCGGCCAAGATGCTGCCATTCCTCATCAACAAGGATGAAGACATCGACGAGAACGTGCGCCTGAAATACCGCTACCTCGACATCCGCCGCGAACGGATGCGCACCAACCTCATCCTGCGCCACAAGGTGATCAAATTCATCCGCGACTACCTGAGCGAACGCGAATTTATTGAGGTCGAAACGCCCATGCTATTTAAGACCACGCCCGAAGGCGCGCGCGACTATCTGGTGCCCTCGCGCATCTACCCCGGTCACTTCTACGCGCTTCCGCAGTCGCCACAGCAGCTCAAACAGTTGCTGATGGTGGCCGGCATGGACCGCTACTTCCAGATCGCGCGCTGCCTGCGCGACGAAGACCTGCGCGGCGACCGCCAGCCCGAGTTCACCCAGCTGGACCTGGAAATGTCCTTCGTGCACCGCGATGATGTGCTGGATGTGGTGGAAGGGTTGTTCACCGAAATGGTGAAGCAGATCCTGCCGGGCAAGCGCCTGCTTTCCTCGCCCTGGCCGCGCCTCACTTACCGCGAGGCAGTCGAACGCTACGGCACCGACAAACCCGACCTGCGCTTTGGCATGGAACTGCACGACCTGAGCGATGTGTTCGCCGCCAGCGAATTCATGGTGTTCGCCAACACGCTCAAATCCGGCGGCGTGATCAAATGCCTCGTCGCCCCGGGCTGCGCCGAGTACACCCGCCGCGAAGTGGACGCGTTGACCGAATTCGCCAAGACCCAAGGCGCAAAAGGACTGGCCACGCTGGCCTTCGCAGCCGAGGGCATCAAGGGCACAGCCCAGAAATTCATCCAGCCCGCCGAGGTGGCGGCCATCCAGTCCCGCACTGGCGCAAAAGACGGCGACCTGGTGCTGTTCATCGCCGATTCACGCGCCGTGGCCAACAAAACCCTGGGCGCACTGCGCCTGCACTTCCGCGACCGCCTCGACCTGGCCGACCCCAATTTGCTGGCCTTCGCCTACGTGCTCGACTTCCCCATGTTCGAGTGGAGCGAGGAAGACAAGAAGTGGGATGCCGCCCACCACCCCTTCACCATGCCCAAAATGGAAGACCTGCCCAAGTTCGAGAGCGATCCCGGGCAGATCTTATCCGACGCCTACGATATGGTGCTCAATGGCTACGAAACGGCTTCCGGCTCCATCCGTATCCATCGCCGCGACATCCAGTTCAAGGTGTTCCAACTTTTGGGGCTCAAGGATGACGAGATCCAGTCCAAGTTTGGGCACATGCTGGAAGCCTTCGAGTTCGGCGCGCCCCCGCACGGCGGTATGGCCCCCGGCATCGACCGGCTAGTGATGATCTTCGCCAACGAGCCGAACATCCGCGAGGTGATCGCCTTCCCCAAGAACCAGGTCGGGCGCGACGTGATGGCAGACGCCCCTTCCCTGGCTTCCGAAAAGCAGCTCCGCGAACTGCACCTGAACGTGGTGCTGCCCAAAGAAGAAGAAAAGAAATCGTAAGCTTGCACTCATTTTTACCTGCATGGCTTTCTTTATGCAGTAGTGCGACACACCACCGCGATAACCATCTCTCTAATTTTTGCCTACTCACCCCCCGCACTTTATGGTATAAGGTAAGAAACCCTGCTGTGCGCGTGATGCTGCAACCCCGGTTCTGAGCCAACACCCACAAACAGGGTCCCAATCTTACGGTCTGAACGCGATAGGCTTGAGCCAAGGCGGGATGCCCGGGGAGGGGCCCGACCTGCTTCGGCAGGTTCAGAACTGCGCTGCACACGGCACCAGCGGGGTCTTTTTATTGGTAATCAAAAGGCATGCAAAAAAGCGTGCCTTTTTCCTTTTTTCGCAAGAAGCGGGTGGCAATCCCCCGCCCTTGGGATAAAATTCCATCCAAAGAGCGCAAATGAAAACGAAAATCTGGGTCGCGTTGATCGCGGTGTACATCATCTGGGGTTCCACCTACCTCGGCATCCGTTTTGCGGTCGAGACCATCCCGCCATTTCTCCAGGCCGGGGTGCGCTTCCTCATCTCCGGCATCATCCTGCTGACCTGGCGCTGGCAGGCCGGGGATGCGCGGCCCACCCGCCTACATTGGATTTCAGCCGGGGTGGTGGGAACGCTGCTGCTGCTGGGCGGCAATGGATTGATCTCGTATGC
>DAOUAP010000061.1:0-100146 GCA_034433165.1 Anaerolineales bacterium | reverse complement strand
CCCTGGCTGAACAGGATCTCGACATCGTAACCGGCTTTGGTCAGGGCTTCCTTGAAGCGGGCCTCATCCTGGATCCAGCGGGGTTCGTCCTTGGTCGGTAGCACAATGCCAACGGCCAGCTTGCTGGCTTCGGGAGTGGCGGTGGTCGCCTGCGGGGCGCAAGCAGAAATGATGGTCGCGAAGATGAAAAGCGCGGCCATCACAATGTAGAGTGAACTCTTCTTAGTCATTAACTTTTCTCCTGAAAGTGTGTTTTTTAGGGGGAAATGGATTGGGAAAGGGATGCGTTGCGTCGGGTATACCTCCAATTCTTTACGCAGGCAAATGCGTACACTATAATCATACAAAATAAGTACACTGTACCGCCACCCTTGTCACCCCCAAAGCCATTAGGGGATTTCCCCCGTTTTACAAAAACTCATGCAAACCACCCGTACCCTGCTTGCCGACGATCATGCCCTCATACGCGCCGGATTATGCGATGCCCTGGCCAGCCTGCCTGGCGTGGAGATCGTTGGCGAGGCCAGCAATGGACGCGAATTGTTCGATTGCCTGGCGCGCCTAACCCCCGACCTGCTGGTTATGGATGTGAACATGCCCGATTTTGACCCGGTGGGCGCGGTGCAACGCATGCACAAGACATACCCGCACATGAAGATCCTGATTGTGAGCGCCTACGACGACCAGTCTTACGTGGTGGGCCTGCTCTCGGCTGGGGTCAACGGGTACCACCTCAAAGACCAGCCGCTTTCAGACCTGCAGTTGGCTGTCGGGCGCATTCTGGCGGGTGGGCGCTGGATTTCAGATCCGCTGCTCGACCGCCTTGTCAGCCAGCACCCTGAGGGCGAATCCGCCCGGGCACTGACCCTGACACGCCGCCAGCGCGAGTTGTTGTACTTGCTCACCAAAGGCTACAACAACTACAAAATAGCCATCACCATGGATTTAAGCGTCAAAACGGTGGAGAACCATCTCACCGCGCTCTACCGCGCCATTGGGGTTGAAAGCCGCCTGGAAGCCACAGCTTTTGCTGCCCAGCACCCTGAGTTGCTGTCCCAGATGGGCGACCACCACCTGACCGCCAACCCGGCCTTTCACCCCGGTGCAGAATTTAGTGTACTGCTGGTGGACGACAACCCGCGTTATCGTGCGCAACTCGGCAAGCTTATCCGCCGCACCCGTCCGGAAACCACGATATACGAAGCGGAAGATATCCTGGAGGCTGTGCGCCTCTCAGAGCTGGTGCGTCCGCAGTTGGCGTTCATTGATGTTGTCTTGCGCGAAGAAGATGGGATTCAATGTGCGCGCCGCATCAAGGGCGTTTCACCGGCCACCCGCATGGTACTGGTCAGTGCCTATCCAGACCGCGAGTTTCGACGCATGGGGCTGTCTGCTGGCGCGGTGGCTTTCCTGGACAAAAAAGACATCGACGCGGCCGCTGTGCGCCTGGTGGTTGAGGACACGCTGGCGGACTGATCGGTCAGCCGCTGATGACAGGCGATGGGCTGGGGATTTCGATGGATAGGGCCAACCCGCCCGAGCCGGGGGACTCTACCTGCATGCTGCCCCCCAACAGGCTGACCCGTTCGCTGATGCCAACCAACCCAAAGTGCTTTTCTTCGGAGAGTGTTGCCAGGTTGACGGGCTTCTCCATTCCCTGCCCGTTGTCACTCAACTCAACCCGCAGGCTGGCCATTGGGGTGCGCATAAGCACCAGCCTGGCCTGGGTGGCATTGGCATGTTTGCGCACATTGCTCAACCCTTCCTGGATGATGCGGAACACAGATAACTCGATTGGCTCTGGCAGTCGCCCCAGTCCTGGGTCGATATCCAACTCCACCTTGATACTGGTCTGCTGCGACCACTGGTGCGTCAGGGAACGGATGGCAGCCGACAAACCGTGGCTGTCGATGGTTGGCGGACGTAAGTCGCTACACATTTGGCGCAAACTGCCCACCACCGCGCGGATACCATTGCGAATTTCGAGCAGCGCTTCCCCGAGCGCCACATCCGTGGTTTCGATGGCCACATCTTCCAATTGATAATTAAAACTGAGCAGGTCCTGGATGACCTGGTCGTGCAGTTCGCGCGCCAGGGATTTGCGTTCCGATTCGCGCTCAGTCATCAGGCGTCGATTTGCCTCTTGCAGGGCGATGTTCAACCGGTCGAGCGATTCCACCTGGTCGTGCAGCCGCTCGATCAACTGGCGGTTCAGTGAGTCTTGGGCTTTCAGGCTCTGGCGCAGGGCTTGCTGGGCGCGCTGCAGCTCTTCGGCCTGTTTTTGGGCGGCATAATAATTTTCGAAAGCCCAAATGACGGGGGTCACCTGATCCTGGCGGTTCGAGCCGACGATCAGCTCGACTACTTCACGCGGGGTGGATTGCGAGGTGATCTTTAGCGCAGCCTGCCGTCCGTGATACAGCACCAGGATGCGGTTGGTGACCGCGAAGATTTGTTTCAAGTCGTCGCTGCTGATGATGATGGAAACATTCTGCGAAGCCAGTTCTTTGATGCGGTTCAACAAGATTTGCTGACGGTGGAAACTCAATGCCCCCAGCACATCATCCAGCAGGAGCAGTTTACGGGGCCTGATGAGTGTGGTGGCGATGGCCACAAGTTGTTTTTGCTCGGTGGACAGCTCAGCCGGGTAGGCGTAGATGAGGCTGCCTGGCAGGTCGAATTCGGACAGCAGGGCGCGCGCTTTTTCGGTCATCACCTCTACTTGCGGCCATATTTTCAGCCGATCCATGCGGCACATTTCCTGCCCCAGGAAGATATTCTCCAGCACGTTCAGGTTATCTGCCAGGATGGGGTTTTGGCGCGCAATCCCAATTCCCATGCGGCGGGCTTGCGCAGCCGACCGCAGCAAAATGCGCCGCCCTTCAAAAGTGATCGAGCCGCCACTGGGAGGATACACCCCGCTCAGGAGCTGGAACAAGGTCGATTTTCCCGACCCACGCTGGCCCACAACGCCAAGCACTTCACCCGCTTCGAGATCAAAAGCGACCCCGCCGAGCGCCTCGACCGTTCCGAATTTTTTTGATAACTCATTGACGCACAGGTTTTTTTTGTCTGGGTTCATCATTTTATCCATGGCCCGGCTTCGTTTTTACCCTGAATACTCCACGGCAAATAGGAATTTTCATACCAGGAACACTGAGATTTGTGTGTGCTTCCGAAAAAAACAGGCAATTTGACTGCCGAATTGGCCCGTTTTCCTCTGTGCGCTCCGTGCTCTTTACAGTTGAGTGGGTTTTTGCTGTAACCCCACTAAAATTTTACCTCTATTATCAGGGTTTTCGCTCCCCCTTTTTTTCGGAGGCATAAGAAATGTAAATGGTAAAATGAATCATACTGAATTTTCTGGAGGAAACAATGGCAATTTTCCCGTCCGAGGCTTGGGTCAAACTGCTCGAAGAAAAACTCAATACAGATACGCGTTATGGACAGGTGGCTGCCAGGTGGGAAGGCGATATGGCAATTGTCGTCGAACCAGACGCCGGGCTGCCAGAGTCGATGGTTTTTTACTTCGACCTGTGGCATGGTAAATGTCGCGCAGCAAGGCAGATCGCAAACCTGGCAGAAGTTTCGCCGGCTTTCATCCTCAAGGCTTCGTATGGCAATTTGAAGAAAGTGGTCTTGGGCGAGCTCGACCCCATGCAGGCCATGCTCACCCGCAAACTGGACGTGAAAGGCAACATGGCCGTCATGATGCGCAATGTGCCCACCGTGCTCGACTTCGTGCGCTGCGCCAAAGAGGTCACCAGCGAAACTCTGTAAATCCTGCTTTCCCAAACCCCTAAACAGCGCGGGGCAATGACTCGCGCTGGTTTCTTGTACCGGCTTACTCACCACGGCTTTCTATTTGGAGTATACTGGTCTAAATAACGTAAATAATGGAACAGGGGTGCGTCGCACCATGCTGAACGGAGTGTTTTCAGGCGAAAAATTACACCATTTAAGCGGCCCCTCCCTGAGAAATTGGTGCGACGCACCATCGGTGCATTGTTCACGTTAAATAAGGAGCACAGGATATGGCAGAAAATATCTTCCAGAGTGTGCCCGAACTCAAAAAAGCATTATCGGGCCAGCAATACATCTCCAGCGACGAGATCGCCACCATCACCTTCCTGGCCAACAACCTCGGCAAGCCGCTGCTGGCCGAAGGTCCCGCCGGCGTCGGCAAAACCGAGCTGGCCAAGGCCCTGGCCGGCGCGACCGGGCGTGAATTGATCCGTTTGCAGTGTTACGAAGGACTGGACGAGACCAAAGCCCTCTACGAATGGGAGTACGCCAAGCAGCTGCTCTACACCCAGCTTTTGCGGGATAAACTGAACGATGCGCTCTCGAAAGCCGAATCCCTCTCCCAGGCCGCCGACCGGCTCGCGGCGGAGGAGGATGTCTTCTTCTCCACCCGATTCTTGCTCCAGCGCCCGCTGCTGCGCGCCATCCTCAGCGACCAACCGGTCGTCCTGCTCATCGACGAGATCGACCGCGCCGACGCCGAGTTCGAGGCTTTCCTGCTCGAGATCCTCAGCGACTTCCAGGTGAGCGTGCCAGAACTCGGCACCCTGGCGGCCAAGCACCGCCCGTTCGTCATCCTGACCAGCAACAACACCCGCGAACTGAGCGAAGCCCTCAAACGCCGTTGCCTCTACCTGTTCATTGACTACCCCACCCTTGAAGAAGAGTTGGCCGTGGTGCACCTCAAGGTACCCGCGCTCAACGAAAAACTGGCCCGCGAAGCCGTGGATTTTGTGCAGCGCCTGCGCCGCGCCGACCTGCGCAAGTCGCCCAGCATCAGCGAGACGCTCGACTGGGCCCACGCCCTGGTGGCGCTCAACGCCCAAAACCTCGACCAGCCCACGCTTGAGCAAACCCTCAGCGTCCTGCTTAAACACGAGACCGACCTGGCCAAGGTTAAACGTCAGATGTCCCATCCGCCCTCCCGCCCGCGCTACCCGGACGAACTCAACCGCTTCTCTGGCAATTAGACCGTTCTTTTATCCCTGTTTCCTGGTCACTTGTTTACCAGTCCCTTATGGAATCCCGCATCCTCCAACTGATCGCAGCCCTGCGCGCCAGCGGCGTGCGCGTCAGCCTGGCGGAAAGCGCCGAGGCATTTGCGGCCGTCAATTTGATGGGAGTCCAGGACCGGGAGTTCTTCCGCCTCTCGCTGCGGGCCACCCTCATCAAGGATGCCCGCGACATCCCCACCTTCGACAAACTCTTCCCGCTCTTCTTCGGCGCCGGCGGCCCGCCGCCGCTCAACAACGTCTCCGAAGACCTGACACCCGAAGAAGCCAGCATGCTGGCTGAAGCCATGCGCCAGCTAGCCGAGCGCCTGCGCGGCCAGCTACAGCGCCTGATGGACGGCAAGCCGCTCTCGCGCGAAGAACTGGAGCAGCTCGCCAACCTGGTGGGGCTCAACAACATCGAAGACCTGCGCTACCAGAACTGGATGGCGCAACGCATGGAACGCGCCCTGTCCTTCCCTGAGGTGCGCGATGCGCTGGAGGAACTGATGCAAGCCCTGGCCCAAATGGGCATGGATCGTCAGCGCCTGGAGCAGATGCGCGACCTGATCCAGCAGAACATGCAGGGGATGCGCCAGCAGCTTTCGCAGTTTGCCGGGGAGCGCATCGCCGAGAACCTGAGCAGCCAGCCCCGCGACGAGGGCGTGGACGGGTTGATGAACCGCCCGTTCAAGGCGCTCTCGGATGGCGAGAAAAAGACCCTGCAGCGCGAGGTGCGCCGCCTGGCGGCTGCCCTGCGCACGCGCATTGCCCTGCGCCAGAAACGCGCCAAGACCGGGCAGTTGGACGCCAAAGCCACCCTGCGCGCCAACCTCAAGCACCAATCGGTGCCGCTCGAGATCCGTCACCGCGACCGGACGCGCAAGCCCAAGATCGTGGTCATCTGCGATGTCAGCACCTCGATGCGCTTCTGCTCCGAGTTGATGCTCTCCTTCCTGTTCGCCCTGCAAGGCCAGGTGCGCAAGACCCACGCCTTCGCCTTCATCGACCACCTTGAATACATCTCGGACGAATTTACCGGCACCGATGGCAATGCGGCCGTCTCGCACGTGCTGCGCCGCCTGCCCTCCGGTCATTACAACACCGACCTGGGACATGCCCTGCACAACTTTGTGGATGATTTCCTCGACACGCTCAATGGGCAGACCACGCTCATCATCGTGGGCGACGGGCGCAACAACTACAATGATCCGCGCATCGACCTGTTCAACCTGATGTCCCGCCGCGCCGCGCGCACGGTCTGGCTCAACCCGGAGCCGCCGGACATGTGGGGCAGCGGCGACAGCGACATGCGCCAGTACGCGCCCCTGTGCGGCGCGGTGTTCAAGGTGGGCAACCTGAACGAACTGACCGCCGCGGTCAATGACATGCTCGCCGGGTAGTCGCGCTTCAAACGCAACCTGCTTGTTATAATTGTCCCGCTCGATAAAAAACGACGGGATAATTTTTATGCAGCCAATCCTCAAGATCGACCTGACAACACGCCAAACCGAAACCTACACCATCCCCATCGCCTGGGAACGCGACTTTCTGGGCGGCGCCTCGCTGGCCGCGCGCCTCCTGTACGATACGCTCACCCCCGAACTCGACCCGCTCTCACCCGAATCCCCGCTGCTCATCCTCAACGGACCGCTCTCCGGGACGGCCGGGCCGGTGGTGGGGCGCTTCGTGGTGTGCGGAAAATCGCCTGCCACCGGGCTGTGGGCCGAATCCAACATCGGCGGGCACTGGGGTCCGGAGCTGCGCAGCGCCGGGTTCGATGGCGTGTGGGTCACAGGGCGGGCCGAGCGTCCGGTTTACCTGTGGATCCACGATGACCGGGTCGAAGTGCGCGATGCATCCCACATCTGGGGGCAGGACACCTGCGATCTTCAAACGGCCATCAAGTCTGAGTTGGATGTGCGCGGCGCGCGCGTGCTGGGCATCGGCATCGCGGGCGAGAGCCAGATCCCCTACGCGCTGATGCTCACCGACCACGGGCGCGTGGCCGGGCGCACCGGCCTGGGCGCGGTGATGGGCAGCAAGAACCTCAAGGCCATCGCCGTCAAAGGCACGGGCAAAATCCCGACCGCCAACCCCGACCTGTACACGCCCCTGCGCTCTGAAGCCAACCGCGCCCTCAAGGCAGACGCCATGACCCGCGTGCTGCACGACCTGGGCACGGCCGGTGCGGGCGATTTCTTCGATTATCTGGGTGAGATGCCCAAAAAATATTTCAGCGCCGGATACATGGATAACGCCACCGCAATTTCCGGCGCGAGTGTGGCCGAAACCATTCTGGCAGGCACCAGCGCCTGCCACGCCTGCGTCATCGCCTGCGGGCGCGTGGTCAAGCTCGGTGATGGCGAAAAACGCAAGGGTCCCGAATACGAGACGCTGGTCGGTTTCGGCCCCAACCTGGGCATCACCGACACGCACGCCATCACCTGCATGGGCGAGTTGTGCGACCGCTACGGCGTGGATACCATCTCCATGAGCGGCACCATCGGGCTGGCCTTCATGCTGTACGACAAGGGCATCATCACCAGCGCGCACACTGGCGGCCTGCCGCTGGACTGGGGCAGCATCGCGGCCGCCGAGCGGCTCATCCACATGGCGGTGCGGCGCGAAGGCGCGTTCGGCGCGCTGCTGGCTCAGGGATCACGCGCGCTGGCCCGTCACTTCGGCGCGGAGGAGGAGTCCGTGCAGGTTAACGGACTGGAGGTAGCCTACCACGACCCGCGCGGCGCGTCCGGCATGGCCATCGTCTACGCCACCTCGCCGCGCGGCGCGTGCCACAACCAGTCCGACTACTTCCTGGTCGATGTCGGGCAGGCCGAGGGCAGCGTGGGCATTCAGTTCATGGACCGCCACGCCGGGGCCGAGAAATCCGCCAATGTGGCCCTCCACCAAAACCTGCGCACCCTCAATAACGCGCTGGTTATGTGCATGTTCGGCAACGTCCCGCCCGAGACCATGCTCGGGCTGGTCAACGCCGCCTGCGGCTACGACCTGACCCTCGACGACCTGATGCGCGCCGGCGAACGCGCCTGGAACCTGAAGCGCGCCATCAACAACAAAATGGGGCTGACCCGCGCCAACGACACCCTGCCCAAACCGCTGCTCAAAGCGCTGGAGGATGGCGGGGCGGCCGGTTTCGCCCCCGATTTTGCGCCCATGATGGAGGCCTACTACGCCGCCCGGTGCTGGGATGCCGCCACCGGCACCCCGACGCCGGATAAGCTGCGCGAACTCGGGCTGGACTTCACCCTGGCCGACCTGTACGCATAGCCTCAACCCCGTTCCCGGCAGGGAGCGGGTTTTTTTGTTAATTTTTTCTCTGCGTTGTGCGCCCATCCCGCAACGAAACCCGCCCCCGAATGGTAGAATCCTTGCATACCCACAGGAGAAAAAACGATGAAATTGGTCACAGTTGCTGAGATGCGCGCCATCGAGCAGGAAGCCGATGCGCAGGGATTGACCTACGAAATGATGATGGAAAACGCCGGGCGCGGCGTGGCGGATGCCGTGCGCGAGCTGGTGTTCGACGAAACTGAAAACACCGCCCTGGCCCTGGTGGGGCCGGGCAACAATGGCGGCGACGCGCTGGTGGCGCTGGCGCACCTGGCCGCGCAGGGTTGGAAAACCCACGCCTACCTCATCCGCCGCAAGGTGGAAGGCGACGCGCTTGTGGAGCGGGTGCAAAAAGCTGGGGGTGAGGTGAGCCTGGCTGACGACGATAAGAAATTCAGAACGCTTGCCGATCTGATCGGCATGGCGGATGTGGTGGTGGATGGGGTGCTGGGCACGGGCTTCAAGCTGCCGCTCAAGGACGATGTGGCCGCGGTGATGGATGCTGCCAACGAGGCCATTGCCGCGCTCGATTGGCCGCCCTACGTGGTGGCGGTCGATTGCCCCTCCGGCGTCGATTGCGATACGGGCGATGTTGCGCCCGAAATCATCCCCGCCAGCCTGACCGTTTCGATGGCGGCCATTAAGCAGGGATTGCTCAAATTCCCGGCGTACGATTACGTGGGCGAATTGCAGGTGGTCGATATTGGGCTGACGGACAAGGTCAAGGCCTGGAAAACGCTCAAGCATGAAGTGGTCGCTGATGAGTGGGTCGAAGACATCCTGCCCGACCGTCCCGGCGATGCCCACAAGGGCACTTTCGGCACGGTGATGGTGGCGGCCGGATCGGTCAATTACACCGGCGCGGCTTTGCTGGCCGGGAAAGCCGCCTATCGCATTGGCGCGGGGCTGGTCACACTGGCCGTCCCATCTGCGCTGCATGTGGCGCTGGCCGGGCAGTTCGCCGAGGCCACCTGGGTGTTGCTGCCGCACGAAGCGGGCGGCATCTCGGAGAACGCCGTGGAGCCGGTCTTCAAGCACCTCGACCGGGTGACCGCCATGCTGATCGGCCCGGGTTTTGGCACCGAAGAGACCACCCAAAAATTCCTCAACCACCTGCTGCGCGGGCGAACGAGCGTAAAGAAACCAGCCGGGCGCATTGGCTTTGTGCAGGTTGAAAGCGAAAAGCTGGATGGCGCTGGCGCCAAGCTGCCCCCGCTGGTGATCGATGCCGACGGGCTGAAGCTGCTCGCCAAAACCGAGGGCTGGCACAAACTGCTGCCCGAGCAGTCGATCCTCACCCCACACCCCGGCGAAATGTCCGCGCTGACCGGTTTGGAGAAAGACGCCATCCAGGAAGACCGCCTGGGCACTGCGCTGAAGTATGCCGCCGAGTGGGGCCATGTGGTTGTGCTAAAGGGCGCTTTTACGGTCATCGCCGCGCCCGATGGACGCGCCGCGGTTGTGCCGGTGGCCACCCCGGCCCTGGCGCGCGCTGGCACCGGCGATGTGCTGGCCGGGCTGATCGCGGGCCTGCGCGCCCAGGGTGTGGACGCCTTCGATGCGGCCGTGGCCGGGGCGTGGATCCACGCCCAGGCGGGCATTTATGCCGCAGACCGGGTCGGCAACACGGCCTCCGTCCTGGCCGGCGATGTGCTCGATTCGGTGGCCGATGTGCTGATGGGCATGATTTAACACCCGCAAACGAACGGATTGGCAAAGACCCCGGTCGCCAGCCGGGGTCTTTGTTTACATCTTTCAGTTTTCCTGATACCTGGCTACCCTTTCAGGAACTCTTCCAGCGAAGATTTGCTGATGCGATAGGCGTTGCCGAGTTTCTTGGCTTTCAGGTCGCCGGCCGTGATGGCCGCGATCACATCCTCTTCCGAGACGCGCAGTACGGCTGCGGCCTCGGAGGGGGTCATCACTTCGGGCATGCCGCCAGCCGCGCCGGCCGCCGCCTGCTGTTGGGGCTGTTGCTGCTGACCGGGCTGCATGGCGCCCTGTAGGGCCTGCCCCATCACGTTGCCGATCCCCAGCCCGGCGCCGATTCCGGCCGTGAGGCCCGCGCCGCCGTTGGGGTTCTGGGCGGCGTCGCGCATGGCATCCGCGGCCTGAAGCTGCGTGTACACATTCATATCCAGCATGCCCATGTCGCGCAGTTCCTGGGCGGATTTTTCGGACGGTTTGAGGTTGCCGATGTAGAAGGTCTTGAGCGTCAAGCCGAGCGCGGCGAAGTCATCCTGTGCTTTGGCGCGCACACCGGCGCCCAGTTCTTCGGTCAGGCCGATCAGTTCCACCACGCTCTTGCCCATGGCCGTTTCGCCGAGCAGGTCTTGCAGTTTGGAGAGCAGCATGGTGCGCAGGCGCTCTTCAATTTCACTGGTGCGGAACTTGGCCTGCTTGCCAACAATGTTGGTGACGAGCAATTGCGGGTCAGATACCTGGAATGAGTAAGTGCCGAAGCCTTGCAGCAAGGCCACACCCAACCCCATGCCCGGGTTGCGCACGATGATGGGCTGCGGGGTGCCCCATTTTTTATTGGCAAATTCCTTCATTGAGACGAAGTAAACTTCCGCCGGGAAGGGCGTGCGGTCATTGAAGGCCTTGCCGATGAAATCGATCAGCTTGGGGATGTTGGCGGTGGCGATGACGTGCCGCCCGGGGCCAAAGGTATCCAGCGCGAGGCCGTCACGGAAGAAGACCGCGCTCTGTCCTTCGCGCACGATCACGTTCGAGCCGATGCGGTAATCCCCGATGCTGTTGTTGTCGGGAAAACGATGGACAATCTCGTCCGTCATTTCATTGGCATATTCGATGACATCAAAAATTCTTGCCATGGTCTCTCTCCTTGTTGAGATAAGGTCTGTCTGGATTATTATAGCCCAAGCGCAACCGGCGTTCAATAATCCTAAGTAAACTCTACGTTAATTGGGCGGCAAAGTTGCGGGTTGGGCACGCATGGGCGCGCCGCTGGCCCTGTTGCGCAGCATGAGGACCTCGGCCAGGATGCTGACGGCGATCTCTTCCGGTGTTTCGGCCTGCAGTTCCAGCCCAATGGGCGAGTGGACGCGCTCCAGCTTTTCGACCGGGTAGCCGCGCGTCTTGAGTTCCTTCACCGTGGTGGCCCACCTGCGCCGCGAGCCGATGACGCCAATGTAAGCGGCGGGCGTTTCCAACAAGGCCGGCAGACCGGGCACATCCACGCTCACGCCGCGGGTGGTGAGCACGATGTAAGTCTGCCGGTCGATGGTGAGTTGGCCGGGCAGGTCCTGCATTGCCATGGGGTAGAAGGCGTCCGCATCCGGGTTTTCCTGCGGGGTGCAGAATTCGGCCCGGTCATCCGAAACCGCCACGCGAAATCCCAGCCATTTGGCCAGGTGCGCCACGGCCTTGCCAACGTGCCCGCCGCCAATGACGAGCATCAGCGGGGGTGGGAGAATCGGTTCCACAAACACCTCCACCTGGCCGCCACACACGCCCGGGTCGCCGCGCGCGGGGTCGGCCATGTTGTAAGAGACGCGGCGCGGTTGTCCATCCTCGAGCGCCTCGAACGCGGCCTGGCGCACACGGTTTTCCAGGTCTCCGCCGCCCACCGTGCCAGCGATGCTGCCATCTGGCAAGACCAGCATTTTGCTGCCTACGTGGCGCGGCGTGGAGCCCTGGCTGCCGATGATGGTGCAGAGCGCTACAGGCTGGGCGCGTGACTGCAGCTCAGCCAGGTAAGCAAGCAGGGAGGGGGCAGATTCAGGCATGGCTGCTCCTGGACAGGCTGGCCGCTTTTTCGCGAGCCAGGGTTGCCGACTCTCTCAGAGCTTGCGCTTCGGAGGGGGCCCGGCGATGATGGGCAAGCTCTGCGGCTTTTTCGTATTGTAGCGCGGCATCGCCAAAGGCATTTCCGTTTTCGAAGTGGCCTGCCGCCAGCAGCCGTGATGTGAAATCACCCTGATCGGCGAGCCACTGCCCAACGGCGCGGTGATACATGGCGCGGCTGCGCACTGGAATGAGGTTGTAGGCTACATCGCACAGGAATGTATTTTTGAAAACAAATTCCTGCGCGGGTTCGTACTGGCTGTCGGTGTTGCGTGGGGCAATCAATTCAGCCCGCACCAACTGTCGCAATCCATCCTGCACCAGCCGCTCGATCACTGGCGGTGGCATGCTGGAGAGTGTGCCTGTGCCTGTCGTCGCGCGCGCCGCAGCCAGCACACTGCCCACCCAAAAAGTGCGCCCGCTGACCGCGGCCAGCAGGATGACCGTGCGGGCATCGCGTGGCAGGTTGTCGAGCCGCGCCTGCAGCGTAGCCCGGATCGGCTCTGGCATGAATGTGTTCAGCCGCGCCAGGGCCTGGTCGGGTGCTTTTATAACTTCTTCCAACCCGGTTTTGGTCAGCGCCCTGACAATTTGCGCCAGAAAATAAGGGTTGCCTTCTGAGCGCGCGGCCAGTTCGCTGAGAAGTTGGTCGGGCAGGCCAGACAGCGCCGGGTATGCCGCTGTTACCATGTCTGCATGGGTGGGAAGTGGGGCGATGGGAATGATCGCGGCTTTGTTGTGCCAGTGCGGGTTCTCTCGGATAAAATCGGGCCGGGCCCCGGCCAGGACAAACAGGCGCAATGGTTTCAGGTTTTTTTCCACGACATGCCCCAGCAATTGCAGGCTGTGGCGGTCGATCCATTGAAGATCGTCGATGACCACCAGGAAGGCGCGTTCGCGCATTAGTCGCGCCAGCAGCGTGCGGAGTTTTTCGTGGGCGTGCGTGAAAAAAGCAGAGTCCTGGATCGATTCGATGGGTGGTCCGGGCTCGGTATCCAGACCAAAGAGGCGGGCGGCCAACTGTGCACACTCCTGACCCGAGGGGCCTGGCCAGGCTGCTTCAATGTTTTGCCGTAAAACGGCTTGGTTTTCCTGCGCCAGGATGTCTCCGCCTGGGATGAAGTAATCATAAAAAAAACGCTTCCAAAAGGCGTAAGGGATGCGTTCAGTGTGTGATTGGATGCGGATTTTATAAATCACGCGCGCATTTTCGCTGCGCAGCGCTTCACAGAACTCATCCAGCAGGCGGGTTTTCCCCACGCCCAACTCTCCCAAAACCAGCACCATGACGGGTGCACTGGCATGGGTAGATTGATCGTAGTGCTTGCGTATACGGGCAAATTCATTGTCGCGGGCAATCATGCGGCTGGCAAGTTCGGCGGATGGTGCGTTGCCGCCTTCGCTCATTTTGCCGAGAGCCTGGTATGCCGTTACCGGATCGGTTTTTCCTTTGGCATGCACCGCTTTGACCGGCCGAAAATGGAATTGGCCGCGCACCAGGCGAAAAGTGTTTTCACCAACCACCACACTGCCGGGGGCCGCAGACTCCTCGAGCCGATGGGCAACATTGACCGTATCGCCAATGACCGTGTATTCGTTTTTGGTTCCTACATAACCTGCAAAAACCTGCCCGCTGTTGATGCCAACCCGCAATTGCAGCCCCTTGGCATCTGGAATTTTCACTTCGCTCACGAAGGTTTGCATCGCCTGTTGCAAGGCCAAACCGGTTTCGATGGCTGCTTCAGCATCGTGATCGCCCGCGAAAGGCGCGCCCCACACGGCCATCACCCCATCACCAAGGTGTTTGTCAATATAGCCTCCGTGACTCTCGATGGCTTTATCGAGGCGTTCCCAGATGCCTTTGATGAGATAGCTGACGGCTTCAGAATCGAGACTCTCAGCCAGGGCAGTAAAACCCTGCACATCAGCAAACAAGACAGTCGCTAGGCGGCGCTCTTCTGGAAACCGTGAGGCCGGGGTGTGGTTGGGGAGCGGTTGGGTGCTCATTGACGCCGGATTTATTTTTCGAGGATGCCCAGGACGGCTGGCAGCAATTGCTTTTTACGTGAAACCACGCCGGGCGCATCGCGGGTGCCGTCTTGCAGCGGTGGGAAGGGCAGTTCGTTGAGAATGAGCGGCGGGTGGTCCGAAAGGATCAGGCGGCTCGAGCCACGCACAATGTCTGTGATGAGCAACAGGCTGAAATCAAGGCCGCGTTTGTCACGCAGGTCATTGAGCGCAGTCTGTAAGCCGGGCAGGTGTTCAGCAATGGTCATCAAGTCGGTTACTTCAGCCTGAGCCACAGCGAACTTGAATCCACCGGCATCGTAGGGTTTGATATCTGTGCTGACCACTTCGTGCGGGTTGCGATTGGCCAAACCGGCGCCGGCTGAGAGCACTTGCTGCCCAAAGTTTTGAATGCTTTCACCTTTGAGCGGCCCGTTGCCTACAAGCGCCCAGCGGGCCAGCCGCTCGGCGGCCTGTTTGTCGCGGTCGGTGGTGGTAGGCGAGGTGAGTACCAGGGTATCGGCAAGCAATCCTGCCAGCAGCAGCCCGGCCAGGGCCGGGGGCATCGACAGACCCGATTTTGCCGTCAGTTCTGCCACCAGGGTGCTTGTGGAACCCACGGTGTCCACCGTAAAGCGGATGGGCTGGTGGGTGTGCGGGTTGCCGAGGCGGTGATGGTCCAGGATTTCGAGCAGCTCTGCTTCGTCGAGCGCGGCGATGGATTGGCGCGGTTCATTGTGGTCCACCAGCACCATCTTGAGCCTGGGCGGGTTGAGTACATCGCGTTGGTGGCACACGCCCAGATAGTGATCACTCTCATCCACCACGAAGAATTGGTTGTGAGAATCGCGCAGGATGCGGTTGAGTGCATCGCGGATGTGCCCATTGGCAGGGAATTTGGGCACGCTCAGGTCCGCCGCTTCCCCGCACGCCGTGGACATGAGATCGACAATGCGTTGGTCGCTCATGTCGAGGCGCGGGCCGATCACCTGTTGGAAGAAATTGAACAGGCTGAAGCCGTCGATCACCCCATAGGGCTTACCATCTTCGGTAACCACCGGTGCAATCCCGCCAGTGCGCGTTGCCAGCGACCAGGCCTCGCCAAGCGGGTCGGTTGGGTGGAGGGTGTCCAACTGGCGCAGCACAGACTCGAAGCGCGGCGAGGCGTCGGTTAATAAGTAGGGTGGTTCGAGTTCAAGGCGTTTGAGCACCCAGGCGGTCTGCGGGTTGACAGCCCCGGCCCGGGAGGCGACGGTGTCCAACCCATCGCGCTGCTTCAGCAGCCAGGCGTAACCCATGGCCGAGGCGATTGAGTCGGTATCGGGGTTGACGTGTCCAATTACATAAACGCGGTCGGGCATGGCGGGTATCACTCCAGAAAGTGCAAATTCGCTGCTATTTTACTTGTTTTTCAAGGCCCGCCAGATTTTCTCAGGCGTGACCGGGTTGGCGTCCACGTCCACGCCCAGCGCATCGCGGATGGCGTTGCCCACAGCCGGGGCCACCCCGTCCATGGGGATCTCCGCCACAGCCTTTACGCCGAACGGGTGGGTCGGCTCGAAGGTCTCGACAAAGATGGTCTCCAACACGGGCATCTCATCGGCGCGGAAGATGTGGTAGCGATCCAGGTCGCGCTCGCGGGCTGCGCCCTGCTCGTCGTAGGTCATTTCTTCGCAGACGGCGTAGCCCAGGGCTTGGGTCATGCCGCCTTCGATCTGCCCGGATGCCGTGGCCGGGTTGATGATGATGCCCGAATCGACCGCCATGACCAGCTTTTCCACCGTCACGCTACCCGTTTCCGGGTCCACCGTTATCTCGGCGAACTGCGCGGCGAAGGGCGGCGGCGATGAGGGCGAGACGTAGCTGGCCACGCCCATGATCTGCTCCTGGTTGCTGCGGTGCAGGCTTTCGAGCGCGACCTCACTTAACGGGACGGCGCGCCCATCGGGGGCGATGGCCTGGCGGTTTTCCAGGCGGATGTTGGCAGGCGTTACCTGATTCCCGAGCATTTTCGCCGCCCGGGCTTTTATTTTCTCCGCCACGATCTCGGCCGCGCGAACGGCCGCCGTACCCGAAATGTATGTGGTGGATGAAGCGTACGCGCCCTTATCGAAGGGGGTGAAATCGGTGTCTGACGAATAGCAGAGGATGTCTTCGACCGGCACGCCCAGCACCTCGGCGGCCATCTGCGCCAGCACGGTGTCCGAGCCGGTGCCCAGGTCGGTGGCGCCAACCAGCAGGTTGAAGGAGCCGTCGTCGTTCATCTTGATCGAGGCGCCGCCCATGTCCAGGTATGGGATGGCCGTGCCCTGCATCACCAGCGCCGCGCCGATGCCCTTCCGCTTTTGGGCGCCCGCGTTTCGCCAGTCCTCATTCCCAAACTTGTCATCCCAGCTGATGGCCGCCTTGCCCTGTTGTACGCACTGCTCCAGCCCCACGGTGTGGATGATCTCCGGGCGCGGTTCACGGCCTTCGTTCCACGCGGTGCTGAAGGGATGGTACTCGCCGGGGCGGATGGCATTCTTGAGCCGGAATTCGAGCGGGTCAAATCCCATGGCCCGCGCGATCTTTTCCATGTGGCGGTCGAGCGCCCAGTATCCCTGCGGCACGCCGTACCCGCGGAATGCGCCTGACGGGGGAGTATTCGTGTATACAATGTCCGCGTAGAACTGGATGTTGGGCGATTTGCGGTAATCGCCGTCGCCCACGTACAGCGCCATCGACTTGTGGCCAGTGTTGCCGGTCACGGTCAGCGCGTGACAGCCATAAGCGCCCGTGTCCGAGAGCGCGTACATGGCGTTGGCGGTGATGGTCCCATCGCGCTTGACGCCAGTCTTCATGCGGATGCGCATGGGGTGGCGCGAGCGCGCGCCGGTGAACTCCTCTTCGCGCGAATATTCGTAGATGACTGGCCGCCGCGTGGCAATCGTCAGGTGGGCGGCCACATCTTCCATCAGTACTTCCTGTTTGCCGCCAAACCCGCCGCCAATGCGCGGCTTGATCACGCGGATGCGCTTGACCGGCAGCCCAAGAACCGGGGCCAGCATGCGCCGCACATGGAATGGGACCTGGGTGCTGGTGCGGATGACCAGGCGGTCGTCCTCGTCCCAGTATGTCACGCAAACGTGCGGCTCGATGTGCGCCTGCTGCACCTTGGGCACCTCGTACTCACCCTCGAAGATCTCGTCTGCTTCGGCAAAGCCCTTTTCCACATCCCCAATATCAATGCGGATGTGCGCGGCCAGGTTCTTTTGGGGGTTCGAGTCGGCAAAGTTGACGTATTCCGGCTCGTCGTGGATCTGCACCGCGCCTGCCTGCATCGCCTCGCGCGTGTCGAGGATGGCGGGCAGGGTTTCATATTCGACTTCGATGAGCGCCAGGGCCTTTTCCGCGATCTCGGGCGTTTCGGCGGCCACAAAGGCCACCCGGTCGCCCACGAACCGGACCTTGTGATCCAGCGAGAAAGTATCGAGCGGGCCGGGGATCGGGTCGCTCTGACCGGCGGTCGAATACACCACGCGTGGGATATCGCGCCAGGTCAGCACAGCGGCCACCCCCTCCAACGCGCGGGCTTTGCTGGCGTCGATGTGCTTGATGCGCGCGTGGGCGTGTGGCGAGCGCAGCACCTTTGCGTGCAGCATGCCGCGCGGCTCAATATCTGCCGCGAAGGCCGGTTTGCCCTGCACCAGCTTGACGGCATCCAGCTTCTTTTCCGGTTTACCCACCACCTGCCATTTGTCCGTTTCGGGCGCAACGATGATTTTGGGCTGGGTGATGGTTAAGATATCCGGTGATGAGGGGTCAGGTAAAGAGGCAGACAGGTAACCAGGGGTTTCTTCCTGTGTACCTGCCCCCTGGTTACTTGTCCGCTGTGTACCGGGTTCCTGCTCCCTGTCTTCCACTACGCTCATCACTGCCTGCACCGGTTTGAGGTAGCCCGTGCAGCGGCACAGCACGCCGGATATCGCCTCGCGCACTTCGGCTTCAGTAGGGTGCGGGTTGCGGTCGAGCAGTGCTTTGGCAGCCAGGATCTGGGCCGGGGTGCAGTACCCGCACTGGATGGCGCCGTTTTCCACGAACGCCCGCTGCAGCGGGTGCAGCCCGTCCGTTTTGCGCCAGCCCTGGTCGGGGTGCTCGCCCAGCCCCTCGATGGTGACCACCTTGTGGCCCTCCGCCTGCGCAGCCAGCAGCAGGCCGGCATTGACCGGGCGGCCATCCAGAATGACGGTATCGGCCCCGGTCAGGCCGTGCTCATCGCCAAATTTGACGCCGAAGAAGCCCAAGCTGCGCACTGCCGCCAGCAGTGTGGTGTGCGGCGGATAGTCGAGCGCGTGTTCGATGCCGTTGATGGTGAGGGTCAGGTTCATGATGTCTCCAGTCCCCTGCGGATCTGTTCGCGCAGGGTGTCGATGGGTTGTTTTTGCCCGTTTTCTGCGAAAAGCCACGCATCCCACCCGTTGGCCGGGGCGCTGTTGAGCAGGCTTTTGGCCACGCTGTGAATGGAACCCGTCAACAGGCCGCAGCGCAGGCGTCCATCGGCCAGCACGGTGGCGGTGATGGTCTCGTCCTTTGCGAGCCAGAGCGTTGCGCCCGGCTGGAGCAGCCCGGCCTCGAGCAGCGACCCGAACGGGATGCGCTTTTGCCGCCGCGTGTTGGGCAGATCTACTGCCCCGGGCGGCGCGGCTTGGACGGCATCGATGCGTTGTTTGGCCACCGGAATGTACTTTTCTTCACGCTCGATGCCGATAAAATGGCGGTTCAGCCTTTTGGCGACCGCCCCGGTGGTGCCGCTGCCAAAGAAGGGGTCGAGCACCACATCCCCGGGGTTGGACGAGGACAGGAGGACCCGGTAGAGTAGCCCTTCGGGTTTTTGCGTGGCGTGGGCCTTTGCGCCGTTGACCTTGAGACGTTCCCTGCCTGTTGCCAGCGGGATGACCCAATCGGAGCGCATTTGCAGGTCATCGTTGAGGGTTTTCATGGCGTGGTGGTTGAAGGTGTAGCGCGCGCCCTGTTTTTTTTGCGCCCAGATCAGGGTTTCGTGGGCGTTGGTGAAGCGCACCCCACGGAAGTTGGGCATGGGATTGGTCTTGAGCCAGGCCACATCGTTCAGAATCCAGAAATCCAGGTCTTGCAGGATGGCGCCCACGCGGTAGATGTTGTGATAGGAGCCGACGACCCAGATCGTGCCGGTGTCTTTGAGTACCCGGCGGCAGGCGCCCAACCAGTTGCGGGTGAAGGCATCATATTCGGCAAAGCTGGCGAATTTATCCCAGCCGTCATCCACCGCATCCACTTTAGATTGGTTGGGGCGATACAGGTCGCGCTGTAACTGCAGGTTGTATGGCGGGTCGGCAAATACTACATCTACCGAGTTCTCCGGGAGTGTGGCGAGCACGTCGATGCAGTCACCGTGCAGGATGGTGTCGAGGGGGAGTGTCATTTAGGTATATCCAACATTAAACGCCAGAAAGTAAAGTGCGGTTCTGGGAGTCGGTGCTTCCCGAAACCTTCCACCCATGCCCGGATTTGGAATTTCGGGTAGATTCCGAAGAGTCAGCGTAATTCATCACGATTTCCAAACTGCAGGGTTCGCTCGATGATGGCACCCGAATCTATTTCAGGATCCAATGTCTCAAAATCATATTCCTGGAAGAACGGCGCAAGGCTGGGCGGTATGGTCATGGATCGATCTTTTAGGGGTAGGGGCGAGGCATGCCCCGCCCCTGGGGTTGGATTTACAGCACCTTGCGGACTTCCAGCAGCCCTTCGCGCTCTTTGTTGGCCTTCTCGATGGCGTCTGCCGAGCCGAGCACGACCACATCCCCGGCTTTGTTGAGTTCCGCCAGGGCGCGGGCGAAGTTCTTGAAGTCTTTGGCGGTCGCGCCGAGCACTTCATCGCGGATTTGCTGGCGCATGGCATCGGTGTAGCCCGTCAGGTGGCGGGACAGGCTCGTCCAGCCTTTGGCGTCGGGCAGCAGGTAGGCGTCCAGGTCGCCGATGGTGCCGATGATGGACTTGGTCAGTTCGGCGTCCGAGAGGTCGAGGTCGGTCAGGAATTTGGCGGTGTTGTCGTAGTTTTCCAGCGTGGGCAGGATGTTGGGGTCGCGGTACGAGAGGAAGGCGAAGGTGCCGGAGGTCATGTCGAAGGTGCTGAAGCCGCCGTACGCGCCGCCCTGCACGCGCACCTTGTCCCACAGCCAGGTGGTGCCGAGGTAGTTGGTGATGATGTTGACCGATCCGTGCGGTTCGTAGCCCAGTTGGTACAGGTTGGCGCCCTTGCCCACGTAGTTGACCTGGGCGGGGATGGTGAGGCCTTCGTTTTTGCTGGCCGCCGGGCGCTGGAGTTTGACGGGGTCAATCTTCAGGTTGGGCAGCGTTTCGATAAAGGCAGACAGCTGCGGGGCGAATGTTCTGTAGGCGGCGCCGTCGAGGGTGATGTTGGCGATCATGGTGGCGCGGTTGATGAGCAGCCGCCGCACCGTCTCCAGTTTCCCCAAAACCGTTTCCCAATCTTTTTCGATGTCTTCCGCCAGCTTGCGCAGGAAGAAGAGATTATCGAGCCCGCCGATCTGCTCGGCGACCCAGTCGGCTTCGCTGAAGCGGGCGCGCAGGCGCTGGTTGACCACGCGGTGCCCGCCGGGGATCAGCCCGGACTCGGTGCGGGCTTTGTCTTCGAGTACGATCTGTTTGAAGCGCTCGCGGTTGTCGAATTTGGCGGTCAGCAGCACGTCTTTGAGGATGGCCAGAAGTTCGGGGGTTTTATCGGTCACGGCTTTGCCGCGCAGGAAGAACCACAGCGCCGTATCGGTGCTCTCGCGGATGGTGCTGGTGAGCGTGCCGGAGCCGATGCCGCCGGTCTGCGAGCCGATGCGCTGGGTCAGGCTGACGAAATCCTGCGTTTCGGTGCCCATTTGCAGCAGCACGCGCCCGAACAGTCCGATAAAAGGCAGCAGGTCGGCGGGCAGGGTGTGCAGGTCGAAGCCCAGGTCGAGGTAGACGATGCCGTTGGTGGGCAGGTCGTGGAAGAGCGTCTTGGTGCCGTGCATCTCGCCGAGCGCCAGCGGGATGGTCTTGATCTTTGGCTCCAGGTCGCTTAGTTTGAGCGAGGGGATGGTGGCCAGCGCTTCGGGGCTGTCGGGGGTTTCCTGGCGGCGCTTGAGCTCGGCGGTGTTGGCGATCAGCGCGTCGATGTCGTCCGGGGTCATGGCGGCGCGGGCGGCGGCCAGCCGTTCGGTTTCGATGGCTTCCTTGCGCTTGCCTTCTTCGGCGTCGGGCAGCAGGTGCAGGGCGGCGCGGTGCGGGTTGTCGAGCAGGTGTTCGCGGACAAGGCGCTCGAAGTAGCCGCCCTTGGCCACGCCCTCCTTGATGGCGTTCAGCGGCGCTTCGAAGGCCAGCGCATCGAGCGGGTCGGCATCGTAAAGCCAGGCCGAGAGCGCGTTGAGCATCATGAACAGCCCGCGCGGGAAGCGCCCGGTGTTTTGTTCACGCAGGCGGAATTCGATGGTGTTGAGCGATGCGGCCACCGTTTGTGGGTCGATTCCACTTTTGGCGAGTTCCGCTAAAGTGGTGTGGATGACCGATTCCACCTTATCCAGGTCGCCGTTATGGACGCCTTTCATCCCGGCTGAGAAATATCCCTGGCGCAGTTCTTCCTGGTAGCCGCCGGTCACATCTTCGCCCAGTCCCGAGTCGAGCAGGGCCTTCTTGAGCGGGGAGGCGGGCGTGGCCAGCAGGATGTGGCCGAGGATGGAAAGCGCCATGACGCTCTGGGTATCGGTTGTCTCCGGCATCATCCAGTTGACAGTGATGTAGGCTTTGGCATCGCTCGAATCGCCGCTATTGTAGGGATACACTACCTTTTTGGGTTCGCTCCACTTCGGCTGGAGCGGCAGCCGCGACTGGACATCTTTCTTGTCGAAGTCGTTCAGCCAGGCGTCGAGCAGGCGCAGGCGCTCATCTTCGGGATCGTCGCCGTAGAAGTAGATGTACGCGTTGGACGGGTGGTAGTAGGTCTCGTGGAAGTTCTTGAACTCGGCGTAGGTCAGGTCTGGGATGACGGCCGGGTCGCCGCCGGAGTTGAGTCCGTAGGGGGTGTCGGGGTAGAGCGACTGCTGGGAGAGTTCGCCGAGCAGGTCGTCGGGTGAGGAGAGCGCGCCCTTCATCTCGTTGAAGACCACGCCCTTGAAAGTGAGCGGCGCTGCGGGGTCTTCCACTTCGTAGTGCCAGCCTTCCTGCTGGAGGGTGTGCTCGGCAATGGTGGGGTAGAAAACCGAGTCGAGGTAGACATCGATCAGGTTGTAGAAATCCTGCAGGTTTTGGCTGGCGACCGGGTAGCAGGTCTTGTCGGGATATGTGAAGGCGTTCAGGAAGGTGTTGAGCGAGCCTTTGGCCAGCTCGATGAACGGTTCCTTGACCGGATACTTGCGCGAGCCGCACAGCACGGAGTGCTCCATGATGTGGGCGATGCCGTTGGAAGTCTGCGGCGGGGTGCGGAAGGTGACACCGAAGACCTTGTTCTCGTCGGCGTTGGTGATGGAGAGCAGCCGCGCGCCGGTCTTGTCGTGGGTGTAAAGCTTTCCGGTGGCGTTGATCTCGGGGATGTGGCGTTCTTGAAGAAGGGTGAAGGACATTTTTATCTCCTGGGTTGTTATCGACCCTCATTCCAACCTTCTCCCTTCAAGGGAGAAGGGGTATTTCGATCAGGTTCCCTCTTCCTGTCGGGGAGAGGGTTAGGGTGAGGAGCAACTCTGGTCTCAACTTGTTTTACGATCTCATCCACAACTGCATGGATGTTATATCTCACATCACGTTTGTAAACCATATTACTTTGTATCCCAGCGCTTCCAAAAACTCAGTTCGAGCACCGTCATAATTTTTTTGTTCTTCTTCGAGGTGCGAACTACCATCGATCTCGATGCACAGTTTGACTTCTGCACAGTAAAAGTCGCTAATAAAACGGTTAATCGGGTGCTGTCTGCGGAATTTATACACCAGGTTTCGAGCCCGCAGGTGTCGCCAGAGTGTTGCTTCGGCAGGTGTTTGTGGCTGGCGCATTTCGCGCGCGGTCACGAATGGCGGGGTGGATGCGGTGGAGTTTTGGCATCTTTTTATGACCCTTATCCCAACCTTCTCCCTGGGAGGGAGAAGGAGCTTTTATCGCAAAGCAATCAAGCACCTTCCCGCCAGCGTTGCCGCCACATCCATGCGGTATTCAGCCGAGGCGAGGTCATCTGCGGATTCGTGGAAGGCGTTCCTCGCGGCGGAATCGAGCCCGTCCGGTTCGGTGCCGTCCATGGCCAGGATGGGTCCGGGTCCGCAGCCGCCCAGGGCCAGCCTGGTGCGCCCGCTGCTCCATTGCGCCAGGGCGGCGCACACGATGGGCTTATCGGCCGGGGTGCGGGCCACCTGCGCGAAGGCGGTCTTGACGTTGAGCGGAATGGTGATCCTGGTGATGAGCTTGCCGGGCAGCTGGCGCAGCGGCAGGAATTCTCCCAGCCCCAGGCTGATCACCGATCCCGGCCCGCCGGCCACGGTGATCTTCGCATCCAGCGCCAGCATCATGGCGGCAAATGTGGAGTGTCCATCGCAGGTGACCAGCGCGCCCGCCACCGTGCCGCTGTTGCGCAGGTTGAGCGGGGCCTCGGGTTTGATGGACTGGCCCAGGGCGGCGGGAATGTGTGGGTTTTCGAGCAGGTGCTGCAGCGTGACGCAGGCATCAATCTCCAGGTTGTGCCCGTGCTTGCGGATGTGCGTCAGCTCCAGGGATTGCAGGTCCACCACGGCCACATCCCGCGCTTTGAGGGCGGGCGAGTTGATCCAGGTGCCGCCGCCGAGCGGGATGGCTTCTGGCTGGGCAAGCAGGATCAGGGCATCTTCCAGGGTGTTGGGGCGGTAGTAGGCAGTGATCATGGTCGGCTCCCTTTCTCAGGTTAATTATACTTGCTGGCCGAATCAAAAACGCCGGTAGAGGCACCGGCGCGGGGGTTGTCAATTGCCGAGCATCAGGTTGAGGCGTTCAGCAGTGGTCTCGAACAACCTGCGGATGATGGTCTCGGAGCGTTGGTGCGGGTTCTGGTAGGCATCCTGCAGCGCGCCTCCGATGGTGGCCGCGAGCTGGTTTTCAATGCGCCGCCACAGCCGCATGGACAGGTACGCGCGCCCGCTCTGCCCGGCCTGCAACGCCACCGGGTGCAGGGGGTGGGTCTCCGGGTAGGCTTTCAGCAGGGCGTCGCGGCGGGTGGGCGCCAGGAAGGCGTCGTGAGCTAGGCGCACCTGCGGCTCGCGGCTCATCAGGTAGTGCACCAATTCGAGGGCGGTGCGCTGTTTTTGCGGGTAGCCTTGCGTGTGCTGCCAGAGGATCAGATTGTCGCCGGCGCACCAGGGCTGGTCTGACATGGCCGTGAAGCCGATATTTTCCAGCCCGGGCGTGCCTTGCATTCGGGCGATCAGTGCGCTGGCCGTGCGGATGTGCGAAACGATGGCCCCGGCCCGCCCTTCCACCAGCAATTCGATGCACTCGTTGTCGGTCAGGTTGCGGTAGGCTTCGGGCACGGCGCGCTGGCTGTCGAGCCAGCCCACCAGCCCACGGATACCGGCTGGCTGGTCGAGGATGACGCGCTTTCCGTCTGCCGAAACGAAATCGCCGCCCGCGCCCCACACCCACGAGGCCGCCTGGTGTAGCAGCCCGTCATAAGGCGGCGCGCCGTACGGGATGAGCCAGGGCATCTCGATGTTGGAGACGCGCAGTTTTTCGATGGTTGCGCCCAGGGCGTCCACGTTGCCGAAAGCCGTTTCGGGGGCGATGCCGGCCGCTTTCAGCAGGTCTTTGCGATAAAAGATCACGAACAGGAAGCTGTTCCACGGGGCGGCCCAGATGCTGGGGTCGCCTATCACGTGCGCATCCTGCCAGGCGGACGGGATGAAGGTGTCCTCGCTGCCCACGGCGGCCACTTCGTCTGGTTTGAAGGCGCGCACCGCATTCATGCCCACCAGGCTGCTCACCCAGGTGCTGCCGATGTGCGAGAGGTCCGGGCCTTTACCAGTCGAGGCAATCGACATCAGGTCGGTCAAGGCGGCGCCGCGCAGCATTTTGAGCAGGTGCACGCGCACTTCGTGGCGATGTTCGAAATCATCCAGCACAGCCCGAATGGCCTGCAGGTCATGTTCGTCATTGTGGATGGTGGACAGGGTGATCTCAACCATGGCTGGTTACCACAAAGATTGTACTATAAACCGGGGTGCCGGGTCGTATTCTGTTCTATAATAATTTCAGTCCCTTTTTTAGGAGGTTCCCATGGCGCACGAACTGGCAGGCAAACCCGCCCCGCGCGGCTTACTGACCAACATCCCCCATCTCGTTTCGGCGTACTATACGCAGCACCCCGACCCGGCGGAAAGCACCCACCAGGTGGCTTTTGGCACGTCCGGGCATCGCGGCACCTCCACACTGGGGAGTTTCAACGAAGACCACATCCTTGCGGTCTGCCAGGCGCTGGTCGAGTACCGCCAGCAGGCCGGCATCACCGGGCCGCTCTTCATCGGCAAGGACACGCACGCGCTCTCCGAACCGGCCGAGGCGACGGCCATCGAGGTGTTTGCCGCCAACGGGATCGAGATCCGCATCAGCGACGGGTACACGCCCACGCCGGTGGTTTCGCACGCCATCCTGGCATACAACCGCGGGCGCAGCAACGGCCTGGCCGACGGGGTGGTGATCACACCCTCGCACAACCCGCCCGCCGATGGCGGCTTCAAGTACAACCCGCCCAACGGCGGCCCGGCCGGGCCTGAGATCACCAACGAGGTGCAGAAGCGCGCCAACGAGATCCTGCGCGCCGGGCTGGTAGAGGTGCGCCGCATGCCGCTGGCCCGTGCGCAGTCTGCCGCCGCCACCCAAAAAGCCGACTTTGCCATACCATACATCCGCGACCTGGCGAATGTGATCGACATGGAGCGCCTGTCCGGTCTAAAGATTGGCGTGGACCCCATGGGCGGGGCGGCGGTCGAGTATTGGGACATCATCGCCGACCTCTACAAGCTCAACATCACGGTCGTCAACCGGGCGGTGGACCCCACTTTCTCGTTCATGTCGGTCGATCACGACGGCAAGATCCGCATGGATTGTTCGTCGCCCTACGCGATGGCGGGACTCATCCGGCTGAAGGACGATTTCGACATTGCCTTCGGCAACGACCCGGATGTGGACCGCCACGGCATCGTCACCCCCTCATCCGGGCTGCTCAACCCCAACCACTACCTGTCTGTGGCCATCGCCTACCTGTTCCAGAACCGCGCTGGCTGGCGGGCAGACGCGCAGGTCGGCAAGACGCTGGTTTCCAGCTCGATGATCGACCGGGTGGCCAGGTCGCTCGGGCGCAGGCTGTGCGAGGTGCCGGTGGGGTTCAAATGGTTTGTGGATGGGCTGGTGGATGGCTCGTTCGGCTTTGGCGGCGAGGAAAGCGCCGGGGCGTCCTTCCTGCGCAAGGATGGCACAGTCTGGACAACCGACAAGGACGGCATCATCCTCGACCTGCTGTCCGCTGAGATCACGGCTGTGAGCGGGCGCGACCCTGGCCAGCATTATCAGGACCTGGTGGCGAAGTTTGGCGGGCCGGTTTACCGGCGCATCGATGCGGCCGCCAACCCCGCCCAAAAGAAGGTGCTTAAGGCCCTCAACCCGGATTCAGTCCAGGCGCAAACGCTGGCGGGCGAGCCGATCACCGCCCGGCTGACGGCGGCGCCCGGCAACGGGGCGTCCATTGGCGGGCTTAAAGTGGTCACCGAAAACGGCTGGTTCGCGGCGCGCCCCTCCGGCACCGAGGATGTGTACAAGATCTACGCGGAAAGTTTTGTGGACGAGGCGCACCTGGCGCGCATCTTTGCCGAGGCGCAGGAAATGGTCAGCGCGGCCTTCAGGTCCGCCGGGGTGTAGGTTTATTCTTCAGTCGGGGTAGACGTTCCAGCCGAGTTCATCCAGACGCGACATTTCGATCTGGTCTTCGGGGATGTTGATGTGCAGGGCGTTGGCTTCGGCCAGCAGCTCGCCGGTTTCGTCGTAGATGCCGGCCCAGCATTCGGACATTTTTGGGCGCGAGTGGGTCACCTTGCCCACAATGCGCAGCGGCCGCCCGATGGGCACGTTCTTGCGATATTTGATCTCCAGTTTGCCGGTGAACATGAAGCGCGGGTTGGCCGGGTCGCCCATATTGGCGCGCCCGCTTATCTCGTCGAGGATGGCGGCCACGATGCCGCCGTGCAGCACGCCGGGGTAACCTTGGTAGTGCTCGGGGGCGGTGTAGGTGGTTTCGATCATGCCCGGTTCGGTCTGGTAGATGCTGAGTTGGAGCCCCACGGGATTTTCCAGCCCGCAGATGAAGCACATTTTGGAGTTGGGTTGTTTTTGTCGGGTCATGGGGTGTGGTCAATCCAGGGGGTCGTCGAAGCGTTGGACCTCGAGGATGTAGCCGTTGGGGTCTTTGAAGAAAAAATGGTAAATGGCATATTTGGGGTTGTGCGCGGGCGGGCGGGTGATCTTGACGCCCAGCCCGGCCAGCCTGGTGTGCCAGGCGTGCACGTCGTCGCAGACCAGGGTGAGGATGGCGCCGCTCGGGGCGGGCTCTTCCGCCAGGTGGGTGCAAAATCCCAGGTAGCCGCCCGCGCTGGCTTTGAAGATGCGGCACACACCCTGGTCGCGCACCAGCGGCAGGCCCAGGGTGTCGCGGTAGAACCGGGTGACGGCATCCGGGCTGCGGGTGGGCAGGAAGGTGACGAGTTGGCTGAAGGGGGCAGGAGTCATCGGTTTTATGGGGGTGTTTTTGCGTGTGGCTCAGTTGATCAGCAGTTGCCGCGCGATGACCAGCCGGTTAATCTCACTGGTGCCTTCGCCGATGGTCATCAGGCGTGCATCGCGATAGATTAGTTCGACCGGGTAACTGCGGCTGTAGCCCATGCCGCCATGAATTTGGATGGCGTTGCGTGCTGTGCGCTCGCCCACTTCGCTGGCAAACAGTTTTGCCATGGCGGCTTCCTTGCTGTAAGGTTTTCCCTGGTCTTTGAGCCAGGCGGCGCGGTACACCATCAGGCGGGCTGCTTCGATCTCGGTGGCGGCATCGGCCAGCATGAACTGGATGGACTGGTGTTCTGCGATGGGACGTCCGAAGGTGTGCCTTTCTTTCGCGTAGCTGAGGGCGGTTTCGTAGGCGGCCTGGGCCAGCCCCACGGAGATGGCGCCGATGCTGATGCGCCCGCCATCGAGCGTGGAGAGGGTTTGGTGTAGTCCGCGGTTCGGTTCGCCGATCAGGTAATCGAGCGGTACGCGCACATCCTCGTAAGTGACAGCGTGGGTGGGTGACCCCATAAGTCCCATTTTCTTTTCGGCGGCGTGGATGGTGAGCCCGGGGGTGTTGGTGGGTACAAGGATCATGCTGAGCGAACGCGACCCGCCAGAAGGATTGGTGCGGCAGAGGGTGATGATGTATTCGGCAATTGAGGCATTGGTGCACCACATTTTGGAGCCGTTTATGACCCATTCGTTGCCTGCTTTTTCTGCTTTGGTGCGCACCCCGCCTTGCAGGTCCGAGCCTGCACCCGGCTCGGTCAGGGCCAGCGCACCCAGGCGTCCGCGTCCGCTGGCCACCAGCGGCAGCCAGTGTTTTTTGAGCGCTTCTGCGCCAAAGAGTGTGATGGGCGCGGTGCCCAGCCCGTTGTGGGCCGCGAAGGCCAGCGCGGTCGATCCGCATCCCCAACCAAGTTCTTCGATGGCGATGGCTGCGCTGACAGAGTCCACGCCTGCGCCACCGTACGTTTCCGGGATGCTTAACCCAAGCAGCCCGAGCGGGCCGCCTTTTCGGACGGCCTCCCAGTTGAAGGTGTGGTTTTCATCCACCTCGCGGGCTTTTGGCTTGACCTCTTTGCTGACGAAATCATGCACGATTTTTTGCCACATGCGTTGTTCATCGGACAAGTCAAAGTTCATGGTTGCTCCTTGGTATGGCGCGATGGTCGCGTGTGTTTTTTATAAGGTGATGACCTTGTCGGCGTAGCCCTGGGCGGCAATTATATCGGTCATGCCGCCCACGATGCCGACGCGTACTTTGTCTGAAAGCCCAAAGTGCTCCAGGCAGGTGGCGCAGACCAACAAGTGTACCCCTTTCAGTTCCATGGTTGCCAGTTGTTTGAGCACAGGCGAATCATCGGTGACGAGCCGCACCCCATGGGTGTAAAAGGCAATTGCGCCGGGCAGTGAATCTGCATCGAGCAGCAGCGAGAGATATTTGCCAATCAGTTTATGTTGCAGGGCTTGGTCGGCGGTGCCCATGCCATCGTTGTTGATGATGAGCAGCGTGTTCTTATTCATCGTTCTGCTCATGTTCGGTGTCATCGGGTTCGGCCACTTGCATGTCGTCACGGCTGGAGAAGTAATCTGCCAGGAATTCGCGGGCTATTTCGGCTTTTTCTTCCGGCACGAACACCTGCACTTGCGCAAGGGGCCCCACGGTCAGGGCGTAGGCCCCTGAGGCGCCTTCCTGAAATATCTGCGCATCCACCCCTGCAGCGGCCAGGTAGGCGCGCAGGGCTTCGGCTTCCAATTTGCCATATACTTCGGTCAGCAGGATGTACTTCATGGTTCCCATGTTGTTTACCTCCAGATCACAATGAACAAGATCGTGAACAAGGTGCTCACGATGAGTTGGCGTACGCCAATGGCGGTGGGACTGGCGCCCAGGGCCGGGTGGGTAACTCCCCACAGGGTTTCAATCCATTGCAGCAGAAACGGTAAAAAGGCCCAGGGTGGCGCGATCTGTGCGGCAGACAGCCCCAGGGCAAGGATCACGTTGAGAGATGTGTAGGCGGCCGGGCGCGCGCCCATTCTCCACATTGCGCTGATGGTTGGTTTTTCTTTCATTTCCCTCTGTTGCAGGCGCATGTATGCATGCACGATGCTGGCCGCGGATTGGAACCAGACCAACACCCAGAGTATCCACCCCAGCGGATCGTAAGCGCCGCGTCCGGCCCAGAACGCTGCCGGGGCTGCCAAGGCTAGGACGCCCGTGGCGAGAATCTCGACCCCGGACTGGCGGCGTTCTTCGCGCCGGCTGACCTGCCATAGATGCCAGGCAAATATTGGCGCAGCCGGAATACCGAGCAGCAAAATGAAGGCAAACCCAAGATGGACCAGTTCTGCGATGCTCAACAGTACGACCAGTCCATAAATGGTCATCCAGAAGCGGGCGGACGGCAGGTCGTCGCGCGACCGGCGACCGCTGTATGCCTTAATGGCCGTGGTGACCGGCTGGCGAATGAGGAAAGCCGCCATGGCGGCCAGGGTGAGTGCCAGCGAAGCCGGGGTGAAAGCGCCGCTGGTGAACATTCCGATCAAAAGCGGGCTCAGGATGAAGACCCACGCGCCGTGGTCTTGGGGCAGGGCAATATGGCGTTTGAAAATGGAAGGCATATAAAGTATTATAGCCCAAAGAGTCGAGCGTTTATTTTGTTCGGGCGCGTAAAGTCATTGGGAGATTGGTGGAATGAAGTGCAGCCAGTGTGGTTTGGAATCTGCTGTGGAACAGGCGTTCACGCGTGCAGATGGACTTTTTGGCAAGCGGTATTATTGTCCATCCTGTTTGTCGAAGAGTCAGCGTAATGAGGTGTTGCTCTATTTTGTTGCGTTGCCCGTGGGGGCTGCCATGCTCTGGTGGTTCGCGCAGGACTGGTTAGTGACGCCGTTTTTGGTTGGGGTGAGTGCAATTTTGCTCATTAACGTGCCGCTTATTTTGCTGCATGAGCTGGCGCATGCAACTGTGGCGCGCCTGGTGGGGTTCAGGGTATTTGCCGTTCAGGTAGGGGTGGGGCGGCCTTTCCTGATCAGGGAGTGGGGCGGTACCCCGTGGGTTTTTGGGCCATTTCCATTGGGGGGGCTGACGTTTGTGGGCAGCCCGCCTGTGCCCTGGTACCGGCTGAAGTTGTGGCTTATCACCCTGGCCGGTCCATTGTTTCACTTTGTTTTTCTGCTTGGGACGTACTTCTGGCTGCAGGAAAACAACTGGCGCGCGTGGTTTGACCCTGTGTTGTACCAGTTTGCGCTTTACTTTGGGCTGGCCAACCTGGTGGTGCTGTTGTCCAACTTGTTCCCGCGCAAAATCAATACAGCGGAAGTCCAGACCGGCACAGATGGCTGGCATTTGCTGCGCCTGCCTTTCCTGAAAGAAGATGCCTTGCAAGCGAAGTACATTAGTTACTACACATCTGCTGCCATGGCCGCTTACCAGAAAAACGCCCTGGATGAAGCCAAAGCCATGATTGATCGGGGGTTGGAGTTGCAGCCCAACCATGCTGCCGCGCTGAATATTGTGGGCGTTATCCAGGTTCAGCGGCAGGATTATGCCAGCGCGCGGCGTCTGTTTTTGGATTTGCTGGCGCGTGTTGACCTGGATTCCTCGCTGAAGTATGCGGCGATCAACAACGTGGCTTACTGCAACGTGATGCTCGAAGAGCCCGCCTTGCTGCCGGAAGCGGATTCTTATTCTCGCGAAGCAATGCAGCACCTGTCCTGGCACCCCGCCATTTTTGGCACACGCGGGTTGGTTTTGACTTACCTCGATCAAACCGAGGAAGGCCTGGCGTTGCTCAAAAAGGCGATGAATGAACACCATGATGCTCACGGCAAGGCTCTGAGCGCATGCCACATTGCCCGGATCGAAGTGCGGCGTGGCAACCCGGATGCCGCCCGCCAGTTCCTGGATGCCGCCCGCGCCCTGGACCCTGGCTGCGTCCTGCTGCCCGATACGTTGGCAGGCATCTCCCGAATGGACGAAACCAGTCGTTTTGTCATGTAACCTGCCTGTGCTGGCGCAACAAAACACCCCCCGAATTGTGGAAAACCCGGGGGTGTTTTGTTGCGGTGTTTCGAAGGGCTACCCGCAACCGCCACCCGATTTATCGCGCTGCAGTTGCAGCTTGATTTTGGGTTCGAATTCCAGTTCCTCGTACTTTTGCGGGTCAGGGTATGCGGAGCGGTAGCGCGCGCCCAGCGCCGCCGGGAAGGTGAACCGCAACTGGTCATCGTCAAGGATACTGGTCAGCGGCTCAATCTCCGGGTCATCATTCCCGAAAAAGGTCAACCAGTTGTTTATACCGCCTTCCAGAATGTAAACATTGGCTATTGCCCCGGCGGTCAATACTTTCCATGCTTCGGTGGCGGCGGTTTCATCGTTGCTCATCAGTATATAAACCGTGCGCGGCGAATAACGGGCTTGCAGGTCAGGGAGCACTGTGGCAATTTGCGCGGCGGGGATGTTAATTGCGCCGTTGATGTGGTACAGGTTGTATTCAGCTTCGGTCCGTACATCGACCAGAACTGTGATGAGCTTGTTGTCGAACATGGTCGTGTAGACTTCTGCCGGGGTAACTTGCACTTCGCGGGCAGCCAGCAGCGGCTCTTTGACTGGTGCCAGGCGCATCCATTTTTGTTCGAGGGTGGGTGTGCCCAGCAACAGGACAACTACAGCCACCGAAAACAAGGCGGCCGCGCCCACTGGCCGCAGTTTGGGCTCTTTGCTCAAATCGCGTTTGCCGAAGATGGCTTCCTGTTGTTCTGCACCCCAAAACATGAACAGGGCCATAAGTACCACACCCACCACAACCACGCCGGTGTCCACGCCAAACACATCCATAAGGGTGACGCGCCCAAAGTAACCGCTGGTATTCCACCAGTTGGTGAAAAAGCGTTCAGTTTCGCCAAACAGGAACGCGCCAAAAAAACCGCCAGCCAGGAACACCATCCCGTCAATCTTGCCGGTGGATGCTGAAACGACCGAGGTGCCGGGACAGAACCCGCCCAGGATGAACCCGATGCCCATGATAAAGCCACCCAGGATCCCCGAAGACAGGTAAGTGGGATTGACATAGACTAGGTTGAAGTTCAAAAGCCCGAGACCCACGGCCCCAAAAGTGAGCACCATGGCCACGACGATGGCCGTAAACATGACTTTCAGCACGGTCAGGTCGCGGAGGTAAAACTGGGCCGAAAGTTTTTTGGAGTTGCCAAAGCCAGACATTTCCAGCGCATAACCGAATCCAAAACCGATTACCCCAAATACCAGATAGATCCACGGATTGGCCGTGCTCACATTGTTGAGGATTTCAAGAGGGAAGTTCATGGTGTCCTCCTACAGCCAGAGCTTGCGGACGAAGTATGCCAACAGGTAGGCGCCGCCGAAAATGGCGAACATGATCGCCCATGAGCCGGCTGACAGGGTTGCGCCGCCGGTAAGGGCTTGCCCGGAGGTGCAGCCCCTGGCCATGCGCGCGCCATAAACAAAGATGGTACCGCCGATAAAGGCCATCATCAAGCGTGTGCGGTCGGAAATCTGCGGCCCTTTGTTAATCTCGAACTTAAAGCGGCCATTGATCAGTCCGGAGGTAAATCCGCCAATCAGTGCGCCAAAGAAAATGACGACTGTCCAGTCATCGAGCGGGTTTTTGTCGCCGCCTGCCAGTTTGAGCAGGTACGGCGTCTGATCGACATGCTGTGGGGCGATCAGGTCGATGATGGCGGTATCGAGGCGGCTGACTGCACCCGAAGCGCCCAGCCCGTTGCCGGTCAGGAAGAGCGACAGGAAGAGTACCACGCCAAGTACCAGTCCGCCAAAATACGGGTGAACGTAGTTCTTCTGTGGCCGGTTGAACAGGGCCTTGATATCGAATCCCTTGCGGGCAGGTTTGGATACAGTGGTCATGCTTGATCCTCCTCGGATTTGTCTGAAGGTTCAACAGTTGGCGATTCACTTTCACTGGCTTCATGGTGCGTTTCATGCACCTCCAGTTCTTCCCAGCCGGTGACCATGGCGCGCATGGCTTCGATGGGGGTGGCGCCTGTGGTGGTCAGGTAAATGTGCCCGATTATGAACGCGCCAAACAACCAGGCCAGCAGGCTGTGGAAGGGCGCCAGGATGGTCAGCCCACCCAGCATGTCTGACATTGCGGGCCAGTGTTGCACTCCCCACATCAGGATGCCGGTGAGACCCTGCAGTGGAAGCAGCACATTGAGCAGCCCAAAGTAGGTCAGCCCTTGCAGCGGGTTGAGTTTGCGGTCGCGCTGTTTTTCGAACGGGTGTGCTTCGCCTTTGAAAATGCCGGAGATGTAGAACTTGGCCTGCACCACGGCATCGTCGATAAAGCCACGCGGACGCGGGATGTATTGCTTGATCTCGCCGGTGGTCAGGTGCCAGAACAGTGAGAGCGCCGCGTTGATTGCCAGGACTGCCGCCACCACATTATGGATGGTTACCATGTGCGCGAAGGAAAACGCGCCAAAGGTGTCTGGCCGGTGGATGATGAGCCCCGTAAACAGCAGGATGAGGATGCTGGCGGTTTGCAGCCAGTGCCAGAAGCGTTCATAAGCTTCGTACATGTGCACCCGCTTGGTGACCAGCGGTTTTTTAGGGCGACGCAGGGATGCAACATAGCGCACGGCGCCGTGTCCGCTGACACCCAACACCGTGCCAATGAAAATGAGCGTGCCCAGCCAGTCGATCCAGTGGACGCGGTCATGTCCAAAAACGTAGACCCCGTCCACGGCTTCTTTGGTTTCATAGGCAAGCGAGCCATCCCCGGCTTGTACGACCGTCCCGCTGGCCAACACATTGGTTTCGCTGACAAACAGCGGGGTGACATTACCCGGTGTATATGCGGCCAGTTGCATGGGGGCGGTCACACGCGACTGATCACTATGGCAGGATTTACAATCACTTATGGCCTGGTCGCCGCGCACAACGTTGTGATTGATACTGTAGGGCTGCACCTGGCCGTAAATGCGCGGGTTGCCGAGCCCGAGGGACTGTAATTTGTTTGCGATAAGGTCGATTTCGCCCTGTGCATCGAGACGCAGTTCGGTGGTTTCCAGCGCGCCATTGCTGTCGGCATCGAGAGCGGCAACAACATCCGGTGCGTATGTGCCGTCTTTGAGGTATGCCGCTTGCAGATCGAACAGGCGCACAGGGCGGGTGTTGCCGTTGGCATCGTCATAGACCCAGTACCAGGCGCTGACGAGGTTATAGGTTGTCAGTGAGGTGCGTCCATCGACATTGGTGCGTTGGAGCAGCGCCGGTTCGAACCTGGTCACCAGGTCCGACAGGTTGTCGCCATTCCCTTCCACGCCGCGGCACTGGCTGATGGCCTCGCCTGCAGGGGTGATGACCGTCCAGTCGTAGGATTGGATGGCCGGTGCGTTCATCTTCGGAATGTGACAGGCCTCGCAGTCGAGCACCTGCATGTGACGTTCGGTGTAGGGCAGCCAGTCTGTGTGGGCAACGGTGGCATTGTGGCACGAGTCACAACGACGCATGGTGCCCTTTAGCTCTGGCGCAATGCCAAATTGGGCGCTTTGCCCGCGCGCAAAGTTGTGGTTGGGACGCACCAGGTATTCGCTGAGACCCAGGCGGCGCGGATCATACGTGATGTGGTCCGGGTTATCTTCGGCCGCGCGCTGCGACTGAATGGGGTTGTTGAGCGAGAAATGGCAGTCGGTGCATTTCAGGGCGCGCTCGGCGTGCACATCCCAGGCGTAGGTGAGGCCGTTTTTGCCGGAGATATTCATGCCAGAGGCTGCAATTTTTTGGGCTGCTATGATCTGCCCGGTGGTGGCGGTTTGTGGTTGGTCGAGCGAGCAGCCCACGTACGACAGCGGGGTGTTTTGATCGGTATGCACCTCTCCGTGGCAGGTGGCGCAATTTTGATTGATGGGTGCTTGCAGCAACACGAAATCGGGTTGGAGTTGCCCGCTTTCATCGAAAGCGTCCGGGTTGTAAGCCCAGGTTTCGCCCTGCTTAATGGTGATGCCTGTTTGGGCAAGTGTGGCTGTGCCGGCCCATCCAAAGCGACCGGCGCGAATTTCGGCGGCACGGGCATCACTGGCGGGAGTTGACAGATGGCAGAGGAAACAGTCCATCCCCAGTACGCCTGATTGCTTCCAGTCCCAGGCTTTGGGTTTGCCGGTTTGCGGGTCGAGGATGCTGGTTTCAGGGTTGCTGGCAGAAGGGGCCAGGCTGATGAGCGGTTCCCCGCTGCGGCTGGTGGTAGCCGGCCCACCACCCGGCACACGCTCGCCGAAGGTCATCAACCATTCAACGGTGCTCAGGTCGAGCAGGCTGTCGCCTTGCTGGGTCAGGTAGCGGTAGGTGAGCGGGTCCCATTTCCCAAATGTGCCATTGGAGGCATCCCAGGGTGTGCCAGTGGTGCTCTCGCTGTAATCAGAGAGACCCAGGTCTGCATGGAAGCTGTGCTGAACGATGAATGCGGTATCGTGACATCCGCCACATGTGCGCATGGTAGAAAGCGGCTCGCCGCTGGTCAATACATTTTCCCCGTTGGCGTCCAGGAGCGCGAATACCGGGTGGATGACCGATGGTTCGGTTGTTTGCGGACGCGGGGCTGCCAGGCAAACGAAATGCCAAAGGCCAGCCCGGCGAGCAGTACGAATTCAAACCCGAGAGCGGGAAGGTTTTTTGGGTTAGGGAATGAGCGATTCATGAACGTGGTCCGGTTCTGGGCATGGGTTATGGTGTGACGCTGCGGCTGCCCCACTGAATTGGGTCGCCAGGGTAGCTGAGGGCTTTCCAGTCGAAATTGGTCCAGTACCCATCGGGCCCAGCGGTGATTGGGGCCAGAATGGTGTTGTAGATGGTGTCATACGGCTGGATGGCCTTGTGAACCTTGAACGGGAATATTTTTGCAGTTTTGTCGCTGATGCTTCCTGCCGGGTAGTTGATCATGGTCGGTTGGGATAGGTCGATGGGATCCCCGAGCAGGTAGCGGTAGGTGTTGCTGCCATTGAACCACTGATAAGTTGGCGCAATGTTCGTTTCGTATTCGAAAGCGCCTTTGATTTTCAGGTACGTGAAGTGATTGTCGCCGCGATCTTCGCCGGATGTGCTCCAGTCCCAGGTGGTTTTGGTGGGGTCTTTGGTGGCGAGGTAGGGAATGTGACAGGTCTGGCAGGCGACGCTGACGGTGTGGCTGTTCAGGCGCGTGTCTTCGTGCGGCTGTTCGGCGTGACAGTCGGTGCATTGTACCTGTTCGGCGGGGTCGATCTGGTAATTATCGACCAGCAGGCGGCCTTTGATCTGATGATCTGCGGTGGTATGGCAGTCGGTACAGATCATTTCTGCCGCGCCCATGTGCACATCCATTTCGGGCGTTGGGAAGTAAAGTTGGCCAGAGAGGTCGCCATGTTTGACATTGTTGCCGCCGCCATTAAAGTGGCAGTTACCACAGTTCGTGCGGGTTGGCGCGGCCACGCTGCGGGCTGCGGCCAGCAGGTCTACGCCTTCAGCCGGGTTGCCATACTCACCTTTGGCATAACCAGACTGGGCATGGCACACGAGGCAGTCCACATTTTCGGACTGGCTGAAATCGAAGGCGTTGCTGTAGTTGTCGGTTTCCTGCCAGCCATAGCCGATGTGGCAAGCGGTACATTTTTTCTGGTTGCCCTGGGCGCTAATGCAGAAGTTGTTGATCTGGTTGGCTTTGCCAATGGTGACCGGTTCATCGCGCCAGGGCACATTGATCTCTTTGCTTTCCCAGGTCCAGTGACTGGTCTTCATAATGTCGGTGGCGGCATTTGGGTGGCAGCCCAGGCAGGTGCGTGTGACTTCCTGGGGCGTTTCGAGCGGGCCTTTGATGATGTCCTGGTGGCTGGTGTGAATTGGGCGCACAGGCAGGAAGTCGCGCGGATTTTGCGAGGCGCTGGCCTGTTGCGGTAAAAAGACAGCTACAGGGACAATGATGATTGCGGCGATGGCAACCAGTCCCAAGATCCAGTAAGGTTTTGAATCGGTCATTCCATTCTCCAGTCGGATGGTGGATTATTCGAACACTTCTTCCATGAGGTTGGCGCGGTAATTGATCCGGTCGCGCAGCACAGAGCGTAACAAATCGAGTGCGTCGATCAACCGGCAATCGGCCAGGATGTAAGTGATGGTGGTGCCTTGGCGCTCGTAACGAACCAGCTCGCGCTCGCGCAGGATCTTGAGGTGGCGCGAGGTGGTGGGCTGGCTTATCCCAAGTTCGCTGGTGAGCTTGGTGACATTGCGGGGTTTTTCATCCAGTGCATAGAGCAGCAGGATGCGTGTGGGGTCTGCAAGTGCAAAGCACAAATCGGCTTCAAGTTGGGAAACTTCCTGGGCAAGGGTTTGTGAGATCATATCGCTAAAACCTTCTTATATGCGAATAAACGTATATATGATTTGATGTTATCATTGTGAATTTAGGCGCAATAGTGATAACTGTCACATTAATGTGCGTTTAATGTCATCAGGCCATGTAGTATAATTGGACAATAATTGTTGGATTTAGGCTGTGTGGAGGTTTCATGTTCAATAATGAAGCGGCTTCGGTGGATGTGGGCAATCGCTTGCGGGCGTTGCGTGAAATGCGAAATATCTCGATGCGTGGGTTGGCCCAAAAAAGCGGGCTTTCGGCGAATGCGCTTAGCATGATTGAGCGGGGCAAAACATCGCCTTCTGTGAGCACCCTGTATAAGCTGGCAGATGCTCTCGGCGTGCCAATCACCGAGTTCTTTAGCCAGCCGGTGGAGAAGGATCGTGTGGTGCTTGTGCGCAATGATGCGCGTACGCAGGTTCTTTTTTCGCGCGGGGTCATGGAAGCATTGGGGGGGGATCAGTTTGTTGGACCCCTGACGCCTTTTCTCATTACCCTGCAAAGTGGCGCGAGCAGCGGCCCGCATCGGATGGTGCATACCGGGCATGAATTTGTCTTTTGCTTGCGCGGCAAACTTGAATACCAGGTGGAAAACCGCTATTATGAGCTGGAATCGGGCGATAGCCTGATGTTTGCGGCTGAGATGGCGCACTCGTGGCGCAACACCAGCGGGAACGTGGTCAATGCGCTTATCCTCATCGCTGACCACACTGAGAACGATCGTCCGTTGTCCATTCACGCGCCGTGGGGTGAATGGACAACGGACGAGCCTGAATGACCCCACCTGACTGGAAAAACAAACAGCGGACGCAAGGCGTCCGCTGTTTGTTTTTGGGGTTGGGTTACTTCTCTGGCGCGCCGGCGTCAATCCATTGGATGATGAGCGCAAGCTGCTCGGCAGAGAACTTGGCAAAGTGGGCGCCGCTTTGAACTTGTACCAGTTTGCTATCTTTGCTGTTTCCGGGAATAACCGATGCCCCGCTATTGCCGCCTTTGAGCAAATCGGCATACGTCGCCACGTTCAGCCCGGCAGACCCGTTAGCGCCATGGCATGTGGCGCACTTGGTAATGAACAGCGCGCCAACGTTGGCATCATAGGTGGGCACACCCACCACGGGTGCGGCGGTCGGTTCGGGGGCAGGCGTAGGCAATTGAGCGGAGAGCACCTCGCGCAGTTTGGGCGCGTCGAACCCGGCAAAGGTGAAGGCGCTGCCATGGCAGGCGCTGTTGGAGCAAAACGAGGTGTTTGTGACTCCGCCAGGATCTTCAGTGGAATGGCAGTTGCTGCAGGTTGTATCGATCAGGAACACCCGGTTGTGCAGGCTGATCCAGTTGGGGTTGCGGTGCGACTCGGGTTCCAACCCGCGGCTGATTTCGATTGAGGTGACAAAATCCTCTTCACTCGCCACCACTGGAATGGAATGACACACGTTGCATTCCAGCCTGACGGCTTCCAACTTGTCGTTGAGGTGTTTACCATCGTGACAGCGGAAACAGCCAGGCGAGTCGATGTGCCCAATGTTGTTCGGATGGGTGTCCCAACTCACCCCCTGATCGTGAAAAACTGTGCGCTCGTAAATCGCTTTGATCTCTTCGATGGCTTGTGCGACAGTTGCTTCGTTGCCGGCATAAAAGTCGGTGCCCTGATAGTACTCTGCCAGCGCGTCAATGGCGCCTATGGCCTGGTCGTGCGATGCGTAAGGGGTTGTCAGCAAATCGACGGCCAGCTTTCTAATGCCCGGAATGGCGGGGTCGATGAGGCCGCGAGCCATAGATTCGTCCACCGAATCGTAAGGGTACTTAAATTCGTGGGTAACGCGGTTATGGCAGGTGATGCAATCGAGTTCCTTGAGCTGGCTTTCATCGAGGGTGGAGGGGTCAAACCCCGACTCGATATCAACATAGTCCGTGGTGCTTCCATCGTCATTATAGACTCGCATAAACGGAATATTCTGATCCAACGGGTCAGTGGCGTAATAGGAAACCCGGTTGACGATATGCCAGTGGATGCCGCGCCCGAGGTTTTCGCGCTTGGAGCCGCCGCCGGTTTTGAGGATGAGGTAGAGCGTGGTGCGCGTGTTCTCGTAATCATTTGCAAAGCGGGTAATGGTTCGCAGGCTGTCGCCTGAAAAAGCTTCAGGTTGGTGGCATTTCTCGCATGTATCACGCGCAGGCTGCAAGGCCGAAGCGCGGATGGGAAACTCATACAGGTTGAACACGGTGTAATACAACTCTTTGAGCCCCTGCTGTTTGCGGACAAACTGCTCGACCAGCGGAACACGGCCAATATGGCACTCTTCACAGGTTACGTTGGCATGCGGAGAGATCTTATATACGGTGTTCTGGGGTGGCATGGTATGGCAGGCGGTTCCACAAAACTGGGGCGAGTTGGAATATTCCCAGCCCTGTACGCCCAGCCCGAGTGACAATATGCCTAAAAAAACCAGTGCCAGGATGGGCAACACAAACATCCACCGCGGCGAACCGGGCGCCGGGTAGAAGAAGTTTTTGACAGCCCGTAGAATTTTTTTCATGGTTTCTCCTCGATTGACAGGTAACGATATTTTATGAGAAAAATAAATGTTTGCCAGTGACATTTGTCATAATTCGGAGTGTTTTGGGCGAATTACACTCCGTCCGTATTGCTTATGACGATTTTGACACAGGCGCGCTGATCGAGGGTGAACAATCATTCAAAATCTGTGTTTTCCACATAAGTTCGGCGCCCCATGTGGGATAAAAATTTACCGCATGTACAAGTAAACTACGACAGGGAGGTCAGTATTTGTGATTGCAGAAATCAGGTAAGGTATATGACAAATGATATGAGCGGCGGGATAGTTTTTTCCCCAGATTAATGTTATATTAATATGAGCAATTTTCTTCACTTTAGTTATTTACACACTTCAAGGAGGTTTATCGAACACTTACCTGAAGAGAACATCACCCCAATTTTGTAATAAACCCAACTAACTAAAGGAGAATGCAACAATGAAGAAGACATTGTTAGTTATCGGCCTACTGCTTATGCTCGCCACGCTGGCTGCTTGTGCCGGCCCTGCAGGTCCTGCTGGCCCCGCCGGCCCTGCTGGCCCCGCCGGCCCTGCCGGTCCTGCTGGCGAGTCGGTCTCCGCCGAGAGCTTGACTTGCACCGAGTGCCACAACGACACCGCCCTCATTACCCGCCACAAATCCAATTGGACGACCTCTGTTCATGGTTCTGGTGCCGGCCTTGCCTTTGCGGGTGAGCGCAAAGATTGTGCTGGTTGCCATGATGGCGCAACCTTCAGCGAAATGATCGCCGCTGGCCAAAACTTCAGACAGATTGAATCTGGCGACGCTGCTCCGACCCATCAGGACTGCCGCACCTGCCACCAGATCCACACCACCTACACCGGTGCCGACTGGGCGCTCGAAACCGATGCCCCGGTTGCCCTGGTGACCAGTGGACAGACCTTCGATGGCGGCTCGGGCAATCTATGCGCCCACTGCCACCAGGCACGCCGTTACTTGGCTGGTTTTGCCGCCAAGGACGCTGCGGGCGCGGTGATTCCTGGTAAGTACCAGACCTCTCCTCGCTTCAACACGCACTACAGCGTGCAGGTGGATGTGCTGTTGGGCTCACTCGACTTCACCATCGCCGAAGGCAAAGTCAGTGGACACTACACCCTGGTGGAGAACACATGCGTGAACTGCCACATGGGCGAGGGCGATGTGCACACCTTTGAACCGCAGTTGTCCAGCTGTGTTGCCTGCCATTCCGATGCTGAAGACTTCAACGTCAATGGCTACCTGACCGAGTTCGATGCCAAGTACGCCGAGCTTGAAGCTGCGCTGCTGGCCAAGGGCTTGATCTCCAAGAACGCCGACGGCACTTTCGCCACCGTGACGAAGGCTGCGGATGGCTCGCCGCTGGTTCTTGATCAGGGCCCGGCTGAAGCGCTGTTCTTCTACAACCTGGTCCACGAAGATGGCAGTCAGGGTATTCACAACCCGTCGTACTTCAAGGCGCTGGTTGTTGCTGCCATTGCCGCTCTTGGCGAGTAAGTAGTACAGCCACAAACTAAAAAGACTGCCCGAGCAATCGGGCAGTCTTTTTAGTTTTTTATAAATTCAGCCAGCGCGCAGCCAGTTTGGGCAGGTCACTAAGATTGCCCTGGCGCAGGGTGCATTGCGGCAGGGATTGGATGAACAAGTTGCCATAAGCCTTGGTGAGCACGCGCTTGTCGAGCACGGCCACCACGCCGCGGTCTTGCGCCGAACGGATCAGGCGGCCAAACCCCTGCCGGAAGCGCAGGATGGCCTCGGGGATCTGGTATTCGCCAAACGGGTCTTCGAACGTTTCAGAGCGGGCGGCCACCAGCGGGTCTGAGGGCACATCGAAAGGCAGCTTGGTGATGACCACCACCTGCAGGGCCTCGCCGGGCACGTCCACGCCTTCCCAGAACGAGCGCGTCCCCAGCAGCACAGCCCGCTCGGTGGATTTGAAGGCGTCCAGCAGGGCATTAGCCGATGCGCCCTCGCCCTGTTCGTAGACTGTCACTTCGTGCTCGGCCAGCGGCCCGCTGATGGCCTGCGCGGTGCGCTTGAGGTGGGCATAGGAAGTGAACAACACCAGTGTGCGCCCGCCGACCGCCGCGCACAACTGGATGAGCGCGCGGTTGATGGCATGCTCATAGTCACGGCTGTTGGGCTCTGGCATATCGCGCGGGATGAAGAGCAGGGCCGCGCTTTCGTAATCGAAGGGTGAGCCGAGCATGAGCGTATCGGCTTCATCGGCGCTGAGGGCGCTCTTGATGTAATCGAACTCGTTGTTGGTGGTCAGCGTGGCGGAGGTGAGCACCACGCTCGCTTTATCGTGCCACAGGAATTTTTGGATGAGCGGTCCCACCCGCAGGGGCGCGGCATTGAGGGCCAGGCGGTTGTTATTGACGTTCACTTCAATCCAATACACCAGGTTGGGGGCCGGCTCGTGAATCATGGCGCTGATGTTGGCTTCGGCCTCCACCATGCGGCGGTACAGGCTGCTCAGGCTGCCGAGCACATCTTCCACTTCCTGGTTGCCGTCGGCATAGATTTCGGTAACAGCCTTGTATACCTCACCCAGGTTGTTGATGAGCAGGCGCAGGGTTTCCCCGGCTGAATCCCAGGTGATCTCGATGTTGTCCCAGCCCATTTGGGTGCGGGTGCCTGGCAGCACACGCACCTGGAAGTTGTACAGGCTTTGCGGCTGGCCTTCGCGCATGGACTTGATGAACTCGCCCAGTACGAAGTAGAAATCCTTGGCCATGCTATCGAGCCGGAAGCCGAAATCCGCGGCGCGGTGCACCATCTGGCTGAGCTGGGCAAAATCGGAGGGGCGGATGAGGTCGCGGGTGACGCTCAGCAGGCTGCCGAGCACTCCGGCGGTGGGTCCGCCCATTTCGCGCAGCATGCGTTCCATATCCGTTTGCGTAAAGCGGAAGCTGAGCGCGCCGGTGGTGGCAGCCTCGAGGTGGTGGGCTTCGTCCACGATCAGGTACTGGTACTCGGGCAGCACGCGGCTGCCTGTGGCCACATCCGAAAGCAGCAGGGCGTGGTTGACAATGAGGATGTGGGCGTTGAGCGCGGCCTGTTTGGCGCGGTGAAAGGGGCAGGTGCCGCCCATGCGCCCGGCGCAGTTCTCGGAGGTGCAGGCGTCGTCTTCGGCGGAGAGGCGGTTCCAGGCGTCTTTTTCGGCCGGGCGGGTCAGGTTGATCTCGTTGCGGTCGCCGTTGTCGCTGTCCAATTGCCAGACAAGCACCTTGGACAGGGTGCGCATTTCTTCGGCGTCGCGCGGGCCCGTGTGGCGCATCATTTCCACGCGGCGGGGACACAGGTAATTGCTGCGCCCCTTGAGTACCGCCGCACGCAGGGTCGGGATGCGCCGGTCGGAACCGTCCATGCCGAGCGCGGCGCGCAGGTCTGGGATGTCTTTGCGGATGAGCTGGTCTTGCAGGTTGATGGTGTTGGTAGACACCACCACGCGGGTATTGTTTTGCAGGGCAAAGTACGCGGCCGGGACGAGGTAGGCAAAGGATTTGCCCACGCCTGTGCCGGCTTCGACGAGCAGGTGGGTGCTGTTCGAAAGCGCGTCGCTGACGGCCCGCAGCATTTCCACTTGCTCGGGACGCTGTTCGTAATATTCAAAATAATTGGAAAAAGGCCCGCCGTATTCCAGCACCGAGGCCACATCTTCGCTGTTGAGCGGGATGGGCTGTTCGACTGGCTGGAGGCGCGCGGCGTCGGGGTCTTCGGCAAAGAGCGGCCCGGGCGGGGTGGGGCGCGCCCGCTTTGCGCCAACCGGCTGCTTGCTGCGCAGGCGCATGGCCTGCTGGAAGGCCCAGTTGCCGTCCCAGTCAAGCGGTTCGCCCATGCGCACGATCTCGGCCAGCAGGTCGATGGGCAGCTCGAGGGCCAAGTCCCACAGGCGCAGGAAAACGCCGTGGGTGACACGCGCATCATCGAGGGCGCGGTGGGTGGCCGGGAGCGGCACGCTGAGGTATTGGCCGAGTGCGCCCAGGTTGTAGCGGCTGGCGGTGGGCAGCAGCACTGAGGCCAGCTCGTAGGTGTCGATCACATCGTTATAGCCAAGGATGCGGTACTTTTGCAGGAAACCCAGGTCGAAGCGTACGTTCTGCCCAAGCAGGGGCAGGTCGCCCACGAAGGCTTGCAGGTTGTGAACCACTTCCTGGATGCGCGGCGCATGGCGCACCATGTCGTTGGTGATGCCGGTTAGCTGGGTGATGTGTTCGGGGATGGCGCGCCCGGGGTTGACGAGCGTGCTCCATTCGTCTTCGATGCGGCGCTTGACGAGGTTGAAGCGCACCGCGCCGATCTCGGTAATGGCATCGCGGTTGGCGTCCAGCCCGGTGGTTTCGATATCAATGGCAACGATTGAGGTCATGGGCGCAAGTGTATCATGTTATCGAACAGATGGTCTGGGTTGGCATTGAGGCGTTGTTGGGATCAGCCTTAAGGCAGGACGAAGTTGAAGTGCGCAACCAGGGCATCCTCGCTGGCGTCGAGGGTCACCAGGTTGCGCGGATCGAAGATGCCATCGGTTTGGTTGGTGGCGGCATCAGGGAAATAGACCTGGGTGGTCAGCACGTTGGTTTCCGGGGAGCGTCCTACCTTGACGTGGATGTGCGGCGTTCGGCCGGGGTATTCGCCGGGATACACAGTTTCCAGGAAGTATCGCCCCTGGGTATCGGTATACTGTTGCCCGCGCAGTTTGAATCCGCTGTTGTCGTAGTTGCCTTCGCCATCGGTCTGCCAGAAATCGAGCCAGGCGTTGGGGATGGGCTGGCAATCCCCATCCAGCACGTACCCGACCACGATCATACGTTGACCGGGGATGCCCGGCTCTAAAAGGGAGTTGCGCAGCGGGGTGTTGGGCGTGTAGAAGGGTCCCTGGGCTTGGGGCGGGGTGGGGTTGCCGTCACAGGCGGGCGGGTCGAGCGTTATCCCGGCCGCGCTGAACAAATCATTGGCGGGAGCGGTGGCGGTCGGGACAGCGGCTGCGGTTTCGGATGGTGTGGCAGCGGGCGAATCGGTAGCGGGGGCTGACGGGATGGCGTCTGGCGCGCTGCAAGCCGCGATCAAAAAAGCGATCAGGATGGGGATGTACCGGTAACGTGACATGGGTTCTCCTGGGGTTGTGGGTGCAGATGGGTATGGTATGATGATTTATATTTTACGGAAAACTGTGAGGCCAGTATGAGTAATCTGCGATCTGAATTGCGCGAGAGCATCTTGACCCTGACCATCGAACGGCCCCCGGCCAATGCCTTCAACCTGTCCCTGATCCGCGATTTGCAGAAGGCCTTCCGCCAGGCTGACCACGATTCCCAGGTGCGCGTGGTGGTGCTGACCGGGGCGGGATCGGTGTTCGGCGCGGGGCAGGATATTGGGGAAATGAAGAGCGGCGGGGCAGAGATCTCTTACCGCCAGCACTTGCTGGAAACGTACAACCCGCTGGTGCTGCACATCCGCCAGGTCGAAAAGCCGGTCATTGCTGTGGTCAACGGGATGTGCGCCGGGGCCAGCCTGGGTGTGGCGCTGGCCTGCGACCTGCGCCTGGCAGCTGATACAGCCCGCTTTGTGGTGGGATTCAATGGGATTGGCCTCGCACCGGATTCGGGGGTGTCGCTGCTACTGCCAGTGCTGATCGGGCTGGGGCGCGCCAGCGAGTTCACGTTCAGCAACCAGCCCATCTCGGCGCAGCAAGCCCTGGATTGGGGCATGGTCAACCGCGTGACGCCTTTCGAGCGCCTGGCGGAAGAAACCCTGGGCATTGCCACCCGCCTGGTAGCCGGACCGGTGGGCGCGTTCGGTCTTTCGAAGCGGCTCTACAACCGGGCTGTGTTGCCGCACCTGGCCGAGGTGCTGGACTACGAAGCGCACATCCAGGAGGTTGCCGGGCACGGCGCTGAACATCGCGAGGGCGTGGCGGCCTTCCTCGAAAAGCGCGCCCCGAAGTTTCAAAATTGCGCGTAACCAAAAAAATGCAGGAGCGTAACGGTGCTCCTGCACTTTTTATTTCAACTGTACGCGCTACTCAGGCTTCTGTGCCTTCTTTAGGGAAGAGGTCCTTGATGCGCATCATGTCCATGTTTCCTGCGGGGGTTTCTTTGGCTCGCTTGCGGAAAAATTCCTTAAGCTGTTTGGCAGGCAGGGTGGGCACCGGCGCATCCTCAACTTCTATCTCGGCCCGGGGGTCGATGAAGACCAGTACGGCGTTGAGGGGTGGCAGGTTATCTTCGCCCAACTGTTTGGCCAGGAATTTTTTGAGTGTGGCCAGGTCAGCTTCCACATCCAGCTCCGGACGTCCGATGCCTTCCTGTCCAAAAATCTTCATGTAGGCTTGCCCGAAACCCTGGGTTTGTTGGCGCCATCGATTTTTCGCGTAGGTGATGCGCCCGCGTTGGGTGTACGGGATGATGGACCATATACCGGCAGGCCCGACCAGCAAATGTGAAACTGGCGTGGTGAAATGATAGAGTGTGAACTCGCGCGAGAGTCCTTTGAGCGCGGCAGTGATGGACTCATCCACGCGCGGGCGGCGGCTGAAACGGCTGCCGAAATAAATGCCCACCTGCGAAAGGATAAAGCCGAGCAGCAACGCGCCCACCGAGAGGGCAAATTGCTCAGGCATGGCAATCGAAACATACACCCCGCCAATCAGGATGAGCATGGCCGCCAGGGTGGTGTAGCGCCCAATGGCGGCGTTGCGTTTGAGCGTTTTTTCATTGATAACGATTTTCATTGTGGTTTTCAGTCCTCGTAGCGTTTTAAGATTAAGCAGGCATTCGAGCCGCCCAATCCAAACGAATTGGATAGCGCGACGCGCACGGCCTGCCGGCGGGCGGTGTTGGGCACATAGTCCAGGTCCAGTTCGGGATCGGGGGTTTCGTAATTGATGGTGGGCGGAATGATGCCCTCGTGCAGCGTCATGGCAGTGGCGATGGCTTCCAGCGCGCCGGATGCGCCCATGGCATGCCCGAGCATCGATTTGACCGAACTGATGGCCAGTTTGTAAGCGTGGTCGCCAAAAACCTTTTTGATGGCGCGCGTCTCGGTCAGGTCGTTGAGCGGGGTGGAGGTGCCGTGCGCGTTGATGTAGTCGATGTCCTGTGGAGTCAGCCCGGCATCGGCGATGGCCCAGCGCATGGCCCGGGCCGGACCGTTGGCTTCGGGGTCGGGTGCGGCCATGTGCAGTCCATCAGAAGAAGAGCCCTGACCAGCCGCCTCGGCATAAATGCGCGCGCCGCGCGCTTGGGCGTGCTCGAGCGACTCGAGGATGAGCGCAGCCGCGCCTTCGGAGAAGATAAAGCCTTCTCGGTTCTTGTCGAACGGGCGTGAGGCTTTTTCAGGAGTGTCGTTATAGTTAATGGGCAGTGCGCGCATGGCGCAAAACCCGCCAATGGCAAAATCCTGGATGAGCCCTTCGGTGCCTCCGGCCACCACCACGTCTGCCGCGCCGCGCCGGATCACCTCCAACCCTTCGCCCACGGCCTGGGTGCCCGTGGCGCAGGCCGTCCCGACGGTGTTGGTCGGACCCAGGCATTGCAGACCCTGCGAGATGAGGTACGAGGTGGTATTGGGCAACGAGGTGGGCACAACGAACGGGTTGAGCCGGTTGTAGCCCTGCGTGCGAATGATGGTGATCCCCTCGGAGGAACGCTCCAGCCCGCCGATGGCGGTGCCGAATGAAACGCCAGCCCGCTCGGGGTCGGGCATGCTCTCTGGGAACCCGGCATCCTGTGCGGCCAGTTTGGCGGCCGCAAACCCCAATTGGGCCGAGCGCGGCACCCTGCGGGCCTCCTTGCGGTCCATGTAATCTTCCGGCTGGAAGTAGTTGATCTCCCCGGCGATCTGGCATGGCATCATCGATGCGTCGAACTGGGTGATGCGGCTGATGCCAGACTTGCCCGCCAGCAGGTTATGCCAGTAGACCTGCAGCCCGGCGCCAAGCACACTGACCACCCCCATGCCGGTCACAACCACGCGTGAACCTCTCATAATTTTACCATCCTGTAGATGAAAAGTGGGTGATGGCGGCCGGTCTTATTCCGCGGCTGCCTGCTGGAGCTGTTGTTTGATGGCCTCTTTCATCGAATCGAGCACCTTCGACTCGGCCGCATTTTTTGCCACGCGGATGGCGTTCTTGATGGCGTAATCGTCCGAGCGGCCGTGCCCGATGAAGACCAGCCCGTTCACGCCCAGCAACGGCGCGGCGCCTTCTTCGGCCGGGTCGAGCAGTTTTTTGATCTTGCCCAGCGCGGGTTTGACCAGCGCACCGCCCGCCAGCGCCAGCGGGCCGCCGTTCTTGATGGCGTCCTTAATCTTTTCGATGAGCAGTTTGGCCACCGCCTCGGAAGTTTTGAGCATGACATTGCCGGTGAACCCATCCGTCACGGCCACATCCACCATGCCGCCAATCACTTCCTTGCCTTCCACATTGCCGAAGAAATTGATGCCCGCCGTTTTGAGCAGTTTGACCGCGTCGCGGACGAGCGCGTTGCCCTTGCCTTCTTCTTCACCGTTCGACACCAGCCCGACTTTGGGATTCTTGACCCCGCGCACCTTCTCGGCGTAGATGCTGCCCATGATGGCGAACTGGCGCAGGTTGTCGGGCTTGACGTCCGGGTTGGCGCCAATGTCGAGCACGATGCAGGTGCCGGTGGCGGTGGGGAAGGGCCCGGCCAGGGCCGGCAGGTCCACACCCTCGATGGTGCCCAGGCGGAAGTACGCCGTCGTCCAGGCCGCGCCGGTGTTCCCGGCGGTGACGAAGGCATCGGCTTCCCCATTCTTGACCAGGTCGATGCCGACCGCCATGGAATTTTTTGAGTTGGGGCGGCGGGCTTTGAGCACCAGCGCCATGCCTTTGTCTTCCATGGTCAGCATTTCCGGGGCATGCACAATGCGGATAGGTAAAGCCCCGGGATTTTGGGCGTCCAGGACTGGTTTTATTTTTGCTTCGTCGCCGACAAGGATGATCTCGGCGCCATATTCACGGGCGGCCTGCACCGCGCCAACGACATCGGGGGTGGGGTACTCATCGCTGCCCATGGCATCGACTACAATTCGGGTCATTTCACAACTCCTGGGGTGGGGATTCAATTTGTGACGGGATGAACACAGGTTGACAAGGACGTGAAGGCGATTATAATACGACCTTGCCCGCGCTGGTGCTGGAATTGGCAGACAGGCATGGTTGAGGGCCATGTGCCGCAAGGCGTGGAGGTTCAAGTCCTCTCCAGCGCACCAAGGAATGAAAAGAGAGCAGGAAAAAACCTGCTCTCTTTTTGTTTGCCACTTCGCGGCTAACGCGTGCCGGGTTCTAGAGCGTGTTATGAACTTTTGAATTTGGTAAACTCTGGAGATGAGCAGAAAAGCCCATCCCAGTGATGTAACAGATGAAGAATGGGCTTTTGTAGCGAAAGGCAAGCAAGAGCAACCGGGCGCAGCGATTTTTGATGGCCGCACGATGCAGTCCACGCCGGAAAGCAGAGAACGGGCCGGGTACGGCGGGCACAAAAAGCGAAAAGGCAGCAAAATCCATCTGGCAGTAGACACGTTAGGGTATCTTTTGGCTTTGCATGTTACCCCAGCCAATGAGCAAGAGCGCGCCCAAGCCCAGATATTGGCCGAAAAAGTTCAGGAAGTGACCGGGAATTCAGTTGAAAGCGCCTATGTCGATCAAGGCTACACCGGTGAAAATGCTGAACAAGCTGCCAAGCAGGCTGGCATGGCGTTGATGGTGGTCAAACTGCCAGAAGCAAAGAAAGGTTTCGTTTTCCTACCGAGACGATGGGTTGTTGAACGTAGTTTTGCCTGGACGGCTCGCCTGCGTAGATTGGCGCGGGATTTCGAACGAACACCTGAAACCCTGGCTGGACTGCACTTTTTGGCTTTCTTGATACTCATGTTACCCAAGTTTGTGGCAGCCATTGCTTATCTCTTGTAAAAGTTCATAACACCTTCTAGAGATTATGAGCGCCTGCCAGAGACAAGCGAAGCCTTTATCTACATCGCCATGATCCGCTTGATGCTTCGGAGATTGGCTCCAGTCTGACTTTTCAGATACTCTCTTAAAGCAAATCACGCCTTGATATAATCCCTGTATGAAACCTTTGCCCGAAGTGTTGCATGCCCACCCGGTCTTTTCCTCGCTGGCTTCCGAAGAACAGGCGACCATCGCCCGGCAGGCTGCGCAGCGAGACCTGCCCGGCCAGCCCCGGCCCGGTCGCCCGTTTGCGGGCCCTGGACGAGATGGCCGCCCGCATCGGCTCGACGCGCGAGATCGTCTGCCGCTTCCTGCAAAAATTCGCCGCCGACGGGCTGATCAGGATCACCCGCACGGAGTTCGAAGTCACCAGCCTCGAACGCTTGACCAGCATGGCCCAAAAAGAAAAATCGTAGCGGCGCACAGGGCAGACTGAGCGCGCCGACATACCGTAACGCTGCCCCTTTTTCAACCTCTGAATTGCATGTCCAAAACATCCCCGCTTGCCATTGTCACTGGTTCGGCCCACCGCCTGGGCAAGGCGCTCTCGCTAGCGCTGGCCCGCCGCGGCTATGCCATCCTGCTGCATTATCACCGCGCCGATGCGCTGTCTGTGCAGGCTGTTGTCGAGGTCGAAGCGCTTGGCAGTGCGGCCTACCCGGTGCGCGCCGACCTGACCGATCCACAGCAAGTCGATTTTTTGTATACCGTGGCCGATAGCCTGCCGCACCCCTTGCGGCTGCTGGTCAACTCGGCAGCGGTCATGAAATGCGGCAATGTGCGCGATTTACCGCTTGCCGATTGGGACCACACTCTCGATCTCAACCTGCGCGCCCCGTTCCTCATGGCTCAGGCCGCAGCCCGGCGCATGGCGGAGGGTGGCATGATCGTTAACATTACCGACGCGGGCGCGCGCAAAGCCTGGAGCGGTTTTCCGGCTTACACTGTCAGCAAGGCCGCGCTCGAGTCGCTTACCCGTGTGCTGGCCCGCGCACTGGCCCCGGGCATCCGCGTGAATGCCATTGCGCCGGGGTTGGTGCTTCCAGCCAGCGAAATGCCGCCCGAAGCATGGCAACGCCTGGTGGATAAAATGCCGCTGGGCCGCGCAGCCCGGCCCGAAGAGATCGCCGCCGCGCTCAATTTTCTACTCGACAACCCCTTTGTAACTGGTGAAACCATCACTATCGATGGCGGATACAGTCTGATTTAATGGAGGAGCCCCGTGACCGACACCCCTGCTTTTCTTTCTGAACGGCTGATGACCGAAGGCGAAAAAACCCTGGCTTTTTTTCAGGCGCTTACGCCCCACGAGTGGGAGTCTGTGGTTTATACCGAAGGCGCAGAATGGACGATCCGGGCGATGCTGGCGCACCTGGTCACTGCAGAGCGGGGTTTCATCAAACTATTCCGGGAGATTAACGAAGGCGGACCCGGCGCGCGTGATGATTTCGATATTGACCGCTTCAATGCCAGCCAGCAGGAAAAAACGAAAGCGCTTGCCCCGCAAGAACTCATGGAGCAGTTCCGCGATGGGCGTGCGTCAATGTCTGACTGGGTTGCGACCCTCACCCCCGCCGACCTGGAAAAGACAGGGCGGCATCCGTTCCTGGGGCACACCTCCCTGTCCGAAATGATCAAGATGGTATACCGCCATAACCAGCTTCATCAGCGCGATCTGCGCAGGATGCGCAACCCTGGCGGGTAGCCTGTCTGGTGCGCAAAATTGGTCGGCCCAATCCGGCCGGATTATGGTTAAATTCACCCATGCCATTCATCACAAAAATCTTCGAACTCTCACGCCCGCTCCACCTGCTCCTGACCACCCTGTGTTACGGGTTGGGGCTGGGTGTTGCCCGCTACCTTGGCCAGGACATTAACCTGCTCACAGCTTTCCTGGGCGGCATGGTCATTTTATTATTAACTGCGGCCGCGCGCCTGGCAGAACGATACTTCAGTGTTTCTCCAGAACCCTTCTTTGAGAACGAAAGTGAAGACCAGCGCAATGACTTCAAGCGGCTGACCCTCTACACAACGCTCCTACTTTTTGGCGCGGCTGCCCTGCTTGTTTCCTTCATGCTGATCGAAGGGCTGCTCAACCCAACGGCCGCACTGTTCTTCGCAGGCGTTTCGCTGATGGCGGTGGTTTTCGGGGTTCCCCCGATGCGAATTATCGACCGTGGATTTGGGGAGTTTGGGCTGGCCCTGTTTATGGGCGCATTCACCCCGGCGGCCGCTTTCAGCCTGCAAACCGGCGAAATACACCGCCTGTTGTCGCTGGTCACTTTTCCGCTTTTTGCCCTGGCGCTGGCTTGCCTGCTGGCCTTCGACTTCCCCGATTTTGCGGTTGACCTCAAACGTGGCCGGCGTACCATGCTCATCCGTCTCACATGGCAGCGCGCCATCCTTGTGCACAACCTGCTGCTGGCGGCCGCTTACCTGTTTTTTGCAAGCGCACTGTTCATGGGCTTATCGTTTGCGCTGGTGTGGCCAGCCTTGCTCACCTTGCCGCTGGCGGTTTACCAGGTGTTCATGCTGGCGCGAATCAGCGATGGCGCAAAACCGGTTTGGCCAGCTTTCAAGATCAATGCCGCAGCCATATTCGGGCTTACGGCCTACCTGCTGACCATTACATTCTGGTTGCGCTGATTCACGCGACTTATCCCGCCTCCATCCATGCCTGAATTCCTGACCCTCCTGCCGCCTGATGACGCCCGCCGCCTGCTTTTGGAAGCCCTGGCCGCTTCAACGCCTGGCATCGAAACCCTGGGGCTTGGTCTGTCCCTTGGCCGCGTGACGGCCGCCCCGGTCACCGCCCCGCACCCACTGCCCGAATTTCCGCGCTCCACCGTGGATGGCTATGCCGTACACGCCCGCGATACCTTCGGCGCATCCGACTCCCTTCCCGCTTACCTCAAACTGATTGGCGAAGTGCCCATGGGCGATGCCCCTTCTTTTGCGCTGCACCCCGCCCAGGCGGCCCTCATCCACACCGGCGGCATGCTGCCCGATGGCGCAGACGCGGTGGTGATGCTTGAATACACCCAACCTGCCGGCCGGGACGAGATAGAAATCCAGCGCGCGGCGGCCGATGGCGAGAACGTCATCCGCATTGGGGAGGATGTGGCCGCCGGGCAGGTGGTGATCGATGCGGGCCGGCGGGTGCGCCCGGCGGAGATCGGGGGGCTGATGGCGCTGGGGATCACCGATTTGCGCGTAGTCAAAAAGCCGCGCATCGGTCTCATCTCCACCGGCGATGAGGTCATCCCGGCCGAACAGCGCCCGCGTCCGGGGCAGGTGCGCGATATTAATTCCCACACGCTGGCCGCGCTGGTCGAAAGGTCTGGCGGCGAGGCGCTTGGTTATGGCATCATCCCCGACCGCTTCGAGGTGTTGCTGACGGCTGCGCAGGCGGCGCTGGCTGCTTGTGATGCAGTGGTGATAACGGCAGGTTCTTCGGCCAGCACGCGAGATATGACCGCCTCCGTGATTGCGGCGTTGGGTGCGCCGGGCGTGCTGGTGCACGGCATCAACACCCGTCCGGGCAAGCCCACCATCCTGGGTGCATGTTCGGGCAAGGCGGTCATCGGGCTGCCGGGCAACCCGGTCAGCGCGCTGGTGAATGGGTACCTGTTTGTGGTGCCGGTCATTGAGAGGCTGCTGGGGTTGGCGGGCGGCAGTCCGCAACCGACCGTGCGCGCGCAGTTGACAGTCAACCTGGCCTCGCAGGCCGGGCGCGAAGATTGGTGGCCGGTGCGGCTCGTGCACGAGGGCAGCGGCTGGCTGGCCGAGCCGGTCTTTGGCAAATCAAATCTCATCTTCACGCTGGCGGCTGCCGATGGATTGCTCAAGATCCATGCAGATGCAACCGGTCTTTCCACCGGTCAGGCCGTCGATGTTATCCTGATTTGATACTTTTTGAAGGTTTTCAGCGGGAAAATCTTTGCATAATCTTGTATGGCTTTGGTGCATAAATCATAAAACAGAGGGTGAGCAGGCACAAAGCGGCCAGTTTTGGCAAAGTGATTACGAAACCTTGTAGGTTTGCGGCATACCCTGGTGCGTCATTGTATCGTACACTTTGCGCTTACCATATAAGCACCATCTGCGGCACAGGCAAGTAGGGGCTGCGGGATCTGCTCCAACATTGCTTTCACCACAGCATCATCACTGATGCTGTTTTCGGTCAGGCATGCCGCTTGAATTTCACCCGTTTCAGGGTCGCCTCCCAGATGAAGTTTACGCCAGGCGCGTCGCTTGGAATAACCGTGTTTGCGAACTTTCCATTCGCCTTTACCGTACACCTTCAACCCAGTACTGTCCATTACCAGGCTCAAACTGCCGCTGGCTTTCCTGGGCAGCTTCACTTTCAAGGTTTTGCCGCCCGGCTTGAACTGTGGCCGCGCCGCGCGGCAGGATGCCCATCAGCATTGGACATTTGCTTGACTGCATAGTTGATCGGCGGTTGCACCCTTCACGCCGCCCCTTCTATTTTATAATGGGCGCATGAGCGTTTATCTCCACGATATCCCTCTGCCTGAAGCCCAAAAGCGACTGCACGATGCGCTGCGCGAGGTTCAACTCTGGCGCGTGCTGGCCCCCGAATCCATCCCGCTCGATGAGCACGCCCTCGGGCGTGTGCTGGCTGAGCCGGTCTGGGCGCGCCTTTCCTCGCCGCATTACCACGCCAGCGCCATGGACGGGTTCGCCGTGCGCGCCGAGCAGACGGCCGGGGCCATGCCCACCGACCCGCGGGTGCTGGGCGAATTCAAATATGTGGATACGGGCGACGCCCTGCCCCCGGAGTTCAACGCCGTGATCCCCATCGAAAACATCGAACCGTTGGAAGATACCGCGCGGATCGCCCCCGACCCGCGCCGGCCCGCCGTTATCCGCATCCGCGCCGCCGTCCCGCCCTGGAGTCACGTGCGCCCGCTGGGTGAGGATATTGTGGCCACCCAGCTGGTGCTGCCGGCCGGGCACACCCTGCGCCCCGCCGACCTGGGCGCCATTGCCGCCTCGGGGCATACCACCCTCGTGGCGGCCCGCCGCCCACGCGTGGCCATCCTGCCCACCGGCAGCGAACTGGTGCCCATTGGCGCAGACCTGAAACCCGGCGACATCATGGAATACAACTCGCTCGTCATGGCGGCCCAGGTGCGCGCCATGGGCGGCGAACCCACCCGTTACCCCATCACCCCCGACGATTTCGACGCCATCTGCGCCCGCGTGGCCGCAGCTGCCCAAACGCATGACCTCATCCTGCTCAATGCCGGCTCCTCGGCCGGATCTGAGGATTTCTCGGCCCGCGTCGTGGAGAAGCTCGGCACGTTGCTGGTGCATGGCGTGGCTGTGCGCCCCGGCCACCCGGTGATCCTGGGGATGTTGGAGCGCTCAAAATGTGAAATGTCATTGCGAGCGAGCCGCAAAACAGCGAGTGAAGCAACCACATCGGATGGAGGGATTGCTCCACCGCTTTCAGCGGTTCGCAATGACATTATTCCCATCGTTGGCGTGCCTGGTTACCCCGTCTCCGCCGCGCTGACGGTGGATATCTTTGTGGAGCCGGTCATTGCCTACTGGCTGGGCCGCCGCCCGCTCGAACTGCCGGTCTTGCAGGCCCAAATGACCCGCAAGACCACCTCACCCCCCGGCGATGATGACTTCATGCGCGTGGTGGTGGGCAAGGTGGGCGGGCGCACCCTGGCCGCGCCCATTGCGCGCGGGGCGGGGGTCATCACCTCGCTCGTCCGCGCTGACGGGTTGGTGGTGCTGCCGCGCGGCGTGCAGGGCGTGGAGGCGGGCGAGACGGTCAGTGTGCGCCTGTACCGCAAACCCGGCGAGATCGAGCGCACCATTTTCTGCATCGGCTCGCACGACGTCATCCTAGACCTGCTCTCGCAGTTCCTCGAAGCGCACGACCGGCGGCTGGTCTCTTCCAATGTTGGGTCGCAGGGCGGGCTGGTGGCCCTCAAGCGCGGCGAGGCGCACCTGTCTGGCAGCCACCTGCTGGACCCGCAGACCGGGGAATACAACCTGAGCGCCATCCGCCAATATTTACCGGGAGTCCCGCTGCGGGTGGTAACGTTGGTGGGACGCGAACAAGGGTTGATGGTGCGCCGGGGCAATCCGCTGGGCATCCGGGCGCTGGAAGACCTCCGGCGTCCCGATATCGCCTTTGTTAACCGCCAACGCGGTGCCGGCACGCGCGTGCTGCTGGATTACGAACTGGACAAATTGGGGATTGCGCCTGGTATGGTGCGCGGGTACGATAATGAGGAATACACCCACCTGGGTGTGGCGGCGGCGGTAGCCTCCAGGCGCGCCGACTGCGGCATGGGCATCCCTGCTGCAGCATTGGCCCTGAACCTGGATTTTGTGCCGCTCTTCCATGAGCGCTACGACCTGGTCATCCCCACTGCGCATGCCCAAAGCCCCCTGCTTGCACCGCTATTCGAGGTGATTCACGAGAAATCTTTCCAGCGCGCGGTCATGCAACTGCCCGGATATGACATCAGCGCCATGGGGACGTTGGTGGCGGAGGTAAACCCATGAAAAAAGTCCTGGTGATCGATGATACCCGCCAGCCAGCCGATGCCCTGGCAGCCATCCTGAGGGTGTTGGGTTTTGAGGCGCGCGCCGCCTACGGCGCCAGCGCGGGCATGGCCATCCTTGGTTCGAGCGTACCAGATGCCATCTTCGTGGATATCAATATGCCGGGTGTGAGCGGCTTCGACATCCTCATGTATGTCAGCCGCGATCCGCGCCTGGATAAGGTGCCGGTCATTGTGGTCACCTCCGACGACCAGCCCGAAACCCGCACTCGCGCCCTCAGCCTGGGAGCCAGTGCGGTTATCATCAAACCCGCATCTGTGGAGGGTATCGAACCTGTGCTGTGGCGCTTGCGCCTGTTATAAGAGTTGCATTAGACCTTGCGCACGGGCGGTCGAACGACCGCCTGATTTGTTTATAATTACAAAAACCCATTCGCAGGAGGAAAACATGCCCATACCCGCTGGTATTCCTGCCCCTGAATTCAAAGTTGCCGATGAAACCGGCACTCTGCGCGCATTGTCCGATTTTCGCGGCAGGCACGTGGTGCTCTACTTTTACCCCAAGGACGACACACCCGGCTGCACCACCGAGGCCTGCAACTTTCGCGATGATTATTCCGCCTATGACCAGTCCGGCGTGGTCATCCTGGGCGTCAGCCCCGATTCGCCCAAAAGCCACACCAAATTCAAGCAAAAATTCAACCTGCCTTTCAGCCTGCTGGCTGATGAGGATCACGCCATTTGCGAAGCGTATGGCGTATGGGGGCAGAAAAAATTCATGGGGCGCGAGTACATGGGCGTGTTGCGCACCACCTTCCTCATCGACCCGCAGGGCAACATCAAAAAGGTTTTTGAAGATGTGAAACCTGCCGATCACAGTGCCGAGGTGTTGTCGGCGTTGGCGTAACCGCTCGGACATAGTGTGGGTCGTTACTTTTTACAAGTGCGCAGCGTAGTTTTTTGTCTATTCTCTAAAATAAGATGGATCGTGACTTTCGTATTCTGCGTTGGGTAACATTTGCAGCCTTGCTTGTGGTGGCGGTGGCCTATCTGCTGCCAATTGCCCAGGCTAATCGCATCGACCTGCCTGCCGAGGTGGCCCTGGTGGTGCTGGCAGCCGCGCTGCTTACCTGGGCCATAGAGTCATGGATTCGGTTGTTGATAAACCGGGCAACCCCGCCTTCAACGCAGGGGCAGCTCCAGCCCGAATCCCGTGCCCTGCTCGCGCTCAGTCGCAGCCTGTTCGCTGCCCAAAACGCCCAGGAGACCCTGCAGGAGGTGATGCGTTTTGGGTGCGAAAACACTGGCGCGCAGGGCTGCACATTTGTGCCGTACGATGTTTGGGGAAAGTCATTGCCAGCGCTGGTATATGGTGCTGTGCCCCGCGAATCGATGCAAACCTGGGTCGAAACCCTTTCCGCGCCAGCCACACACCAGACATGCCAATCCTGCCAGGGTAAGGGCGCACAAGGAGACTGCCTGTTACTTGGGCTTTCTCGAATGGATTCAGTGCGCTGTATAAACCTCACCCGCGAGGGGCATGAAGTGGGTGTACTTAATTTTTATTTCAAAAACCAGTTTGAACTCCGCCCCATTCAGCAAACCATGTTGCGCGAGGCCATTCACCTGACCGATGCCGCCCTGCAATATTTCGAACGGCATCAGCCAACTGCGCCAGCGGCACCCGGGCAGGAGCAACCCATTCGTCCGTCAGCGAAAAACTTGCGATCCTTGCTGCAGGAATTGGCCGCCTCGCTGGGCCGGGCACTTGAATCCGATTTCAGCCTGATCTGGTTGTCTGGCGCCTACAACAGCGGCAATGCCGCCCCCATTCTGGATGCGCCGGCCCGGAGCGATGTCCAACCTGGCGCATTTCCAGATTCCACCTTTCTCGAAGGGGTGTGGCGAAAGGTCGCCCAGTCGCGCGCCCCGCTCACGCTTGAAAACGTGGCCTTCAACGCCCGCGATGCCTGGGGCACCCTGCTGTCCATTCCCCTGGTGTGGGAGCATGGGCCAGTAACCGGTTTGCTGATGATTGGTAGCAAGACCGCGCTTACCTTGAGTTCGCGCCAGTTGATGCTGGTGCAAACCCTGGCGGCAGAAACGGCCCTGCTCATTCAAAACAATGACCAGGCCGCGCAGGCCGAGTTCCAGGCTGTGGTCGATGAGCGCGCCCGCCTGGCGCGCGAAATCCATGATGGGTTGGCGCAAACGCTCGCAATCCTCAAGATGCAATCGGCGCAAATGCAAACGTATCTCGAAAAGGGCGACCTGAAGCGCCTGACCGATGTCTTGCGCACTTCGGGGGCCACGCTCGCAGATGCTTACCTGGATGCGCGCCAGGCTATTGATCAGTTGCGGCGCGTGCCGGGCAGCGACCTGACAGCCTGGCTGTGCCAGGTGGCGCTCGATTTCGAGGCTGCCACCGGGTTGGCGGTGGATACCGCCGGGATTGACCTGGACCGTGATTTTTCGCCAATAGTGCAGTCCCAACTGGTTCGCATAGTTCAGGAAGCCCTCAGTAATGTGCGCAAACATGCCGGAGCTGGGCGGGTTGCCATATCCGGGCGGGTACAGGAAGACGCCCTTTATTTGGAAGTGGCGGATGACGGTGTGGGGTTTGCGCCAGACAACATCTCTTCGGACGCACGCTTTGGGTTACACGGCATGCGCGAACGCGCTGAGATGTTGGGCGCAGACTTCCAGGTCATCAGCTGCCCGGGTCATGGTGCGGTGGTGCATGTGCGCCTGCCCCTGGAGAAGGTGCCATGAGCGGCGGGCTGCGCATCCTGGTGGTCGATGACCATGCGTTGTTTCGGCGGGGGGTGATGGGTTTGCTGGGCGAAATGCCGGGTTTTGAGGTGATTGGAGAAGCGACCGATGGCGCTGATGCGGTCAATCAGGTGGACGCGCTCGATCCGGATTTCGTGCTGATGGATGTCAATATGCCCGGCATGAGCGGTGTGCAAGCGGTCGAAGCCATCCGCAAAACACGCCCGCGCCTGCCCATCCTTATGCTGACTATTTCGCAAGCCGACGAAGACCTGATCGGCGCGATTGTTGCGGGAGCAAACGGGTACCTGTTGAAAAGCGCCGAGCCCGACCTGTTGCGCCGCACCATCGAACAGGTGACGCAAGGCCACGCTGTGCTCTCTCCCGAAGTGACTACGCGCGTTTTGCAGGTTGTCCAGCGCGGGCATGACGAGCAAAAACGACAATTGTTGAGTGAACGGGAACGTGAAGTGCTGCGATGCCTGGCGCAGGGGATGACCACGTCCATGATCGCCGTTGCGTTGTTTATCTCCGAAAACACTGTCAAGACCCATGTGCGGCATATCATGGAAAAATTGGATGTTAACAATCGCACCGAGGCCGTTGCGCGCGCTTCGCAGTTGAAAATTCTGTAGCATTCGGCTATGCTAAAATGCCTGACGGGTGATGAATAAATCACCCGTTTTTGTTTGCCTGTTTCGCCCATTATTGCCCCCAAATGTCATGACAAACCGGATAATTTTTGGTAAATTAAGCCTGTATTAATGTCTCGCTTCGGCGAGATTTTCGTGTGTCGCTTTCGTTTGATATCTTTTACACCCACATCGAGGAGATTGTGTATGCAAAAGTTAAAACATTTCTTAATAGCCGGGGCGCTGGTGTTGGTCGTCACCATCGTGACAGACCTCTTCCTGCGGGCAGAGTACCTGCTGCCGGTGCAGGCCAGCCTGCAGTCTGTACCCATCGACTGGTTGTTTGACCTGCAATTCCGTATCATCTCCTTTCTCTTCGCGCTCATCACTGTGCCCCTTATCTACAGCCTGGTGGTTTTCCGCCGCCGGGCCGGTGATACCGAAGATGGGGAGCACATTGAAGGCAACACCAACCTCGAAATTGCGTGGACGGTCGTGCCGCTGGTGGTCGTGGTGGCGATAGCCTACATTGGCGCGGGCAACCTGGCCGAGATACGCCGCGTGGACCCGCAGGCCATGCGTGTGCGTGTGATTGGCTTTCAGTGGGACTGGCGCTTTGAATACCCGGACTCAGGCGTCGTTTCGAACGAGCTATACCTGCCAGTCAACAAGCAGGTTTTGCTGGCCATGGAGTCGCCTGACGTGCTGCACTCATTCTGGGTGCCGGAGTTTCGCCTCAAGCAAGACCTGGTGCCCGGGCGTGTGACCGAATATCGCGTCACGCCCACCCTTGAGGGGCAGTTTAAAGTGCGCTGTGCCGAATTATGCGGGGTTGCGCATGCAACCATGGAACGTCCGGTGATCGTCGTCTCGCAGGAAGCGTTCGATGCCTGGATCGCCCAGAAACAGGCTGAATCGGCCGCCATCACCGACCCGGTGGAACTGGGCAAGCGGCTGGTGGCGCAGAACGGTTGCGCGGCCTGTCACTCCATTGACGGTTCTGCCGGGATTGGCCCAACCTGGAAGGGATTGTTCGGGTCGCAAGTGCCGCTCGCAGATGGTTCTTCGGCACCTGGCGATGAGGACTACATTGCCGAATCGATCAAGAACCCGAATGCCCGGATTCATGCCGGCTTCCAGCCCAACGCGATGCCACAGTACAGTTTCACTGATGTGCAGATCGCGAACATTGTCGAATACATCAAGACCTTGAGATAAGGGATTGAGGAGGATTGCATATGAATAAAGGTTTACGCGGGGTGATTTTCCTGCTGGCCGGGTACGCCCTCGGCACACAGTTGTTTGCAGGGCTGGCCTTTTTTGTCAGCGGAACATACAACCCCTTCGATGTCTCGTCATGGATCCTGGCGATTGTGGTTGGCGGCCTGGCCATGCTGTATGGTTTCGTAGGCGCCGATATTTTCAAGACCGCCCTGTTCAAAGGGCTGGCCGGGCAGGTGGTTGGCTTGCTGGCAGGCGGCTTTTTTGTGACCATCATCCGCGCCATCATGGGGCTGGAGCCGTTTGGCCGCTTTGGTTTCTCCGAGCCCGCCTGGGTGTTTGGCGGCTTCGTCGGCACACTGACATTCATCACTGGCAGCGGCATTGTCACCGACTGGTTCAAGTGGTCCAAGGGTGAAGAGACCCCCGAGCATCACGACGACCCCGAAGGCTGGCGAAAATACTTTGGTGTATCGCTCGACCACAAGGTGATTGGTATCCAGTACGCGGTTACAGCGCTCATCCTGTTGTTGTTCGGTGGATTGTTCGCACTCATTTTCCGCGCCGAGCTGGCCAACTCCGGGCGCGAATTGCTCACCTTCCAGGAATACAACACGCTCATGTCGCTGCACGGTATTGTGATGATCGTTTCGATTCTCATCGGCATCGGCGCAATGATGAACTACCTGGTGCCGCTGATGATTGGCGCGCACGATATGGCCTTCCCGCGCCTGAATGCCTTCGCCTTCTGGATCGCCGTCCCGGCTTCTGTCTGGCTGCTTTCCTCGCTGGCGCTGGGTGGTTTCGATACGGGTTGGACGGGCTACCCGCCGCTTTCGGCGCGCGCCCCGGTGGGCATGCAGATGTTCTTCCTGGGCGTATGGGTGGCCGGTTGGTCATCCATCTTGGGCGCGGCCAATGTGATTGCTTCTGCGCTGCGCATGCGCGCCAAGGGCATGACCGCCTTCCGCATGCCCATCTTTATTTGGGCGTCGCTGGCCACGTCCATCATCTCGCTAACCGCCACGCAGCTGATCGGTTTGTCGTTCCAGCTGGTCATGTTCCAGCGTTTGTTCGGCATGGGCTTTTTCGACCCGGCCAAGGGCGGCAATCCCATCCTGTTCCAGCATCTTTTCTGGTTTTACTCGCACCCGGCGGTGTATGTGTTCATCCTGCCCGGCCTCGGTATCATCTCGGAACTGCTGCCGGTCTTTGTGCGCAAGCCTTTGTTCGGGTATCGTTGGGTGGCCATGTCTTCGCTGGGTATCGCGCTCGTTGGGTTTGTGGTCTGGGCTCATCACATGTTCACATCCGGCATGAACGAATACCTGCGTGTACCGTTCATGTACAGCACCATGCTGGTGGCGGTGCCGACCGGTGTCAAGTTCTTCTCATGGGTGGCGACTATTTGGGGCGGCAAGATTGAATTGCCCACCCCCATGCTGTTCGTGTTGGGCGGGCTGGTGGTCTTCCTGATGGGTGGTCTCTCGGGCCCGCCCAACGCCACGGTCTCGACCGACCTGCACCTGCACGACACATATTTCATCGTTGGACACTTCCACGATACCATGTTTGGCGGTTACATCTTCCCGTTCTTTGCCGCGTTGTTCTACTGGTTTCCAAAGGCGACCGGGCGGCGGCTGAATGAAACGCTCGGCAAGGTGCAGTTCTGGCTGCTTACGCCGTCTTTCCTGGTCAAAACCTTCTTGATGATGTACGTGGGCATGAACGGGATGCGCCGCCGCATTGCAGACTACGACCCGGCCCTGGGCATCGACTTCCTGCAACTGCTCACCACCATTTCTGCCTATCTCATCGGCTTGTCGGTGCTGGTCTTCCTCTACAATGTGTTCATCAGCCTGAAGAACGGCGAGATTGCCCTGGGCAATGTGTGGAATTCCCGCTCGCCGGAATGGCAGGTGCCTTCGCCCATGCCTGCTCACAATTACGACCGGGATTTTGAGGTGGTGGGCGAACCGTACGATTACGGCCTGAAGGGCTCACAATACGTCAAGTTCGAAGAGTCGGGAGATTAACACATGACACAACATACTGAAGTAATGGCGCATGGCGGACACGCTGATGCCAAGCGCCAGGGCGTTAATATCTTCATCGGGCTGGCAATTCTCACGGTCATCGAGTTCTTTGCGGCCACCGAATTGCCCTCGGTGTTCCTGCTGGCGGTCATTGCCTTGCTCAAGGCCGGGTTGGTGCTCAACTACTACATGCATATCGGCAAACTCAATGCCAACGATGAAGCCTTCGACCGGCACACCTATGCATACAAGACCAACACCAATCGCCTCGGGTTGTGGCTCTTCCTGGTATCCGATTTCTTTGTGTTCGCGGGGCTACTGGTTGTTCGTTTCGGGTTGTATGGCAGCGAACACATTCACCTCAACCAGGTGTTGGGGTTGGTGGTGACGGCCGTTCTGCTCGTTTCCTCCTTCTTTATGAACCGCGCCGAGGTCTCCATGGCGCAGGGTGACCGCAAGGGCTTCATCCAGGGGACGCTCATCACTCTCATCCTCGGCACTATCTTCCTGGTCGGCGTGGTGTTCGTCGAGTGGCCGATTGCCGCCCACGAAGGAATCACCCCCGATTCCGGCCCGGCTGGCGCCATCTTCTACATGCTGACCGGCATGCACGCCTTCCACGTCCTCACCGGGCTTATCTTCCTGGGCGTCATCTTGCGCAACGGACTGCGTGGCTTATACACGCCCGAAAAGCACTTCGCCGTTGAAGCCGCGGCGGTGTACTGGCACTTTGTGGATGTGGTCTGGATCTTCTTCTACCCGGCGTTGTACCTGGTTGGGTTGGGCGGCTAGCCACCAGGCAGCAGCCCTTTGGCGTTAAACCATAACCGTCACCCGCCCGCCAGGCGGGTGACGGTAGATAGAACGGGTTGGGTAACACTGTGAAAGAAAAGCGTTCCATAGCCATGCGCATGACCTTTGCCATCGTTGCCGGAATTTTGCTGGCGGCGGTGATGAGCGAGTTGACGTTTTTATTCCTGCAGCGTGACCAGGACCGTGCGCCCGAAACGATCGTGCTTACCATTCCCTTGGGCACGGCTGCCATGGTTTCTGCCGGGCAAACCCCGCCTTCCATTCCCGCGGACCTGCAATTTGTGGTGGGTGACGTGCTCGAGGTGCGCAACCTCGACACTGCCGATCATCAGTTGGGCGCTCTGTTCATCCCGGCGGGTGCAACGGCCAGCCTGTCTTTGTCAGAAGTGCAGGATTTCGCCTTTGCCTGCTCTTTTCGCAGCGACCAGTACCTCGGGTTGAGCATCCGTGAACCGCTTACCTGGGGCACGCGCATTATCGGTATTTTGTCGGCCGGGGTGCCAATGGGCCTGTTGATTGGCTTGTACAGCATCTTTGCCGCCACACCCGCCCGTAAAGCGCAGCCTGCATGATCTTGCTAAAAATGTTCAGCCGTCGCTGGGCGCTTACCACCTTGCTGGTGCTGGCTGGCACGGCCTTGTGTATTCGCCTGGGCATCTGGCAGCTCGACCGGCTCGATCAGCGCCGCGCCTTCAATGCCCACTACACAGCCATGACCATCCTCCCAGCGCTGCAAATCAGCGGCCAGACTTCCCAAGACCTGCCGAATCAGGAATATCGCGCGGCGACCGCCCGCGGCGAGTATGATTTCCAGGCGCAGGTCGCCATTCGCAACCAGTATTTTCGCGGTCAGTTGGGCTATCACCTGCTCACGCCGCTCGTTTTGGAAGATGGCGCGATCATCCTGGTCGATCGCGGCTGGATTCCCGCTGAGGGTAACGAATCCCCTGCCGCCTGGCGTAAATATGACCAACCTGGTGTGGTGGACGTGCGCGGAATCCTGCGCCCGGGCCGCGCTGTGGACGATTTCGGGCGCGATCTCAATCCAACGCCCGCGCCCGGGCAGGCGCGCATCGACTTTTGGGCCCTGGTCGATATCGACCGCATCCAATCCCAAACCGGGTATGCGCTCGCCCCCGCTTACATCCAACTGGACGTGGACCCTTCTGACGAAACCCCGCCTGTGCCTTACCAGCCCAGCATTCAAATAACCGAAGGCTCGCATTTGGGTTACGCCGTGCAGTGGTTTACTTTTGCTTCAATTTTGTTTTTTGGGTATCCATTTTTTTTGAACAGCCGCGAAAAGATGGCTTTAGAGGAACGCGCATGAAAAAATTCTCACTCGCCCCGCGCTTTGCCCGCCTGGCTTTGCTGGCGCTGATCACCCTCTTCCTGCTCACGCTCACCGGGCGCGCAGCCGCCCTCAGCGGTGACCCGGCTTCCTGTGCAGGTTGGCCGCTGTGTGTGCCGCAAGGGCTGGAAGGCTGGGTGCACTTGATCCACCGATTTGCGGTTGCAGCCTCCGGGTTGTCCATGATCGCGCTTTTCCAACAAGCCTGGACGCGCCTGCGCGATAACCGCATCCTGCTGCCGTGGGCGACCGTGACCGTTACCCTGTACTTTGCCCAGGTTTTCATTGGCGCGATGCAGGTTGAGCGCGGTTTTCCGGCTTACCTGGTGGTCATGCACAGCCTGACGGCCGTGGCCGTGTGGGTGGGGGCGGTCGGGTTGGTGATCGCCGCTGGCTTGTACGCCGGTGACGGGCTGGTGACGTTCCCTCCGCTCGATTGGCGGCAGAGAAGCCGGGATTTCCTGGCCCTCACCAAGCCGATCATCGTCGTGTTGCTGCTGGTCACCACCTTTGCTGGCATGGTGGCTGGCGGGCAGGGCTGGCCCTCCCTCCACATCGCTTTCTGGACGCTGCTGGGCGGTGCGCTGGCGGCAGGCGGTTCGGGCGCGCTTAATCAATACATCGATCGCGACCTGGACAAGCACATGCAGCGCACGGCCAAACGCCCCATGGCGGCCGGGCGCATGACCCCGGCCGAGGGGTTGGCGTTTGGACTGGGCACATCCATTGTCAGTTTTTACATCTTTGTGGGGTTTGTCAACATGCTGGCCGCGTTGCTTTCGCTGGCGGGCATAATCTACTACGTTATCCTGTACAGCATCCTGCTCAAAAAGGCAACCGTGCAGAACATTGTTATCGGCGGCGGGGCGGGGGCCATCCCGCCCATGGTGGGTTGGGCCGCGGCCACCGGGCGGCTGGATATGACGGCCTACCTGCTGTTTGCCATCATCTTTTTCTGGACACCGCCGCACTTCTGGGCTCTGGCCATCGTGCGCGCCAAGGATTACGCCCGCGCCGGGGTGCCCATGCTGCCGGTGGTGCGCGGCGAAAAAGAAACCCGCTGGCAGATTTTCATCTACACCATTGGGCTGGTGGCGCTTACGCTGGTCGTGCCGGTCTTTGGGTTGACGGGCTCGGTCTACCTGGTCTCGGCGCTGCTGTTTGGTGGTGGGCTCATCTATGCGGCCTGGCGTGTGTACCGCATCGAGGGCAACAAGGTGGCCTGGCAGATGTACCGCTACTCAAGCATGTACCTGGCTTTCATTTTCCTGGCGCTTATGGTGGATGCGCTGGTGTAAGCCCGTTTAAGCAATAACCCCAACGCGCAGGCGCACTATAAGGCCCGCGCGTTTTTTTGTTACTTTCCCAGGTCGTACAGGGTGTAGGCGCCGCCAATCTGCTGCACAACTAGCAGCCCGTTCAGCAGGTTGTCGAACGCGGCCCAATCGGCCGGGGTGTAAGGGGCGTCTTTGTCTTCATTGCGCACGAACATCATGCCATCGGCGCGCAGCAGAAGATGCGTATAGCCAGAGGAGCGCCAGCCGTCCAGCACGGCCGCCATGTTTCCCGCGGTGCGCCAGTCGTGGAACCAGCGGTCGATGATTTCGTCCGAGTCGCAGCGCGGCTGGCAGTAAAAGCCGCGCGTTTCCCACAGCATCAGCACGCGTGAATCGTCGGGCAGGGCGCGCATGGCATCCAGGGCCAGCGGGAAAGCCCCCAGATTGCGTTCCAGGTAAGATGATTCGCTGCGCAGCCCCAGGGCGGCCCCGGCGGCATCGGCGCTGACGGTGCGGTTGATTGTTTCGTAACCCACAAAGACCATCGCCAGGGCGGCCAGCGCGGCGGCGACATTCCCAAACCGCACCTGGGCAGAAGCAATGCCTGAAATTGCCGCGAACCCGCCCGCGGCCAGCAGCGCCCAGGCCGGGAAAATGACTATATACAGCCGCGTCTGGACCAGCAAGCCACGCACCTGGCTGCCCACCGCCCAGGCCAGGAATCCGCTGAGCAGGATGACGGCCGCCAGCGCCAGAACGCGCCGCCGGGCCGGGTGCTGCGCCTGCCGCCACGCAAGCCAGGCAAACGGGCTGAAACCGAGCAGGATGGGCCCGATGGAGGCGGAGTACCCAATGCCTTTTTCCACGCCCAGCACCGTTGCCAGCCAGGGCAGCAAGAGCAGGCGTGACCAATCCGGCTGGCGCGGCGCAAAGTTGTAAAACGCCATGCGGATGCTGTCAAAGTCGGACGTGGGAAAGAGGAGCGGGTAAACCGGGCTGCCGGTGGCCAGCAGGTTTTTCAGCATCCAGGGGGCAAAAACCAGCAGCGCCGGGCTGCCAAACAGCAATGCGTTGCGCAGCATGGCGCGCCAGCTGCCGGAGAACACCATCACTGCCGCGCCCGCGCCCAGCAGTCCCACCCCGGCCGTGTACTTGCTGGAAAGCGCCAGCCCGGCGCACAGCCCGGCAAGCGCCAGGGGCGCGGGCTGTTTTGTTCCCAGCCATGCCGAGAGCGCGGCCAGCATGCCCCAGCCATAAAGAATGGTGACCCACTCGACATAGCCGCTGCCCAGCGAGAGGATGAGCGTCTCGCCTGCCAGCAGGCTCGCTGCGGCCAGCCAGGCCGCCGGGGCGCCGAAGTGCGCCCGAGCCAGGTCCCACACCCCGGCCAGGGCCAGCAGCCCAACCAGCCAGCCCAGCACTGAGGCCGCCTGTACGCCCCCGGCCAGCATGAGCAGGGTAAAGAGCATTTCGGCCAGTTGCGGCATGCCCCAAAACATCAGGGTGGGGATGTAGTGGATGTTTCCCTGGGCAATGTAGGCTTGCGGGATGGCGAAGTGATAGGTGAGCGCGTCGAAGTTCAAGGGCGGGGCAAGCGCAAAGAGCATCTGGCAGGCGGCCAACAGCACGATGATTCCCTGCATCAGGCGTGTGATGGCTGTGTGTGCAGCGGCTTCCGGCTTATGCCACAGCCCCAGCCAGGCGGCGATGTGTGCCCGCAGCAGGAGGATGGCCAGCCCGGGTAGGATGAACAGGCTGGCATTGACCCCAATCAACGAACCCCAGGCCAGGGTGTAGAGGGAAATTGCGCCCAGGCCCAGGCTGGCCGCCAGGACGGCGGTGGCGATGGGGGGCAGCGCCAGCGCCTGCGGGCGCGCCAGCATCCCCAGCCCGCCTGCCAGCAGGGTGAGCGCCACCGGCAGACCCAGGCGCCAGACGAGTATCATCACACCCAGCAGTTGCTCGGGCGTGAAGGGCTTGTGCGTGACCATGTAGGCGGTGGTCACGGCAAGCAGCCAGACGATGGCGCTTAGCCCCAGAAAAAGGGTTCTTTGCTGTTTATTCATGGGGATTTTTCATACAGGTAGAGCCTCACTTCACCAAATGTGCGTAATTCAACCTGCGCATAATCTCTGTTGAAGTAGGCAAGGTGAGGGTGTGTTTCAAAACCTGCCAATTGATATTCTTCGATAGAGCTTTCAAAAATGACCAACCAGACTCGTTGTGTGTTTTGCGGCAGTACATTGGGGCTTTCTATAGATTGGACTTGTAGAATGGATTGAGTAGTGCGGGCCAGCGTATCGGTGGGGCTGTTGGGTGGGTCGGCAATGAATACTTGCGGCAGGCTTGGGTTGAAGTATATGCCAGGAAGGGCGGTCAGTTTGCTCGAGTGAACTACCAGGTCGTTCGGTTGCAGGTTTTGCGAGATGAATACGCTCATCTCCCTATACGGCCCATACGGAAACCCGGCGTATGTTTGATGGATCCATTGTCCTATGCTGAAACCTGTCAATAGTAGTGCGGTTATGGTCACGCGCACTGGCTGAGGCATGGGGGTGTGATACAGTGCCCATCCAAGCCAAATGCAAAACATAACCCCGGAAGGCAGAAGTGCCCGCTCAATGAATATGGGATATTTTTGTGAAACGATGAGCATGAGCAGCATGGGCATGGTGGATAGGTAGAGCAACCATGCGGCCTGTCGGCTCTCGGTGAGTTGTTTTTGCCACTCTGAAATGTTCTGTTTGAGGGCGATGGCTATCACAATGCAGGTAATAGCCAGCCCTGTGGGGAGTGCTGCACCCGGCAAAGGCAAATTGACCACAAAACTGAGCAGGCTTGTAAAAATTTTTTCGATACCTGGGCGTTCGATCCAGTAATTCCCCTGAATTTTCGCAAATTGTGAGGGCAGGTTGACAAGCCATGGGAGGTAGAGCACTAATGCGAGCAACCCCGAAGCGAGCATATACAACGTGTTGCGCCATTCACGCTGCCAAACTGGTATGGTTGCCAGTGCAAGCAGGTAAAAAGCCGCCAGCGCATGTGTGTACATGGATGCAGCAGAGCAAACCGCAAAAATGATCCACCATGTTTTGCCTGAAGATTTGCTGGCGTTGATATATGCCAATGTGGCTGCTGTGGTAAAAACGGCTAGCAGCGCATACATCCGAATCTCTTGGGCATAATGGGTGAGGAAAGGCGACAATGCGAGTATGACTGTCGCGGCATAGGCGGTTTTTTGCCCAAACAGGCTTTTTGATAATGCGTACCCCAGCCAGACAGTTGCCAACCCTGCAGCAACTGATAGCAACCGAGCCGCCGCGGACCCTGTGCCAAACAGGTGTTGCCACCCCCATAACAGTGTGTAATAAAGCAAGGGATGTTCCTCAGCAGAAGGCCCGCCTGCAGATAAAGTGCCCGCAAGCATTGCGACAGGTCCGTGCGAAGCAAAAAGCATGGAGAAGGCTTCGTCGTACCAAATTGGGCGTGTGTTTAGCCCCAACAGGCGCGGGATAGCAGCAAGCAGGGTAAGGATACCGAAATGCAGAGATTGGCGGTTCATAGTCTCTAAGGCGCAGATTGTGAGGGGCGAATGAGAATTATTGCTTGCTCGTCTTTGTAAAGATAATCCCACCCGCGCGCTGGCAGGGCGTCAACAATTGGCCATCCTGGCTCCAGCAAAATGACCTGCACCTGCCAATTGTCCAAAACCTGCATGGCATTGGAGCGATCATTGACCACTGCCTGCCACTGTGCGATCAGGTTGTTCCCGTATAGATCGGCGCGACCATCTATGAACACCGGGTATTCCGGCAGGGTCCAGATCAGGTAGCCGCCCCAGTTGTAGGCGCTGAACAGGCGTCCTGCCGGTTGGTTGGCGCGCAGCCAGTCGACGGCGGCAACGGGGTAGTTTTCGTTCACCCGCCCGGGTTGCGAGACCTGCCAGGCGTTTGCCAGGGCAGCCAGGCTGAGCAGAGCAATCAGCAGGGTGTTGACCAGCCGCCGCAAACGGGCGGGCAGGTCGGGTTGCGGTTGCGCGGGGCGGTTTAGCAGCGGTTCGAGCGCCGCCTGCGCCCACGCCGCCAGCAGCGGGGCGGCTGCAATGGCGAACAGGGCAATGTTGCGCTGGGCCACAAAGGTCAGGTAGGCAAACCCCAGCGTTTTGAAGAGCTGGCCCCAATCGAGCGGTTTGGGCGTAAAGGGGGCTGCCAGCAGCAGCAGGAAAAGCATCCACAACAGTGGGTGAAAATCCAGGCGGTGAAAGTCCGGCGATAGCCATTCCTGAATTTGCATGGAAACATTGACTTGTTGGAAGGGAAGCGCCCAAATCCCCAATCCGTTGGGGTTGATTCCGATGGCCAGCGCTCCCAGCGCCGTCCAACCCAGCAGGCGGCGCAGTTCGGGCAGGGTGTGGGCGCGCTCGGCGGGCTGCAGCAAGGCGCGCATCCCCAGCCCGGCCAGGTGTGCGGCAATCAGCAAAAAGCCCCATATCCAGCCGCCGTGCAGGTTGGCCCACAGCGCAAAAAGCGGAATGAGCGCCCAGCGTGGGCGTTTGGGGTCGTCCAGCCAGAAATCGAGCCAGGCTACCAGGAAGAATGAGAGCAACTGCGGGCGCGGGCCCCAGATGGGCGCGGCGGTGATGGCTGCCAGGATGAGGACGAACGCGCTAACGAACGGATTGCCCGTCATGCGCCGTGATACCACATAAAATGTGGCCGCGCCGCTGGCTGCCACGAACAGGGTTAGCGCAAGGTAACCGCCAATTTCGTGTAACAGAAAGAACAGGATTTCTGAAACCCAAAAGGCGTTCGTCCAGGGTGCGCCCGGCAGGGTGTAACTGAACACATCTTCCAGCAGGATGCTGCGGCTTTCCCACATCACCTGCCCGGCGCGCAAGTGCCACCACATGTCGGCATCCAGCGGGGTGCGGGTGAGCAGGATGAAGATGGACAGCAAGGTCACTATTCTGACCAGTTGCGCGATCTGATGGGATGCTTTTTGCACTGGCTTATCCATAATGCGTTTTGACTGTAAGGTAAGGGGCAACAAAAATAGCAAGTCGAACGACTTGCTATTTTACACATAATCAAGTCTGGTTACACCCTACTCGCCCAAATAATCCCGCAACTTGCGCCGGATGGAGGGGTGGCGCAAGCGGCTGAGGGCCTGGGCTTCGATCTGGCGCACGCGCTCGCGGGTGACGCCCATTTTGCGCCCCACTTCTTCCAGCGTGTAGGCTTGCCCATCCAACAGGCCGTAGCGCAACTGCAGGATGCGCACCTCGCGCGGCGGCAGGCCGTTCAGCACTTCGCCCAGGTGTTCTTTGAGCAGGTTGTAGGTGGCGGTGTCATCCGGTGGGGCGGCTTCGTCGTCTTCGATGAAATCGCCCAGCACCGAGTCTTCTTCGTCGTCGGTGGGGGTTTCCAGCGAAAGCGGGCGGCGCGCCACCTGGATCATGTTTTCGACCTTCTTGGGCGGTACTTCCAGGGCGTCGGCCAGTTCTTCCACCGAGGGTTCGCGCCCCAGGCGCTGGGTCAGTTGGTGCTGCACGCGCAGCAGTTTGTTGATCTGATCGCCCATGTGGACGGGCACACGGATGGTGCGCCCCTGGTCGGCGATGGCGCGCGTGACGGCCTGGCGGATCCACCATGTGGCGTAAGTGCTGAATTTGTGCCCGCGCCGGTAGTCGAACTTTTTGGTGGCGCGGATGAGCCCAATGTTGCCTTCCTGAATCAGGTCGAGGAAGGGCACGCCGCGCCCCATATACTTCTTGGCCACGGAGATGACCAGGCGGCTGTTGGCCGTAATGAGGTGTTCGCGCGCGCCCCAGCCGTCTTCGATCAGGCGGCGCAGCTCGGCCCGGCGGCGCGGGTTGACATTGCCCTTGGCCAGCTCTTCACGCGCCATGCGCCCGCGCTCGATGCGTTGGGCCAGGTCCACTTCTTCTTCGGCGGTCAGCAGCGGCACACGGCTGACCTCTTTCAGGTACAGCCCGATGGTGTCGTCGGTGTCGATGTTGGCCAGGTAATCGTCGATATTAATCTCGGTTTCGACTTCGCGTTCGCGTTCGTCCCCCGCCGCCAATTCATCCTCCGGCGGCTCGACCGTGCTGGCGTCTTCCACAAACGGGATGCCAGCACTGAGCAAGGCCGCGAACGCTTCTTCCAACTGTTCAACATCCTGTTCGGCTTCGGGGAAGAAGTGCAAAATATCGTCGATTGTCACGTAAGATTTTTGGCGTCCAAGCTCAATGAGCCGCGCAATAGCAGGATATTCTTCCTCTTCTTCGCCAACAATCATCAGGGGGTCATCCATCGGGTTAATACTTTCCTTTTCTAATATCATGAACAGAATACTCTTTTTTCGCTATGTTTTCAATACCCTTAGGGTGCACTTGTCGCGCCTGGGGTGGGTGTTTGTGCAAAGGGCGGGGCAGACAGCAGGTTAAGCAGTGCGTCGAGCCCAAATTTTCCCACAATCACGACCGTACCATTTGCATCCCGGGCATAATACCCGCTACCGGTCACGGTGGCTGTGCCAATCTGGAAGACCTGCTGCCCGCTGGAATTGCTTACCACCAGGGTGTATTGCGGCTCCTCCAGCCCGATGGCATCCAGCGCGGGGGGGGAATCCAGCGTGTTGAGGATGCGCAGCGCCCCAACCTGGGTGGCGGCCATTTCGCTGCTGGACGGGTTGGCGATGCCGCGCGATGCTGCGGTTTCCACCACCCAGGCGCCGTCTGCGCCGCGTTCCAGTTGCGTGTATTCTCCAGACGCGCTGCCAAGCCGAAATTTTACGATTTGCACACCGGATTCTGGCGCATAGAGGAAAGCCGCGGTGGGGAGTGGGGTGGCGGTTTCTGCAGCCGGTGCTTGGGCGCGCTGGTTGAGAAACCAGCCCAGCCCCACCAGCCCGGCCAGGATGACCAGTAGCAGCCAGGTGTTGCGGTGTGGCATGCTCCTAGCCTCGCTTGCGGCGGGCCAGCCAGTTGGACAGCCCCACGCCAATGATGCCGAGCGGGATGATGCACACAGAAAGCAGCAGCATGGCGTTCAGTTCCAGGCTGCCGGGCGGGTTGAACTGGCGCTGGGTGGTGGTGTTGGGCGTCAGATCGATCAGCCCTTCCTGGTTGGCGGCCCAATCGATGGCGTTGAGGGCCATGCGGTTGTTTCCGGCAAAATCGAGGCTGACGTTCTCGGCAAACGCCGAATTGCCAAAGACAACCACGCGCCCCTGGCTGGCAAAATCTTGCGCGGCGACGGCAATGGTCAGCGGGCCGGGGATATCCTGCCCATCGTTATAGCCGACCTGGTTGTTTTCCACGCTGGCGAAGTCGGTTTCGCCCCACGAACGGTCGATGGTGAGAACCAGCGGCGTTGCCGTGATGCTTGCACCCACCGGGGTGGCGATGGTCAAACTGCGGGCGGCCGGGAACCCGGATGACACGTTTTGCATGCGCTGGGTGATGGGGTGCACTCCGTATTCATTGGCAATTGCCACCAGCGGCTGGCTGGAACTGGGATCGATGACCAGGTCGTTGTTGAAGGTGATGCCCCACGTTTCGGACAGATACGCGCCCAGGTTATCGGCGGCATCACCAAACTGGGTGGCGGGCAGGGGGTCTTGCATCACCACCAGCGCGCCGCCGCCCTGCAGGAAGGCATCCACCAGGGTCACTTCTTCGGCCGAGAGTGGGGTGAGCGGCCCGGCCACCACCAGCACGCGCGCATCGGTGGGAATGGCCCCTTCGGCCAGCAGGTTGAGCGGCCTGACGGTGTAGTTTTTGCCGCGCAGGTTGTCGGCCAGGCGCGAGTAGGTGTCGTCGCCGCTGGCCGCAATATCGCGTTCGCCGTGACCGCCGAGGAAGTAGATGACGCTTTGATCCGGGTTGTTGAGGCGGATGATGCCGGAGAGCAGCTCGCTTTCAGAGGCAAAATCCACCAGTTGGCGGCGGCCGGATGTTTCCAGCACAATTTGCCCATCAGCGGTGATGCCGGCTCCCTGGGCGGCCACCGGATTGGTTTCGGGGTCGATGAATTGGTAGGCGAACTTTCCCGCGCTGTTGGCCCTGAAATTTTCGAGCAGCTGGCGGGCGCTTTCAGGGTTGAGGCGGCTGGAATAGAAGGCTGTCGCTGTGACCGGTTGGCTGAGACTGCCCAGGGCGGTGAGCGTTTCGGGCGCGAGGGTGTTGCTGCGGTCTTCGGTCCAGTCCCAATTGACCGGGTTCTGGTACGCAATCACATTGATGGCGATCAGGATGCCAGCGAAGGCCAGCAGGCTGATGATGGCGGTGCTGCCATACTGGGCCTGGCGTCCGGTGAGAATCTCGCGGGTTTTTTCGGGATCGAGCAGGGCGTAGAGTGCCAGCCCGGCCACCAGCCCGGCCAGGCTGGCGTAGCCCACCTGGTCGACCAGCGCAGGATTGGGGGGGGTGAACAGGTTGAGGAACATGAGCCCCCGGGCAGCCAGCACGCCAAGCCCGGTCAGCACGGCTATCAGCGCCAGGGCCAGCCCGGCGGGGGCAAAGCGACGCAGATCGGTGTTCATTAGCGCCACCTCCGGGTTTCGATGGATGTTGTGCCGACGAACAACCCCAGCGCGATGAGGCTGAGGAAATAGACGATGTTGGTGAGGGCCACCGCGCCGCTCTGGAAGGCGTTGAAGTGCGTGCCCATGCTCAGATAGCGAAAGAGTTCGCCGCCATTCGGCATGATATCGGCCGGGGCGCCAATGAGGAACCATAGCACGATGAACAGGAACAGGGTGGCGAAGAAGGCCGCGAACTGGTTGCTGAACAAAGCCGAAATGCCGGTGCCCAGCGCCAGCAGGCTGGCCACGAACAGGATCAGCCCCATATACCCGGAGAGCATCTGGACCTGGTCGATGCCGGGGGAGGCCAGGCGGTTGAGCAGAATGACGAAAACGAAGGTGAACAGGATGGTGGTGAACATGAACAGGAACGCGCCCAGCCACTTGCCCGCGACAAGCTCGAATTCGCGCAGGGGCGCAGTGAGCAGGATCTCGATGGTGCCCATGCGCTGCTCGTCGGCCACCAGGCGCATGGTGAGGGTGGGCACGGTGAACAGGTACACCCACCACAGCCCGGTGACCATGCCAGAATCTGGCGCGAACCCGCCCCCCGTTGCGCCCTGGGTGGCAAGGAACCAGATGTTGAGGGCAAAGATGATGCCGGTGATGGAGAGGATGATGAGCATGACCGTGTAGGCCAGCGGACTGTTGAAGTAGAGCGCGTATTCGCGTTTGGCAATTGTCCAAATGTTGCGCATGGTTAGGCCTCCTGCGCGGGAACAGGTTCTTCGCGGGTGAGTTGCAGGAAGATTTCTTCGAGGCTGAGCCCGGCGGCGCGCAGTTCGAGCAGCTCCAGCCCGGCGTTGACCACGGCCCGCGCAACCTCGGGGCGCGGGTCGCGCTCGGCCTGCTGGCGAAATTCCAGGCTGCCATCGTCCAGGCGGGTGACGCTGGCGACCCCCTTTACGGTGCGGATGGCTTCGGCAGCCCTGTCGGCGTCACCGCGCACACGCAGCAGGTGGGCCTGCCCACCCTGCAGGCGGGATTGCAAGGCCAGGGGTGTGTCTTCGGCCACGATCTTGCCATTATTAATGATGAGCACGCGGTCACAAAGTTGTTGCGCTTCAGACAGGATGTGTGTGGAAAGCAGCACGGTGCGCTCGCGGCCGATCTCGCGGATGACGTTACGGACTTCGATGATCTGGGCCGGGTCGAGCCCGATGGTGGGCTCGTCGAGGATGAGCACTTCCGGGCGGTGCAGCAGCGCCTGGGCCAGCCCCACACGCTGGCGCATCCCTTTCGAAAGGTTGCTGATGTAACCCGCCGCGCGATCTTCGAGTTTGACCATTGCGAGTGTTTCGTACACGGTGTTTTCGGCGTTGGGCAGGTGGCGCAGGTCGGCCATGAATTTTAGGTAGTCGAAGACGGTCATGTCGGTGTAGAGCGGCACGGTTTCGGGCAGATAGCCCACGCGTTTGCGCACCTCGAGCGATTCGCTGACGACATCGTAGCCAGCCACGCTGGCCGAACCGGCGCTGGGTGGCATATAGCCGGTGAGGATGCGCATGGTGGTGGTTTTCCCGGCTCCGTTGGGGCCCAGGAAACCGACGATCTCGCCCTGGTAGGCGTCGAAGGTCAGGTTGTCAATGGCGCGCCGCGCGCCGTAGTCTTTTGTGAGACCTGATACGCGGATCATGTGTGCTCCAATAAATAAAAATTTGGCGAAAGAAAAGGCACAGCAGCCAGGGGCAGCGGTGCCAATCGGTAGACTTCACAAATCATCTATCGAAATAAAATATACAATATTTTGATAACCAAAGTCAAGTCCCTGTGATATTTCTAACAAAACACTAACCTGTTTGTTAGTCAAATGTAAGGTGCCTGGCTTAATTCATGCGCGGGCATAGAATCTTAATTAACCTTTTCCTTGCGGGAGGAAAACACCCATGATGGAAGGTCTGAATACGTTCGAGCAGGTGTCCATCTGGAGCGTGCTGGGGTGGTCGTCCTGGGTCTGGTGCATGCCTGGTTCTTGCGTGCGCAGATCCTGCGCGGGATTGGCGTGCTTTCTTCGATCTTCACCACCTACCTGGTGAAGGGCGGCGCGACCGGCAACGCCCACGATGCCATGAACGCCATCTTTCGCAGTTTTGCCTCTTCGGCGACCCGTCAAGGATACGGCCGGCCCGGCGCTCAACCCGCTGATCAAGGTGGTCAACCTGGCGGCGCTGTTGGCCGTGCTGGCCTGGGCGGTCATGCGCGCCAAGACCCCCGCGCCAGAGATGAAAGCATAAGCCGGCGCAACGTTTCTTATCCGTAAGATGGAACGCGCTCTCCTGGCGGGTTAAGCCCCCCGGGAGAGCCAATATTTGGGGTGTTTTCCTAAAAAATATGTGAAATTTTGTCCGGGTTCGGTTAAAATTCACACGCACACGACCCCTAACCCCGCCGCTTCTGCCAGCGATATTGCCTGGAGGAGCGGCAAAAACTTGTGGATATAAGGAGAAACTCGATGCATTTGGATCTGTTCCTGCCCCTTTCGTCTGGATTAATGGATGCCCGTCCGCCGCTGCCGCTGGTATGGTGGCTGGGCCCGGTGGCCTCCCTGATCGCCCTGGCCTTTGCCTACTACCTCTATCGCCAGCTGATGCAGTTGAGCGAAGGCAGCGAGCGCATGCAGGAGATTGCCCAGGCCGTGCGCGAAGGCGCCATGGCCTACCTGCGCCGCCAGTACCGGGTGGTGGCCATCGTTTTTGGGGTGCTGTTCCTCGTCTTTGTGGCGCTGGCGCTGCTCAACCTGCAAAACCCAATCGTGCCGGTGGCCTTCCTGACCGGCGGCCTGTTCTCCGGTTTGTGTGGCTTCATCGGCATGAAGACGGCCACCAACGCCTCGGCCCGCACCACCTTTGCGGCCACCAAGAGCCTCAACAGTGCGCTGCAGGTGGCCCTGCGGGCCGGCGCAGTGATGGGACTGGTGGTGGTGGGCTTTGCCCTGCTGGATATCACCGTGTGGTTGCTGCTGCTGTACAACGTGTTTCCCATTTTTTTCCCGGATAACTACCTGAGCATTTCTGCCAACCCGCTGCCGCAGATCACGGCTGTGATGCTGAGCTTTGGCATGGGCGCCTCGACCCAGGCCTTGTTTGCGCGCGTGGGCGGCGGCATTTACACCAAAGCCGCCGATGTGGGCGCCGACCTGGTGGGCAAGGTGGAGGCCAACATCCCCGAAGACGACCCGCGCAACCCGGCCACCATTGCCGATAACGTGGGCGACAACGTGGGCGATGTGGCCGGCATGGGCGCCGACCTGTACGAATCCTACGCCGGGTCCATTTTGGCGACGAGCGCGCTGGGCGTGGCCGCGGTGGGCTTCAAGAGCAGTGAACTGCTCGGCACCCGCACCCCGCTGGAGATGGGCATGCTGTACATCTCCGTGCCGATCGTGCTGGCCGCGCTGGGCGTGCTGCTCTCGATTGCGGCCATCTATGTGGTGCGCTCGAATGAAGACGCCACCCAGGGCGAGTTGATCGGCGCGCTCAGCCGCGGGTTGTACATCAGTTCGGCCGGGATCGCCGTGCTGGCCCTGCCGGCCTTCTTCATGATCGGCGTGCCGAACTGGTTCGCGCTGTGGATCGTGGTGCTGACCGGGCTGGCCGTGGGCATTGCGGTGGGCAAGCTGACCGAGTATTACACCTCGCATGCCTTCGAGCCCACCCGCCACATTGCCCTGCAGGCCAATACCAGCACCGCCACGGCCATGATCGAAGGCCTGGCCGTGGGCATGCGCTCCGGCGGCCTGCCGGTGGCGGCCGTGGTGTTTGGGATTGTGGTCAGCTTTTATGCGGCCGGCGGCGCGCAAAACATTTTGATGGGCCTGTACGGCGTGGGCCTGGCCGCGGTGGCCATGCTTTCCACGCTTGGGTTCACCCTGGCCACCGACGCCTACGGCCCGATTGCCGATAACGCCGGCGGCAACGCCGAAATGTCGCACCTGGACCCGAGCGTGCGCCACCGCACCGACCAGTTGGACGCGGTCGGCAACACCACTGCGGCCATTGGCAAGGGCTTTGCAATTGGCTCGGCCGCGCTGACGGCCATGGCCCTGCTGGCCGCCTACCTCGAAGAGATCCGCCTGGTGCTGGGTGAACTGCGCGGCGTGACCGAGCTGGTGGTGGACGGGCGCGCGATTGCGATTGCCGACGTGAACATGCAGCACTTCATGACCTATTACAACGTCTCGCTGCTCAACCCGGCCGTGCTGGTGGGCGTATTTACCGGCGTGGCCACGGCTTTCTACTTCTCTGCCATGACCATGAGCGCGGTAGGGCGCGCGGCCGGCGGCATGGTGGAAGAGGTGCGCCGCCAGTTCCGCGAGATTCCCGGCATTTTGCAGGGTACCGGCAAGCCGGATTACGCGCGCTGTGTCGAGATCAGCACGGCCGCGGCCCAGCGCGAGATGACCGGCCCGGCGCTTATCGCCATTGTCATCCCGGTCGTTGTGGGTGTGGCCTTTGGCGTGGCGGGCGTGCTCGGGCTGCTGGTGGGCGGCCTGGCGGCCGGTTTCTCGCTGGCGGTGATGATGTCGAACGCCGGCGGCGCGTGGGACAACGCCAAGAAGTACATTGAAGGCGGCGCGCACGGCGGAAAAGGCTCCGATGCGCACCGCGCCGCGGTGGTGGGCGACACGGTCGGCGACCCGTTCAAGGACACCTCCGGCCCCTCGCTCAACATCCTCATCAAGCTGATGAGCATGGTCTCGGTGGTCTTTGCCGGGCTGATTGTGGCCTTCGATAATGGCCAGGGCCTGCTGATGATGCTGCTGAAGTGATTTGTTGTGATGAAGCCCGGGTGCAATGCCCGGGCTTTTTTGTTGGTGGTGATGGGAACGTGAGAATTTGCCTGGGCTCAGGTTGATGAAGGTATGGTTGTGCGGGCGGACTTTCGCACGGCAAGCAGGAATACTAGTAAGGTGAGCAGGTAAGCGCCTGTGCCATAGTATGCCAGCGGCGGGATGAGTGCTGCTGCGAACCAAACCCAGCCCGTGCGTTTGAAATCTGTGGCGGTCAGCCAGATCATAGCCGGGATGAGCAGCGGCAGGTCGTAGGCGTAGGCGCGCGGTGCGCAGGCCAGTGACGCTGCCAACGCAAGCGAGAGGAGCGGAATTTTAGGCAAGTTACGAAACTTCCACACCACAAAACCCATAAGCAAGAACAAAAGGATGCTGAGGGGCAGGTTGGCCGTGCCTGTCCAGTTTTCTTGAAATCCCAGCAGGCTGGGCAGGGTGGTGAACTGTAGCCCGTCAACCCGCCTGCCGCTTGATTTGAGCAGGTTGAGCGCATTATTTAACCAGCCGGGGTCTATGATGGTTTGAACAAGGGTCATGGCTGCGATGAGGACGGTGCTGGCCGCCAGGGATTTTTTGCCAGACAGCCAGAAAAGTGCAGGTGTGAACACGAGAATGAGATGCGGTTTGATCAATAAAAACGGATAGATGATGCCAACCCAGAGTTTTTTATCTTTTTCTACTGCAAAGAGTAAAAGGGTGATCAGGCCAAGAAAAATATACTCAGTTTGACCGACCCAGATGAGTTGAATACTCATGGGGATGATGAGCGAGAGAATGAGCAGCCTTTCCCGCCAGCCGAGGGTGCGGTTGTAGTGATTGATCAGTCCATTGACGATGAAAATGGCGCTGATGATGGTTGCGGCCTGGTACAGGCTGACGCCAATTGCGCGCGGCCAGACCGAAAAAGGGATGAAAAACCAGGCAACCCATGGCGGGTACCAGAAAGGCAGGTTGTAAGGGCCGCTAATGATGTAGATGTTTTCCCCCGCCAGCGCGGCCCGGGCGGAATTGTAGAACACATCGAAATCGTGCCAGTCGCTTTGAAGTGACTCTTTTAGTAATACAAGAATGCAAAGTATTAGTATAGAGAATACGCTAGAATAATAGATAATCTCAATAGTATTATGTTTATACTCAAAGGGCTTTTTAGGTCTCATGTTTACTTTTGTTCGCCAGATGAAAGCTCTTCTTAACCGACAATATCAAATAAAACAAAACGAATAGCATCATCACACTTGAAGTTGCATTACAAAAAACTTGATATGCTGGCATGACAAAGTCAAATTTTTTATATTGACTAAATGCTTTTAGTGAGAGTATTTCCGTCGATCTGAAACGTTCATAGATATGTAATTTGTTTTCTGCGGGGAAAATGTAACTTGATGGGTTGCTCATGTTTAGGTATCCATCCTCAACTTGCCAGATACTACCAACTCTCACAAGTGGATCGAAGTTCTCCAATCTATATCCAAATATTGGCTCATAAGTATTTATGTTGCTTGATTGCTTGGCAAGAGATGGTGTATCTCCCTCTATGTAGACTAAAAAGTTAATTACCAGGTTCTTTCCAGAGATAATATCCTGATAAAGCTGGGTTGCTGAACTTATATTGTACGTCAGGCTTTGAGCATTTTTCACAATGGGTGACTGATAAAGTGACAGCGGTAATAAGGCTAAAATATTTGTAATGATGAAAAAAAATAATTTCGATTTTTCGCTTTTTGTTGAAACTAAGTCTTGGTAGCTTAGAGTTGCTATTAGCGATAATGGAAAGATTAAAATAGCAGTAAATCTTATGTTGACGTGAAGAGATTTTAGTATAGGGAATTTATTTAATGTATGGTATAAGAACCCATTTGCGGATATGAGCTCGGTTGTTATCCACAACACAAAAAACAACAAGATTAATATGTGTATCTGAAACTTCGCATTGGATGCGAGGAGTTTTTTTGTATACGAGGGGATTTTGAATAAACTGACTAATAGTAAAAAAAACGTAATAGGAGTTAATGACATATCAAATTCCCAATATCCATAATACTGATTACTGATGGTTCTCATATAAATTGGTATAACTTCGGGGTTAATGCCAACAACCCAAGCGATGGGAATAAGATTCATGGTTCCTAATAGTTGACTAGCTATTGAAATAGGCGATAAAAGCAAGTTGGTCTTAAACTCAGTCGCAATTTCGCGTGGGAAATAGCGCATAAATGAAAAAATTGCCGATAATTTAGATGCAGATAATAATATTGCTAATCCATAGCCAATAATAAAAATTGAAATTACCCTCTTCATACTTAAGATTTGGGGTTTTATCGCATATATCAGAAGTAGGGTGATACTCTTTGACAGAAAAAAAATTACCAAGAGATAGAAACCTGCATGATGAATAATGATTGTGTAGATAATTCCGAAAAGAATTAATGATATGTCTGTGCTTATGCTCTTATCCAGTAATATTAAAATTAGTAATGACAAAAACGGAAAAGTGAAATATCCAAAATGCCCGATAATAACGCGCTCGATAAAAAAGCCATTGGCGGAAAATATAACTGCTCCAATAATGCTCGATGTCCAATGTAAACCAAAAACATTCAAAAAAAACCGGTAACTAGCAAGAAAACCGATGATTATATAGAATAAAAGGGAAATCTGAATTGATAAAAGGGGTGGGACTATAAACAGCAAAATTTGAGGGAGAGTATATTGTAGGTGTTGAGGATTAGGAAATGCAGGTAACCCAGCGCCAAAGCCAGGGGTGAACCATTGTGCTGAAAAGCCATTTAATAGCTGATATTGATGTGTATCCAATAACCTCGGTATAAAGTACTCATAGTCATGCCCAATAACCGGGAAAGATGATACTTGAAGAGAGAGGATATAAATAGCAATAAATAATGGGTTTAATAAAAAGAAAACCCAATAATTAGCTCTTATTAACTTGTACCCATTCTGAAAACAGAATTTCATTTTCCCCCCAGTGTTTTGTTGCGCATCGCCAAGGAGTTCTCATTGCTAGTAAGAATAATGAGTATTATGTTAGTAGCTAGAGTTAATATCGTTCCCCCAAAAAATAAAAAATAATAAACCGGATCATTGCGATTAGTTATAGTAATTTGATCAAATTGACTTGGAATGGCATTAAAGTAAACCGAAATCCATGTGACGTTCCATAGAATAGTGTGCTGAAGCAGGTCATTGATGAGCGGGAACAATAAAACCAACTGGGTCAATTTGGATATCAGGCTGCTCCCGCGCTTGTCCAGCCAGTCTTGATAAAAGAGCGCACCCGTAAAAAGCAGGATGGTGAAAGGTAGAATGATTAGGCGGGAAGTGGCGCGTTCCCCGGCAAGCAGCGGAATGGGAATAGCGGTCAGCAACCCAAAAATTTTGCCAGTCGATAGAATGATCATTATGATTGTGGGGAGAATCAATTTTTCAAGTCCGGGAAGTCTTGGGTTTTTATAGATCAATCCGCCCAGCCCGGCCAAAATTACAAAAACAGTTCCTAAAATGCCTACATAGAGATCGAATTCCCAAAAAAATAAAAACGAAAGATCGGATTGTAATGTTGTGATGATATTTTCTCTCGGCAGATGCCACATCGAAAAGAGTATATCGCCCAGGGTTGAATAACCGCCAAGGAAGTTGATATTTTCTCTGAATCGCCCGATTTCCACGGCAGGCGGCAGCAGGCGAACTGCGTTGATAAAGACGGAGAATATCATGGCGATAAGTAGCCATGCGCCCTGCCTGCCTTGCATGATTGCCAGCACCGTAGAAAAAATCAATATCCAGACAAAATGGTGTTCCGACCCTTGTAGAACCATGAAAAACATCAAAAAAGCATATTTCGCAACCCATCGCCAATTTGCGTGCCCTTCGAGGTATTCTCCGAGAAGCCCAACGAACCAGGGAAATAGGAAGTATCCTCCCCAGGTTATATGTCCAACGGCAGTATGTGCCTGTATGTGTCCATTCAGGTTGAAAAGCAAATAAAAAATCGAAAAAACGAACAGGGAAATTTTATACTTGTGCTTTAGTTGTAACAGACCGAGCGTTCCTATAGAAATAAGAAGAACTTTGTTTACAAAAACATACTGGTCGAGCTCTAAAAACAATAGCAAAATCATTTGGGGTGTTGTAATAACATCGGGGAGCGAGAAGAAGCGGTCGGTTCCATGCAGGCTGAGAGTATCCGATATGTGGAATGGTATGGTTTTCTGTTCCATTGCAAGCCGGATGGCGGTCAGACGTGGCCCGTTTATTTCTGCCCAATCGTGAAAATCGAATGAGAAATCACCCCCATGCAATAGAATTGCCCAAAAAAATATCACAATAAGAAAGAGGCAGGTTATCCAGAGCGCAGAAAGGGCTCTATATTTTTTTTCTAGTTCAGGGTCAAAAAGTGCATGAATCCCCCCCTCAAGTTTTTGCAAAATGTTTTTGTATGTTTTTATATTCGTAAAGGATTTGATGGACATAATTATTTGAAACCTCTTTCGGAGTCTATTCTTTTGAATAAATCAATGACAGAAAAAAACGCTCATCTTGAACAATGATTTTTGATTTGTTATGAACCCATATCCAATTTTGCAATTCCATGCGCGCGTCTTCGGGCAGCCCCAGGTTGGCGCGCAGGGCGGGCAGGTCGGCGTAGATGTAGACGGGCGGTTGTGCGCCGAGCGCCGCCAGCGCCGCGTGCAGGCAGGCTGCATCCCGCAAGGGGCAGTGCGTTTGCAGGTGGTTCACTTTTTCGCCAAAATCCGCAAAATCCAGCCCCGGCGTCCACTCGCGCCCCTGTACGGTGGCCAGGCTGGCGCGCCCCGTCAGCGCGGGGAACCATTCCTGGGCCGGGTCGTTTTGCCACTGGCTGCGGCCGCTCAGCACCAGCACGCGCGCATTTGCGGGCAGGCTGGCTGCGGCCTGCGCAAAGGCGGCCCGCTGTGGCGCGGTGAGAGCAAAATTGCGGGACAGCGACCCGGCCATATACAACGCGCCGGTCAGCGCATACAGTGTGATAACCCCCAGCAGGATGCGCGCCGGGCGCGCTGCGTAACCTGCCTGCCCGCCGGGTGATTGCGCCAGCCCCGGTAGGATGACCCGCGCCCATGCCAGCGCGGCCAGAATGGCCGTGGGAATCATGATGGGTGTGGCCGCGCTGCGCTGGCTGGCCAGCAGGGTGAACACCACCAGCAAGGGCAGGTAAAACTGCCGCCGCCCCAGCGCAACCAGCAGCCCAACTGCGCTCAGCACCGTCAGAACTGGCAGGAACGACTCTTCAGAAAAATTGGTGAAATACCACAGCAGAATGTTCCAGCCCCCGCGCGCGCTGGTCGAAAAAATGGACAGGTATGGTTCCGGCCCGTGGCGGGCCAGCATTAGTCCCCACCACGGCAGGCTGGTGAGGGCGGCCCCGGCGGCGATCAGCGCGGCGGTGCGCGTCCCCTGGCGGCTGCGCCCGTAAACCAGCCAGGTCACCAGCCCAAAGGCGGCCGCATGCACGGCCGTCTCCGGGTGGCTGAGGATGACCAGCCCGCCCGCCAGCCCGGCCAGCGCCGTGCGGCGCGGCGCGGGGTGTTTGAAGGCCCGCAGCGCCAGCCAGGCCATGCCCAGAAGGAACAGGTGCCCCCAGGCGCGCGTTACGCCGCCGCCCATGACGAGGAAGATGAACGAACGCGGCAGCAGCGCATAAAACAGCGCGGCCAGGGCCGCCAGCGGCGCTTCGCCGGTCAGGTCGCGGGCCAGCAGGTACACCAGCGGGATGCACAGCGTGCTCACGGCCGCGGGCAAAAAGCGGAAGATGTCCAGCAGGTCGGCGCCGGTCAGGGCGGACATCAGCCCGGCGGCGTAAAACCCCAGCGGCGGGTAGGCGTACGGGATGCCCAGCCCGTTATAGCCGGTGGACAGCGGCAGGGCAAAGCCGTTGGCCATCAATTCCTGCGTCATCACATAGAACATCCCGCCGTCGTTGATCGGGAACCCGGCCTGGATGCCCGGCAGGAAGCGCGCCGTCCCGCCCAGCAGCACGGCCAGCCCCAGCAGCAGGGCCGTCCACTGGGCTTCGAGGGGCAGGGGAAAGTGGAATTTCAGATTGGCGTGCATTGCCGATTTCTCCCTAGTAAACAAAGGGGATGAGCCACAATAAAATCCACGCAATGAGCACCGCCCGTTTGCGGATCATTGGGAAGGCCAGGGCTATCAGTCCGACCATGCTCTGTACGTTGAAGTAAGGGGTCAGCATAAGTGTAGCCAGGATGGCCAGCACCGTTGCGTTCCTCAACCCTGCCTGGCGAATGGCGTCCACCAGCAGGGCAACCCCTATGGGAATTCCCCATGGCCAAATGCTGACGCCCATAATGCCGGGCCAGCGTTTTGTGTCTGGTATCTCTGCCATATTTGCAAGCATGCTGGCTGGCCAATTTCCCCATATAAGGAATGACACGCTCAACAAGCCGACGGCCATCGTGATGTAAGCCAGTTTTTGATCTGACCTGATGAACCATACCAGCCCGGCCAACAGCCCCGCCTGGGGTTTCATGGCGATCAGGGCGGCTCCCAGCCACCCCCCCGTTGCCAGGCCAAGCAAGGGTATCCATTCGATCTGCCCGGTGTGGATCAACGCCATGAAGGGGTAGGATGTGTAAACAGCCGCCAGGGAAAACAGGTCTATCTTCCCATGCGCATCCCTCACCAGTGCGGCAGCCAGCGTGGCTGTCAATGCCATCATCACCGCAAGCGACCAGCTGCCAAACAACTTGAATGGCGAAACAAGGACCGGTATGAACGGCGGACTAATGAAGCGGCGGGTGGCGTAAGGGTCCAGGATGTCGGCCTGGCTGAAGAGCAGCCACCAGTCGCCGCCATCCGGTTTCATGAAATAAACCACGAACAACCAGAACACAAACGTGAGCAATAATAGCGCGTTCGACCCGACAGGGATGGGTTTATTGGCGGGTTCGTTGTGGGGGTCACTTTGCATTGATGTTGTCCTTCGCTTCAACCGATTCCATTACGCTCAGCCGGCCCGCTCCCAAATGGCGATGATCGAGCGCCCGGCGCGGAAGCCGAGCAGCGGGTCGAGGCGGCGCGAGAGCGGCACCAGGTTGCGGTCCCAGAACAGGATCTGCGCCTGGGTGGGCAGGCTCTGGCGCAGGAACAGGCGGTTGGCCAGCGAGGTGAGCAGCCCGACCGAATCGAGGTAGCGCAGAAGAGTCAGGCGGCAGCCGGGCGGGGTGAGCGCAGCCAGGCTGCCGCGCGTGTAGCGGCGGTAGTGCCCAATAGCCTTATCGAACGGGCTGTAGAGGAACGGGTAGGCCGGGGAAAGCACCACCAGCCGCCCGCCGGGGGCCAGGTGCGCGGCGGCCTGCGCCAGTTCGGCGCGGTCGGCTTCGATATGCTCCAGCACGTCGATGTAGAGGATGGCGTCGAAGCGCTCACCCGGCTCCAGGTCGCCCACGGTTCCGGCGCGGGCGCGGCAGCAGGCGGGTAATGCCCCGTTCCTGACCAGGCTTTCCACTTCGGCCAGCAGGGTGCGGTCAGGCTCCAGGCACAGCCACTCGTCCTGCGACCCATCGCACAGGGCGGCGGTGGTGGCCCCCAGCCCGGCGCCCACCTCCAGCACGCGCGGGCCCAGCGGGGCCATCACGCCCGCGAAATAGCGCTTCCAGTTTTGGGCGTGGGCGAACAATGTCAGTTCGTTGCCAATGTAGGTGTCGGTCATGGTCCCACCTGCTCGATCTTCAGGAGGTAGTCGCGGTAATCCACGGCCGGGATGAACATTTTGGCGCTGCGGTAGCTGAGCACCACGAATGACAGCAGCGCCAGGAAGAGCAGCGCCTGCACCATCACCACCGTAAGCCCCACGGCCACGCTGGTGGCCCAGCCGGGGATGGCCAGCGGCGTGCCAAAGCGGATGTACACCAGCGCCAGGAAGGCCAGCACGTCCAGCCCGATGAGCGCAAAGGCGAAGAACAACAGGCGCACGTACACCACTTCGATGTAGACCGAAATGGCGCTCAGCCCGTGCAGCACCAGCGCCAGCAGGTTCATGTGCGAGTTGCCCGCGTAGCGCCGCCCGCGCTCGGTGGGCACGGTGCGCCAGCGCAGCCCGGCGTGCATGACCCCGGCCGCAAAGTGGTTCCAGATCTCTTGCAGGTAGGCCGCGCGCTGCACCAGCCCGGCCGGGATGAGGCAGAAATTGCCAAAACTGATCTGGCGGCCTACCAGCAGCCCGAACATCAGCTTGAACAGCGCGTAGAACAGGCGGAATATGCGCCCCTCGGAGCGTTTGGCGCGCTGGGCAAAGATGATCTCGCCGGGGTGCTGGTCGTGCGCGGCCAGCAGGCGCGGGATGTCGCCCGGCTGGTCTTCGCCGTCAGCGTCCATCACCACCACCGGCAAGCCGACTTGCTGCGCGGTGAGCACGGCCAACCCCATGGCAATGGCGCGCTGGTGCCCCAGGTTGCGGATGAGCGCGAGCACCTCGAAACGCGCAATGTGCCGCAGGCCGGCCAGCTCCCAGGCGGGGGGCGGCTGGGTCGAGCCGTCGTCCACGGCCAGCACACGCAGGCGCAGGTCGTGCCGGGCGGCCATGCTGTCCAGCGCGCCCAGCAGGGTGCGCAGCGAGTCCCAGTCGTTGTACACCGGCGTCAGGATGCACACATCGCGCGGCATGCTCACTTCACCCATTTCACCACGGCCAGCCGCGCACCCATGCGCCTGATCTCGAACACGACCGGGGCGGCTGGAAATTCATCCAGGTCGTCATCGTTGCGGGTCAGCGCCACCACATAATACGGCCGTTCGGGCAGGGCATCCTCCAGGCTGGTGACCTGGATGTCTGGCCGGGTGTAGCGCCACAGGCTGGGCGCCGGTCCAATGGCCACCACGCGCGCGCCCGGCGGGGCATTTTCGTTGAGATAACCGGCCGCCGCGCGGAATGACGCGCCCCAGTAATCCAGCTCGAAGCGGCGTTCTGCGCCCTGCACCCCGCCCGCCAGGCTGTTGTAATACACATACTGGTACGGGTGCAACTGCGCAATCGCCAGCACGCCGGGCAGCACGGCCAGCGCGATCAGCGCGCCGCGCAGGGCGGGGGATTGGATCCATTGGAAGATGATTTGGAGGCCCAGCCCGCCCAACAGGAATACCGGCGGCAGGATGAAAAACAACTGCCGGGCGTTATCGTACAGGCTCGGGCTCACCGCCACCGCCGCGGCAAAAGGCAGCAGCGTCCACAACCCGGCCAGCACGCCCAGGTCGCGGTCCAGGCGGCGGCGCAGCCCCCACACGGCGAAAACTCCCAGCCCCAGCAGCGCCAGCGCGAGCAGCGGTTCGGTAAGCTGGATCCCCCACAGGGTGGGCAGGTAGCGGTTGGGTAGCGCATCGGGCGGGTAATACGCGCCATCGAAGAGGGTTTGGCCCGGCCACGGGAAGTTGAGCATGACGCGCAGCGTGACCAGGAAGCGCACGGCTGGCTCCCACCACAGGTAGGGCCAGGTGATGAACATGACGGCCAGGGCCACTGTGCCATAGGCCAGCAGCAGCGCGGCCAGGTCTGCGCGGCGGCGCAGGAGCAGCAGCACGCCAATGAAGGCGGCCGCGGCAAAGGCCGGCAGGCGGATGGAGAGCGTCAGCCCGAGCACAACTGCGGCCGTGAACACGGCCGGGTGGCGCACGAAGCGCATGAACTGCCCGGTGAACGGCGCAAACTCGGCGGCCATGGCGGCCCGGGTGCGCGGCAGGCGCGGGAGCACCAGCATGCGCAGCGCGGCAAACGAGAAGACCGCCGCCAGCGTCACCAGCCCGGTCTGCGACATCAGTCCGCGCAGGTAGGCGGCCAGTTCGGCCGCGGAGCCATCGTCAAGGTAGGCGGCCGGCAGGGGCGGCCACAGCGCATGCGTGAGCGCGGCCAGCGCCAAAGCAGCCAAGATTCCGCCCACGGCGAGCGCGGGCAGCAGGCGCCGGGTGGCGGGCGGCAAAGAGTCGAGGTCGGCGCGCAGCACGCCCGGGGTGAAGCGCGCGGCCGGGGCGGGCGGGGCGTCCAGTTTGTCCACCGCATCCAGCATTTTTAGCCCAAAGTAGATGCTGGCCATGAAGCCGACCATGTAGGGTGTGTCTTTGGGGTTGATGAAGGCGTGCCCCCACAAGAGCGGCTGGGTGGCGAACAGCAGGGTGGCGCCAAGGGCGGGCCAGGCATCCAGCCAGCGGCGGGCCAGCAGGTAAAAGACCACCAGCCCGGCCTGGAAGGTGAGCCAGTTGAAGGCGTGCTGGAAGTCGGAGATGGACGCGGCCGGAAAGGCCCGCCAGAGCAGCACGGCCGGCATGGTGAAGACCGGCCCGTAGTAGCGGATGGTGGGGTCGAATTCTGGAATGAACCCTGGCTGGAACAGGCCGCTGTATGCCGCAATGGACTGGCTGGCGTAAAAAAAGTAGTTCTGCTCGTCCCAGGTTTCGCCGTAGTGGGTGAGGGTGAACGCGCCAATGAGCAGGTTGGCGAGGATGAGCGCCGCCAGGGGCAGGGTGTGCGGATGTTGGCGCAGGCGGTTCATTTGAGGAACTTCTTCTGCCATTCGAACAAGCGGTTGAGGGCCTCAATGGGTGAGAGGGTGTTCACATCCAGCGCTTTCAATTCTTCGAGCAGCGGGTTGGTTTCGGGGAAGAGCGCGATCTGCTGGGCGGCGTGCGGGTTGATGCGCACCACCGCGCCGGAGGATTTCTCCAGTTTGGTCATGATCTCGTTGGCGCGCTGGATGACCGGCCTCGGCAGCCCGGCCAGCTGCGCCACGTGGATGCCGTAGCTGCGGTCTGCGCCGCCGGGGATGATCTTGTGTAAAAAAACCACGCCGCCCTCACTCTCGGTGACGGCCACGTTGTAGTTGCGCACGCCGGGCAGCAGGTCGGCCAGCTGGGTCAGTTCGTGGTAGTGGGTGGCGAACAGGGTTTTGGCGCGCAGGTGCGGGTGGTTGTGGATGAATTCGATCATGGCCCAGGCAATCGAGACGCCATCGTAAGTGCTGGTGCCGCGCCCGATCTCGTCCAATATCAGCAGCGAGCGCGGCGTGGCGTGGTTGAGGATGTTGGCCGCCTCGATCATCTCCACCATGAAGGTGGACTGCCCGGCGTGGATCTCGTCCTGGGCGCCAATGCGGGTGAAGATGCGGTCCACCACGCCGATGATGGCCGACTCGGCCGGGACGAACGCGCCCATTTGGGCCATCAGCGCGATCAGCGCGGCCTGGCGCAGGTAGGTGCTTTTACCGCTCATATTGGGCCCGGTGATGACGCGCACGATCTCGCCCATCTCGAAGGAAGTATCGTTGGGCACGTAGCGCTCGCCGCGCAGGCTGCGCTCCACCACCGGGTGGCGCCCCTCGCGGATGTCGAGCACGTCGGCCTCCACCACCTGCGGGCGCGTGTAGCCGTTGAGGGCGGCCGTCTCGGCCAGGGCGGTCAGCGTATCCAGCCCGGCCAGGGCCCGGGCCGTGTGCAGCAGCCGTGCGGCAGACTTGGAAAGCTCGGCGCACACTTCCTTGAACAGGCGCAGCTCCAGCTCGTGGATGCGCTCTTCGGCGTTGAGCACCAGGGTTTCGTACTCTTTCATCTCGGGGGTGATGTAGCGCTCGGCGTTGACCAGCGTCTGCTTGCGGATGTAATGGGCCGGGGCGTTGGCGCTCTGCCCGGCTGAAATTTCGATGTAATAGCCGAAAACTTTGTTGTAGCCCACCTTGAGTGTGCGGATGCCGGTGCGCTCGCGTTCCTGCGGCTCGAGGTTGTTGATCCACTCGCGGGCGTGGGCCGAGGCGTCTATCACCCCGTCCAGTTCAGCCGAGTAGCCGGGGCGGATGATGCCGGTGTTGGACAGCGTCTGGGGCGGCTCGTCGGCCAGGGCGGCCTGCAGCAGCGACAGTTGCGCGCCGCACAGGTCGAAGTCTGGCAGGCCCGCCGCGCCGCTTCCCAGCGCGGCTTGCACGCCCGGCAGGCGCGTCAGCGTCTCGCGCATGGCGGCCAGGTCGCGCGGCTGGGCGTGCCCGGCCAGCACGCGGTTGGTCAGGCGCTCCAGGTCGCCCAGCGGTTTCAGCGCGGCGCGCACTTCGGCCCGGCGCATGGCGTGGTCGAAGAAGGCTTGCACGCCGTCCTGGCGGGCGGTGATCTTTTTCACGTCGAGCAGCGGCTGGCTGACCCACTGACGCAGCAGGCGCCTGCCCATGGGGGTCACGGTGGCGTCCAGCGCGCCGAGCAGCGAGCCTTTGGTCTCGCCGCGCAGGGTTTCGGTCAGTTCCAGGTTGCGGCGGGTGGCGGCATCCAGGGCCATGAATTCGCTGGTGGAGTAAACGCGCAGGCTGGCCAGCAGGTGCAGCGATTGCGGCTCGGTCTCTTTCAAATAGGCCAGAATGCCCCCGGCGGCGCGCACGGCCACAGGCAGGCCCTTGAGCCCGAACCCATCCAATGTGGCGGCGCGGAAGTGCGCCAGGATGGTTTCGGCGGCGCGGCCGGGTTCGAAGCGGTAGGCAGGCAGCGGGCTGGCGTGACCGGGCGCGCCCCCGGGGAGTACCTGGTTGTGCGGGTGGATGATCTCGGCCGGGTGCAGGCGCGTCAGTTCGGCGCGGGCCGGCGCGCCATCCGAAAAATCCAGCTCGGTGACGGCAAACTCGCCGGTGGTGATGTCGGCGTAGGCGATGCCGCAGCGCGCGCCATCCAGCACGCAGGCGGCCAGGTAGTTGTTCTGGTCGCCGGGCAGCAGGCCGGGCTCCACCAGGGTGCCGGGGGTGACGATGCGAACGATCTTGCGCGGGAAGATGCCCTTGATTGGCTGATCGCCCATCTGCTCGGCAATGGCCACGTGATAGCCCTTCTCAATGAGGCGGGCGATGTAGTTTTCGGAGGCGTGGTAGGGAATGCCCGCCAGCGGCACGCGCTGCCCCTTGCCCACCGGGCGCGAGGTGAGCACGATGTCGAGCTCGCGGGCGATTGTTTCGGCGTCTTCGTCGAAGGTTTCGTAGAAGTCGCCCAGGCGGAAGAACAGGATGGCGTTGGGGACCTGGCGTTTGGTGTCGAGGTATTGCTGGCGGACGGGGGTGACATCTTCGCTGCTCATGCGGCTGATTCTACCCCACTTGGTGACATCATTCTGTGAAAAAAGTGACGTTTGTGCGGCTTGCTTTTCTTGAAAGTTTGCTATAATGAAGTCACCATATACCCAGAAACGGAGGTTTCAAATCAAATGGCGAGTGTAACGTACGATCATGTTGTCAAGCAGTTCGGTGATGTCCGCGCAGTCAATGACCTCTCGATGGAGATCAAGGACAAGGAATTCCTGGTTTTCGTGGGCCCTTCGGGCTGCGGCAAGACGACCGCCCTGCGCTTGTTGGCCGGTCTCGAAGAGATCAGCAGCGGTGAGATCCGCATCGGCGACCGCGTGGTCAATGATGTGGCCCCCAAGGATCGCGATATTGCGATGGTGTTTCAGTCCTACGCCTTGTACCCTCACCTTTCGGTATACGAAAACCTGGCCTTTGGTCTGAAACTCCGCAAGACCCCCAAGGAAGAGATCAAGAAGCGCGTGCAGGAAGCCGCCGAGATCCTCGGCATCGGCGAATACCTCGAGCGCAAGCCGCGCCAGCTCTCTGGCGGTCAACGCCAGCGTGTTGCGGTCGGCCGCGCCATTGTGCGCCATCCGCAGGTTTTCCTGTTCGATGAACCGCTCTCGAACCTGGATGCCAAGCTGCGCGTGGAAACCCGCGCCAACATCACCAAGCTGTGGCAGCGGCTGGGCACCACATTCATCTATGTGACCCACGACCAAGTGGAAGCCATGACCATGGCCACCCGCATTGCGGTCATCAACAAGGGTGTGCTTCAGCAGCTCGATACCCCCCAAACCCTGTACGACAAACCGTCCAACATGTTCGTCGCGGGCTTCATCGGCTCCCCGGCCATGAACTTCTTCCCGGCCCACATCCGCAAGGGCGATGGCAAACTGTTCGTGGACACCGGCGACTTCAAGGTGGCCATCCCGGCTGAGAAGGCCGCGCCCTACCAGGCCTGGGCCGACAGGAAGGTTGTCTTTGGCATCCGCCCTGAAGATATCCACAACCCAGAGTTCCTGCCGCCCAACATTCACTCCGAAAAGATGCCGGTCAAGGTGGATGTGACCGAGTTGATGGGTAACGAAATCTTCCTGTACCTGGTCAGCGGTCCCAACACCTTTGTGGCCCGCGTCGATCCGCGCACCCGCTTCAAAATGGGTGAGCAGGTGGAAGTGTCCCTCAACATGGACAATTTCCACGTCTTCGATCCCGAGAGTGAGCAGGCCATTCGCTAGCCCCGGGGACAACCTCAGCAGTACCCACGCAGGGGCGAAGCATGTCTTCGCCCCTGTTTCCATGTAAAAAGGAGATCATCATGTCTGAAACGAAATACAAACTGGTGCTGGTGCGCCATGGCCAGAGCGCCTGGAACCTGGAGAATCGCTTCACCGGCTGGACCGATGTGGACCTGACCGAACTGGGCGTGGCCGAGGCCAAAGAGGGCGGCCGCCTGCTTAAGGAAGGCGGCTATACGTTCGATGTTGCTTACACGTCTGTGCTCAAGCGCGCCATCAAGACCCTGGGAATCATCCAGGAAGAAATGGGACTGGAATGGATCCCCGTCATTCGCGCCTGGCAGCTGAACGAAAGGCACTACGGCAACCTGCAGGGGCTCAACAAGGCCGAGATGGCCGAGAAGTTCGGCGAGTCCCAGGTAAAGGTCTGGCGGCGCAGTTACGATGTGCCGCCTCCCGCGCTGGATCTGGACGACCCGCGCCACCCGCGCTTCGACCGCCGCTACGCCGGGTTGAAACCCGAAGAACTGCCCGCCACCGAATCGCTCAAGCTGACCCTCGAGCGCGTGCTGCCCTACTGGCACAGCACCCTGGCCCCGGCCATCACGTCCGGGCAGCGGGTGCTCATCGCCGCCCACGGCAACTCGCTGCGTGCATTGGTCAAGTACCTGGATAACATCTCCGATGATGTCATCACCGAGCTCAACATCCCCACCGGTATCCCGCTGGTCTACGAACTGGATGCCGAGCTCAAACCGGTCAAGAGCTACTACCTGGGCGACGCCGAGGCCGTGGCCAAAGCCGCCGCCGCAGTGGCCAACCAGGGCAAGGCGAAGTAAAACGTAAAACGAAACGTGCAAGGTGAGGTTCTGGACGATAGCTGCCAGAGCCTCATTTTTTTCCGCACCCTGCCGCTGTTTCTGCAATTTGCGCTTCCTTATACCTGTATCCCTGTTTACGTTTTGCGCAATTACGCTTTCCACGTTTGCGTTTTCCGCATTAGAATCCTCCCATGCATCCCGACTTCCTCTTCGAACTGCGCAAACACTTCCACGGCGACATCCGCGCGGACGAGGCCACCCGCACCCTGTACGCCACTGATGCCAGCATCTACCAGCTGATGCCGTTGGCCGTTGCCCTGCCGCGCACCCAGGATGACCTGCAAGCCGCCGTGGAACTGGCCGCAAAATACAGTGTGCCCATCCTGCCGCGTGGCAGCGGGTCATCGCTGGCCGGGCAGGCGATTGGCGAGGCGCTCATCCTCGACCTTTCCCGTGACCTCAACAACATTATTGATATCGACCCCGAAGCGCGGACAGCCACTGTTGAGCCGGGCGTGGTGCTGGCGCACCTGAACCGGGCCGCCGCCAAATATGGACTGCAATTCGGTCCCGACCCGGCCTCCGCCGAGCGCGCCACCCTGGGCGGCGTGATCGGCAACAACGCCACCGGGGCGCATTCCATCACTTACGGCATGACGGCCGACCACATCCTGTCTGCCGATGTGCTGCTGGCCGATGGTTCCGCGGTCACGCTGGGCGAGGTCACGCTCGCGCGGGCCGCCCAGCTCGCAGCCGATGCCCGCCCCACGCCGGGCTTTTCCCTCGAAATTTCCCCCCTCGCCAACCGGGAAGGTGGCGGGGGCACCGAAAGCGAAGCCACCCTGTACGCCGCTGCCCTGCACATTCGCAGGCAATATGCGGATGCCATCAAGGCGGGTTACCCAAAAACCTGGCGCAACTCGGCCGGCTACCGGCTCAACTACCTGCTGCCGTGGTCGGCATCCCGGCCGCCCATGTGGCAAGGGGAAAACTACCCGAATCTGAATCCCTCTTCGCTCAACCTGGCCCCGCTGCTGGCGGGCAGCGAAGGCACGCTGGCGGTCATCCGGCGCGCCACGTTGAACCTGGTGCCGAAGCCGAAGCACACGGCCTTGGCGGTGCTGGCCTACGACTCGGTTGCCGCCGCCTGCGACGATGTGCCGCGCCTGCTGGCATGCAACCCCTCGGCGGTGGAACTGATCCCGCAAATGCTCATCCGCCTGGCGCGCGATGTGCCAGCTTATGCCCGCCAGATCGACTTTGTGGATGGCGACCCGGCCGCGCTGCTGCTGGTCGAGTTCGCGGGGGATGACCTGCAAAAATTGGCTGCGCGGGCGCGTGAGCTTGGGAGTAATATTCGCGTAGTCACCGAGGCTGAAGCGCAGGCACGCGTATGGAATGTGCGCAAGGTGGGTTTGGGCATCTTCGATTCGCGCCCGTCCGCCGAACGGCCGGTGGCGTTCATCGAGGACTGCGCCATCCCGGTCGCGCGGTTGGGCGAGTTCGTGCGCGAAGTGGAGCGCATTCTGGACAACTACGGCACCTGCGCCGCCTTTTACGCCCACGCCTCGGCGGGCTGCCTGCACATTCGCCCGCTCATCGACCTGCGTACGGGCCAGGGTGTGCGTCACCTGCGCGCCATCGCTGAAGAAACGCTCGCGCTGACGATTCGGGTGGGCGGGGCCATGTCATCGGAACACGGCGACGGGTTGCTGCGCTCCGAGTGGCTGGCGCAAACCTACGGCGCGGACGTTGTCGAAGCGTTCCGCCTGCTCAAGCGCGCGGCCGACCCCCAATCTATTCTCAACCCCAAAAACCTGCTCGATGCCCCGCCCATGGACACGCACCTTCGCTACGGCGCGGCCTACCGCGCCGCGCCCTGGGCGCCTGCGCTGGATTTCAGCCACAACGGTGGGCTGGCCCGGGCCATCGAGCAGTGCAATGGGCAGGGTGTGTGCCGCAAGGATGGCGGGGTGATGTGCCCGTCCTTCCAGGCGACGCGCGAGGAGATGAATTCGACGCGCGGGCGCGCCAATTTGCTGCGCGCGATGATCTCGCTCGGCGATGGGGCGTTGCCCCCCGCGCAAGTTAAGACCGCCCTCGACCTGTGCCTGGCCTGCAAAGGCTGCAAAGCCGAATGCCCGAGCGGCGTGGATATGGCCAAACTAAAATATGAGTTCCAGCACGAGTACCACAAGACCCACCCGCGCCCGCTGCGCGATTTCCTGTTCGGATACATCAACACGCTTGCGCCCGTGCCCGCTAAAATGGGTTTGGGCGGACTGGTCAACTGGCTGGGCGGGCAGCTGTGGGTGCGCAGGGCGCTCCAGGCGGCCCTGGGCATTTCGGTGCGCCGCCCTCTGCCGCGTTTTGGAAAACAGGAAAAAAGGAAAACAGGAAAACGGGATTTCGTTGAAACGGTGTTATACCTGCCCGATACTTTTTCCCGCTATTTCGAGCCGCAAATCGAACTTGCCGCGCTGGATGTGCTCGCCGCCTGCAGGGTGGAGGCGCGCCCGCTGGCAACGCCCGGCGCGGGACGCACGCTCATCTCAAAAGGATTCGTCGAAGCGGCCCAACGGCACGTGAGCGCGCTGCTCGATGAGATCTGCCGCCTGGACCCGGCGGGGGCGCTGCCCGTGATGGGCATCGAACCCTCGGAGCTTTACACCCTGCGCGACGACCTGCGCGACCTGCTGCCCGCCGCCCGCGCCGCCGAGGTGGAAGCGCTGGCCGCCCGCGCCTGGCTGTTGGACGAGTTCCTGGTGCGTCCCGGGCCGGATGGCCAGCGCCGTATCGAACGGATGACGCCACCAGCCGCCCGGCACCCTCCTGCTTCCGTTCTCCTGCACGGGCATTGCTACCAGAAGGCCCAACCCCCGGCCGCAGATGGGTTCCCGGTCGGGCAGGCCGCGTCAGCGGCCTTGCTGCGTGCGGCGGGCTACGAGGTGGAGATCATCTCTTCCGGGTGCTGCGGCATGGCCGGGGCGTTTGGCTATGAGGCTGAGCATTACGATGTGTCGATGCAGGTCGGGGAGTTGGCGCTGCTCCCGGCAGCGCGGCAGGCCGCGCGGGATGGGCGCAGCGTTTCGGCGGTGGGCACATCCTGCCGCAGCCAGATTGCCGATGGTGCGGATGTGACCGCGCAACACCCGATCCAACTGGTTGCGCAGCGGATCGCCAGAGGATAAACAATGGATACTCAAATTTGGTTCGAGATGGTCGGCTATGCCGGTTCGATACTTGTGGCGGTCTCGCTTATGATGAAATCGCTGCTGCGTTTGCGCATCATCAACCTGGTGGGGGCCACAGTCTTTGTGACCTATGGTTTGCTGATCGGTGCGTACCCGGTGGCCCTGCTCAACGGGCTGATCGTGGGCATTGACCTGTACTACCTGTTCCAGATGTGGCGGCAAAAGGATTACTTTACCCTGCTGGAAGTCTCACCGCAGGGCGCCTACCTGCGCGGGTTTGTCGATTTTTACAAAGAAGAGATTGACGAGATTTTTCCTGAATACACCAGCGAGCCAAAGCCCGGGCAGGCGGCTGTGTTCGTGCTGCGCAACATGGTACCCGCCGGTCTGCTGGTCATCGAACCGGAAGGCGACCAGGCCCGCGTGCTGCTCGATTATGTCATCCCGGGTTACCGCGATTTTGGCGTGGCGAAGTTCCTGTTCGAGGAGCACGCCGATTACTTCGTCACGCGTGGCATCCGGCGGCTCACTTCTGCTGCGGGAAGACCGCGCCACGCCAGTTACCTCGAACGGATGGGCTTCGAGCGCCGCGGAGATGTCTACATTCGCGAGTTGGCGCCTTCTGTGCTGATGGACAAAGGAATGTAAAAAAGCAGGCTTCGGGGCATTTTATCTGTCGATCAACTGCCAGGCAGCGATCCCAAAGGCTACCTCGACATTGAGCGAACGTTTTCGCCCCCGCATCGGGATGTGCACAATGCGGTCGCACAGGTCGAGCAGACCGGGGTCGACGCCGGTCACTTCGTTGCCCACCACCAGCACCAGGCGCCTGCCCGGCGGGGG
>DAOUAP010000060.1:0-85705 GCA_034433165.1 Anaerolineales bacterium | reverse complement strand
ATCTGTAACTCGGAAATATGTTCCTGAAGTTGTGCGGTTCGCTCTTCGACCTTTTGCTCGAGTCCCGCTATCAAGCCAGCATTATCCAATGCGACCGCGCCTTGATTCGCCAACATGCCGAGCATGTCGCGGTCAACGTTGTCGAATGTGCCGTAGAGCGTGGACATGTCCACGTAGAGGTAGCCGAGCACTTGGTTTTGGGCAATGAGGGGCGCGATGATTCGCGAAAGTCCATCCTCTTTCTTCTTTCTTCTTTCCTGCACCAACTGCACCGTCCGTGTGAGCCGGGCTTGGGCGAGGTGTTTCTGAATCGAAGCGAGAACGGCTGAGGCGTCCTCTCCGCGCGGGAGGAGGGAATCCGCTACGACGAGAGAGACTTCCGAAGTTTTTAAAACTTCGGAAGTCTGCTGGCGTTCCAATATCAACATCACGCGCTCGCCGCCGATCAACTCGGTGGCTTCGGCGACGAGGAAGGTTTGAATCTCTTGAATGGATTTCAGCGCATTCAGGCGCAGACCAGAATCTGCCAAACGTTGAAAAGGCTCACGTAAATTGGATTCAATTTGAAGGTAGGCAAAGAGGCGGTCTTTTGTCAATTTGCGTTTTGTTCCATCCTTTACCCAGTACTGGATGAGTTCACGGTTTTCCGCCACCTTGTTGAGCGCGTTGCGGCGCAGACCTTCATCGCGGATGTTTTGTATGCTTTCAAGCAAAAAATCATAAGCGCGGTTGAGGGTTTCCTGCGCTTCTTTATTCTTTTTGTTGGCGAGCAAGGCTTGGGTATGTCGCCACCAAATGGCTTGCTGTGTAAAACTATCCTGCTTGGAAAAATTTTCGGCGCGATGAAGGTCGGTGGCTTTGGTGGTTGCCTTCAGTGCGTTGATGGGGTCTTTATCCGCAAGGTGCAGTTTGCCCAACTCAGTAAATACAACAACTTCTCTTCCCATTTGATGTTGTTGTGCAAGTTTTAGCGCTACTTTTTGGTGGCGCAAAGCGGCTTTGAAATCACCCTTGGCAAAATAGAAGTCAGACCAATTTGTTTGGGCTTGATGTTCCATATTTGGGTCACCAAGCGTTGCCAACATGGCTTCGAATTCTTTTTGGTTTGCAATGGCAGATTCAAAATTCCCGAGGAGTATTTGAGTGCTTACTGTATTTGCCAGAGCATAAATGAATGCTAATTTTGCATTCATCTTGCGGTTGGCTTCGAGCACTTCACTATGTAATCGTGTCGCATGGGTATACAAGCCAAGGTCAAGATATGCAATTGAAAGATTGCCCTTGGGAATTTGAATGCGGTCAAGGTAGCCTGCTTTTTCAAAGGCTTCAATTGCCTGTTGCAAATTCCGCATGGCTTTGGTGATGTCTGCTTCCATTGTGGTCATTACATTGAGCGCGTTGCCAATGCCATATTCATCCCCTGCTTGTTGGCAATAGGTTAAGGCTTTGTGTGTGGCTTCGTTGTATTTCTCAAACTGGCGGGTTTGCTCGTAAGCGTTTGCCATTGCCCAATAGGCACGCCCCGCACCAGAGAAATCACCATTTGCCAGATAAAGGTCAACGGCTTTTTGCGCATTTTCTATGGATGCTTCATTCATTTGTATCCGAAATTGCGCTTCGGCGAGGCGGAAGTAGGCGAGGGCGCGTTGGGTGGGGGCGCGTCTCGCACTCGCCTTCACCGCCGCGTTTGCCGATTTGATTGCGCCATTCAAATCACCCATCCGCATTTGGACGAGGGCGAGACGGTTTAGCGCTGTCGCGCGTAATTGGTTATTGGTAATTTGAGATTTGGCGATCTTCATCATCGCTTTGGCGTCTTGCATGGCGAGGTCGAGTTGACCGATGGCGATGTAGGATTCGGAGCGCAGGTCGAGCAGGGACATCATCACCGTAGGAACGAGTTGCGACTCACCCTTACCGAGCGAAGATAATGCCTGTGTCGCTGAATCAATTGCCAGCTTGTGCTGGCCCGTCCACGCCAGTTCGCGCACACGCATAACGGCCAGATCCGGAGGTATGGGGGCCTCGAGGGTTTTTTCCTGTTCTTTTTTAATCTTCTTTGTAGTCATCGCTTTTACCATCCTCATTTGTCCCTATACCAGTCCAAACATGTTTTTTATAAGTCCGTCTTGTAAATGATACTTCCTACTTTACCCCAAATTTTCACATTGTTGCAATCAGTATCATATACAGAACACGGATTTCTTAATATCATTGTGCGCTGCACCGTTTTGGGTTAATGACAGTCAAACCTGTTTTCATCACCAGGCAGGACATTTCCAACCCACCTGGTGCGCACCTTCCGCGTCTTGAACTTAATAAGCGCCCTGTAAACAGAAAACAGGCATTCAAGCACCCTGAAGCCTGCCTTCTGGGAATAAGAAATAATCCCAATCGCGATTCGATGGTCACCTAAAGGAGCAGGGCAAAACGAAGCATTCGTTCGTTTTGCCCTGCAAATTAGCTATCCTGGGGGTTAGTACATATTGGGCTTGGAGTTGCCGCCACCACCACCGCCACCGCCCACACCCAGCGCCGCGGCGAGCCGGTCCAACCACGACACATTGGTTTGCGAAGCAACCTGGGCAATCTGGGCACCCTGGGCGTTTGCACCAAAAGCCTGGACGCCCTGTGCGCTGGCTCCTTCAGCGCTGGCACCCTGCGCGTTGGCCCCGGCCGCGCTCGCGCCCGCAGCAGAGGCGCCCTGGGCGCTGGCCCCGAACGCATTGACACCCTGAACACTGGCACCCTGCGCGCTGGCCCCGGCCGCGCTCGCGCCCGCAGCAGAGGCGCCCTGGGCGCTGGCCCCATACGCATTGACACCCTGAACACTGGCGCCCTGCGCGCTGGCCCCGGCCGCGCTCGCGCCCGCAGCAGAGGCGCCCTGGGCGCTGGCCCCATACGCATTGACGCCCTGCGCACTCATACCCGCGGCACTCGCACCGGCCGCGCTGACACCCGCGGCGCTGGCGCCAGCAGCATGCATGCCGGCGGCACTCGCGCCCGCAGCAGAGGCGCCCTGGGCGCTCATACCGGCGGCGTGCGCACCAGAAGCTTCAGCACCGAACATGATCAACGACATGGAAATGCGAGTCTCGAGCTGGTTGGCGAAGTCATCGATCGTTTCGGCAGGAATGGAGCGCAGCGCTTCGCGCTCGGTGTCAGACAGGTCATACTGCCCAAAAACAGAATCGGGGTTATTGAACAGTTCCTGGCGGAAGTTATCATCGGTGACGGCGCGGCTAACAATCTTGCGGGTATCTTCTGCGGACATGGCTAAACTCCTTTTTTGAATGAACCGATTATTTTCTTGACGTTGGAACCATTTTAATCAGTGCAGCCCCGGTTGTCTGTGAAATCAAGATAAATATAGTGTGAATTATCGTTATTCGTAATGAGACGTGTTCGATGCGTCGGTGTGAAGTAGGTCACACCTTACTTTAGTTCTTTAAGCGCAACCGGCTGTTCGCGCGGGTTGCATGTGCCGCAAAACACCGCATCAGCCACAACGATCGCCTTATTAACCCCCTCTTCACCGCGGTACACGCTCAAAATGAAAGGGGATGTTTTAATATGGTCTTTGCAAACCGCCCTGCCGCAAAACCGGCAGGTAGCATGCGCCGAGCGATCACAGTAAATGCAATTCATAATTCTCTCCTCCGGGTGCGTTACTAATTTTTCAGACGGCGCGTACTGGTTTTTTCGACCAGCTGCCGCATATGCTGGAAATCATCCAACAGGTTTATGAAATCTTGCCGGTCCAGGCTGAACAGCACAGCATCGGTCACTGTCAAAACTGAAGCCGTCCGCGGGCGATTATGGATCAGGGCCGTCTCCCCAAAATAGTCACCGGCGGTAAGCCGGTCCAATTCAACCAGTTTCCCGCCCACGTCATGACAGGCTGCCAGCTCGCCCGTTTCCACGATATAGAATTTATCGCCGGGGTCTCCCTGCCGAATCACCGTTTCACCCGCGGCATAATTCTCCGCTTTCAGTTTGTTCGCAATCACGATCAAGTCAAAAGCAGACAGCTCATCAAACACGGGCATGTTGCGTAATACCCAATGATGCCGCAAGTTGACCTTGATTTGTTGCGCAAATTCCAGGTGGTGCTTCACCAGTGTGTCAAAATCCTCGCGCCCCAGCAACAGCAGTATGGAGGGCGTTTCGGTAATGATCGTCGCGTTGCGCGGCGCGTTCGTCACCAGGGCAGTTTCGCCAAAAAACTGGCCGGGACCAAGCGACTGCACCTGTACCGGGTCGCCATCGCCTTCGGACTGCCAGACCTGGAGCTTTCCGCTCTGAATGATGTAGAAGGCGTCGCCCGGGTCACCCTGTCGGATGACCACTTCGTGGGCGGCATATTGTTTGGCAGAAAGCATTTCGGCAATGGGTTCCAGGTCCTCATAGGTGGCATCGAAGAATAAGGGTACGCGGTCCAGGAGCTTGATCCGTTCTGCGCGCTGATTTATCTTTTCTTCTTTCACTTGTTTTCCCCAGTCACGGCGCACCAGCACCAGTTCGTTGATCACCTCTCGGTATTGCCAGGGGATAAGATCGATACCCAGGCTGATTATTTGGTGCGTAAACCGGTCGCCAAAGCGGGTTTTCATCAACTCATGAATTTTATCGAAGGCCACCCCATAAACCTCGGTCAGGTCCACCGTATCGCGCTGGGATAACTCCCCGTCTGTAAACTGGTTTCCTGAAATTTTCAGGTCTATGCCCAGCCCATGTGTATAGGTTGAAAAGCTCATGCCAAAGGCGTTAATGCCTCCCCATCCACTCTCAAAAAACACCTGCGCAATGGCGCGCTTGACCAGGATCGATACTGAATAGCTGATGGAATCCTTTTTGTTGAGCGAGACGGCCGGATCGTATTTGGACAGGTGGGGCAGGCGCGCCAGGATGAGGTGCCAGAAACCCGCGCAACTGACCAGGATGCCCAACGCCCAATATCGCGGAATGTAGCGTTCCATCACAAAGGCCATGGCTGCCAGCAATATTCCCAGGTAAACCAGCGCAAGGCCCGGGAAACGCGCCCCGCCGCGCAGGTTGAACCAGTTCAGGGTTGCCACGAATCCCAGTAACGGCGCCAGGAACAGGGTCCAATGGAGCAAGTCGAAGTAATATCCCGCCAGGGCCAGGAAGCCTCCGGTTACCATCCCAATGACCAATTGCAAGGGCTTAACCTGACCGATGGCAGGCCAAATGAACAGGACGCCGGCAATCGAGGCAAACCCAATGGAAGCAAAAACGAGATATTGCGAATGGATGGAGCCGGTTGGCATCAGCGCTTCGGAAACGGGCACCATCACCAGCGAACCGAGCGCCAGCGCCAGTGTTACCTGGGACCACCATCGGTTGGATATGTAGTAACCGTGGTTGAATATGAGGAAGGCTGTTATTGTGGCCATGCCCAGCCCGGACACAACCGCAACCACAACCCAGCCGCGATAGATTTCAACCGAATATGCCGCGCCAAAAGAGGTGATCGCCGCGAGAGCCAAACCAATAAGCGCCAGCCAGGCATGTTTTTGCAGCAATCCCGCCCGCACGAACCGGTTCACAAGATCAAAAATAAAGCGAAGGAGTTGGATGAACAGCAATGCCATGAGTGAAATGAAGGCTGCCGCTGAAATGAACTCGAGGACTTTGGTAAGCACGTTGTAATTGCTTCCCAGGATCACCTGCAGGCCGGAACTCAATCTTGTCTGCCAGAAGACCGATGCCAGGTAAATGACGTACGCTGTCCAAAGCATGGAGAACGCGCCAAAAACGGCAAATATCTTCTCATCCCGGGTCAGCTTTTCGCGGCGTGTCAGTTTGCCCAGCAAACCTTTTTGAAGGAAATTTAGCGATCGTTCACGCAGGAAAGAAATATTCAGCGCATCCGAGAGCAGGTAATAACCATCATATTTAAGCAATGGGTTTATGTTAATCAGGATGGTCAGGTAAGCCACACTGGCCATCTTGAATAGGAAAGAATTAATGGAACTGTTCGGGTAAAGCCACATGAAAATGGCGCATAAGCCCCCAACCAGCAGGCCGGTATAGGGTCCATTCCAGGTGACATTCAACCGTGCGCGCCGGTTCTCGAGCCAGATATCCGTGGTATCGACATAGGCGGCGGGCAAGCCGAAATACAACATCAACCCGCCTGCATTGATCTGCCTGCCGTAGTGTTTAACGGTCAGCGCGTGCCCAAACTCGTGGATCACAATGGGCAGAATAGCGGCCACCCATAACAGGGCAAACTCGGAGGGCTGCACTTGTGCGAACAGAACATAATTGGGGTTGGATAGGATCGCGTTGAACAAAATGAAACCAACCACCGCCAGGGCAAGCATGATGACCTGCACGGGGCGCGTAAAAAATAACCAGCCTGCCGTGCGATACACGCCAGAAACGAGCTTGTCGATCCCGGCGATTTTTAGCTGCTGGGTCAGGAGGATTTGCGCCGGTATAGATAACCTGTGCCCCCAGGTGCGGTTGCGCAACTGGGATTTAACATTCCCCCAGACGTAAAGGGGCTTTTCGCTTAGCATTTTGTGAGACAGCAATTGATCCACCAGTTGGATGACCAGGGTGCGCGAAAATGCCCCCGAGCTTATAAAATGTTCGACGATCAGCTCTTTTACGGTTTTTTGGCCATCCATTAACAGCCAAAGGCTATATTCATCCGGGCTGAGGCGCAAATATGTTTTGTACTGGGTATTTTTCAATACAAAATAATGCTCAGCCTTATCTTTGATCTCCTGCGCCACCACATCTGCATGAGGTTTGGGTTTGTATTCACTGATATCCACCCGCGTTTGCAACTCTGCCCAGATGGAGGTTTTTTGGCGATCTAAACTTTCTGAACCCGCTGCCTGGGTTTTCAGGTCATCAAGCCAGTCGCTGCCCATGATTAACGCCCCCGCGCGATGAGGATTTTTTCGAGCCCGTTGTGATCTGTGATCATAATATCGTTACCATTCATCTTGATAAAATTCTGCGATCGGAGCGTGGATAGCACCTTGTTCACGCTTTCGCGCGTGGCGCCAACCAGGCTGGCAAGATCATTTTGTGTCAGCGGCACGCAAATTAAAGTACCGTCCTTGGTTCGTTGGCCGCTCTTGGCCTCAAGTTCGAGTAATTCATAAACCAGCCGCCCCTGGACATCGTGGAATGCCATGGTCTCAGACTTTTGAGCCGCTATTCGTACACGCCGCGATACAAGCGCAAGCAGGCTGCGCATGATCGCTGGATACTTTTGGAATATGACAAACAAATTTTCTTTGGAAAACAGCCAGGTCTTTATGGGGGTCATCGTAATGCAGGTAGCCGAATGGTAGCCATTGTCCAGCAGGGAGAGTTCGCCAAAAATATCAGTCGGCCCGTAAAGGTAGTGTGTGAACTCTTGTCCGGTCTGCCCGATCGAATAGATGCGCACAAATCCTTCAGCAATCAGGTACAGGGTTGTACCGGGCATATCCTGGTGGAAGAGCGTCATTCCGGTTCCAAATGCGCGATACTGCATCAGATTGGCAATCTCTTCGAGGATAGCCTGGTCCAGCCCCGTAAATATGGGCACGGTTGACAGGAACTCCAGGGAAACCTGGGAATGGTTATTGCCCGGTGAGTGAAAATTCATAGTCTATGCTCATCGTGGTGGTTACTGCCATGGGTGAAATCACCATGGCTGCAAAGTCAAAAGTTTCTCCAAACCCATCAACTTCAAAAGATGCCCCGGCAAGATCGCCCAGTCCAACACGCGTAACTTCATCGGGCAGGTTTGGGTCAGTGTTGACCTTTACAATCCAGACCACCCATTCGACTGGCACAATGTTGGCACTGCGCACAAACCCCTGGGCATCCCACCCTCCCTGGTCATTTTCCGCACCGTCAAAGAAGTTGATCTCAGGGATTTCGATATTATCGATCTGCATCCCATCTCGATTGGTTGCCAGGTCTGTGTTGACCACGAAGCGAATGAGGACCGTCTTCCCGGCATATTGGGACAAATCGAGCGATTCTTTGAGCCACGCCTTGGATTCTCCGGTATAACCTATGCCATAGGAGTCTTCACTCAGCCCTTCAACCATGCCATGCCTGGTGGGCAGAACATCCCAGCTTTTACCGCCATCACCCGAGGCGAGCACGTACCCGTAGTCGAAATCTTCTTCCAGTTCATACCATACACGGAAATTAAGTGTCGCAGAATTGACCCCGGTCAGGTCAAAACTACGTGTCAGCGTAAACGAAGTCTCATCGCCGCGGTTGGAATACCAGGCGAACTCACCCTCGTAAGGGTCGGCGGGCGTCAGGCGCGCCATGGTGGCCCCCTTGAAATCCACGGTCACCTTATCTTTTGCCTGCAATTCATAGTAAAAAACAGAGTAGGGCGGCATAAAACCCGGCAATTTTTCGCCAGTAAACGTATTCAAGGGGATGATCGCTGGCAGCAAGGTTTGCACCTCAGAATATCCGAACCGCCCCTGTGGATGACCTGGCTGGTTCAATAAGTTTGCCAGGATCCAATCTGGATACACCTGGTTGAACGTCAGGGGAGGATCGAGTTTGCCCAATTCTTGATCGAGCGCCTGGAGTCCGGAATTGGGATTGGCGATCAGGTCTTTCATAAATTTTGGTCCGAAACGATCCAGGAGATAGACCATAAATAATTTTTCAGCGCCGTAATGGGCAAAGACGATATTGCGATCATCTTCTGGCAGGCTGGTTTCAGGGCGGGCGTTCAGTTGAATGAACGGGTAATTGGCATACACCTGTTGATTGCCGGCATTCATCACAGAGCCGACAGGCGGCGATTCTGTTAAGAATGCCGCAAGTTCAGAAAACGCCTCGTTCATCCATAAGTCTTCATTGGGGTCTACAGACCAATGGATAAGGTGTCCGAATTCGTGCGCGAGTTCACTGGCAAATTGAGCCGAGCTAAGCGATTTACCCGAACCGGTGTTCAACACCATCATTTCCTTCTCGTTTGAGAAAGATTTGATCGCCTTTGGATATTGGTTAACGATGCTGAAATATCCGTAATACTCACCCCACTCTGGTATATCGACGAACAAGAAATGAATGGGAGCAAAGTTGTCAATTCCGGGAACAGGCTCGGGGCCATAGATCAGGCGGTCAACTTTGAGCGCAATATTCTCGAAATTATCTGCGGCCGCCTTGAGCTCTTCATCTGAAACTGTTGCATTATCCGCAACCCACCAGGCGCCATTCTCGCTGAGTAAGCGTAATGTGGCGGGGACCAGGCGGAAATCCTTATCAAAGTCATAATTTACATAGAACTCGTTTTGATCGCCGACCTTTGGGGGAGCATATTGGGCTGGCTGCAACAAGTCTAAGGGTAAATCTTTGATCTGGATAGCGTCTGTGTAACGGTCCCGAGGCATGTGCACTGCTGTGGTCAGCGCGGTCAGTGTGGTTTCTGCCTTATCGCTTTGGGGAACACCGATGAATGTTTCGGGCAGCAGACCCGGCCTTGGGATGCCTGAGCACCCTCCTATCAAGGTCAATAGCAGTACTGATGCCAGCGCGAGGGTTAATTTTCGATTGCCCCCATGCAAAACCGCGGGAACCTTTAATACATTCATACGTTGCTTCACACTTCTCGAACGTCGAATCAAATCAGATATGATTTGTCTATAATTCTTAAAATAGTGTACAGATTCGGGAATGTAAAGTCAAGCGCTGAAATAAAGCCCTGCGCAAGTATCTAAAGTGAAAATGCTGTTTTCACATTGCTTTGTACCCGCAGGTACGTGCGTCAACGGTGTGCTGTCCTACCTGCCGGGCGACCATCCTTCGGCTACGCTCACCTGTGCCTGCGGCACTGGCGCAGACAGGACAAGCCTGGGCAGCATGAGAGGGTCGGGCGAACATCCACGGTAGATCCATACGACCAATTTTGCAAACGGGGAAAACCATGCAAACCCACACCATCGAACGCTACAAAAACCTCAGCGGAAATTCGCGCGTCCTCGCTTACGGGCTGGGCGAAGGCAACATCACCGTCGCGTTCCAGGATGGCCCGGTCTACTTTTTCAACGAGGCGGTCAGCGGCCAGGCAAACATCGCCCGCATGAGGGAACTGGCGCGCGCCGGGCAGGGACTGGGCTGCTGCAAGGCGGCGGGAGCTTTGCCGTTGAAATAGCTGCCGATCACCTCGCGGACACGGGCAAGGACGTCATTCGCCACGGGAACAGGTCTGTTCTTTTGTGCCGGACTATGAACTGTATGGGGAGATCCGGTCCATCAGCAAAGATGCAAAATATCTTGCTCAATCCATCAATAGGCAATATAATTGCACCGCAATTAAGGCAATAGCTTGGGTGCTTTTCGAGTTATAAAAGCTCAAACAGAGCAAAAATACCCCCATATATGGGGGAAAGTTGTCAAAATGTGCGGGTGTCGCCAAGTGGTAAGGCAGTAGCTTCCCAAGCTACTATTCCGTGGGTTCGAATCCCATCACCCGCTCAAACAAAAAGACCGCTGGAGCAATCCGGCAGTCTTTTTTGTTTGCCTTATTCGTGGCGGTTCCGACAGGTATGGCGCATGGCGCAAAAATCGCAAATGCGGGCGGTGGTGTCCACATTGGGTCCCAGCCCGATGGCCAGCGAAACGGTTTTACGCGGCAGCATAAGGCTGGACGGCAGCAACGACACCCCGGCCACAGGAGCTTCATCGACAATGGCAAAAACCTCCGCCTGCCCGCGCTCCACCGGCCACCCCTCCAGCCCGGGGCTGAGCGGCACGGTGGTCTGCCAGCCCTGTGCGGCAGCCTGCTGGCTGAAAAACTGGCAGGCGGCCGTGCTGAGCGCTTCGGCGGCGGCCGAACCAACCCCGTACAGCGCCAGGCTGTGCACCGGGTCGCTTTCCAGATAAGCCAGGCTGAGGTTTTCGAGCGCTGGACCGATGGTACACACAGCCGCGATGACCGCCCGGGCCGGGGCGAGCATCCCGGCCACCAACGGGCCGCTCAGCAGCGCGCCGCCCTCGAGCTGGATGCGTTCGTGCCGGACGGCGCTGACCGGCAACTGGCGGTAGGCCGCCACCGGCGAGAGCATCGCCATCCCTTCCTCCATGGCGCGCTCGGCCGCTTCCACCAGGCGCGGGCGGCGAGCGCGGATGCGCTGCGGGTCGGCCCCCTGACCGCGCAGCACATCATCCACACTTATCTCGATGTTCCAGTCGGTTTTGATCGGCATGGGCAAAAATCCGGGACGGGTTTCCCATCAGTTTAGCACGAAAGGGGTAAAATCATGAAAATTTTTGTGGAGGAAGTACCATGTCGAAATTTACTGATGCGCTCGCCAGCCAGGGCACTCTGGTTGCGGATGGCGCCACCGGCACCCAACTGCAGAAAGCGGGACTGAAACCGGGCGCATCTCCCGAAGCTTGGAACCTGGAAAATCCGGGGGCCATCGGCGCGCTGCACTGCGGTTACATCGAAGCGGGCGCGAACGTGGTGCTGACCAATACGTTTGGCGGCACGCACTTCCGGCTGATGCGACATCAACTGGATGGGCAGGTCAAAGAGATCAACGCCGCGGCGGCGCGGCTGGCGCGCGAGGCCGCCGGGGACAATGCCTTTGTGTTCGGGGATATTGGCCCGACGGGCGAACTGCTCAAACCGCTGGGTAAAGTGACTTACGAAGAGGCAGTTGCCGCCTTCGCTGAACAGGCCTCTGGATTGTTGAGCGAAGGAAACGTGGACGCGATCCTGGTCGAAACCATGAGCGATATCAGTGAAGCCAGGGCCGCCATAGAGGGGGTGCGCCAGATGAGCGCGGACATCCCGGTGCTGGTGACCTTCAGCTTCGACTCGCACGGCCGCACAATGATGGGTCTCAGACCCGAAAAAGCCGTGCGCGACATCTGGGCGCTGGGCGTAACAGCCGTGGGGGCCAACTGCGGCCGCACCCTGACCGAAACGCTGACGGCCATCGAGCAGATGCGCGCAGCCTTGCCCGAGGCGGTGCTGATGGCCAAGCCCAATGCCGGTTTGCCGCATGCCAGCGAGGGTAACATCGTATATGATGTGACGCCGGAGGTCATGGCTGAATACGCGCAAAAATTCGCGGCGCTCAATGTCAGGGTTTTCGGGGGTTGCTGCGGCAGCGCACCGGAGCACATTGCTGCCATCGCCAAAGCGTTGAAGTAGGCGAACCAGCATCAATCAATTCGATGGATGGCTCAAAATAATCCGGCCATCCATCAGAAAAGGTGAATTCCTCCGCACCGGTGGGATCACTCACAAAAGCGATACGGCGGGAATCAGGCAACCAGTGGGAATGCGACTTTGCGCCCGGTCCGGCAGAGATCTGGCGAAGCAGCCCGCCCGATACGGGCTGGATGAAAATTTCCCGGTGCCCGTTGGGGTTGGCGGCGAAAACCAGCCAGCGCGAATCCGGTGAGAGGGGCTGGGCGGATTCGGTGTCGATGCGCGGGATGCGCAACAGCCGGGCTAAATCCACAGGCCGTTCAGGGTCAGGGCTGTCCCCCGGCGGCCTTGAGGCGGCGCTTGTAATCTTTGATGTAACGCGCGGCATAATCATCCTTCCCGATCAGCAGGTCGGCGGCCAGGATGGCCGGACGCACCTTAGAGACATCCACAATTGGGACGTTTGCGCCGTTCTGGATGGCCATGGACAGGAAGACAGGATTGATCACCTCACGCTCGGGCAAGCCATGCGAGACGTTACTGGCGCCGATGGCAATATTCATGCCCAGTTCCTGGCGGATGCGCCGGATGGTATCGAGCGTGACCTGGGCGGCTTTCGAATCGGCGCCAACGGTCATGACCAGGCAGTCTATGATGATGTCTTCGGGCGGGATGCCGTGCCCGGCAGCGCGGTCGATGATCTTGCGGGCCACATTTAGGCGGTCTTGCGGGGTTTTGGGGATGCCGCCATCGGTCATGAGCAGCCCGATGACGGCTGTCTTGAACTCGGCCACCAGCGGCAGGACATTGGCCAGGCGGCTCTCTTCGCCCGTGACCGAATTGATGAGCGGTTTGCCATCGGGGGCGATGCCGCGGTGCGCTTCGAGCGCGGCGCGCAACACTTTGGGATCGGCGCTGTCGATGCAGATGGGTGCGGGCACCGCTTCCATAACGGCTCGCACCACGCGCGGGATGAGCGCCACTTCGTCCACACCGGGCGTACCCACGTTGATGTCGAGCACATCCGCCCCGGCCTCCACCTGCGCTTTGGCCTGGGCCACAATGTAGTCCAGGTCGCCCTGGAGCAACGCCTCGGCCAGTTTCTTTTTACCGGTCGGGTTGATCCGTTCGCCGATGAGCACGGTGGGCTTTTCGGGGCTGATAATGACCTGTTTGCTTGCACTTCTGAGGATGGTTTGCATGGGATTATCCTTTAACCAGTTCGCGTTCTGCGGCAGCCATGATCTCATCCAGGGCGCGCTCCTGGGCAGGCTCCAACGGCGGGATCGGGTGTTCGGCAATCAGCCGCTCGGCTTCGGCATGGGCGCGGTCGGCCATGCTACCGCGTCCGCGCTTTTCCCATTCGCTCCATGTGCCGCGCTCGGCCAGCCTGCCCATGAGCACCTCGCCAGACTTGAGGAACTGGCGCGTATGCTTCTGGGACAGGTAGTTGCGCGATGAGTCCATCGCGGCGGCGATCACGCCCACCGCCAGGGCGTCTTCATCCACGGCGAACCCGCGCCGGATGCGGTACACGCTGGCAGCAATCTCGTTATCCACCACCATTTGCGCGAAGGAACCGGCCGCCCCGGCCTGCATCTCGCCAATGCCGGAGAGCTCATCCGCACCAGCCAGGGCCGGGATGGCCGCGTTGAGGGCGCGCTCGAATCCGTTCTGCAGGTCGAGGGTGTGGGAGTTGGTCGAAAACCCGTAAACGTTGACCGGCAGCCCGTAGCGGTGCGCGATCTGCACGGTGCCGGTGGAGGCCAGGGCCAGTTCGACGCCGCCCCAGACCGACGAGCCCGTGCGCGGTTCCATCATGGCCAGCCGCCCGCAGTAGATAATGGGGAGTCCGGGCCGCATGAGTTGCGCAACAACAATGGAGGCCACCACCTCCGCGTTCTGCTGCGCCAGCGCCCCGGCAATCGACATGGGCGCGGTGGCGCCCGCCGTGGGGCACGGCAGCGGCCCGAACGGGATGCCCAGCCGGGCGATCTCGATCATGGCTTCGACCAGATGCGCCGGGAAGTTGAGCGGGCTGACGGGTGAGACAGCCAGCATGGTCATCTCCGGCGCGGGGCCGATCACCTCGGTCATCTGCGCCGCGAAGCGCACTTCCTGCGCGTTCTGCACACCGGGGCCGTAGACCACCTTGGTGGTGTGCGGCAGGGTGTGGCGGTACATGGCCAGCGACATCACCCCGCCGGGCACATCCTGCGGGGTGAAAAAGGGCGTCACGCAGGTGCAGTGCTCCAGCGCATCGAGCAGGCGGGCGGCATCGGCCACGTCTTTCACCATGGCCGGGCGCACAGCGCGGGTGGCGTGCTCGTACACATCGCGCGCGCCGCCCAGGTTGTGCCAGTGCAACGAACCATCGCCCAGGGTCAAGACCGCGCCGCCGCGCCCGCGGGTGATGATGGTGCGCGGGCATTGCGCCAGCGCCCATTCCACCAGGTCCGTCGGAAGCAGAACGCGGCCGTGCCGAAGCGTTGCCCCGCAGGCGAACAGCATCTCACGCGCGCCGGGGTGGTCGAGCAGGATGCCCACCTCGCCCAGCACGCGCAGCGTGGCCTGGTGGATGGATTCCACGCTTTCGGGGGGAAGTCCGTTCAGGGAAAGGTTTTGCATGGGCGCACTCCTCAGGATGGGAGCAGCGGCAAGGTGTCCATGCCGGCGTCGTGGGCCAGGCGGGACACCATCTCGACCAGCGCTTTTTCGCGGGCGGGGTCGGCGGCCGGGCGCTGGTAGGCATCGACCAGTTTGCGGGTTTCATCGCGGGCGCGGGCCCAGACATCCTGTTTGCCAGCATCGTTCCAGTGGCGGATCGAGCCGCGGTCGATGACCTTGGATGGGAGGAATTGTTCCTTCGAGAACAAGGCGCGGGTCTCTTTTTGCTTGAGGAAATCGGCCTTGAAGTTGATGCCCGCGAACATGGCGGTGGCCAGGGTATCTGTCAGAACTTCCACGCCGCGCGTCATGCGTTTGGCCATGCCAATGGCATCGGCATCGGCCACCAGTTTTTCGGGACTGATGCTGGTCAGGAAATCAAGCATGCCCGCGCCGGAAATCATGTTGATGCCGGCCAGCGCGCCGATCATGGCGGTCACACCGCTCTCCAGCCCGGCCTGGTAATCAACTGATTTGGCGTCCGTTGCGCCGAGGTAGGTGTGCGTGGGCAGCCCCAGCGACTTGCCCACCTGGGCGTAGGCGGCGTCAATCATGGTCGTTTCGACCGCGCCCATGGGCGTGGTGCCCTGGCGCATGTCGAAGATGGCCGGGGCGCCGCCCCACACGATGGGCGCGCCCGGATTGGCCAGTTGGTGGATGACGATGCCGGACAGGCATTCGGCGGCATGCTGGACAACCGAGCCGAGAATGGTGACCGGCGAGCCGGCCCCGGCCAGCGGCATGGAGACCATTTCGGCCGGCACGCCCGCCCGGGCCAGGTCGATCAGGTTCTGCGCGCCGAACTTGCTCCAGATGAGCGGCGGCGTGGGGCAGACATCGAAGACGGCCAGCGGTTTCTGGGCCAGGGCATCGTGTCCGCCAGCATAAATGGCCAGCATGTCCACCATCACCTTGGTGGTCTGCGTGGAAAACGCGCCGGTGACAATAGGTTTGGTGGAATGCAGCATCACCAGGTACAGCCGGTACAGGTCGCCGATGGGTTTGGGGACATCGTTGCACACCACCGAGGTGGAAACGGCGTCGTAGGCGGGCAGGCTCTCCGCTACCTTGAGGTGACGCACCAGGTCCGGGGTTTCAGCCGGGCGGTGGACGAGGGTTTCGGGGTCGAGGATATTAACCCCGGAGGAACCGGGGTCAAAGTGGACGGCGTCGCCGCCATAGCGCACAGCCGGTTTGCCTTCGCGGTTGTAGAGGAAAAATTCGCCGGGCACGGTGGCCGCCGCGTCGCGCACCAGTTTTTCGGACAGGCGCGCCACTTCGGTTGTTTCGTTCACGTCGGCCCCGGCCGCGGCCAGCAGCTGGCGGGCCTCGGGCAGCTGCACCTTCACGCCCGGGTCGCGCAGCAGCTGAAAGGCTTCGTCGAGCACTTTGTTGATCAGGTCGGTGTTGAGCAGTTGGAGTTTGGGCTGCATTTAGGCTCCATCCGCAGCGGAAATGATGCGGCTGAGTTCGGCGCTGACGGCCGGGTCGAGCGGTTCGGGCTGGTGCGTGGCGAGAATATTGCGGGCCTTTTCGCGGGCCCAGTCGCGCGGGCCATCCCGCTTTTCTTCCCACACGTTGTAAGGACGGCGGTCCATGAAGTGGGGCACAAAGATCTCGCGCATGTGGGCGCGGGTGTGCTTCTGGGTCAGGAAGTTGCCGCCGGGGCCGACCGCCTTGATGACGTCCAGCGCCAGGGTTTCGTCACTGACTTCGATGCCGGCCAGGGTGCGGCGCACGATCTCGAAGATTTCGCAGTCCATCAGCATCTGCTCGTAAGACCAGATGCGGCTGCCGTGCAGGAAACCGACGCCCAGCAACATGTCCGACAGCACGATGGAGGCCATAAAGGTCGAGAGGCTGTTCTCGATGCCGGCCTGCCAGTTGGGTTCCTTGGCGCCGGTGGCGAACGAGCCCATCGAGATGGGGATGTTGTAGAAATCTGCCAGAATGTTGCCAGCCGCGCCGAAGAGGAAGTCCTCCGGTCCGCCGCCGGTGTACGCGCCGGAGCGCAGGTCGGAGGCGGTTTGGGCCGCGGCGTAAAAGACCGGCGCGCCGGGGTACGCGAGTTGGATGAGGGCCGTGCCGCTGATGACTTCCGCGTTGCCCACCACCAGGTTGCCAGCCAGGGTGGACGGGCCGGTGGTGAAGCAGGCCGCCATGGTCATGAACCCGACCGGCAGGCCGGCCTCGGCGCCGATGAGGGCCGCATCAATGCTGCCGCCATCGTGCGCCAGCGGAGGCGCGGTGCACTGCATGAGCGAGAGCAGCGGGCGCTTGCGCAGGGCCTCGCGCCCGCCGGCCACCGCCGCGGCCATCTCGACCGCCGCAAGGGCCTCGGGCACGCTGTAGATGCTCTCGGTCTGGACGTGCTTGGTGGAATTGCGCCAGACAGCGGCCAGTTCGTGCAGGCCGCGCGTGTGGGCGGGTTTGTCCTGCGCGGAGAGCGGCACCCAGTGGAAGGCCACTTCTTCCAGATGGTCGGCCACCCGGGCAATTTCTTCCACGTCCTGCAATTTCGAGCGGCGGCGCTCGCCGGTTTGCAGGTCCATGATCTCGACACCGCAGCCGTCGGTGCCCACCCAGGTGTGGTTGCCATCCAGCGGCAGGTCTTGGGCGGGGTTGCGCGCGGCCAGGGTGTAGGCGGGCGGGGCCTTTTTGAGCGCCGCTTCGATCAGGTGCCCGGGCGCCCGCACGATGCCGGTCTGCGCGTCCACCCGGGCGCCGTGGGCGGCCCAGATTTCCTGCGCGCGTTTGGAGGGGAATCGCACGCCCACGCTCTCGATCACATCCAGCGTGGCGGTATGCAGGCGCTTGATATCCTCCGCGCTGAACATGTTGAGGCTCAGGCGCGGATTGGTGACTGACTTGATTTTGCCGGACATGGTGCGCTCCTAGGCCTTGCCCGCCAACTTTTTGGCAACCGCCACCGAGCCGACCGCATCTTCGCTGTAGCCATCGGCGCCGATCTCGGCTGCCCAGCCCTGGGTGACGGGCGCGCCGCCCACCATCACTTTAACCTGTGGGCGCAGGCCGCTGTCGTCGAGGGCTTCGATTACGTCTTTCTGGCGCACCATGGTGGTGGTCAGCAGGGCGCTGATGCCGACAATATCGGCATTGACCTCGCGGGCCTTCTCGACAAACTTCATGATCGGTACATCCACGCCCAGGTCGTGCACCTCGAACCCGCTGGCCGAGAGCATGGTGGCCACCAGGGTCTTGCCAATCTCGTGAATGTCGCCCTCGATGGTCCCAATGACCACACGCCCGAGGATCTCACGGGTCGTGCCGCGCCGGGCAAACTCCGGCTCGAGGATCGCCACCGCGGCCTTCATGGCCTCGCCGGCCACCACCAGCTCGGGCAGGAACATCTCACCTGCGGCGAACTGCTCACCAACATAATTGACGCCCGGCACAAAGCCCTGGTTAATGGCATCCAACGGGTCCAGCCCCTGGTCGAGCGCTTTTTGGGCCAACTCTGCGGCCAGCTCCGGCTCACCATCGATGATGCTCTGGCGCATGGCGTCGAACAATTCTTGGGACATATAGCCTCCATGGGGTTATTAATATAGTAGTGATGGGTCGCAATTAATTCTAGCGCATCTCGTTTTTTCAGTCAATTTCACTGGTGTAATCCTGCCAATATGACAATTATCACTGTGGATTTCGTGGTATAAACAGCCCAATAAACCGAATTTCAAACCCCCTGGAGACCCAGCCCATGGACGAAATTGACCGCGCGATCCTTCAAATGCTGCAGGAAGACGGACGCGCCCCGTTCACCCAGATCGCCAAAAAGGTGGGGCTGTCCGAGACCGCCATCCGCAGCCGCTACAAGAACCTGATGGAGCAGGGCGTGGTGCGCACCGTCTCGATTGTGGACCCCTACTCGCTGGACTTCCAGGCCCCGGCATTGATCAATATTGCCGTCGAGCCGGGGCGCATCGAGGCGGTGGCCCGCCAGGTGGCCGAGCTGCCCGAGACGGCCTACCTGGTGGTCACACTGGGACCATTCGACTTGCTGGCCGAGGTGTATTGCCGCAACCTGAAGCACCTTACCGAACTGGTCACGCACCGCATCCAGACCATTGCTGGCGTGCGCAACACCGAAACCTCGATGGTGGCCCAGGTGTACAAGCTCAGTTACCGCTGGTCGCCCGCCACGGATGAGGGTTAATCGCCATGATCATCGAGTTCGAAGGTGAGATCTTTTACTGGCGCGGGCCGGCGCCCTACCTTTTTGTGGCCATCCCGGAAGGGCCGAGCAGCCACATCAAGGCAATGTCGTCCCTGGTCAGTTACGGCTGGGGGGTCATCCCAGTCCACGCGCGCATCGGCAGCACGGAGTTCAAGACCTCCCTTTTCCCCAAGGACGGGCGCTATTTGGTGCCCATCAAACAGAGTGTACAAAAAGCTGAAAACCTGGAAGCTGGCGATAGCGTGCTGGTCCAGGTTCGGATTGCGTGATCTGCCCCAATCCACGGTTTGACAATGTTGCGCAAATGGAAAACGTTGCTATACTAATAGTGTGATACCCGACGATTTCCTGGACCTGACCGCTCACGCCTTACCCCCTGCCCGCGCCACGCGCGAGGCAGGGGTATTTTTTAACCCCGCCAAAGGAGAAGGAGACCAAAATGCGCAAATTAAGGACCCTATTGCCGTTCATGTTCATCATTGCACTGGTGCTCAGCGCCTGTGCGCCCGGCGGGGCTGCCACCCCCGAGCAGCCCAAGAAAGTCGCGGTGCTCATCTATACGCAAGAGTTCGACACGCTGGCCCCGCTTTACTCCAGCATGTGGTTCGTGTGGACCACATGGCAGATGAACAACCACTGGGCCTGGGAGTTCGACGAAAAGAACGAGCCTTTCCCGCGCCTGGTGACCGAAATTCCCAGCGTGGAAAACGGCAGCATCAGCGCTGATGGGAAAGTCATCACCATGAAGCTGCGCGAAGGGATGAAATGGTCCGACGGCGACCCGCTGGATGCAGATGACTTTATATTCACCTGGGAGATGGCCGTCAGTCCCTCCAACACCGTGGCCTCTGCCTACCCGTACGACTACATCGAATCTGTCACCGCGCCCGACCCGCAGACGGTGGTGATCACCTTCTACGAACCCTTCGCCCCCTGGCTGGCCACCCTGTGGCATGGCATCCTGCCGGCCCACATCCTGCGCCCCGTCTACCAGACCGAAGGCACCATCGATAATGCCGACTGGCTCAAGAACCCCACCGTGGGCTGCGGCCCGTTCAACTTTGCGGAATGGGAATCGGGCAGCTTTGCCCGCTTCGTGCGCAACGAAAACTACTGGGGCGAGCCCGCCAAGCTGGACGAGGTCTTCATCCGCTTTGTGCCCGATGACGCCTCGCAGGTGGCCGCGCTCAAGGCCGGGGGAGCCGACCTGGGCACCTTCATCGCCTATTCTGACGTGCCGGGGCTGAAAGAGGCCGGGCTGAATATTGTAGTAGAGCCGAACGGGTACAGCGAGTGGATGTTCTTCACCCTCAACGAAGAGAAGAGCAACCCTGCCGTGTTTGATGTGCGCGTGCGCAAAGCCATCGCCATGGCCATCGACCGCGAAGGCATCAACCGCGACCTGCTACTCGGGCTGACCAAAGTTCCGGCCAGTTTCTGGGATGCCCTGCCCTTCTACAATGACCCACCCTTGGTCAACTACCCCTACGACCCCGACCAGGCCCGCGCCCTGCTTGACGAAGCCGGCTGGATCGACTCCAACGGCGACGGTGTGCGCGAAAAAGACGGGGTGGACCTCGTAATCGAACACGCCACCACCATCCGCGAAGTGCGCCAGGATACCCAGGCCGTCATGCAGCAGCAGCTGGCCGAAGTGGGCATCAAGCTGAATGTGAACCCGGTGGACGATACCCTGTATTTCGCCAGCTACGCCGATAACGGACCCGCCGCCCAGGGCGAGTTCGATATCCAGCAATGGTCCGACGGTCCGCTCTTCCCCGACCCCGACCTGTACTACTGGCTGTGCGACCAGATCCCGACCGACGAAAACCCGGTGGGCGAGAACTGGTTCTACATCTGTGATGAGGAACTGGACGCGCTCATCAAGCTGCAATCCACCCAGGTGGACGTGACTGAACGACAACAGACCATCGCGCAGATCAACCAGCTCTTCTATGATAAGGTTTACATCATCGGGCTGTGGCAGGACCCGGATGTGTACGCGGTGAGTCAGCGCCTGCTCAACACTAAATTCTCCGGCGTGACCATGTTCTACAACATCGCCGAGTGGGACCTGAAGCCCTGACCGTTTGAGCCGCACAATGCACCCGCCAGCAAAGGAAGCGTGATCGATGGGACGTTACATCCTCAAACGCCTGCTACAGGGCATCCCGCTCCTGTTTGTCATCAGCCTGATCCTTTTCATCCTGATGATGAACATGGGCGACCCGGTGGCCACCATGGGCGGGCGGCGCGTCACACGCGCCGCCGACTACGAGCGCCTGCGCCGCCAGTTGGGACTCGACCAGCCCATCTACATGCAATATATCTACTGGCTGGCCGGCAACGACTGGACCAAGACCGATCTGGATGGCGATGGCATCGCCGAAACGTCCGGCACGCGCCGGGGCGTACTGCGCGGCGACTTTGGCATCTCGCTGCTCAACCGCCGCCCGGTGCTGGAGGTGATCGCCGAGCGCCTGCCCAACACCCTCATCCTCATGATCGCCTCAGAAGTGGTCATCATCGCCGGGGCGCTGCTGGTGGGCATCTACTCGGCCCTGCGGCAGTACTCGTTCATGGATAACCTGGTCACCACGCTTCTGTTCATCGGGTACTCCATGCCAATCTTCTTCGTCGCCCTGCTTTCGATGTACATCTTCGCGGTGCTCTTCAAACGCTGGGGCCTGCCCTACCTGCCCACGGTGGGCATGTTCGACCCCCAGGTGGGCAGGACACCCGAACAGATCCTCTGGCACATGGTGCTTCCGGTGCTCAGCATCTCGCTCATCAGCTTCGCCGCCTACAGCCGCTACATCCGCTCCACCATGCTGGAAGTGATGGGGCAGGACTACATCCGCACGGCCAAATCCAAGGGGCTGCCCAGGCGCGAGGTGGTCTTCGTGCATGCCCTCAAGAACGCAGCCCTGCCCATCGTGACCGTGGTGGGGCTCGACCTGCCCCTGCTGCTGGGCGGCGCAGTGGTCACCGAGCGCATCTTCGCCTGGCCAGGCATGGGGCGCCTGTTCCTCGACCACGTGGACCGGGTGGACCTGCCGGTCATCATGGGCATCCTCATGCTCATCGCCGTGGCGGTGGTGGTTTTCCAGATCATCACGGATATCGCCTACGCCTGGCTCGACCCGCGCATCCGATACGAACAGTGAACCCGATGGGACCCGCACCCGCCACCCCCTCACCCATCGCCAGCCTGCCCGCCGACGAGTTGGAAACGCCCCCGCTCAGCCCCAGCCAGCTGGCCTGGCGACGCTTCCGCCGCCACAAAATGGCCATCTTTGGGACCGTCACCCTCATCCTGTTATTCATCTACTCCTTCGGCGGGGCGCTCATCTTCCCGGAAAAGTATGCCAACTTTGCCGACACCCCCCTGCGCCTGACGGCCCCCACCGCCACACACCCCTTCGGCACCGACACCATCGGGCGCGACGTGCTGGCCCGCACCATCTACGGCGGGCAGATCTCGCTCATCATCGGCCTGCTGGCGGTGCTCATCCAAACCTTCATTGGCATCCTGGTGGGCGCGCTGGCCGGGTATTACGGCGGCCTCATCGACAGCATCCTGATGCGCATCACCGAGGCCATGCTCAACATCCCGGAGATCTTCCTGCTCATCGTCATGGCCAAATTCTTCGGCGGGCGCATCCCGGAGGTGGAGATGTTCGGGCGCGCGTTCAGCGGCAGTGTCGTCGTCATTGTGCTCATCATCGGCGCAACCAGCTGGATGTACCTGGCGCGCATCGTGCGGGCGGAATTCCTCTCGCTGAAGGAGAATGATTTCATCCTGGCGGCGCGCGCCACCGGCACCTCCAACGTCGAGATCATCTTCTACCACATCCTGCCCAACGCCATTGCGCCCATCGTCGTTTCGGCCACGCTGGGGGTGGCCAACGCCATCCTGGCCGAGGCGTACATCAGCTTCCTGGGGTTGGGCGTGCAGCCGCCCACTGCCACCTGGGGCAACATGCTCGATGGGGCCAACAACTATCTCGAAACAGCCCCCTGGCTGTGGTTCTTCCCCGGCATGCTCATCCTGCTGACGGTGCTCAGCATCAACTTTCTGGGCGACGGGCTGCGCGACGCCATCGACCCGCGCAGCCGGGCGGTTTGAGGTGACCATGGATAACCTGCTCGAAGTCAAAGACCTCAAGACGCGCTTCCACACCCCCGAGGGCATCGTGCACGCCGTCAACGGCGTTTCGTTCAGTTTGCCCGAAGGCGGCACGCTGGCCGTGGTGGGCGAGAGCGGCTGCGGCAAATCGGTCACCATGATGTCGGTGCTGCGGCTCATTGCCATCCCGCCCGGCGAGATCGCCAGCGGCAGCGTGCTGTATCGCGGGCGCGACCTGCTCCAGACCAGCGAGGATGAGATGGCCCGCAGCATCCGCGGCCAGGAGATCGCCATGATCTTCCAGGACCCCATGACCTCGCTCAACCCGGTGCTCACCATCGGGCGGCAGATCACCGAAAGTCTGCGCGTGCACCTGGGCATGCAAGCCGACGACGCCCAAAAGCGGGCCACCAACCTGCTGGATATGGTGGGCATCCCGGATGGCGCACGGCGGCTGGGGAGCTATCCGCACCAGTTTAGCGGCGGCATGCGCCAGCGGGTGATGATCGCCATGGCGCTGGCCTGCAACCCCAGCCTGCTCATCGCCGACGAGCCCACCACCGCCCTGGATGTCACCATCCAGGCCCAGATCGTGGAACTGGTGCAAACACTGCGCGCCAAGCTCAATATGGCCGTCATCTGGATCACGCACGACCTGGGCGTGGTGGCCGGCATGGCCGAGCGGGTGATCGTGATGTATGCCGGGTATATCGTGGAAGAAGCCGACGTGGATGCGCTGTTCGACTCCCCGGCGCACCCCTACACCCTGGCGCTGCTGGCCGCCCTGCCACGCGTGGACAAACGCCGCGACAAGCGGCTCAAATCGATCCCGGGCGCGCCGCCCAACCTGTTGGTGGCGCCCAGGGGCTGCCCTTTTGCGCCGCGCTGTGAGTTCGTGCGCGAGCGCTGCCGGGACGAGAACCCGCCCCTGCGCCCGGTGGCCGCGGGACACCGGGCGGCCTGCTGGGTGGATGTGTCCACGGGAGGTGAGCGATGAGCGCGGCTGACGACGCCCTGGTCACGGTACGCAACCTGAGCAAGCACTTCCCCGTCACCAGCGGACTTATCTTCCAGCGCAAGGTGGGGCTGGTGCGGGCCGTGGATGGCATCTCGTTCGACATCCAGCGCGGCGAAACGCTGGGGCTGGTGGGCGAGAGCGGCTGCGGCAAGACCACCGCCGGACGCACCCTGCTGGGGCTGTACCGCCCGACTGCCGGGGAGGTGGTGATCGACGGGCTGGACCTTGCGCATGCCCGCGGCGCGGAGATGATGGCGCTGCGCCAGAAAGCGCAGATCATCTTCCAGGACCCGTACGCTTCGCTCAACCCGCGCTGGACCGTCAACAGCATCGTAGGCGAACCGCTGCGGGTGCACCGCCTGCTGCCGGATGCGAAAACCCGCACCGAGCGCGTGCGCGAACTGCTGGCGCTGGTGGGGCTCAGTCCTTCGCATCTCAACCGCTTCCCGCATGAGTTTTCTGGCGGGCAGCGGCAGCGCATTGGCATTGCGCGCGCGCTGGCCTCGAACCCATCGTTCATCGTATGCGACGAGCCCATCTCCGCGCTGGATGTGTCGATCCAGGCCCAGGTGGTCAACCTGCTGGAGAACCTGCAAGACCAGTTCGGGCTGACCTACCTGTTCATTGCCCACGACCTGAGCATGGTGCGCCACATCTGCGACCGGGTGGCGGTGATGTATCTGGGGGCGATCATCGAGCTGGCCGGGCGTGACGCGCTGTACGAGTCACCCCTGCACCCCTACACGCAAGCGTTGCTCTCGGCCGTGCCCATCCCGGACCCACGCAAAGAGCGCCAGCGAAAGCGCCAGGTGCTGCGGGGCGAGATACCCAGCCCGCTCAACCCGCCTTCGGGCTGCCGCTTCCACCCGCGCTGCCCCATCGCCAGGGCGCACTGCGCCGAGACGGCCCCCGCCTGGCGCGAGGCGCGGCCGGGGCGCTGGGTGGCCTGCCATGAGGTAAAGTGAGGAAAACCCAGTACCATGAACAACACCCGAATATTTGGCATGAAATTTGCGGATGTGTATCCGCTCTATGTAAAAAAAGCAGAGCGCAAGCAGCGCACAAAAGAGGAAGTCGACCAGATCATCACCTGGCTGACGGGCTATGACCAGGCAGGGTTGCAGCAGCAAATCCAAAACGAGAATAGCTTTGAGGCCTTTTTTGCGCAAGCGCCAGCCATGAACCCTAATCGCGCCCTGATCAAAGGCACCGTATGTGGTGTCCGCGTGGAAGCAATCGAAGACCCGCTGATGCAAAAAATCCGCTACTTGGACAAACTGGTTGACGAACTGGCCAAAGGAAAGCCCCTGGAGAAGATCCTGCGGCAGTAAGCCACGCAACCGAACCAACACGTTGAGCAATTTTGACCATTCACAGGAAGTAAAAGAGAAAATGACATGTCGGGAACAACAGCGCAAATGAACAAAATGAAAGTCGATACAAAAAAGTGGGACCCTGGAAAGATTACCTGTATGGCGAACGGGTGTATATCATCCTGAGCCTTTTGGCCAAATCGGTACTATGCTGGTTGATCTGGACGGGAATGCTGGCGCCAGTTTAATCAGCGCGCCTGCCCCGCCAGGAAATCAACGACGGCGCAAAAAGGACGGCTTCCGCCCGGCTGCGTTACCGGGCGCGACAGCGATTAAGGCATCGAGCACCAGATGACGGAACAACACATCAGCCTGGACCTTAAACGTTTCCTGCTCGTGGAAACCTGCCCCGACGCCTGGAAAGAGCTCGACTTGTACCTCTTCCGGGATGCCGACACCGCTTTTTATGTCGGGCAGTCACGTCTGGCATTTGCCCGCGTGTGGGACCACCTGCTGGGCGGGTTCAAGGGTCATTCGATGGTTGAAAGAATTGCCCATTCTCTCTTCTCCATTCTTCCTGCCCTCCCTCTACCCCTCGTCAAAAATCTCCACCAGCGCGCGCAGCGCCAGGGTGTACGAACGCCACCCCAGCCCGGTGACCTTGCCTTTGCACACCGCCGAAACCAGCGAAACGTGCCTGAATTCCTCGCGCGCGAAAACATTCGAGAGGTGCACCTCGATCACCGGGATGCCGATGGACGTGATCGCATCGCGCAGCGCCACCGAGGTATGGGTATAACCGCCCGGGTTGAAAACCACCCCCCCGGCCCAGGCGTGCGCCTCATGCAGGGCGTCGATCAGCGCGCCCTCGTGGTTCGATTGCAGGCAGCGCACGTCCACACCCAGTTCACGCCCCAGCGCCACCAACCGGGCATTGATCTCATCCAGGGTCAGGCTGCCATACACGCCCGGCTCGCGCGTGCCCAGCAGGTTCAGATTGGGACCATGTAAAACAAGAATCGCGCTCATTTTCCCTCAAAGATCACATTCAGATCACTGATGGGCACGCCCACCTGCACCTTGCCGATATCGGCCGGCAGGGCAAAACGGACGGTGCCTTTTTCGCGCTTCTTATCCACGAACATGGATTGGATGAGCGCTTCCCTGGGCAGGTAATCGGGGATCTCGGTCGGCAGCCCCAGCGCGGATAGTGTTTCCGCCATCCGCGCTGACAACCCCTCGACAGCAATGCCCATCCGCTCGGCCAGCCGGGCCTCTGCCACCATCCCGATGGATACCGCCTCGCCGTGCCGGATGGAAAACCCCGATACTGACTCGACCGCATGCCCCACCGTGTGCCCCAGGTTGAGCGCCGCGCGGATGCCTTTTTCATATGGATCGTCCTCGATTACACGCACCTTCACCGCAATCCCACGCCGCACAACCTCAGAAAGATTGGACTTGACCTTCTCATAACCCGCCGAGCACATCCTGAACAGGCGTGAATCGCCGATGATCCCGTGCTTGACCACCTCCGCCAATCCCGAGCGCAGTTCGGCATCGGGAAGTGTGTAGAGCAGGAAGGGGTTCACCAGGACCAAGCGCGGCGGGTGGAACGCCCCCACCAGGTTCTTGCCTTCCGGCAGGTCGATGCCGGTCTTGCCGCCCAGCGAGGCATCCACCATCGAAAGCAATGTAGTGGGGATGTTGATCCAGTTCACCCCGCGCATAAAGGTGGCCGCGGCGAACCCGGTCAGGTCGCCCACCACCCCGCCGCCCAGGGCAATAACCGTACTCTTGCGGCCCAGCCCGACGTTGAGGAAACGCCACCACAGCTTTTGCAGCGTCTCCAGGTTCTTGTGCGCCTCCCCGGCCGGGATGACGATCAAATCCGGGTGGGTGTAACCGTGCCCGCCCTCGCGCAGAATGCTGACCAAGCGCTGCCCATACAGGGGGGCCACATTTTCATCGCACACGATTGCCACGGGGCCCCCCATGCCGCTTTGACGCAACAATTCCACCAGCCCATCGAATCCCCCGGCCGGGTGCAACACATCATAACTCGGTCCCATGCCACGGATATGGTAGCGGCCCAGCACCAGCTGGACGTTTTTAGCAATTTGCTCAGGGGTTTTTCCTTTAGTGGTTACGCGCGACTTAAATGAGCCATAATGCTCCTTGCGGCGTTCCAGCAGCATGAAGAGCGTCTCTTCCAACGGGCCTTCCAGCAAGGGACGGATGGTCGGGTCGTTGGCCAGGCGCACCACCAGGTGTTGAAGGTCAGCTTCCAGGAACACCACTGTCCCGCGCGATTCAGCAAACGCCCGGTTCTGCGGGCGCAGCAAACTGCCCCCTCCCAGGGCGATCACCCTGGGTTTGCTTCTCGCCACACGTTTAAGCGCTGAAGTCTCGATATCCCGGAAACCCTCCTCGCCCCATTCTTCCATTATTTGCGAAATGGGCATGCCGGAATTGGTTTCGATTTCCGCATCCAGATCAATGAATTCCAGCGACAGGTTCCTGGAGAGCACCTGTCCCACGCTGCTCTTACCCGACCCCGGCGGCCCGTATATAAAAATGTGATTGGTGCCCATGCTGCCTCAGTGTTTTAGCTATACGCCAAATTTATCACGAAATACCCATCCCGTCATCACGGCTTTTGTAAGGTGGCAGTGCGGCGCACCCACTGCACTTATCCATTACAACACCCTGGTCTCGTCATCCTTTTGGGTTACTCCCAAAATACGTGCGGCGTATTATCCATCGGCAGGTCTTCAAGGCGCGCCCCGCGCAGGGTGTCGAAACGCGGTTTCATCTCCGCCAGTGAATCGCCGCCCAGTTTCTCGATCAGCGCATCCGCCAGCACAAAGGCAACCATCGCCTCCAAAATGGGCACCGCGCGCGGCACCGGGCAAAAGTCGGAGCGCTCATAGGCCGTGGGGCGTTCCTGCCCGGTGGCCAGGTCAACCGTGGTCTGCGGGGTCAGCGTGGTGGCAATCGGCTTCATCGCGGCGCGGATGATGATGGGCTGCCCATTGGAGATGCCGCCTTCGGTGCCCCCGGCGCGGTTTGTGGGGCGCTCAAAGTCGCCCATGCCAGAGGCAGGCAGCCCGATGGCGTCATGCGCCTGCGTGCCCGGCAGGCGCGCATTTTCAAACGCATCACCCACCTCCACCCCTTTCATGGCCTGCACGCTCATCACGGCCTGCGCCAGGCGCGCCTCCAGGCGTCGATCCCACTGGGCATACGAACCCAGCCCCACCGGTGCGTTCAGAGCCACGATCTCCAGCACGCCGCCAAGCGTATCTTTACCGTGGATGATGGATTCGATGCGCACCCGCATGCGGGATGCTGCTTCCGGGTCGGGGCAGCGCACATCCGAAGCCTCTGCCGCAGCGAAACGACCCTCATACGACATGCCGTCAAACTGTCCGTCGATCTCCCCGATGCTTTTCACGTACCCCCCCACCACGATGCCGAACTGCGCTAGGAAATTCTTGCAAATGGCGCCAACCGCCACGCGCATGGTTGTCTCGCGCGCCGAGGAGCGCTCCAGTGTTGGACGCAGGTCGCGGTAACCGTATTTGACCGCCCCGGTCAGGTCGGCGTGGCCGGGGCGCGGCGTGGTCAGCGGGGCGATCGGTTTACCCTTCCATTTGACGTGGTCGTCATTCTGGACGAGCAGCGCAACGGGCGCGCCGGTGGTCTCACCAGACATGACCCCTCCCAAAACTTGCACGGTGTCCGTCTCGATCTTCATTCTTCCCCCCGAACCGTACCCCCGCTGGCGGCGCGCCAGCTCGCGGTCGATCACTTCGGCGGGCAGGGGCAGCCCGGCAGGCATGCCATCCAAGATCGCGGTCAGGGACGGGCCGTGCGACTCCCCGGCGGTCAGAAAACGCAAACTCATGATTCCTCCACAGCAGCGAACATCACTTCACGAGGCACGCTGCGCCCCGTCCAAATTTCGAAACCCAAAATGGCTTGCTCCATCAGCATCCCCAGCCCGGTGATGGCTGGCAGCCCGGCCGCGCGGGCTTCGCGCACCAGGCGCGTCTCGCGCGGATTGTAAACCAGGTCATAGACCGCCGCCCCAGGTGGAAAAGGCAACGCCCATGGGGTTGAATTAACGCCAGGTGTCATGCCAAGCGGGGTGGTGTTGACGATCAGGGCGCATGAAGAAAATTCAGGCGCAGAAAGGTCTGCAAAAGAGTGACAAGTGATAAGTGAAACGTGCAGCACAAGCAGGCCGCGCGCCTGTTCGAGGCGCCGGGCGGCAACCGTTACCTGCCAGCCGTCATGCGCCAGGGCATACACCACCGAACGCGCCGAGCCGCCCGCGCCCAGGACGAGCGCGGTCTTGGCCGCGGGGCGCTCAGTCCCTGCCAGGAAGCGGTTCAAGTCGGATAAAAAGCCCGGGGCGTCGGTATTGTGTCCGGTCAGTTTCCCGTCACGCATGTAAATGAGATTGACCGCGCCTATGGCCTGCGCAGAAGGGGTGAGCGCATCCAGGTGCGGGATGACGGCCTGCTTGTGCGGGATGGTGACATTCAGCCCGGTCAGTTCGCCGCTGCGGACGCGACCGAGCAGGTCGGCAAGCGCTTGCGGTTCAGCCGGGTCCACCGGGTACAGGCGATATTCGCCGTCCAACCTGGCGTATCGTAAGGCCGCGCCCTGCAGTTTGGGCGACAGGCTGTGGGATACGGGGAAGCCAATCAGGCCGAGGCGGATCATCGCAACGACTCCAGCACGGTGAAAAAGTTCGGGAAGGTTTTCGAGACACAGCCGGGGTTCTCGATGGCCACGCCGGGCGCGCGCAGCCCGATCAGCGCAAACGCCATGGCCATGCGGTGGTCGTTGTAGGTCTGCACAGCGGCAGGCTGGAAATTGTGGCAGGGATAAATCGTCATGCCATCACTGTGTTCCTCAACCCTTACGCCCAAGCGCGCCAGTTCGGCGCAGGTGGCGGCGACCCGGTCGGTTTCCTTGACGCGGGCCGAGGCGATGCCGCGGATGCGGGTGGGAGAATCCGCAAAGGGGGCGATGGCGGCCAGGGTCTGGGCGGTGTCGGGGATGTCGCGCATGTCCACATCCACGCCGGACAGGGGAGATTGACAGGTGACCCGGATGGCGTCTCCCGTCTCAGCCACGGTGCAGCCCATTTGCCGGAGAACATCCAGGAAGGCAATATCGCCCTGTTTCGAGCGGCACGAAATATTCTCAACCCGCACCGTGCCCCCGCAAATAGCCGGGGCAGCGAAAAAGTACGAGGCGGCCGAGGCATCCGATTCGATGGCGTAAATGGGGAGCGATGAGAACGAAGCCGGTGCAACCCGGAAATAGCGGTATCCATCGCGTTCGACCGAGACACCAAAATCCTGCATGATGGCAATGGTCATGTCCACATAAGGCTTGGAATTGAGCTCGGTGGTGAGCGCGATCTCAAGCGGGGATTGAGCATAAGGCGCAACCATGAGCAGCGCCGAGAGGAACTGGCTGGAGATGTCACCGGCAATGGCGGCTTGGCCGCCGGGCAGGCCGGAGGCGATGATCTTAAGGGGAGGCGTGATAAGTGGGTTCCCCTCACCCCCAGCCCTCTCCCCCAAAGAGCGGGGGCGGATATGTGCGCCCAACTGCCGCAGCGCATCCACCAGATCGCCGATGGGGCGCTCGCGCATGCGGGCATCGCCATCCAGGGTGTAGTTGCCATGCCCGAGGGTGAGGAAAGCGCTCAAAAAACGGGCGGCCGTCCCGGCGTTGCCGATGAACAGGTCGGCGCATGCGGCCGGGATGCGCCCACCCAGCCCGGTCACGGTCATTTCGCAGGTGGTCGCGTCGAGGGACAGGTCGAAACCCAGTGTTTTCAAAGCGCGGGCGAAATAGCGCGAGTCGTCGCTAAAAAGCGCATTGGTCAGGCGGGTTGTCCCTGTGGCCAGCGCGGCAATGAGCAGGGCGCGGTTGGTCAGCGATTTGGAACCCGGCACGCGCACGGCAGCATCAAGGGGGTGGGCGATGGGGATGATGGAGAGGGTTTGCATGGAGGGCAGGATGAGGCGTGATGAGTGAAAAGTGAGGGGTGATCAGGGTCCCGCGATCAGGGACAGGTAGTTGGACTGGGCGGCGGTGAGCGTCTGTTCGAGGGCGGTGAAGTCGTTTTCGGACAGGGCGGCGGTGAGCAGGTCCAGTTCGTCCTGCAGGGCTTCGAGCGCGGTCAGGATGTTCTCGCGGTTGGTCTGCAGGATGCCCATCATCATACTGGGGGGGGTGCCGGCCAGGCGGCTGGTGGAACGGAAACCCGGCCCGATGAGCGGGGCACATTCCACAGGGGTGGCCAGCGCCAGCGCAGAGGAGAGTAAAAATGGCAGGTGGCTGGTGCTTGCCAGGATGCGGTCATGCTCAACGGCATCGGTAACGATGCGGTGGGCGCCGAGAACAGTGACGATGGCATCGGCAGCGGCGCGGGCGCGGTGCGTGGTGCGCGCCAGGGGTGTGAGGATGAACGACGCGCCGTAGTACAACGTCCGTTCGGCGTTGGCGAGCGAAAGCTTTTCCTTGCCACAAATGGGGTGCCCGCCGATCGGGTCGAAACGGGCGGGGAGTTGATCCATCTTTTCGACGATGGCGCGCTTGGTGGAGCCGAGGTCGAGCACGATGGCTGGGTTGGGTGTAAAGTCCGGCAGCGTTTCGAGCAGGGTCAGGATGGCCGGGACGGGGGCAGCCAGGATAACGAGGTCGGCTTCGGGCAGCAGTTTGGCGGGGTCAGATTCAGCCAGGTCAACGATATTTTGGCGAAGCGCCAGCGCACGGGTGGAAGGGTCCGGGTCGATGCCGTAAAGAGCCGCACAATGTCCTTTTAACGCAAGGGCCATCGAGCCGCCCATCAGCCCCAATCCCACTACAGCAACTTTTGACTCTTTGAGATTAAACATACACCCTTGCCTGACCCGCCCCTATGCAGGCGCAGGCGCGTTAACCGGCGCAATGCGGCGGTCAACAGCCTCGGCGATGTCCTTCACCTGGGTGACGAGCTTCGCGAAGGCTTCGGGGGTGAGGGATTGCTTGCCGTCGGACATGGCGTGGGCGGGGTCCTGGTGAACCTCGATGATGAGCCCATCGGCCCCGGCCGCGATGGCCGCCTTGGCGATGGAGGCAACGTAGGCGGCATGCCCGGTGGAATGGCTGGGGTCGAGGATGACCGGCAGGTGGGTAAGCGATTTGAGCACCGGGATGGCGTTGATGTCGGTGGTGTTGCGGGTGGCGGTTTCAAAAGTGCGGATGCCGCGTTCGCAGAGCATGATGCGCGTGTTGCCGCCCGAGAGGATGTACTCGGCGGCCATGAGCAATTCTTCGATGGTGGCGGAGAGGCCGCGCTTGAGCAAGACGGGCATGCGCGTTTCGCCGACTGCGCACAACAGGTTGAAGTTTGGCATGCTACGCGCCCCAACCTGGAGTACATCCACATATTTGATCATAACCGGGATTTGTGAAACGTCCATGATCTCGGTCACCACGGGCATGCCGGTCAGCGCGCGGGCTTCAGCCAGGTATTCGAGCCCCTCTTCGCCAAGCCCCTGGAAGGCATAGGGCGAGGTGCGCGGTTTGAACGCGCCGCCGCGCAGGGCGTTGGCGCCCGCCTCGCGCACCGCCTGGGCGATCTCAAGCAACTGGGTGCGCCCCTCCACCGAGCATGGACCGGCGATGATGACGATCTCTTCGCCGCCAACCAAGAAGCCATCGATTGGAAAGGCGCTATCGTGCGGGTGGAATTGACGCGAGGCCAGCTTGTAAGGCTGCGAAATGCGCTGGACGGTCAACACACCCGGCAGGGTTTCGAAAGCATCGGTGGGCACGGTGTGGCTCTCGCCCAGCGCGCCAATGGCGGTCTGCTCGGCGCCTTCGATGACGTGCGGTGAAAGGTGACGGGACTCGATGTGCGCGATAACGTGGGCGACCTGTTCCCGGGTGGCACCGGGTTGCATGATGATCGTCATAGGTGCGAAATTCCTCTCGGGGGTGACGGGTGAGAAGTGACCCATGGGGGATGGATCAGGCCCAGCCCTGCGATGTGTACGCGCCATGAACAGAGGCAATGCGCCGGTCCATAATCTGGGCGATCTGCCCCACTTGACGCACCATTTTGGCGAAAGCCTCTGGTTTGAGGGACTGTTTGCCATCCGAGGCGGCGCGGGCCGGGTCGGGGTGCACCTCGACAATCAGCCCATCCGCCCCGGCGGCGATGGCCGCGCGGGCAATGGCGGACACGTAATCGGCGTGGCCGGTGGAGTGGCTGGGGTCGAGGATAACAGGCAGGTGGGTGAGATTCTTCAGCACGGGGATGGCGTTGATGTCGGTGGTGTTGCGGGTGGCCGTTTCAAAAGTGCGGATGCCGCGCTCGCACAACATGACCTGTTTGTTACCCCCGGACAGGATGTACTCGGCGGACATGAGCAATTCTTCGATGGTGGCAGAAAGTCCGCGCTTGAGCAGCACGCTGCTGCGCGTCTCGCCGATGTCGCGCAGCAGGTTGTAGTTCTGCATGTTCCGCGCGCCGACCTGCAGCACGTCCACATATTTGACCATCACATCCAGCTGCACCTGCGACATGATCTCGGCCACGATGGGCAGCCCGGTCTGTGCGCGGGCTTCGGCCAGGTATTCCAGTCCCTGCTCACCCAATCCCTGGAATGAGTAGGGAGAGGTGCGCGGCTTGAATACCCCGCCGCGCAGGGCATTGGCCCCTGCCTCTTTGACAGCATGGGCCGTCTCGATGATCTGCGAGCGCGACTCGACCGAGCACGGCCCGGCGATGATGGCGATCTCATCACCGCCCACGATGAACCCATCCAGCGGGAAGATGGAATTCTCCGGGTGGAACTGGCGCGAGGCCAGCTTGTAAGGCTGGGTGATACGCTGCACGGTCTCCACGCCATCGAGCGTTTCGAACATCTCGGTCGGCATGTTATGCGTCTCGCCAATCGCGCCGATAACGGTGGTCACGACTCCCTGCGAAAGATGCACTGCCAGTCCAGCGGCCTTTACGCGCTCAATGACGAGTTCCACCTGCTGGGGTGTGGCGTTGGATTTCATAATGATCATCATGATGGTTTCTCCTCAGACAAAATAAAAACTTTTTATTGCGCCGCCACCAGGTCGGGGCGGAGTTTGACGGCATCACGCAGGTAAACGTGGTTGATGGCGCGCTGCTCGCGGTCCGTGTTCCAGTGGACAAGCACACGGATCACATGAGGCAGGCTGCCTGGGACGGGAATCTCGCGGGCGCACATCATGGGTACTTGGCTCCAGCCCATTTGGCGGGCCGCCTGGGCCGGGAAGGTGGCGGCCAGGTCATCGGTCACCGTAAAAAAGGCGCTGCCGATATCCTCGGGGCGCATCCCGGCGTTGGCATCCAGGATGGCTTCGAGCAGCGCGCGCGTGGCGTCGAGGATCAGGTCTGCCTGGTCGGCGCTCACGGTTGTAGCGCCACGGATTCCACGAATGGGCATAAAACCTCCGAACAAGAATGCAAACAAAAAGAGCGGGCCGTTTGGCTCGCTCTTTTGCAGGGTCAGGTGTGGTTTACCTATCTCTTAAGCGCCACCAACGGCATCCGGGTTTCGGAACCGTAATAAAAGTAGGCAAACCAAAAGCGGAAAGTGTTCTTCATATTGGGCACAATTCTATGCCAGCGGGTGATTTGCGTCAAGGGCGAAACGCGGGCATTATCAATCCACATACGCGCACCAGTGCTCGTGCTTGGCCACACGTCCACGGATGGCATCGTGGAAGGCCGTTTGGATGGCGCGGGTGACCGGGCCGGTCTTACCATCGCCGATGCGGCGGAAGTCGATCTCACTCAGCCCCACCACCTCGGCGGCTGTGCCACACACAAAAACCTCATCGGCGGCGTACAGGTGGTCGCGCGAAATGGGCTGCTCCTTGATGTGGTAGCCCAGGTCAGAAGCGATGCTGAACAATGAATGGCGGGTGATGCCTTCCAGGATGGGCGCAGTGGCCGGGGTATAGATCTTTCCGCGCCGCACGGTGAAAATGTTCTCGCCGGTGCACTCAGCCACGTAACCCTGCGGGTCGAGCATGATCGCTTCCTGGAATCCCAGCCGCTCCGATTCGGTCTTGGCCAGGAAGGAGTTGACATAGTTGCCAGCCACCTTGGACTTGGTCAGCATGATGTTGGGGTGGTGGCGCGTAAAGGATGAGATATTGGCGCGAATGCCCTTTTCCAGCGCGTCGGCGCCCAGGTAGTTGCCCCACTCCCAGGCCGCAATGGCCAGGCTGGCCCGCCCGTTGTCCACGTTCAAGTTCCAGCCGCCGCCATCCAGATACAACAGCGGACGGATGTAGCAATCGCCAAACCCGTTGGACTTGACAACCAGCTTGACCGCATCCATCACATCCTGCGGGGTGAATTGCAGGTTGCGGAAGCCAAAGATCTCGGCCGACTCGATCAGGCGCTCGGCGTGGTCGCGCAGGCGGAAGACCGCCGCGCCCCTGTCGGTTTTATAAGCGCGGATGCCCTCAAAAACGGCCGCGCCATAATGCAGGGCGGGCGTCAGGAAGTGGATGGTGGCCTTCTCGAACGGCACCAGTTCGCCGTTCATCCAGACAAATTTCGATTCCATTCCCATGAATAATTTCTCCTTTTACCGGGGTTATAAATTCGCGATGATTGCATCCGCCATCTGGCGGGTGGTGAGCTTGCCGCCAATATCGCCCGTGCGCGCCCCGGCCGTGATGGCCGCATCCACGGCAGCTTCGAGCGCGGCGGCTTCGGCGGGCAGCCCCAGCGAGTGGCGCAGCAGCATGGCGGATGAGAGGATGGTGCCCACCGGGTTGGCGATGTCCTTCCCGGCGATATCCGGCGCCGAACCGTGGATCGGCTCGTACAACCCGGGGCCGGATTCCCCTAAACTGGCCGAGGGCAGCATCCCCATCGACCCGGCCAGCACGCTGGCTTCGTCGGTCAGGATGTCGCCGAACATATTCTCGGTCACCACCACATCCAGCCAGGCCGGACCGGTCACCAGACGCATGGCGGCCGTATCGACCAGCACATGCTCCAGCGTCACATCCGGGTGCTGCCCGGCCACCTGCGTGGCAATCTGCCGCCACATGCGGGATGACTCGAGGATGTTAGCCTTGTCCACCGAAGTGACTTTTTTCTTGCGCCCGGCGGCCAATTTGAAGGCCAGTTCCACCACGCGGCGCACTTCGTAATCGTAATATTCGAGCGTATCCACGGCGCGCTCGCGCCCATCCTTTGTTTCACGAAATTTGGGCTGCCCAAAGTACAACCCGCCGGTCAGCTCGCGAATGACCAGGATGTCCACACCCTGCAATTTTTCCGGCTTGAGCGGCGAGGAATCGATCAGCGCCGGGTGCACCCGAACCGGGCGCAGGTTGGCAAACACGCCCAGGCCTTTGCGCAGGGCCAGCAGGCCGCGCTCCGGGCGGTCTTTGGCGTTCGGGTCGTCCCATTGGGGTCCGCCCACCGCGCCGAGCAGCACCGCATCCGATGCTTTGCAGTCAGCCAGGGTCTCATCGGTCAGCGATGCGCCGAATTTATCAATGGAACAGCCGCCCATCAGGCGCTCGGTGTACGTGAAGGTGTGGCCGAACTTCCCGGCCACTGCATCCAGCGCGCGCACCGATTCGGCCACCACTTCCGGGCCGATGCCATCGCCGGGCAGGAGAACAATTTTTGCTTCCATAGTATCCCAATCTGTAATATGTCAATGCGCCAGCAACAGCCCGTATTCCACAGAATCGACCAGGGCCAGCCAGCTGGCTTCGATGATGTTGGCGCTCGCGCCCACCGTACTCCAGCGTTTGGTGCCGTTCTGGGTGTCGATCAGCACGCGGGTCACCGCCTCGGTGCCGTTCTCAGAATCGAGGATGCGCACTTTGTAATCAGCCAGGTGGAACAGACCAAGCTGCGGGTAGGTTGGCAGGAGCGCCTTACGCAGCGCCAGGTCGAGCGCGTTGACCGGGCCGTTGCCTTCCGCCGCGGTGTGCAACAATTCGCCCTTCACCCGCACCTTGACCATGGCCTCGGCAAAGATTCCGCGCCCGCTGCGGTGCTCGACATTGACCAGGAAATCGACCAGCTCGAATGGCGGCTTGTAATACATTTCCTGGCGTTTGAGCATCATGGCCACCGAAGCCTCGGCCGCCTCAAAGGAGAAGCCGCGCGCTTCCAGCGCTTTGATCTCGGTCAGCACCGGCAGCACTTCCTCGCCTTCCACCTCAACGCCATGCTCCTCAGCCTTGCTGAGCAGGTTGCCGCGCCCGGAAAGGTCCGAGACGACCACGCGCATTTTGTTGCCCACACTTTCGGGCGGCACATGCTGGTAAGACTGGGCCGAGCGCCGCATGGCGGCCACATGCACACCGCCCTTGTGGGCGAAAGCGCTCTTGCCCACATAGGGCAGGTGGTCGTTGGGCGTGATGTTGGCCACCTCCTCGACGAAATGGGCGATCTCGGCCAGGCGGGAGAGGTTTCCTGAAGACAGGCATGCCCGGCCCATCTTCAGTTCCAGGTCGGGGATGATGGATGATAGGTTGGCGTTGCCGCAGCGTTCACCCACGCCATTGATCGTGCCCTGCACCTGGATGGCGCCCTCACGCACCGCCACCAGCGAATTGACCACGGCGCACTCGCTGTCGTTGTGGGTGTGGATGCCCAGCGGGTGGCCAACAGTAGTCTTCACCTCGCGCACGATCCTTTCCACATCCCACGGCATGGTGCCGCCGTTGGTATCGCACAGCACCAGCGTCTCCGCGCCGCCACGAATGGCCGCGCGCAGCGTTTCGAACGCGTAGGCGCTGTCGGCTTTGTAGCCATCGAAGAAGTGCTCGGCATCGTAGATCACGCGCCGGTTGTTGGCGCGCAGGTACGCCACCGACTGCTCGATGATGCGCAGATTGTCGTCCAGGGTGGTCAGCAACACATCGGTGACGTGCAGCGTCCAGGTCTTGCCGAAAATGGTGCAGACCGGCGTCTGGGCGTCGAGCAAAGCCTGGATGTTGGCATCATCCTCCGGGCCGCCGCGCGCGCGGCAGGTGGAACCAAACGCGGCGATCTTCGCCGCCGTCCAGTCCATATCGCGGGCGCGTTCGAAAAATTCTGCATCTTTGGGGTTCGAGCCAGGCCAGCCGCCTTCGATGAAAGCCACGCCCAGCTCCTCCAGTTTGCGCGCAATGCGCAGCTTGTCGTTGGCCGAGAGGTTGAACCCCTCAGATTGCGTGCCATCGCGCAGGGTGGTGTCATAGATTTGGATAAGGGGTAGGGTCATGTGTCGCCTGTGTAGATAGGAAGGTAAACAAGTAAATACGAACCTGTTTACCTGTCCACTTGTTACTTATTACTTACCTCGAATGCCGCGATCTCCGCTTCGAACCCCAGAATGTACCCCAGTTCGTCCACGCCGTTGAGCAGGCAAGTCTTGTTGAACGGGTCGATTGGGAAGGAGACCGAGCCGCCGGGGAAAGAAAGCATCTGGCTGGCCAGGTCCACGGTCAGTTCGGCGCGCGGGGCCTCTTCGGCCAGGTCGAACAGCAGTTTATGGGTCGCCTCATCCACGATGATGGGCAGCAGGCCATTCTTGAGGGCGTTATTGCGGAAGATGTCGGCGAACGAGGTGCTGATGACGGCCCGGAACCCGAACCCGGTCAGCGCCCAGGGGGCGTGCTCGCGGCTCGAACCGCACCCAAAATTGTCTCCCGCCAAAAGGATCTGCGCCCCGGCGGATTCAGGCTTGTTGATGACAAAGTTGGCTTTGGGCGAACCATCGGCGCTATAGCGCCAGTCGTTGAACAGGTGATCGGCCAGGCCGGACTTGTCGGTAACCTTCATGAAGCGGGCCGGGATGATCTGGTCGGTGTCGATGTCGTTGACGGGCAGTGACACGAACCGGGAAGTAAGTGATGTGAATTGGGCCATGGTTATCTCGGAAAGTAGAAAGTAAACAAGGAAACAGGTACGGCGTACTTGTCTACTTGTTTGCAAACAAACGCGGATCAGCCACCGCGCCTGTGATTGCGGTGGCGGCCGCAGTCAGCGGGCTGGCCAGGAAGGTGCGCCCGCCTTTGCCCTGGCGGCCTTCGAAGTTGCGGTTGCTGGTGCTGACAGCGTACTGCCCAGGCTCGAGTTGGTCGCCGTTCATGGCAATGCACATGCTGCAACCGGCCTCGCGCCACTCCGCGCCTGCTTCCTTGAAGACCGTGTCCAGTCCTTCTTCTTCGGCCTGTTTTTTAACATCCTGCGAGCCGGGAACGACCATCACACGGGTGCTGGAGTCCACCTTGCGGCCGCGCAGCACTGAGGCGGCCAGGCGCAGGTCGGAGATGCGCGAGTTGGTGCACGAGCCGATGAAAACCACATCCACCTTTTTGCCGAGCAGCGATTGGCCGGGCTGGAGTCCCATGTAAGCCAGGGCTTTTTCTAGGGCCAGCTTCTGGTTGGTATCGCCCAGGCCGGACGGGTCGGGCACGCGCTCGGTGATCTTCATGCCCATGCCGGGGTTGGTGCCGTAAGTGATCATCGGCTCGAGGGCGGCCGCATCCAGCGTGATGGATTTGTCGTAGGGTGCGCCTTCATCCGTGGGCAGGATCTTCCAGCGGGCGACGGCCTCGTCCCAGTCTGCGCCCTGCGGGGCGAACTTGCGCCCGTGCAGGTATTCGAAGGTGGCGCCGTCGGGCGCGATCATGCCAGCCCGCGCGCCGCCCTCGATGGACATATTGCAGATGGTCATGCGCTGCTCCATGGTCAACCCACGGATGGCGGAGCCGGTGTACTCGAAGACGTGCCCGGTGCCGCCGCCCACGCCAATGCGGGCGATGAGCGCCAGGATGATGTCTTTAGCAGAGACGCCGTCCGGCAGGATGCCATCCACGCGCACTTCGTAGGTCTTGGGCTTCTTCTGGAGCAGGCACTGGGTGGCCAGCACGTGCTCCACCTCGCTGGTGCCGATGCCGAAGGCCAGCGCGCCGAACGCACCGTGCGTGGCGGTGTGGCTGTCGCCGCACACGATGGTCATGCCGGGCTGGGTCAACCCCAGCTCGGGCCCAATGACGTGCACAATGCCGCGGTGCGGGCTGTCCATGCCGTACAGGCGGATGCCGAACTCGTTGGCATTGGTCTCCATCTGCCGGATCTGAGCCGCGGCCAGGGCATCGGCGATGGGTACGTCGATGGGTGTGGTCGGGATGGAGTGATCCATGGTCGCCACAGTGCGCCCGGGGCGGCGGACTTTCAGCCCGCGCTGGCGCAGGCCGGTGAAGGCTTGCGGCGAAGTCACCTCATGGATGAGGTGCAGGTCAATGTAAAGGACGGCCGGGGAATCGGGCTGCTGGGTGACAACGTGCGAATCCCACAGTTTTTCGAAGAGGGTTTTTGGCATGGCTGGTGAAAAGTGAGGTGTGAAGAGTGAGATCAGCCGTCAGCCGCTTTCAGCGGGAGCGGGGGCCTTGAAAACGGCAGGCTGGCTAGCGGGTAGTCCGCTCAGGTCCCAGCCGGAGGGGTAGGCGCGCGGCTCGGGGAACGGGTCGAAGATGGGGTGGTCGGAAATGGTTAAATTATCCGTGTTAGAAGATGTTGCGTTCATAGTGGTCTCCTTGTGCATTTTTTAGCCCAGCATCACGCCGTAGTCTTGCTGGCGGGCTTCATCAGCTTCGGTCTGGGCGATGATGAGTTTGTTGAGGGCGGCCAGGTAAGCCTTGGCGCTGGCCACGATAATGTCGGTATCGGCGCCGTGGCCGCCAAACACGCGCCCATACTCGGTCTCGCGCTGGGCGTCCAGCTTGCTGAGGGCCTCTTTGGGCTGCACGCGCACGGTCACTTCGCCAAGCGCGTCGATGCCTTCGGTGATGGCATGGATGTTGAACTCGAGCAGGGTGGCAGGGATCTTGACGATGGCGTCGATGGCCTTGTAGGTGGCATCGACCGGGCCGGTGCCGATGCTGGCGTGGGTGTGAACCTTGCCATCCGGCCCGCGCAGGCGGATGGTGGCGGTGGGCAACCCCATGGTGCCGCAGGCCACCTGCAGACCATCCAGGGCGTAGATGTCGCGCGGGCGGTAGAACTCGTCGGCGATGAGGGCTTCGAGATCGAGGTCGGTGATGGCCTTTTTGCGGTCGGCCAGTTCCTTGAAGCGCGCAAAGGCCTTGTCCAGTTCGGCTTCGTCGAGCGCGTGCCCCATGCCGGCCAGGCGGGCGCGCAGGGCGTGACGGCCGCTGTGCTTGCCGAGCACCAGCTTGGACTGGTTGACGCCCACATCCTCAGGGCGCATGATCTCGTAGGTCTGGTTGTGTTTGAGCATGCCGTCCTGGTGGATGCCAGCCTCGTGGGCGAAGGCATTTGCGCCCACAATGGCCTTGTTGGGCTGCACGGCCATGCCAGTGTAATTGCTGACCAGCTTGCTGATGCGGTTGATCTGGGTGGTGTCGATGCCGGTTTCCAGCCCAAAGACCGGGTGGCGGGTCTTGAGTGTCATGACCACCTCTTCCAGCGAGGTGTTGCCGGCCCGTTCGCCGATGCCGTTGATGGTCACTTCCGCCTGGCGCGCCCCGGCGCGGATACCTGCCAGCGCGTTGGCAGTGGCCAGCCCCAGGTCGTCATGCGTATGCACACTGACGGTGATGCCCGCGTGCATGCCGGGCGTATTCTTGATGATGCCCGCGATCAGCGCGCCGAATTCTTCGGGCGTGGTGTACCCGACCGTGTCGGGGATGTTGAGGGTGGTGGCCCCAGCCTGGATGGCCTCGCCCAGCACCAGGTACAGGAACTGTGGGTCCGAGCGGCCGGCGTCCTCCGGGCTGAACTCCACATCGGCGCACAAGCTGCGGGCATAGGCCACCATCTCGCGCACCCGCTCGACCACTTCCTCCGGGTTCATTTTGAGCTTGTGCTTCATGTGGATCTCGGAGGTGGCCAGGAAGGTGTGGATGCGCGGGCGGGCCGCGCCTTTGACGGCTTCCCAGGCCTTGTCAATATCCGATTTGTTGGCGCGCGCCAACCCGGCAATGACCGGGACTTTGGCGGTCTCATCACCCCGGGGCGGGTTGCCCACCTCGTTGGCAATGCGGCGCACAGCCTCCAGGTCATCGGGCGAGGCGGCCGGGAAGCCCGCCTCGATGATGTCCACGCCCAGGCGGGCCAGGTTGCGGGCCACTTCCAGCTTTTCGACCGAGGTCATGGTCGCGCCGGGGGATTGTTCGCCATCTCGCAGGGTGGTGTCGAAGATTTTTACGTAGTTGGTCATATTTTTCTCCAGTGACCGGGAACAAGTGATGAGGGATTAGGAAGCGGTAAACTACTCCCCGTATCGCTTATCCCTGACCACTATCCTTTCTTCCAATTCTCCGGGCGCAGGGAACGTACCGCCGCACCGGCCTGCCACATCTCCGATTCGCGGATGACGCGCAGTTCTTCTTCCAGCTTTTCGCGGTAGTCGGGGCGACTGTTGGCCTCGAGCGTGATGCGCGCCTCGTTGCCGGTTTCCACGCTGTGATACAGGTCGCTGAATACGGGCGCAACCGCATCGCGGAATTTGTCCTTCCAATCCAGCGCGCCGCGCTGGGCCGTGGTGGAGCAGTTGGCGTACATCCAGTCCATGCCGTTCTCGCCCACCAGCCGGATGAGCGATTGGGTCAGTTCTTCCACAGTTTCGTTGAAGGCTTCGCTGGGGCTATGCCCGTGTTTGCGCAGCTCGTTGTACTGGGCTTCCATCACACCTGCCAGCGCGCCCATCAAAATACCGCGCTCGCCGGTCAGATCGCTATAAACCTCATTCTTGAACGTGGTCGGGAACAGGTAACCCGCGCCGATGGCAATGCCGAGCGCCACGGTGCGCTCCCAGGCGCGGCCGGTGGCATCCTGATGGATGGCAAAGCTGGCATTGATGCCGCTGCCCGCCAGGAAGTTACGCCGCACGCTGGTTCCGGAACCCTTTGGCGCAACCAGCGACACATCCACATGCGGGGGCGGGAGAACACCGGTATCGTCCTTGTACGTGACCGAGAAGCCATGCGAGAAATACAGCATGTCGCCTTCGTTGAGACATTCCACAATCCTGGTCCACTGGCTGCGCTGCCCGGCATCCGAAAGCAGGTACTGGACCACCGTGCCGCGTTCGGCCGCTTCCTCGACCGGGAACAACGTCTCACCCGGCACCCAGCCGTCGGCCACGGCGCGGTTCCAGTTCTTGGTGCCTTCGCGCTGACCCACAATAACCTTGATGCCGTTATCGCGCATGTTCATGGCCTGGGCAGGTCCCTGCACGCCATAACCGAGCACGGCCACCACTTCATCCTTCAACACTTCGCGGGCTTTCTCCAGCGGGAATTCATCGCGAGTCACCACTTCTTCTTCCACGCCGCCGAAATTGATCTTTGCCATCACGCATTCTCCTCAAGTAGTTTGTTGTCTGGTTCGTTCGATAAGTTCAAAGTTTTGCAACTGTCTGGTGGCCGGACCCTTACGCCGGAACCATTTCCACCAGCACGTCTTCATTGACCAGCGATTCGCTGCCGCGCTCCATGGCCACTGCACCGGTGCGCACCATTTCAATGATGCCCAGCGGTTTGAGCACTTCGACAAACCCGTCGATCTTGTCACTGTCGCCAGTGATCTCGATGATGAGCGAATTATTGGTCACATCCACCACACGGGCGCGGAAAACTTCCACCATCTGGAAGATCTCGGCGCGCTTCTCGGAGCCGGTGTTCACCTTGATGAGCGCCAGGTCGCGGCTGACCATTTTCTTCTCGGTCAGGTCCTCCACCTGGATGACGTTCACCAGTTTGTACAGGTAGGCCGTCAGGCGCTCGATGTGGTGCTGGTCGCCTTCCACGGTCACGGTCATGCGCGAGATGCCGGGCATGTCGGTGTGGCCAACGGTCAGCGATTCAATGTTGTAAGCGCGCCGCCGGAACAACGAGGCCACGCGGTTGAGCACGCCGGGTTTGTTTTCCACAAGGACAACTAATGTATGCAGCATGGTTCTTCTCCTTTATTCGTCTTCCGCGGTTTCCACCAGCACGTTCTTCGGGCGGCGGATCATGGCGTGCAGGTCCGCGCCAGCGGGCACCATCGGGTACACCGAGTCTTCCTGTTCCACGCGGAAGTCGATCACCACCGTGCCTTCGCTCTCCTGCGCTTCCCTGATGGCCGCTTCCACTTGCGAGCGTTCGGTGACGCGGATGCCTTTCAGCCCGTTGGCTTCGGCGATCTTCACAAAGTCTGGCGAGCGCATGGGCGTGGCGGTGTAGTTCTTCTCGTAGAAAAATTCCTGCCACTGGCGCACCATGCCCAGGTAGCCATTGTTGATGATGGCCACATTCACTTTCACGCCTTCCTGCGCGGCGGTGCAAAGTTCCGGCATGGTCATCTGAAAGCCGCCGTCGCCCACCACCGTCCACACTTCGCTTGCGGGGCTGCCCATCTTTGCGCCAATGGCCGAGGGCAGGCCGAAGCCCATGGTGCCCAGCCCGCCGCTGGTGACCCACTTGTGCGGCTTGTCGATGCGGTAATACTGCGCGGCCCACATTTGGTGCTGACCCACATCAGTCGTAACAATGGTGTCGGGACCGGTGAAGCGCCACAGGTCGTGCAGCACGTGCGCGGCGTACAGGTGGCCGCTGTCGGGCAGATTCTGGATGTCGCGCACAGCGCTGTCGCCTTTCATGTCGGCGATGTGCTCCAGCCATTCGGCCCGGTCACCCGGCCCAAGCAGCGGGTTGATCTGGCGCAGAATGTCCTTCAAGTCACCGACCAGGCCCACATCCACTTTGACATTTTTGTTGATTTCAGAGGGGTCAATTTCAATGTGAATCTTTTTGGCGTTGGGCGCGTAGGTGCGCAGGTTGCCGGTCACGCGGTCATCGAAGCGCATGCCAAAGGCCAGCAGCAGGTCGGCTTCCTGAATGGCGTTGTTGACCCAGGCTTCGCCGTGCATACCCATCATGCCCAGGTTGAGCGGATGGCTGGCCGGCACCGCGCCAATTCCCAGCAGTGTCATGGCGATGGGCACGTTGGCCTTTTCAGCAAACTCGCGCACTTCGGCGCCGGCGTTGCTCATCAGTGCGCCGTGCCCCAGCAAAATGAGCGGGCGCTTGGCCGCGTGGATGATGTCCACCGCTTTCTTGATGCGGGCCGAAGCCGGGCGCAGGTCGGGGCGGTAGCCGCGCAGGCCAATGGGCGCGTCATCGTATGACCAGTTTTCAATGAAGGCTTGCTGCGCGTCTTTGGTGATATCCACCAGCACCGGGCCGGGGCGGCCGCTGCGGGCAATGTAAAAGGCTTCGCGCAGGCTGGGCATGATATCCTCGACGCGCGTCACAAGATAATTGTGTTTGGTAATCGGCAGGGTAATGCCGGTCACATCGGTTTCTTGAAACGCATCGTAGCCAATGAGTTTGCTCGACACCTGACCGGTGATGAAGACCACCGGCACCGAATCCATTTGCGCGGTGGCAATGCCGGTCACCAGGTTGGTTGCGCCGGGTCCCGACGTGCCCATCGAAACGCCCACCTTGCCCGTCACGCGCGCATACCCATCCGCCATGTGCGCGCCGCCCTGTTCGTGACGGCACAGCACATGATGCACCGGATAATCGCGCAACGCGTCATAGATTGGCAGGTTGGCCCCGCCGGGGTAACCAAACACCAAATCCACGCCTTCTCGCGTCAGGCATTCCCACACAATTTGCGCACCACTACGTTTCATGACTTCTGTCTCCTTGATTATGAAATGAATTAACCTGTAATTGCGCCTTCAGAAGCCGATGAGACCATGCGGGCGTACTTTGCCATTACGCCGCGCTTGTAGCGCGGTTCGGGCGCGCGCCAGCCTGCTTTGCGCTTGGCGAGTTCCTCAGCGTCAATATCCACACGCAACTCGCGTTTCTCCACATCAATGGTGATGATGTCGCCATCTTTGACGAATGCCATCATCCCGCCGACATACGCTTCTGGCGCAATGTGACCGACCGAGATGCCGCGCGTCGCCCCCGAAAAACGGCCATCCGTTAACAAGGCCACATCATCGCTGAGTCCCGCGCCCGCAATGGCTGCCGTCACGCCCAGCATTTCGCGCATGCCCGGCCCGCCCTTCGGGCCTTCATAACGGATAACGACCACGTCACCCGCCACGATCCTGTTGTCGGTGACCGCTTTCATCGCATCTTCTTCACGCTCGAAGACCTTTGCCGGACCTTCGAAATGCTTCACGTTATTCGCTGCCGCCTTATGCACGCCGCCTTCTTCAGAGAGGTTGCCATGCAAAATGACCAGACCGCCATTCGGTTTGATCGGTTTCTCAAGCGGATAGATTACCTGCTGCCCCGGTGTTTCGTGCCCGGTCTCAGCCACCTCCTTAATGGTCTTACCGTTGACGGTGAGGCAATCGCCGTGCAGGTAGCCGCCATCGAGCAGACGCTTCATAAGGAAGGGAATGCCGCCAGCCTCGTGCATATCCGCTGCCATGTATTTGCCGAACGGCTTCACATCCGTGATCAGCGGCACTTTCGAGCAGATGGCGTCGAAGTCATCGATGTGCAAGTCCACACCCGCTTCACGCGCCAGCGCCAGCAGATGCAGCACCGCATTGGTCGAGCCTCCCGTCGCTGCCACAGAGGTGATGGCATTCTCGAACGCCTTGCGGGTGTAGATGCTGCTTGGGCGAAGATCCTGCTCGAGCATTTGCATGATCAGCTTGCCGGTTTCGAATGCGGCGTGGTCCTTTTCTTCCGACATGGCAGGGATGCTGTTGTAGCCAATTGGGGAAATGCCGATAAACTCCATGAGGGTGGACATAGTGTTGGCGGTGAACTGACCGCCGCACGCGCCCGCGCCGGGGCAGGCGTGGTTTTCCACTGCTTCAAATTCTTCCTGAGAGATCTTGCCCGCCGAATATGCCCCCACCGCCTCGAAAACGTCCTGTATGGTAAGAGGCTTGTCGCCCAGCTTGCCCGGGTTGATCGAACCGCCGTACAACGCCAGACCCGGAATATCCAAACGCGCCAGTGCCAGCATCACGCCGGGGTTGGTCTTGTCGCACCCGGAGATACACACCATGCCGTCAAAGTGATTGCCGCGCGCCACCAGTTCGATGGAGTCTGCCACCACCTCGCGGCTGATGAGCGACGCCTTCATGCCTTCCGCGCCCATGCTGATGCCATCAGAGATGGACACGGTGTTGAACTCCATGGGCGTGCCGCCTGCCGCGCGGATGCCTTCTTTGATCTTGTGCGACAAGCGCCGCAAATGATAATTACACGGACCGATCTCGATCCACGTATTTGCCACACCAATGATCGGACGGCGCAGGTCTTCGTCAGTGAACCCGGCGGCTTTCAACATGGCGCGCGCCGGTGCGCGATTCGGACCAGTGGTGATGGCGTGGCTGTTTTTCTTTAAGTCTGTCATGGTCTCCTCGTTGGTATAAAAAAGAGCCGCCCGTCGGTCGGGCGGCTCTCATGTTCTTTGAGCAGGTGTGTCTAGCGCTTCGCGCTCACCTTCGCCATCCCAACCGGAAACAGGTCCTTAAGTACAAGGACCGAAATAATGGCGATAAGGACGAAGGTGTGGAAAGTTGTGTACATGGCTTGCACCAAATTTCGACTGATTATAGGCGCTTTGGGAAATGCGTCAAGGGCAATTTTGCCGAATCGGAAAATATTAGCACCGACTTTGCAACATTTCATCTAGACAGCAGGAAATCGGACGTACGAACCCAGCACGCGCAGCATGAGCGCGTACTCGCCCAGGTGGTCGAGCGCCTTGGCGACATGCGGTGCGCTTTCTGCGCCAATGAAATCGACGTAGAACAGGTACTCCCAGGGTTTACCGGCCAGCGGGCGCGACTCGATCTTGGTCAGGTCGATGTCGCGCAGGGCAAACACGCTCAGGGCCTTGAACAGCGCGCCGGGCGTATTCTTTAGGGTGAACACGATCGAGGTTTTAGCCTCGCCATCGGGGGCGACCGGCGCGGGCCGGATGGACAGGAAACGGGTGTAATTCTCCGGGTTGTCTTCAATGCCCTCTTCCAGGATCTCCATCCCATAAAGCTCGGCCGCCCGCCGCGACGCAATAGCCGCAGTATCGCGCGCACCACTCGCCTTGAGCATTTTCACACTCCCGGCAGTATCGTACACCGCCTCCGGCCGGATGCCGCGCTCGCGCAAGTAACCGGCGCACTGACCCAGGGCCTGCGGGTGGCTGATCGCCTTTTTAATATCCGATTTTCGCACCCCCGGCGCGGCGATCAGGCAGTGCCGCACGCGCAGGAAGTACTCGCCTACAATGTGCAAGTTATGGCGGAGGAGCAGGTCATAGTTCTGGTGGATGCTGCCGGCCAGAGAGTTTTCGATGGGGACCAGGCCGGCATCCACCGCGCCCGAAGTGACCGCCGCAAAAACGGCATCGAACGACTCGCATGGTTGCGTGGCAACCGCGCCAAAATGCCCAAAAGCAGCCTGCTCGCTATATGCACCTGGTTCACCCTGGAAAGCAACTTTCACAAAATCCTCCTTATCCATAACCTACAATTTTGCCGCCCACCCCAATATGGCGCGCAAACCCGCTTCCACCTCTGCGTCCGAGGCGGCGATGGTCATGCGCACGAAGCCTTCGCCCTGCTCGCCGAAGGCCGCACCGGGCACGAGGCCCACGCCCGCCTCGCTGAGCAAGCGCTCACAGGTCTCCAGCGAGTGCCTGCGCAGGGCGCGGAAATCGAGGAAGAAATAGAAAGCGCCCATCGGCGGGATCACGCGCACCGGCAATTCGCCCGCGCCTTTGGCGAGGTCCAGCACGCGCTGGCGGCGGCGGGCGTAAGCGGCGCGCATCTCCGCGGCCGCCTGCTGGATGCCGGGGTCGCCCAGGGCAAAGGCGGCCGCCTTCTGGACGAAAGGCGCAACGCAGGTAATGGAATTCTGACCGGCCTTGATGGCCTGCGCAATCACATGGGCCGGGGCAGCCAGGTAGCCCACCCGCCAGCCGGTCATGGCATAGGTTTTGGACAGGCTGTGGACGAGAAGCGTTCGTTCCTTTGCGCCGGAGAATGCCGCAGCGGAGGTGGGTTTTTCGCCATAGTACAGGTTTTCGTACACCTCATCGCTAACGAGCCACAGGTTGTGGGCGGCGGCGAAATCCTGTAACCTGGCCAAATATTCACGGGTGGGGTAGGCGCCCGTCGGGTTGGAGGGATAATTGATAACGATCACCCGGCTGCGGGGCGTCAGCGCGCGCTCCCAGTCGCGGAAATCTGGCAGGAAGCCGTTTTCTGCCGGGGCCGGCACGCGGATCACTTTCCCGCGCAGCATCACCGCCATGTTCGCATGCGTGGCCCAGCTCGGGTCCGGGATGAGCACCTCGTCGCCGGGGTTGAGGATGGACTGCATGGCCAGGTAATAGGCGTGGATGCCCCCATGCGTGATCAGAATCTCGGTTTCCGGGTCATAATTCAGACTGTTATCACGGCAAAGCTTGAGGGCCGCGGCCCGGCGCAGGTCTGGCATGCCCTTGCTGGGGGCGTAGTGGGTCAACCCGTCGGACAACGCCTTGTACGCGACATCCAGCACGGGTTGGGGCGTGGCAAAGTCGGGATCTCCCACCTGGAGTTGAATGACCCGGTTCCCGGCGGCCTTGTAGGCCACAATGCGGTCATTCATGGCAACCGTGGCAGACTGGCGAATAAGGTCGAGTTGTGTGTTCATGGGCATCCTGCCAATAAAATTTCCGCATTATACTCCCGCTTTGTCTCACGAAGGCCAAAAACCCCCCATTGACGGCATTGATCCCCGGTGGTATAACTGCGCGCAATATGAACCCAGCCCCATTTTACCTGTCCACTTCTACTACCACCCGCACCCCGCGCGGGGCAGTAGCGTTTGGACAGGTTTCATAAACGGAACCATCTTACGGTACACCTGGCCCCGCATCCCGCGGGGCTTTTTTATACCCCATGGAGGAACTATGTCAACATCGAAGACGCTGGTCATGAAGTTTGGCGGCACGTCGGTGGGCTCGGCACAGGCCCTCAGCAGTGCGGCCCAGATCGTACGCGAGGCAAAATCTGAATGGCAAAATGTGGCCGTGGTCACCAGCGCCATGTCTGGCGTGACCAATCTGCTGCTCGAGAGCGCCGCCAGTGCTGCGAAAGACGATATGAGCGGACTCGCGGCTGCCGCGCAGTCACTGCGCGACAAGCATTTTGCCGCCGTTGAAGCGCTCATCCGGGACTCTGCCGCCCGCGAACGAGTGACCGCTGAAATAAATGGACTCATCACCTCCTTCGACGGCCTGTGCCGCGCCATGGCGGTGCTCGGTGAGGCCAGCCCGCGCGCGCTGGATGCGGTCGCCTCGCTCGGCGAGCGCATGAGCATTCACCTGCTGGCCGCGGTGATCGAAGCGGCCGGCGTGCCGGCCCGCGCCATCGAAGCCAGCCAGTTGATCATCACCAACCGCCACTTCCAGAACGCCCACCCCGATTTTGCCACCACCACAGCCAGGACTCGCGCCGCCATCCTGCCGCTCTTCGCGCAGGGCATCGTGCCGGTCATCACCGGATTCATCGGCGCAACACCCGAAGGCGCCATCACCACGCTTGGGCGCGGCGGCTCGGATTATTCCGCCGCGGTGATCGGGGCAGTGCTTCCCGCCGACGATGTCTGGATCTGGACGGATGTGGACGGTGTGATGAGCGCCGACCCGCGCCTGGTGCCCGAAGCGCGCACCCTGCCCGAGATCTCGTACAGCGAAGTGGCCGAGTTAGCCTACTACGGCGCGAAAGTGCTGCACCCCAAAACCGTCCGCCCGGTGGTGGATGCCGGTATTGGGCTGCGCATTTGCAACACCTTCAACCCGTCGCATCCCGGCACCCGCCTGGTGGCCAATGCCGCGCTCGGGGTGTACGGCAACAGGCACATTGTCAAGGCGGTGACAGCCATCAAAAAGCAGCGCCTGGTGACCATCGAGGGACGCGGCATGTTGGGCGTGCCCGGCGTGGCCGCGCGCGCTTTCGGCGCGGTGGCCTCCACCGGCACCAGCGTCCCGCTCATCACCCAGGCGTCTTCCGAGCAATCCATTTGCTTTGCCGTGCCGAGCGAATCGACCGAACCGGTGCTCTTGGCACTCGAGCGCGCTTTTGCCAGCGAACTGGAAAACAATGACATCGACCGTGTGTGGGCCACCGAAGATATCTCGATCATTACGGTGGTCGGCGCGGGCATGCGCCACACACCCGGCGTGGCGGGCAAGGTCTTTGGGCAGTTGGGCGCGCGCGGGGTCAACGTACTGGCCATCGCGCAAGGCTCGTCCGAAGTGTCCATCTCGATGGTGGTCGCCGCCGCCGAGACCGAACAGGCTGTCAAGGCTTTGCATGAATTATTCAATTAGAAGAAAGCAAATTTCTTTCCACTTTCATATTCCCCGTTTGGTCATTTTTCCGAACGGCACATAAACAAAGGATTCCCCCATGCCGCCTCAAATCCCCGTTGCCATCCTCGGCGCCACCGGCTCGGTCGGACAGCGCTTCGTTTCCCTGCTCGACAACCACCCCTGGTTCAAGGTGGTGGCCCTGGCCGCCTCCGACCGTTCGGTGGGGCAGCCCTACGCCCGGGCCTGCCGCTGGGTTCTGCCCGAAGCCATGCCCGCCTGGGCCCGTGAAATGATGGTCGTGCCCGCCGCGCCCGAATCCATGGATGCCCGCATCGTTTTCTCCGCTCTGCACAGCGAACACGCTCAGGAGATCGAGCCGCGCTTCGCCCAGGCCGGCGTGGTGGTCTGTTCCAACGCCTCCACCTACCGCCGCGATGAGGATGTGCCCTTGCTGCTGCCCGAGGTCAACGCCGACCATGTTGCCCTTGTGCGCCAACAACGCCAAAACCGCGGTTGGAGCGGCGCCATCCTGACCAACCCCAACTGCACCAGCACCGGACTCACCGTGGCACTCAAAGCCCTGCACGATGCCTTCGGCGTGCGCCGCGCCTTCGTTGTGTCGCTCCAGGCCCTTTCCGGGGCAGGCTACCCCGGCGTCTCCTCGCTCGACATCACCGACAACGTCATCCCCTACATTGGCGGCGAGGAAGAAAAAGTGGAGTGGGAGCCGCGCAAGATGCTGGGCACGCGCAATGGCGCAGGCATTATGCTGGCAGATATCCAGTTCTCGGCCCACACCAACCGCGTGCCGGTCATCGACGGGCATACGGTGTGCGCCAGTGTGGAATTGGGGATGCCTGCCACACCCGGGCAGGCGATTCAAGTTCTGGGAAGTTACCAGGCCCCGGCCGCTGCGCGCGCCCTCCCTTTCGCCCCGCAGCCGGTCATCGTTTACCGGCATGAAGCCGACCGCCCCCAGCCGCGTCTGGACCGCCTGACCGGCAGCGGCATGACCACCGTGGTCGGACGCGTGCGCCCCGACCCGCTGCTGCACCTCAAATTTGTGGTGCTCTCGCACAACACCATCCGCGGCGCGGCAGGCGGCTCCATCTACAACGCAGAACTGCTCGTGCAGGAGGGGCTGTTATGAAAGTGGATGGCATGTGCGCCCTGAGCGACTTTATCGACGACAACATTGCTTTTCGCGGGCTGCGCCCGGCCGACCCGCGCCTGCCGAGGCTGGAGGACTTGCGTGAAGCGCTGGGCCTGGACTCCGCGTTCGCCCCGCGCAAAAACGAGCCAGACTACGCCCGCGTGGTGGTCGAGATCCTCAAGCGCGCCCGCGCCCTGGATTCGGATGCCGAAATCCGGCGCGTGCTCTTCCTGGGGGATACGCGCCTGCTCGACAGCACCGCCTTCGCCAATATCTGTGCGGCCGGCGGCTGGGATGGCATCGCCTTCATCGGCTCTGAGAACAGTGACCCGGCCGCAGCCAAGGTCGAGAATCTACCGGGCGGGCAAAAACTCTACCTCTCGAACCGCTGGGCCGACCTGGTTGCAGGATTCCGCCAGTTCATCGCTGACCAAGATTTCCCCATGGATGCCCAGACCGCCCTGCTGATCGACATGGACAAGACCGCCCTGGGCGCGCGCGGGCGCAACGCCGCCCCAATCGATAATGCCCGCGTGGCCGCCGTGGAAGAAACCGTGGCCGGACTGCTCGGCGACCGGTTCGACCCGGCCGCCTTCCGCGCCGCTTACGATGAACTGGTGCAGCCGGTTTATCACGATTTCACGGAAGACAATCAGGATAATGTGGCCTACCTGTGCCTGATTCTCGGCAGCGGGCTGGTCGCACGCGAGAAACTGATCGAATACATCAACACAGGCACGCTGCGCGAATTCCAGCAATTCATCGACTTTGTAGATGCGCGCAAAGAAAAACTGCCCGCCGCGCTGCAAACCATCCATGCCGAAATATTTGCCAACGTGGAGGCTGGCGACCCAACCCCCTTCAAGCCATTCCGTTACAACGAGTTCCGCGCCACCACTGCGCGCCTGGGCTGCCTGCCCGACGACGCCCCACGCGAACAATTTTTATCGCACGAGATCCTGCTCACCCGCGAAGTGCGCGACTTTGCGCTGGTGTGCAAATCCTACGGCGCGCTGGTCTTCGCCCTGAGCGACAAACCAGACGAGGCATCCATCCCCACGCCCGAACTGGCCGCGCAAGGCTTTGTGCCGCTGCACCGTAAAAAGACACACGTGTTAGGTGTTGGCTAAACAGAGTTACCACAAATGCAAACGGAGCAAGCACATGGCTTGCTCCGTTTGCATTACACCCGGCAATTTGTAAATTGTGCAGCACACGGCTGCGTTGGGTCAACCCGCTCAGCTAAACCCGCCACTGCTACCGCAGCCTGCGCCAGAGGCGTTGCCTGCACTCACAGGTGCAGCCCCAAACGAAACCACCCGCGAAAGCCGTTTTTGCGTTTGTGCGCTGTGGCAATGCGGGCATTCCGGCAGTTGATCCGCTTCCGAAAAACGCAGCATTTTTTCAAATTCGGCGCCGCACAGGTTACAGCGGTATTCGTACAAAGGCATGGTGCATTTCCTCCAGCATGGAAAAGTGATTTCAGCCTTTTTTGATGCATCTGAAGGCAAAAAGTTGCACCGGGCTGACGCACGGCAGGAATTGTACATTATTTCACTTGCGCCGAATGCCATCGGTATGCTATAGTAAAAACGATCGGGCTACCCGGTTAACATCACATCGAAGGAAGGATTGACCATGAAAATCGTTTGGAAAGTGTTCGTGCTATTGCTAGCCGCCAGCCTGCTTTTGGCCGCATGCGGCCCGCAATCTGGCAGCCGCCTGGATGCCGTCAAACAAGCCGGGGTTATCAAGGTGGGGACGAGCGCCGATTACCCGCCGTTCGAATACATCGATGAAAACGGCAACAAGACCGGGTTCGACATCGACCTGATGGAAGAAATTGGCAAACGCCTGGGGCTAAAAGTGGAATGGGTGGATATGCCTTTCGACAGCCTGATTGCCGCCGTGCAGGAAGGCAAGATCGATATTTCCATTTCGGCTTTCAATTACAGCGAAGACCGCGACAAGGTTGTGGACTTCACCAATGCATATTACACCAGTGAAGATGCGTTCACCGTGGCTGATGGCTTCACTGGAACAATCGCCAAGCCCGAGGATGCGGCTGCTTACACGGTAGGCGTTCAAACCGGCACCACCCAGGACGCCTGGATCACTGAGACTCTGGTTGACCAGGGACTGATGCCAGCCGCCAACCTGCTGCGCTATGACCGGGCCGATCAGGCTGCCCTCGATCTGAAAAACGGGCGCATCCAGGTGATGCTCAGCGACGCCGTCCCGGCGCAATCGCTGGCCAAAAAGCTGGGCGGGCTTGCAGTGATTTATACAGGCGTGTTCTCCAGCGGCCCCATGAACATTGTTCTTCCTGAAGGCGAAACCGAACTGGCCGAGGCCATCAACAAAATACTTGCGGAACTGACCACCGAAGGGTACATCGATTCCCTGGCGGTCAAATACTTCTCAGAGTAAACCACAGGAAATGCGGGGCAGGCCGGGCCTGCCCCGCATTTTTGTCGCCCATTCCCACAAAGCACATACTCATGAATCAATTTTTCACATACATCGCGCAGGGCACCTTCATTACCATCGCCGTCACGCTGGTATCCCTGCCGTTTGGGCTTGCGCTTGGGCTGTCACTGGCATTAGTGTACAACTATGGCGGCCGGTGGGCTGCTCGCGCAGCAGGGGCATATAGCCTTTTGATGCGCGGTGTCCCCCCAATTGTCCTTTTATTCATCTTATATTTCATCCTCTCCGGGCGGCTGCTCAACCTGTCGCCGTTTTGGGCCGGTTCCCTGGCATTGGGCATTGTCAGCAGCGCCTACCAGATGGAGATTTTACGCGGGGCGCTGCAATCTGTCGGCGGCGGTCAGATGGTTGCCGCACGGGCCATCGGCATGTCACGCTGGCAGGCCATCCAGCACATCATCGTTCCACAGGCTGTCCGGTTGGCCATCCCACCCTGGTCCAATGAGGCCTCCATCGTCCTCAAGGATTCGTCGCTGGTCTATGCGCTGGGTGTGCCAGAGGTGCTGCGCCGCGCCCAGCAACTGAGCGCTACCACGCAGCAGCCGTTCCTTGCCTTTGGCGCGGCAGCACTCATTTACTTTGTGCTGGTCTTCCTTACAAACCGCGCGCTAGACTGGCTTGCCGAAAAAACCAAACTGCCCACACAGCACACCTAGGAGCACATATCATGGACACGCCTGTCATCCTGCAAGCCAAAAACCTGACCAAAATCTATGGCAAAAATGTCATCTTCCAAAATATTTCTTTGGATGTGCACAAAGGCGAAACCATTGTCATCATTGGGCCAAGCGGCACGGGTAAAAGCACCCTGCTGCGCTGTATGAATCTGCTCACGCGTATCGATGGCGGGCAGATTTTCCTGGAAGGGCAAGAGATCACTGCGGCAGGAACAAATGAAGATAGAGTGCGCCAGCAAATGGGCATGGTATTCCAGAATTTCTTGCTTTTTAACCACCTGACCGCACTTAACAATGTGATGATTGGTTTGTCCAAGGTCAAGAAAATGCCGCAAGCCGCAGCACGCGAGAAGGCCATGCACGAACTCTCCCGAGTAGGTTTGTCGGACCGGGCCGATCATTATCCTGGGCAGCTTTCGGGGGGACAACAGCAGCGCGTGGCCATCGCCCGCGCGCTGGCAATGGATCCCAAGGTAATGCTTTTCGATGAACCCACATCTGCGCTCGACCCGGAATTGATCGGGGAGGTGCTGGGTGTCATGGCGCAGTTGGCGCGCGAACACATGACCATGCTGGTCGTTTCACACGAAATGGGTTTTGCGCGTGAGGTTGCGGACCGAATCGTTTTCATGGAAAAAGGCAGCATCGTGGAGCAAGGCTCACCCGAAGATCTATTCGAACGCCCCCGGCAGGCCCGCACACGTGAATTCCTGGGCAAGATCACGGAACTGTACGGCAAAAAGGAGCGCTAATGGGCAATTTCATCGAATTTTTCCTGCGCTTCCTGCCCGACCTGCTGTCTGGGGCTGGCATGACGCTGCTACTCACCGCAGAGGGACTGGCGGCTGGTTTCGTGCTCGGGTTGGGAACAGCGCTGGCGCGCACCTACGGCAATCGATTCTGGCGCGGGCTGGCAGTCGGGTATATCGAGCTCTTTCGTGGAACCCCCCTGCTCGTCCAGATTTTCCTGCTTTACTACGGCTTACCGGGGTTGGGGGTCACTCTCTCCCGTGAGTGGGCGGCCTTCCTTGCCCTGGGACTCAATTCCGGGGCATACCAGGCGGAATACTTGCGCGGCTCGATTCTTGCCATCGGCGAAGGGCAAATGATCGCTGGCCGGGCCCTGGGTATGACGCGCTGGCAGTCCGTATTCAACATTATCCTCCCCCAGGCGTTGCGGTTGGCCATACCGGCCTGGGCCAATGAACCCGTTTCCCTGCTCAAATCCACGGCGGTCGTTTTTCTGATTGCAGTGCCAGAGCTGATGGCCAAAGCCAAAGCAATCGCCGCGAAAACCTACGACCCAATCAGCGCTTACCTGGCCGTGGCAGTGATTTACCTGGCCATGGTTTATCTGCTGGATGGCTTCATGAAATGGTCCGAACGGGCCTCCCGTATCCCCGGTTTTGAAACCGAAAGTGCCCGGGCGTAAAATAAAACCCCGGGGCGGCATGTCTTGTGAATGCTGCCCCGGAGCCATTTACCATCTCAGGTTAATACCGGGCGAGACCTATCCAAACGATACGGCCATAACATCATAGTACGTGCCCGCACCGAACCCGTCGAACATAACGTGATCGCCCGGCTTGATGTGCGGCAGCTGGCGCAGGAAAGCGATCATGTTCGAGGCTGCGCTGACATTGCCAAAATCGCTCAGCAGCCAGGGCATGGGGAATTGGATGCCCTCCTTGAGCAGTTGCTTGGCCTTGAGCATGTTGATCTTGTAGTTGGCGTGGTGCACGATGCCCATGTCGATGGGATGCTCTTTGCCCAGTTTGTCCATCAGCGCCACATAGTCGCGGTACACACTGCTGACCACTTCCACGCCGCTGCGCACGAACAGCTTGACCATGCCCATCAGCCCGGCCATCACGATGGCGGTGCCATCCTCGGGCTCATGCATCAGCCCGGCGTGACGGATGTGGGTCGAAGATTCCTGCGACACTTCCACCAGTGATTTACCAGGGGCGCGGTCGCCAGAGTGCGGGTAGTACATGCGCACTTCCAGCAGGCCCTCTTCGTCATAGTTCTCATGGCTCTTGCCCACCAGAAATTTCATCGTCTCGCCCGGGATGACGCCAATCACCCCGGCGCCGTTGCCAAAAAGCTGCAAGGCGTTCTTGTCGCGCGCGTAGCTGGTAAAGCGACTGAGCCCCTCGATGCCGCCCACCAGCACCTTTTTGCCGCGCAGTTCTTCGGCCACGTTCAGCTGCCCGGCCGGCGATTGAGCCGGGTTGAGCGCCAGGTGCAGCGCGCCTATCGAGCCATCACAGGCTTTGTGCATGCTCACCTTGAGCGCATCCTCACCGATCCCGGCGCGGCGGGCGATCTGGGCCACGTAATCAGCAGATACCGGGCCGCTCATGCCGATCAGCACACCCTCCACCTCCGAAGGCGCCCAGCCATTGACGCGGGACGCTTCGCGCAGCAGGCGCGATCCGACCTCCAGCTCCAGTTCCAGGTGGTCGGACTCTGACAGGTCCGGGATGTGCTGACGGTGGTGGAAGCCAAGTTCGCCCAGGTTCATCACATCCGATGCCTCCAACGGCGCGCCCAGGCGCTCACCCACGAAGCCCGGCAGCGTTTCGTTATTGTAGCTCTGCCCCCACGAACCGTACACGCCACCGACCCCCAGGCTGGAGCTGGCAACGCTTTCCATGCCAAACGGAATGCCCCCCGCCACCGGCAGGGTCTCTTTTTTCACGCCGGGGCGCTCGTAGAACGAAGGCACGGGCGTGGTGGTTGTTTCTTCTGTCATGGGTCGCTCCTTGTAAAAACAGGTAATATGCCCAATACAACACCGTTTTTTCGGTGAAGCTACTCCATTTTGCCACCCCAAACATGCCAAAAGCTTTCCTACGCTCTCAAAAAACCCCAGGATTTGCCCTGCTCCTGTATATAATCAAGCCATGGACGCTTCCACCCGCGACTGGCTCCTCGAAAGCGACCCGGCCATGGCGCGCATCTACTTCCCCCTGCGCTGGCGCTACGACCACCTGCGCGCATTGGATTATTTCCGCCTGGTGAACACCCCGCGTGACCCGCGTATGCAAGACGCCACCGACCTGCTGCTCAGCCGCCAGACCTCGGACGGACGCGCGCCCTGCGCTGGTGGCAGCCACCCGAAAGCGAGTAAACGCCCCAACATGGACCTCTCCCGCCCCAACCAGCTGGCGCTGCTGCTGGCTTTCATCGCTGTGCTGTCGGCTTATTTCGTTTCGGAAAACGTTTTCGAACGCATCCCCCACCTTGAAGATGAGATCGCCTATGTGTGGCAGGCCAATGTGATCGCATCGGGCCGTCTGGTGGTGGAATCGCCCCCACTGGCCGGCGATTTTACAGTGCCGTTCGTGGTGGACCATAACGGGCTGCGCTTCGGCAAGTACCCGCCCGGCTGGCCAACCTTGCTGGGGATCGGTGTGCGGTTGGGGTTGCGCGACTGGGTCAACCCGCTGCTGGCCGGGCTGGGCGTCTGGCTGGTCTACCGGCTGGGGCGCAAACTGATGCCCGCCCCGCCAGTTTTCTTCGCGCTGTTCCTGCTAATCACCTCGCCGCTCTTCATGACCAACGCCGGGTCGCTCATGTCGCACGCCTGGTCGCTGGTGCTGGCGGCGGCCTTCGCCGTGGCCTGGTTCGACCTGGTTGGCCTCGCTACCGAACCGCCCGATCCGCCGCAGCCACCTGCAAACCGCTGGGACGATTGGATTTCGCGGCCCGCGCCGCGCTGGATGCTGGTGCTGGTGTGCGGGCTGGCCCTGGGCACCATGGTGCTCACCCGTCCGCTTTCGGCGGTGGCGGTTGCGCTGCCTTTCGGCCTGCACGGGCTGGTGCTCCTGGCCCGGGGCAGCCGGTCGACTCGCATGGAAGTGCTGGCGGTGGGGGCGCTGGCATTGCTCGTGGGGCTGCTGGTGTTCGCCTGGCAATTTGCAGTCACCGGTGATCCTTGGCTTAACCCCTATACGTTGTGGTGGCCCTTCGACAAAATTGGCTTTGGGCCAGGCTATGGCACCGCGCCCGATGGGCACACCCCCCAATTGGGCTGGGAAAAAACCTTTGGCGTACTGCAAAAAACGGGCGGCGAATTGCTGGGCTGGGGCCAGTTCTGGTGGATCTTGCTGCCTGCGGGCGTGTGGGCCTTGCGCCGCAAGCCGGGCGCCTGGATGGTGGCTGGCATTTTCCCGGCTTTGGTCACCGTCTATGTCAGTTACTGGGTCATTTCTTTTGTCCTCGGCCCGCGCTATTACTTTGAGGGGCTGGTCAGCCTGGTCTTGTTGAACGCCGCCGGGTTGTGGTGGGCACTGGAAACGGCCGGGAAGTACACCAACCGCTTTTTTAGCGCATCGCGGGTAGTGATCGTTGTCGGCGTGGCGCTGCTGGTCATCCACAACCTTTTCTTTTTCCTGCCCAATCATCTCGACCGCCTGACCGGGTTGTACAACATCCACCGATACCAGCTCGCGCCTTTCCAAAGCCCCGAAGGACTGGCCATAGCCCCGGCGGTGGTGGTGGTAAAGGTGGATAAAATGTGGAATGAATACGCCGGGCTATTGGAACTGCAAAATGCAGACCTGACGTCGCCCTTTATCTTCACCCGCAGCGCCGCGCCGGAAAAGATCGCCGCGATACTGGACGCCTACCCCGGACGCCGCATCATTTATTATTACTTCGACGACCCGAATTATTTTTACCAGGAACCCAAACCCTGACCCCGCCACAGAGGAACCACCTATGCGCCCTGACTGGGACTCCTACTTCCTCAAGATCGCCTATGCCGTTTCCGAGCGCTCCACCTGTGACCGGGCCTTTGTGGGCTGTGTGCGGGTGCGCGACAAGCGCATCCTTACCACCGGCTTTAACGGCTCCCCGGCCGGGCAGGGGCATTGCGACGAGATCGGCCACCTCATGGTGGAAGTCCACTGCGCGCGCACCATCCACGCGGAGACGAACGCCATCATCCAGGCCGCGCTGCACGGAGTCTCAACCCGGGGCGCAACCTGTTACGTGACCCACCTGCCGTGCATCAACTGCACCAAGGCGCTCATCAACGCCGGCATCGCACGCATTGTTTACAGCGTGGCCTACCGCGAAGATGAAAATGTTGCCAGCTTCCTGAAGGCGGCCGAGATGGAAGTGGTCCACCGGCCGTTTGCGCCCCCAACCGAATGATACGTACCAATTCGGGCGGGAAAGCCCTGCTTTTCGGCTCCAAGAGGACCTGAATTAGAGCGTTCCTAGTTTCGCGTGCTCCATCAAAAACCTGGCCGTCTCCCCATCCAGCGCAGACTCGCGGCAGATAAACACTGTTTCGCCATCCAATCCCAGCGACTCCACATCCCCTACACGCACCTCGTCCGCCAGGCACAGGATAAACGCCCGCATCGTTTCCGGGTCAAAAACCCGCCAGATGTGTCCCAGTAAAGCTGCATTCGTCCCGTAGCCGCCCAAAAGGTCAAAAAAGTGTATTTCTCCAATCATCCCTTGCTCGACCGCAATTTGTCGGATAATCGCTTCGTCTTGTGGGTCAACGGGCGACAACATGGGTAACTCCTCGGGCAAAGATTATTCAAAAGCGCGCGGCTGGGTCAACACTTCGGGTCGGAGTATATCATCCAACTGGGCGCGGGTTAGCAGGCCCTTTTCAAGCACCACTTCCGAAACGCTGCGCCCGCTGGCAAAGGCCGCTTTGGCCACTGCCGTGGCGTTCTCATAGCCGATGTATGGGTTGAGGGCCGTCACCACCCCAATCGAATTCTCCACCGAGGCGCGTAAATGCTCACGGTTGGCCGTGATTCCGCGCACGCAGCGCTCGGCCAGCGTCAGGCAAGCCTGGCGCATGTGCTTGAGGCTCTTGAATAAGCTATGCGCAATAATTGGCTCGAAGGCATTGAGTTGCAGCTGGCCGGCCTCGGCCGCCATGGTCACAGTCATATCGTTGCCGATCACCTCGAAGGCGATCTGGTTGACCACCTCCGGGATGACCGGGTTGACCTTGCCCGGCATGATGCTCGAGCCGGCCTGCATGGGCGGCAGGTTGATCTCCCCCAACCCGGCCCGCGGACCGCTCGACAGCAGGCGCAGGTCGTGGCAGGTCTTGGACAGCTTGACCGCCACGCGTTTGAGCACGCCCGAAAGCTGCACGAACGCCCCGGCGTCCTGCGTGGCTTCCACCAGGTTGTGGGCCGTCACCAGCGGGATGCCCGTGATCTCCGCCAGGCGCCTGCACACCAGCCCGGCGTATCCCGGCGGGGCCGTGATGCCCGTGCCGATGGCCGTAGCCCCCAGGTTGATCTCGTGGATGAGCAGTCCCGCTTCGCGCAGCCGCTCCTGGTCCTCGTGCAGCATCACCGCGTAGGTGCTGAACTCCTGCCCAAGCGTCATCGGCACCGCCTCCTGCAATTGGGTGCGCCCCATCTTGAGCACATCCGAAAACTCGACCGATTTCGCCTCGAAATCGGCGCGCAGTACGCCCATGGCATCGATCAGCCGGTCAATCTCGAAACGCAACGCAACTTTTATGGCGGTCGGGTACACATCGTTGGTGCTCTGGCTTTTGTTCACATCTTCCAACGGATGCAGCAACTGGTACTCGCCGCGCGCATGCCCCAACAGTTCAAGGGCGCGGTTGGCGATCACCTCATTGGCGTTCATATTGGTCGACGTGCCTGCCCCACCCTGGTACACATCCACCACAAAATGTTCGTGCAGCTTCCCGGCCCGCAGTTCTTCGCAGGCGGCCACAATGGCGCGCATTTTTTCTTCCGGCAACAACCCCAGCTCGCAGTTGGCCTGGGCCGCCGCCTGCTTGATGCAGGCCAGCGCGGCGATCAGGCCGGGGTAGGCGCTGATGGCCATGCCGCTGATGGGGAAATTCTCGACAGCGCGCAGGGTGTGCACGCCATAATAGGCGCCGGCAGGCACATCGCGCTCACCCAGCAGGTCGTGTTCGCGGCGAAAATCGGGTGCGTTCATACTCCTCCTAGTTTTCGATCAGGAACAGGCAAAATGGCAGTCCGCGCGCGGTCGGCTCCAGTTTGGCGGCCTGGGTCACGCCCTGCCCGGTCAGGCGGGCCAGCAGGGCCGCATCCATGCGGCATAGGGCCGGGTGGGCATCCACGATGCTGCGGTAGGGGCAGTTGCCCAGGATGATGCGCGGGCCGCCGGCGTGGGCCTCCCAGCGGGCATGATACTTCAGCGCGGTCAACCTGTCGATGGCGGCGGACAAGCGGCGGGTGATGGGCGATCCGCGCGGCAAGAGGCCCAGGCCGGTCAGCCGCCCGGCAACAGACTCCACCCAATCGCCGCGGTCTCGCTCTCCGTCGCCATCTTCCAAAAAACCCAGCAGGGCATCCAACGCCGGGGCGGCATGCTCCCCAGCCGACTCACCGCCCAGGCGGTAGATCTTGGCGGGCCGCCCGCGGCCAGATTGCAGGCGCGCGCCCGTTTCGCGCACCAGCCCATCGGCAGCCAGCTGAGACAGGTGGTGGCGCGCGTTGGCAGGCGTGATGCGCAGGGCGCGGGCGATCTCGTCTGCCGTGGCAGACTGGCTGCGCTCGAGAAAGGTGAGGACGCGTTTGCGGGAGGTGATGTTCGTCATGACATTTGTCACATTATAGTCACCAAACCTATTTTTGCAAATATATATTTGCGTAAATTGTTTGTGAAATTATGCTTTTTAGCTATAATGGAGGCAATGAGCCTGAATTGGGAGTCGACTTTTGCCATTGCGCTGGAACTAAAGCGCAAATTCCCGCAGGTGGACCTGGAGCAGGTTTCGCTCAACCAGGTTTTCACGTGGACGGTTGCGCTGGATGGTTTCGACGATGACCCGGCGCTCGCCAATGACGGCATTTTGAAGGAAATCTACCAGGTTTGGTTCGAGGAGAAACTCCATGACAGATAACCCGCTCAATTCTCCCGGCTACGAGATCCCGAAAGACATCGAAGGGCAGGTAGCCATCACCACGCTGGACCGCATCTACAATTTTGGGCGGCGCTCGTCGCTGTGGCCCATGATGTTCGGTCTGGCCTGCTGCGCCATCGAGATGATCGCGGCGCAGGCGGCGCGCTACGACATGGCCCGCTTCGGCATGGAAGTGATGCGCCCCAGCCCGCGCCAGGCAGATGTGATGATCGTGGCTGGCACCGTCACCAAGAAGATGCTGCCCTCCATCGTGCGCCTGTACAACCAGATGCCCGAGCCAAAGTACGTGGTCTCGATGGGCGCGTGCGCTTCGGGCGGCGGTCCATTCAAGGAGGGCTACAACGTGGTGGCCGGCATCGACAAGTTCGTCCCGGTCGATGTGTACATCCCCGGCTGCCCGCCCACCCCGCAGGCGCTGGTGGCCGGCATGATCAAGCTGCAGGAGCGCATTGATAAGCAATCGCTCAAGACCGTGCGTTGGTACCAGAAAGGCCCCGACAGCGTGGAAATTCCCATCCCCGTGCTCGGACCAGACCTGCTGGACCCGCGTCGTTACGCCGAATATAAAGCAGCGGCCGCACGCAAAGCCGAAGCCCCCGCCGAACCGGCAGCCTAGGAGGACCCCATGGCAACCCCCACCACCGAAACTTTTGACCTGGCCGCCGTTTTCCCCGGCGCCGTGGCAGACGCCCGCCCCGGCTATTCCGGCTGGATCGTCGAACCCGCCAAACTGACCGAGCTGGCCCGCTTCGTACGCGACCAGCTGGGCTACGACCTGCTCTCCGCTGTGACCGGCGTGGATTACATCGCCGAGAACAAAATGGAAGTGGTCTACCACGCCTACAAAACCTCCGGCGGCCCCGGGCTGGTCTTCAAAACCCAGGCTGCGCGCGTGGACCCGATCGAGATCGACTCAGTCACGCCCATTTGGCCCGGCGCAGAGTACCAGGAGCGCGAGATCTACGACCTGTACGGCGTGCACTTCAATAACCATCCCGACCTGCGCCGCATCCTGATGTGGGAAGGCTTCGAAGGCTACCCGCTGCGCAAGGACTGGAAGGAAGCCTTTTACGAAGAGGAAGCCAAGCCGCTCAAGAGCCGCTGGCCGGAAGGCAAGCACAAACTGGCCGAAGAGCGCAACCCCTTCAAAGATAATATCACCCTGCCGGTCGATTTCGACCCGGAAAAATGGGTGCCCACCGACCCCGAAGAGCTGCTCTACGCCGCCACACGCGAGTACCAGACCGAGGACAAGGACGGCATCAAGACCGACCACATCCTGATCAACATGGGCCCACAGCATCCCTCCACGCACGGCGTGTTCCGCGCTACGGCCGTGCTCAACGGCGAAACAGTGGTCAGCCTCAAGCCGGTGTGCGGCTACCTGCACCGCAACCACGAAAAGATCGGCGAGCGCAACACCTGGCTGCAGAACATGCCCTACACCGACCGGCTGGATTACTTCAACTCGATGTACAACAACTGGGGCTACGCGCTGGCCGTCGAAAAACTGCTGGGCGTCCAGGTGCCGGAACGCGCCGAATACCTGCGCGTCATCATGGGAGAACTGAGCCGCATCCAGAACCACCTCATCCTGTTCGGCATGTTGTGGAACGACCTGGGCGCATACTTCACCCCGGCGCTGTACGCCTTCCAGGAACGCGAACTCATCCTCGACATCTTCGAAGCCGTCTCCGGGTCGCGCATGATGTGCAACTATCACCGCTTCGGCGGCGTGGTGCGCGACGTGGACGAAGGCAGCATGAAGAAGATCAAGGAATTGGTATTCGACCGCCTGCCGCGCAAAGTGGAAGAGATGGACCGCCTGTTGAGCGAGAACGAAATCTTCATCTCGCGCATGAAGGGCGTGGGCTACCTGAGCCCGGAAGACAGCATTGCCTACTCGGTCACCGGCCCCAACCTACGGGCCGCGGGCATCCCCTACGACATCCGCCGCGCCGAACCTTACGGCATTTACAACCGCTTCGATTTCGATGTGGCCGTGCGCTACAACAGCGACCTGCTCGACCGCTACCTGGTGCGCATGGATGAGATCCACCAGACGCTGCGCATCCTCAAGCAGGCCCTCCAGCAGATCCCCGAAGGGCCGGTGCTGGCAGGCAAGCCACAGTACACCCACCGCGTGCCCGCCGGTGAAGCATACGGGCGCGTGGAAGCCCCCAAGGGCGAGCTCGGCTACTATGTGGTCTCGAACGGCAAGGGCAACCCCTACCGCTACCACATCCGCACCCCATCGTTTGTCAACATCACCTCCCTCGAGAAGATGTGCGTGGGCAGCAAGATCGCAGACTTCGTGACCATCCTGGGCATGGTGGATATCGTGCTCGGCGAACTCGACCGCTAGGAGCGTGAAAAATGTACGGTAAAGGTTTGATCAAAGGTCTCAGCGTAACCCTGAAGCGCTTCGTCGACTCGTACATCGAAGACTTGCGCTGGATCGGCAAGCGCTACTCACAGGATCGGGTGGCGTTTAAGTCCAGCAAAGACCTGAAAGGGTCGTTCACGGTCCAGTACCCCGAAGAAAAACTGCCCGTGCCGGAAGAATTCCGCTTCGTGCCCTTCCTGGTGTACGATGAAGGCGAAGGCGGAAAGAAAGAGATCCGCTGCACCTCATGCGGCATCTGCGCCAAGGCCTGCCCGCCGCAGTGCATCTGGATCGTGCGCACCACCGACCCCAACACGGGCCGCCCGGTGCCCCAGCCAGCCGAGTTCTACATCGACGCCGATATCTGCATGAACTGCGGATTCTGCGCCGAGTATTGCCCGTTCGATGCCATCAAGATGGATCACGATTATGAGATCGCCTCGTATGACCGCAACCTAATGGACCTCAACCGGCTGATGAAACCGGCCGCATACTACGCCAGCATCCGCCCGCTCAACAATGCCCGTGAAGAAGAAGCCCGCAAGGCCAAGGAGGCCGCAAAGGCCGCCAAAGCGGCCGGGGCTGCATAGCGCACCACCACCAAGACGGCCCGGGGTTGCAGGCGTGGGAACCTTCCCGCCTGCAATCTTTTCATTTGTTATAATCATGCCTGCATCAAGTAAAGCGACAACAAAAATCCACACATTGGTAGAGGACCATGACTTCCAACATTAACCGCGAAAAAGTTTTGGCGGCCCTCAGCACCGTCCAGGAACCGGAACTGCACCAGGACCTCGTCAGCCTGGGCATGATACGCGACCTGTCCATCGATGGCGGCGTCGTCAGTTTTACCGTTATGCTCACCACACCCGCCTGTCCCCTGCGCGGCAAAATCGAAAAAGAATCCCGCGAAGCGGTCGCAGCCATTCCAGGTGTGACCAGCGTGAAGGTGAAACTCGATTCAGATGTGCCCAATGACGGGCGCATGCGCGGGCTGGTCAGCGCGCCCATCCGCAATGCGATTGCCGTAGCCTCTGGCAAAGGCGGTGTCGGCAAAAGTACCGTAGCCGTCAACCTGGCCGTGGCGTTGGCGCAAAGCGGGGCACGCGTCGGGCTGATGGATGCAGACATCTACGGACCCAACCTGCCTACAATGCTGGGCGCGCCGCGTATGCCAACCCCGGTGGAAAGCCGGCTTATCCCCGCCGAAAACTACGGGGTCAAACTCATGTCGATGGGCTACCTGGTCAAACCCGGGCAGCCGCTCATCTGGCGCGGCCCCATGCTTAACAGCGCCATCCGCCAATTCCTCAGCGATGTGGAATGGGGCGAATTGGATTACCTTATCATCGACTTGCCGCCCGGCACCGGTGACGCCCCCCTCTCGCTGGCTCAGGCCCTGCCCCTGACGGGTGTTGTGATCGTCACCCTGCCGCAGCAAGTCTCGCTCGAAGATGCCTCGCGCGGGCTGGAAATGTTCCGCACGCTCAACGTACCCATCCTGGGTGTCATCGAAAACATGAGCTACCTTACCCTGCCGGATGGCACAAAAATGGATGTATTTGGGCAGGGCGGCGGCGAAGCCATGGCAAATGTCTACGAGGTGCCCTTCCTGGGCGCTATCCCCATGAATCCGCAGGTGCGCGTGGGAGGTGACACCGGGCAACCAATTGTGATCGCCCAACCCGAGTCAGATGCAGCCAGGGGGCTGCGTGAAGCCGCCGGGCAGGTTGCTGCGCGCGTGAGTGTGGCCGCATTGAGCAACAACGACACCCCCACCATCAGCGTTATCTAAAAAACGACTTATGGCGGCACAGAACATCATCGGGATCCGTTTTTCACGCGTTGGTAAAGTCTACCACTTCGATGCCAGCCGCGTGGAGGTTCAGGTTGGTGACCACGTAGTGGTGGAAACCGCGCGCGGCCGCCAACTGGGCGAAGTCATCCAATTCATTAAAGAGCCGGTACCGCCTTCAGATGGCGGTTGGAAACACATCGAGCGTAAAGCCACACCCGCCGACCTGGTAAAACGCCAGCACTGGCAGCAGAAGCAGACCGCCGCCATGATCGATTGCCGCGCGCGTGCCGCAGAGATTAGGCTGGACGGGATCAAGATCGTTGCAGCCGAGTACAGCTACGATGGCGCGCGCCTCACCTTCCTGTTTAGCGCAGAGAATGAAGAAAAAGCCGAACTAAAATCGCTGCGCAAGGACATGGCCAGACAGTTCCCCGAAACCTCAGTCGATTTCCGGCAGATCGGGCCGCGCGATGTGGCCAAGATATTGGGCGGAATGGGCGCCTGCGGTATCGAAACGCGCTGCTGCTCCAAGTTCCTGACCGATTTCAGCCCCATCTCAATCAAGATGGCCAAAGAGCAGGGCATTTCGCTCACCCCCACCGAGATCACCGGCATGTGCGGCCGCCTGCGCTGCTGCCTCATCTACGAGTATGAGCAGTATGTGGCCGCGCGCAAGGAACTGCCCAAGCGCAACAAGCGCGTGGTCACACCAGATGGCGAGGGCAAGGTGGTCGACATCTTCCCTATGCGCGATGCCGTGCTGGTGCTTTTCGAAACCGAGACCAACCGCTCGGTTAAAGAGTACCCCAAAGGTGTTCTCGAACCCTGGGACGAGCTAGAGGCCCTGCGCCGCAAATCTGAAGCGCCCTGCGACCGGCACGAGAACGGTGGTTGTGACTGTGGCAAGGACAAGAAAAAAACCACCCCGGCAACCAACGCGCCACAGGGTGATGACGAAGAACCGGACTGGTTGAAAGAATGAGCGACAAGGAAACCCCTGGCGCCTGGCCTGAAAAACAAAAAATCCTGGTCATCCTGGCACACCCGGATGACCCGGAATTTTTTTGCGGTGCAACCCTGGCCCGCTGGGCTCAGGACGGTCACGAAATCGACTACATCTTGTTGACTTGCGGCGACAAAGGCGCCAGCGACCCGGACGTCAAACCCGGCGAGTTGTGCGCTACCCGTCGGTCCGAGCAAAAAGCCGCGGCCAAGGTGATTGGCGCGCGCAAGGTTTACTTTTTGGACGAGAGCGACGGACACATTCTGCCAGGCATGGAACTACGCAAATCTATCACCCGCATCATCCGGCAGTTCCAACCAGATGTGCTCGTCACCTGCGACCCGCAAAACCTTTACCCGAGCGCCACCTACGGAATCAACCACCCCGATCACCGCTACACGGGCCAGGTGGTGCTGGATGCTGTCTTCCCGGCGGCCGGCAACCCGCACTACTTCCGCGACCTGCTCGATAACGAGGGACTTGAACCCTGGGCCCCGCGCGAAGTTTGGGTCTCCATTCCCAATGCGCTCAACGTCAACGTCACCCTCGACGTGACCGACCTGTGGGAGACCAAGATCCGCGCCATCAAGGAACACGCCAGCCAGATTGGAGACCCCGCTAAGCTCGAAGAGCGCATCCGCGCCCGCCACACCGAAGACAGCAGCCTCGAAAACCCGCGCTACGAAGAACGTTTCCACCTTATCAAACTCAAATGACAGGAGCGATGACCATGCTCGACTTTTTGAAAGAAGCTGAATCTTTGTTCGATTATACGCAATCCATGCGCCGCGATTTTCACATGCACCCGGAACTGGGCTTCCAGGAAGTGCGCACGGCGGGAATCGTGGCCAAAGAGCTGCAATCCCTTGGGCTGGAAGTTTCTACAGGTGTTGGCAAAACCGGCGTGGTCGCCATGATCGAAGGCGGCAAGCCCGGCCCCGTGCTCATGCTGCGGGCCGATATGGACGCCCTGCCCATCACCGAAGATACCGGCGCGGAGTATGCCTCGCAGAACCCGGGCGTGATGCATGCCTGCGGGCACGATGGCCACACCGCCATCCTGCTGACCGTGGCCCGCATGCTCAACAAGGTCAAAGACCAGCTGCCCGGCTCGGTCAAACTGGTTTTCCAGCCCGCCGAAGAAGGCATGGGCGGCGCCGAAGGCATGCTGAAAGATGGTGTAATGGACGGGCCAAAAGTGGATTATGTGCTCGGCTTACACCTGTGGAATGACAAACCACTGGGCTGGCTGGGCATCGCCGAGGGTCCATACATGGCCGGGGCCGATGAGTTCAAACTGACCCTGACCGGCAAGGGCGGGCACGGCGCCATGCCGCATACCACGGTCGATCCGATTGTGGCCGGGGCGCAGATCGTCGGCGCACTGCAAACCATCGTCGCGCGCAATGTCGCGCCCATCGATACGGCCGTGGTCAGCGTCACCACGTTCCACGGCGGGCACGCTTTCAACGTCATCCCGCAGACGGCGGAAATGACCGGCACCATTCGCACCTTCAGGCCCGAAGTGCGCGAAAAAACCCTGCGCCGTTTTGAGGAGATTGCCAGCGGCGTGGCCCAATCCATGGGCTGCCGCGCCGAGGTGCAATTCTTCCACACTGCCCCGGCAGTGATCAATGAAGCCTCAGTCACCGCTGTGGTGCGGCAGGCCGCCGGGAAAATTTTGCCCGGACATCACATTGATTCCGGCAATATGGCCACCATGGGCTCGGAAGATTTCGCCTTCTTCCTCAAGCAGGCGCCTGGCGCGTTTTTCTTCGTCGGCTCAGCCAACCCGGAGCGCGGGCTGAGCTACTCGCATCACCACCCGAAATTCGACGTGGACGAAACCGCCTTGCCCCAGGCAGCCGCACTGATGGCCCAGGCTGCTGTCGATTTGCTCTCACAATAACCCATGCCAGGGCATCCTGTCAGCGCCTTCGACCGCATTTTAGATACGTTGGAGCGCAGCGGCATGCCCCACCGTATCCATGCCCACGCCGCGTCCGTCACTTTCAAGGACGCGGCGGATTACCTGGATTTCCCACCTGCGCACCTGCTCAAAACCATTGCTTTTCGTGTCAAAGATGGGCCGTGGGTGCTTGCAGCCGTGCGCGGGCGCGACCGGGTGGATTACAAGAAGCTGGCCGCACACCTGGGAATCAATCGCACGCGCCTGGCGAGCCTGCCGCCAGAGCAGGTGGAATCTGAACTGGGCTACCCCCTTGGCGGGGTTGCCCCATTTCCAACCTGCGAAAACACCCGCGTGCTGTTTGATACCCGCGCGACTATCCTGGATGTCGTTTATTGTGGCACCGGGCGCAACGATCGTACCCTGGAAATCGATGCCCACATGCTGCTGGCGGTTTGCGGCGGCGAAATTGCCGATATTGCCGCCGCAGATTAGCCCGCGCTCATATTCATCTTGACGCAGGTCGCAATCAGACTATAATTGCGATTAATCGTATTCATCCGATTAATCAAGTAACCCAATCTGCGATCATGCTCCGCGAACACCCCAACAGCGAATCCTTATCCGAATTCATGCGCTACCTGGCCAGCCACGAACAGGCTGAAACCCAGGGTTTGCCGCGCCTTTCAGACCTGAGCGCCGAACTCGGGTTGAGCGTGGCGAGCTTGCGCGAACAACTGGAAGTGGCACGCGCCCTGGGGTTGGTGGAGGTCAAACCGCGCACCGGCATCCGCCGCCTGCCGTACAATTTCCTCCCGGCCGTGCGGCAAAGCCTTGGGTATGCCATGGCGCTCGACCAAAAACACTTCCAACTGTATGCCGACCTGCGCAAACATGTCGAGTCAGCCTACTGGCATGAAGCAGTAAAAGCGCTGACCCCCGAAGACCACGACAAACTGCGCACACTGATGGAGCGCGCCTGGAACAAGCTGGACGGGCGCCCCATTCAGATTCCGCATGATGAACACAAGCAGTTCCATCTTTGCATCTACTCGCGGTTAGAAAACCCCTTTGTCACGGCCATTCTTGAGGCTTATTGGGAAGCCTACGAAGCCATTGGGCTTAACTTCTTTACCGACTACAACTACCTGCGCAGTGTGTGGACCTACCACCAATCCATGACCGAAGCAATTTGCAACGGCAATTACGATGAAGGTTACCGGTCGCTGGTTGAGCATACCGACATGCTTTCGGACCTGCTCGACCAACGCCCGGATGTATAAATTTTTTCGAAAGCTGAGGAGACTATGAGCGAACGCATCATCAATGACTTTTCCATCACCGTCGGCACCATTAATGGGTCTGGCAGTTCAACCGCCAATAACACCATCCTGCGCGCCATCTTCAAGATGGGCATTCCCGTTTCTGGCAAGAACCTGTTCCCCAGCAACATTCAGGGCCTGCCCACCTGGTACACCATTCGCGCCAACAAAGACGGTTTCACCGCCCGCCGCGACGAACGCGAAATTGTCATCGCCATCAACCCCAATTCGTTCCTGAAAGACCTGGAAAGCGTAGCCCCCGGCGGCGCATTCTTCTATGCAGATGACATCAAACTGCCCGTCAACCGCACAGATATTGCGGTGTATCCCATGCCCATCAAACAACTGGTCAAGAGCAACCCCGAAATCACCGCCAACCTGCGCGACCTGGTTGGAAACATGGCCTACGTGGGCATCCTGGCGCAGATGATCGGCATCGACATCAACACCATCGAACAAGCCATCCGCTTCCACTTCAAGAATAAGGAACGCCCGATCGCCCTCAACATGAGCATGATCAAAGCTGGCTCAGAATGGGCCGCCGCCAACCTGACCAAGAGCGATCCCTATTACCTGGAACCCATGGACAAAACCGCGGGCATGATCATGGCCGACGGCAACACCGCCGCCGCGCTGGGTTCCATCTACGGCGGTGTGCAGTTCGTGGGCTGGTACCCCATCACCCCGGCCTCCAGCCTGGCCGAAGGCATCATCGACTACATCCCCACCCTGCGCAAAACCGCGGATGGCAAAGAGACCTACGCCATCATCCAGGCGGAAGATGAACTGGCCGCCCTGGGCATGAGCATTGGCGCCGGGTGGGCCGGCCTGCGCTCGATGACCAGCACCAGCGGGCCCGGGCTGAGCCTGATGACCGAATTCTACGGGCTGGCCTACTACGCCGAAGTGCCGGTGGTGATCTGGGATGTGCAGCGCATGGGCCCGAGCACCGGCCTTCCCACCCGCACCTCGCAGGGCGACCTGGGTTTTGCCGCCCACATGGGGCACGGCGACACCAACCACATTGTGCTGCTGCCTGGTTCGGTTAACGAGTGTTTCGAATTTGGCTGGCGGGCCTTCGACCTGGCCGAGCGCATCCAGACGCCGGTGCTGGTCATGAGCGACCTGGACTTCGGCATGAACCAGTGGATGACCGAGCCTTTCAAATACCCCGACACCCCCATGGACCGCGGCAAGGTATTGTGGGAGGAAGACTTGGAAAAAATCAAAGGCGACTGGGGCCGCTACCGCGATGTTGATGGCGACGGCATCCCGTATCGTACCTTCCCGGGCAACAAACACCCGCTTAGTGCCTACTTCACCCGCGGCACCGGCCACGACGAACAGGCCCGCTACACCGAAGATTCGGCTACCTGGGTACGTGTGCTCGACCGCGTCAAGAAAAAATACGAAACCGCCAAAGAATACCTGCCCGCACCTGTCATTCACAGTATGGATAAAGCCGAGATCGGCATCATCGCCTTCGGCTCGACAGAACCAGCCATCGAAGAAGCCCGCCACATGCTGGCTGCGCAAGGCGTGAAAACTGATTACCTGCGACTGCGCGCCCTGCCTGCCACCGAAGCCGTCACCGAGTTCATCCGCGCCCACGACCGAATCTATGTTGTTGAAATGAACCGTGATGGACACCTGCATGAAATACTGATGGTTGACAATCCTGCCATGGCCACAAAACTGTACTCCCTTGCTTACAATGATGGCTTACCGCTTACCGCAAAATACCTCTCCAACGCAATCCTAACCCAGGAGGAAAATTAACATGAGCACTCCCTTACCCATGGCCGGTGCACCGGCACAACAAGTAAATGCGGTTGGACTGTCGAAAAAAGAATACCAAGGCGCACCCAGCACCCTGTGCGTGGGCTGCGGACATAACTCCATTGCCAATCAGATCGTGCAGGTTTGCTATGACATGAACATCGTTCCGGAAAACATCGTCAAGTTCTCCGGCATTGGCTGCTCCAGCAAAAGCCCAACCTACTTCCTCAACCGCTCGTTTGGCTTCAACGGCCTGCACGGGCGCATGCCCTCTCTGGCTACCGGCGCCCTGTTTGCAGATTACCGACTGCGCGGGCTGGGCGTTTCGGGCGATGGCGACAGCGCCAGCATTGGCATGGGTCAGTTCAAGCATGTAATGCGCCGCAACGTCAACATGGTCTACATCGTCGAAAACAATGGCGTGTATGGTCTGACCAAAGGGCAATTCTCTGCCACTGCCGACATGGGTTTGGAGTTAAAAAAGCAAGGCACCAACCTGTACCTGCCGGTTGACATTTGCCAGGAGGCGATGGCCTCACGCGCAACCTTCGTAGCACGCCTGTTTGCCGGAAACGCCAGGCAGGTTAAAGAAGTGCTCAAGGCCGCCATGGCCCACCGCGGAATCGCCGTGCTGGACATCATCAGCCCGTGCGTAACCTTCAACAACCAGGAAAACACGTACTACTCCTACGACTTCGGCAAAAACAAGGAAGAGCCCTTGCACGACATCTCATTCCACCAGGCTTCCGAGGCAGGTGGCAGCAGCATATCGTTCGTGCCGCCCAAGCCCGAGATCATGCTCGAGGCCGATATGGTGGACGGCGAAATCCGTGAGGTGAAGCTGCACGACGGCTCGGCCATCGTACTCAAAAATCTGGACAAGGATTACGACCCAACCAACCGCATCCAGGCCATGCGCGTACTCGAAGAGGCCCAGGAGAACAACTGGTTGCTGACCGGCATCATCTACGTTGACCCCAGCAAGCCCGCCCTGACCGAGCTGCACAACCTGGTCGAAACACCGCTCAACCGCTTGGCCGAAAAAGACCTGCGCCCCGCGCCAGATACCATTCAAAAAATCAACGCGTTGATGTTCTAACCCTGCCCGCTACGCGCCAAAACCTGCCGTCTTTCGGGGCGGCAGGTTTCTTTTTTTGTGGTTTAATCGCTTGCATGATCGAAATCGCGCCAGGAGTTCACCTGGAGGAAAACGAACTGGTATATGAATACATCCGCGCCAGCGGGCCCGGCGGGCAGAATGTGAACAAGGTCGCCACGGCCGTCCAACTGCGCTTCGATGCGGCCCGCTCCCCATCCCTGGCGGCGGAGGTGAAAACGCGCCTGATCAAACTGGCCGGGGGGCGCGCGACCCAGGAGGGCGTGATCCACATCGAGGCGAAGAACTTCCGCACCCAGGAACAAAACCGCCTCGAAGCCACCCGCCGCCTGGCCGCGTTGATCGAGAAGGCGCAGGTCACCCCTAAAACGCGCCGCCCCACCCGCCCGGGCAGCACCGCCAAGGCCGCCCGGGTAGGCGCAAAGAAACGCCGGGGTCTCATCAAGCGCACCCGGCGCTACACCCCCGAAGACTGGGAATAAAAACATGCACAAACGTCCAATGGCCGGTCTTTTTGCCGGTCTTGCGGCCGCATCCATTTGGGGCGGCATGTACGTGGTCAGCAAGGTGGTGCTGGAAGTGATCCCACCATTTGCCCTTCTGTCCAGCCGCCTGGTGCTGGGCAGTGTGACGCTCGGGCTGGTCATATTGTGGCAAAAGCGATTTCTGCTTTCCGCCCGGCAAGAGAACCCGGTCAGTAAAAACTCTGCCGGCTTTTTTGGGGCTGCATTCTGGGTCGGACTGGTGGGGTATGGCATCTCGCTTGGATTCCAATTCGTGGGCACCAAGCTGAGCACTGCCTCAAACGGCGCACTGGTTACTTCGGCCACACCCGCTTTTGTGTTGCTTTTTGCGGCGCTATTGCTGCGTGAGCGCATTACACCGCGCCGCTTGCTTTCCCTGGCGATTGCCTCACTGGGCGTCGTTGTCGTGATCGACCCGCGTACTGTGCAACTGGATTCAACCTTGTTTTGGGGCAATCTCAGCCTGCTGGCTGCCGCATTGACCTGGGCGCTGTACTCGGTACTGGTGCGCAAAGTGAGCCAAAACAGCAACCTGGCGGTGGGGACGGCCATCATGCTGCTGGGCGGCCTGCCGATCAGCCTGCCATCGGGCTGGTGGGAAATTAGCACCCAGGGAATGGGAACAATTACCCCCGGCATTATTGGCGGAATCCTGTTCCTGGGAATTATTTCGACCGCACTGGCAATGTACTTGTGGAATTACGCCTTTGCCGAGCTGCCAGCCGGTGTGGCATCTTTGACATTTTTTGCCCAACCGGTGGTGGGAACATTGCTTGGATGGCTGTTCCTGGGAGAAACAATCACGCCGCTCTTTTTATTGGGCGGCGTGTTGATCGGGGCGGGACTGCTGATCGCAAATTCAGATCGATAAGTTTATTCGCCCACCGTGTGAAGCAGCGCCATATTGGGTGTGCGCATGGCCCCAACCGGGAAACCACACACCAGCACCACCTGCTGCCCGGGCTGAACCGCGCCAGTTTCGGCCAGGGCCTGGTCCACATGCTCGATCATCTCTTCCAGCGTGTCGGCAAAAGGAACCAGCTGCGGGTCCACACCCCACATAAAAGGCAGGCGGGTGAAAGTGATTGGGTCTGGGGTAAAAGCCAGGATGGGCGCATTGGGTCTCACTTTGGACATCAGAAAAGCCGTGCGTCCCTTGGTAGTGAACACCGCCACACTCGACACATCCCGATCGTGGGCCAGGGCGGCGGCCGCATGCGCCATCGAAGCGGCATCGCTGTCACCCAGCGCAATCGCCAGTTGGGCAGAGCCCCATTCCAGGTAATGCGACTCCGCCTCACGCACGATACGATCCATTAATTTAACTGCTTCCACCGGGTATTCGCCGCTGGCTGTTTCCGCCGATAGCATGACCGCATCTGTGCCATCGAAGATCGCATTGGCTACATCAGAGGCTTCGGCGCGGGTTGGCAGCGGATTGTGAATCATCGACTCGAGCATTTGCGTGGCCGTGATGACCAGCTTGGCCTGGGCGTTGGCGCTCTGGATAATCTTCTTTTGAAGCACAGGTACGCGCTCCGGGGGCATTTCCACACCCAGGTCGCCACGGGCAACCATCACGCCATCCACCGCATCCAAAATTTCTTCGAGCTCATCGAGCGCCTCTGGTTTTTCCAGTTTTGCAATCAGGATGGGGCGGCGCCGGTTTTTGGCAATGCGCTTCATGGCGTGCCGCACCGTAATGACATCGGCCACGCTGCGCACAAACGAGACGGCCACCGCATCTACCCCATATTCCAATCCAAAAGCCAGGTCCTGTTCATCTTTGTCGGTAAACCCCGGAATACGAAGCCGCACTCCGGGCAGGTTGATGCCTTTGTGCGCGGTGAGCGTTCCCCCAACCACCACGCGCGCCCGCAGAGTCTGCTCTTTTATAGAAATCACGCTCAACGCCAGGCGTCCGTCATCCAGCAGCAAGCGGTCGCCGGGGTGCACAGATTCGAACAACTCGGGAAAATCGACCGGGATACACGCATCCACGCCACCCGGCACATCAGCTGTCTGCGCAAAGAGAATAACCACCTGCTCTGGCTTGAGTTGAAGCGGTTCTGCCAGGTTGCCAACCCGGATCTTAGGGCCTTGCAAGTCTTGCAAAATGCCCACCGACCTCCCCAAGCGATTGGCAACTCGCCTAATGCGCTCGATTCGGCGGGCATGATCCTGATGGGTGCCATGCGAGAAATTAAGTCGCGCAACATTCATACCGGCATGGATAAGCGCCTCCAACACTTCCTCGCTGTCACTTGAAGGCCCAATTGTGGCAACAATCTTGGCTTTTCTGTCCATAAATCACTTCCTGATGTTCACTCTTGTTCGTTACAAGCCTATCGGGGGCGTTGCCCCCGATAGCGCCTTGTCATTGTCAATGGCACCCTTCAACAAGCCAGACTGCACTTGCGCCAGGATTTGCATTGTAACGATGTAATTGCTGCGCTAGATGTAGTTGAGCGCGCGGGCTTGTTTTTCCAGGTCAGCCCGGAACTCGGGGTGGGCAATACTGATCAGGGCTTGCGCACGCTGGCGGATGGTTTTGCCATACAAGGCTGCCACGCCATATTCGGTAACCACATAGCGCACGTGATTGCGGCTGGTAACCACCCCTGCGCCCTGCTTGAGCATGGGGGCAATCTTGCTAAGCACCGTGCCGTCGCGCAGCGTGGAGGTGCTGGGTATGGCAATGATTGGAACGCCGCCTTTCGAGCGTGATGCGCCGTAGATGAAATCCAACTGTCCGCCCACACCGCTGTACAACCGCGGCCCAATACTGTCGGCGCACACCTGCCCGGTCAGGTCCACTTCGATGGCAGAGTTGATGGCCACCATGCGATCATTTTGGGCAATGATGAAGGGATCGTTGACATACTCGGTACGGTGGAACTCGATGAGCGGATTGTCATCCACCCAGTTGTACAAGCGTTTGGTGCCCAGGATGAAGCCAGCCACGATCTTTCCCGGGTGGATCGTCTTGCGCGCATTCGTCAGCACACCGGCATCCACCAGGTCAATGACTCCCTCCGAAAATAATTCGGTGTGGATTCCCAGATCGCGCTTGTTGAACAGGTATTTGAGCACAGCATCGGGAATGGCGCCAATACCCATTTGCATGGTTGCGCCATCCGGGATCAACTCTGCGATGTATCCGGCGATGCGTTCCACCACTTCGCTATCGCTCTCTTCAGCCATCGACATTTCGACAATGGGATAGCTGACCGGTACAATGTGTGTCAGACGGCTGACATGGATGAATGAATCACCGAGGGTGCGCGGCATCTTTTCGTTAACTTCGGCGATGATCATTTTGGCGCTTTCAGCCGGGGTTTTGGTCAAACCGACCTCGACGCCCAGCGAACAGAAGCCATGTTCATCGGGCGGTGAAACGTGAATGAGGGCGGCATCCAACGGCAAGTAACCGTTCTTGAATAGCAGGGTGAATTCCGAAAGCAACACTGGTGTGAAGTCCACGCGCCCTTCATGCACAGCTTTGCGCACATTGTGGCTGATGAACATGGTATTGACGCGCAAGTGGCCCTGCATGTCCGGGTTGACATAATCAGCCGGGCCAACCGTCAGGGCCTGGCAGATTTCCACATTCTCCAGTTCTGGGGCGCGTTTCACCAGCGCAGCCAACAGTGTTTTGGGCACCGAGACGTTACCGGTCAGGAACAGGCGCGAATTGGACTTGATGGACTTGATGGCTTCGTCGGCGGTCGTAACGCGCGATTGATAGATGTCATTCCAGCCCATCGTCGCCTCCTGCCGAGGAAATGCGTTGCAAATTCATCATTTGCCCGTTGTAAGTATTGACAGATGCGGCAATCGCCGGGTTGTTCTCAATGGCGGTTTCCACGCCGCGCGCAATTTCCAAAATGTATAGCATGGCAGCATTGATGAACGCGTGCGTGGCAGTGCGCCCAACCACACCAGGAATATTGGGCACACAATAGTGAGTGATGCCCTCTTCCACAAAGGTCGGGCGGTCATGCATGGTAGGGCGTGATGTTTCGAAGCAACCACCCTGGTCAATGCTCAGGTCAATGACCAACGAGCGCGGCTTCATGGCCCGCAGCGTTTCACGCGGCACGATAACCGGGGTGCGGCCGCCCGGCACGAGGATGGCCCCCACCACCACGTCTGCAAAATGACAGGCCCGGTCGATATTGCGCTTCGAGGCAATCATGGTCACCGCCAGCGGGATGGTATCAGCAACGCGCTGTAAGGCGTCCATGCTGCGGTCGAGCAGGGTGACATGCGCCCCCAAGCCAAGGAAAGATTTGGCGGCATTGATTCCTGCTGTGCCAGCGCCCAGAATAACCACCTCGGCAGGGGGGACACCGGCAATGCCGCCCAGCAAAATTCCCTTGCCGCCAAAGTTATTCTGTAAAAAACGGGCCGCAATCTGGGAGGTCATCAGGCCGCCAATCTGGCTGAGCGGGCGCAGCACGGGCAGCGATCCATCTGGCAGTTGGATCTGCTCGTATGCGATAGCCGTGATCTGTTTCTGGAGCATGGCATCGATTCGGTCCTGGCGGGTCGACGCCAAGTGCAGGTAACCCAGCAACGTGGTCCCGGCTTGCATCCAGTCGATCTCTTCCTGCAATGGGCGCGCAATCTTGCAGATCAGGTCGGCCCGCCCAAAAACCTCATGCGAAGAGTAAACCAGCCGCGCACCGGCGGCTTCATATTCCTGGTCGCTGAAGCCAGCCCCCATGCCGGCTCCATGTTCCACAAAAACACTGTGCCCGTGATCCACCAGGATTTCGATGCCCGCCGGGGGTAATCCCACACGGTACTCGAACGGACGTCTTTCTTTGGGTACGCCAATATACATAAGACCTCCTTGATCAACATACGACAGCGGGAGCCGCGCCCCCGCTGTCGAAGTAACCGTTCTTTTATGCCATATTCAACACATCACGGATGGCCGGCAGGGCCCAATCGATGGTCTCCCTGTCGATCACCAGCGGCGGCGCAAAACGAATGACATGGTCATGCGTTTCCTTGGCCAAAATGCCGCGCTTTTGTAGTTCCACACAAAAACGGCGCGCGCCGCCGGCCTCGGGCTTAAGTTCGACGCCGATCAGCAGACCCCGTCCGCGCACTTCTTTTACGTGCGGGCTGGGAATTTCGGCTAACTGTTCCATAAAGTAGGTGCCCAATTCCGCGGCCCGTTCGTCCAGCTTTTCATCTTTTAGCACGGCCAGCGAGGCACGGGCCACAGCCGCGGCCAGCGGGTTGCCGCCAAACGTGGAACCATGCTCACCCGGCTTGAAGAGGCCGAGCAGCGGCTTGTCTGCCAGGACGGCCGAGACAGGGTAAAACCCGCCCGAAAGCGCCTTGCCAACGATGACCATGTCCGGGCGCACGTTCTCATGCTGGTGCGCAAAGCGCTTGCCGGTGCGGCACAGCCCGGTCTGGATCTCATCTGCGATGAAGAGCACATTATGCTTTTTACAAATGGCCGCCACCTTCTCCAGATAACCGGCCGGGGGAACCACCACACCTGCCTCGCCCTGGATCGGCTCGATGGAAATTGCCGCCGTATTGGGCGTGATGGCCGCCTCGAGCGCTTCGGCATCGCCGTAAGGCACGATCTTGAAGCCCGGCGTGAAGGGGCCAAAATCTTCCTTGTAGAGCGGCTCTGTGGAGAATGAAATGATGGTGGTAGTGCGCCCGTGGAAATTGCCTTCAACCATAATGATCTCAGCTTCGTAGCGCGGCACACCCTTGACGCGGTATGCCCACTTGCGGGCCAGTTTGATGGCCGTCTCGACGGCCTCAGCGCCGCTGTTCATCGGCAGCGACATTTCGTAACCGCTGAACTCCGAGAGTTCCTTGTACATCAGCGGCAGTTGGTCGTTGCGAAAGGCGCGTGACGTGAGCGTGACCCTTTTGGCCTGGTCGAGCAGGGCTTGCAAAATGCGCGGATGCACATGCCCCTGGTTGACCGCGGAGTAGGATGAAAGGCAGTCAAGATATTTCCTACCTTCCACATCGACCACCCACACCCCTTCCGCCCGTTCGATGACCACATCGAGCGGGTGATAATTGTGCGCGCCATACTGTTCTTCGAGTTGAATATATTCCTGCGTGTTCATTTCCTTTTCACCTTTACTAAAATGATTTTGCCCCGAGCGCCACGCAGTCGAGAGGCATGGACCCTTACCCAGCCCTCCCCCGTTTTTATGAAAATGGGGGAGGGACAGGGAGGGGAGTATTACGCAACGCCAAAAATACGCGCCAGGATGGCCTTTTGCGCGTGCAGGCGGTTATGCGCCTGCGGGAAGATGGCTGAGTGCGGGCCATCCGCAACTTCATCGGTCAGTTCGTGGTTGCGATGCGCCGGCAGGCAGTGCATCACGATCACATCTTTATCAGCTTCGCGCACCAGTTGGGCGTTCACCTGGTATGGCGGGAAAACCTTCTCGCGCTTGGCGGTCTCTTCCTCCTGCCCCATGCTGGTCCAGGTATCGGTGTAGATTACATGCGCGCCTTTCACCGCCGCATGCGGGTCGCGCAGGAAGGTAAGCTTCGAGCCGGTCTCCGCGCCGATCTTCTGAGCCAGTTCCACCGCGTCCGGGCGGATTTCGTACCCTTCGGGCGTGGCGCTGGTAAAATTCCAGCCCAGTTTGGCGCTGACATGCATGAGCGAAACAGCCACATTATTGCCGTCGCCCACATAGGTCACATTCAGCCCCTTGGCCTTGCCAAATTTCTCCTGAATGGTCAGCGCATCCGCCATGCCCTGGCAGGGATGGTTGTACTCGCTGAGGCCGTTGATGACCGGGATGCTCGACCACTTGGCCAGCTCCACCACGTGCGCGTGGTCAAAAACGCGCGCCATCAACGCATCCACGTACCCGGCCAGCACACGGGCCACATCCGCAATCGATTCGCGCTTGCCCAGCCCAATCTCGGCCGGAGAAAGATAAAGCGCATCGCCGCCCATGTGGCGCATGGCCATATCGAACGAAACACGCGTGCGCAGGCTGGGCTTCTGAAAGACCATGGCCAGCACCTTGCCCTTGAACAAAGGCGGGTTGCCGCCGCCCATGTACTCCTTCTTCAGGTGAACAGCCAGGTCCAGGAAACCCTGGATCTCAGCCGGAGAAAAATCAGTGATATGAAGAAAATCTTTTTGCATTCAGCGCTCCTTTTTTTGTGAATTCTATCACAACGGGGGTTTATAAAAATCACCGCCCGCGCATGATAATTGTACTCAATTTGACAAATGAAGGGGCGGCCAACCCGGGCCGCCCACCGTTATCCACAACCTATTGCGCCATCCGCGCTTTCTTCCAGTAGCGCTGCAACCCGTCGGCCGACATGCCCAGCGGATTGGCCAGCGCATACGCTGAAAGGTCCTCCGCAGAAAGACCTACCACCCGGGCTTGTTCTTCCATCCAGGCGGTAAACTGCGTCCGCAGCGCCTCCACACTCGGTTCGGCGGGCATCACCTGCTCCAGCCAGCGCTCGGTCTCAGCCAGCACAGACTCGAGGGAGTTGAGCTGCCAGTTTGCATCGTCGAAAATGCCAAAGTGCGTAGGAGCAATGCGCCTAAACCCGGCCGCGCGCAGGGTGCGCACACTCTCGCGCCAGCGCAGAATGTGCAGTTCGGGCGGCGGCATGGGCACACGCAGGTAATGGTAGCCCGGGATGCGCACCCCGCCCATATCCCCACTGAAGCACACATCTTCATGGATATACGCAAAATGATGCTCGGCATGACCAGGCGTGTTGAGCGGCACGAAGCGCAGCCCGCCAATGGCGATCTCCTGCCGGTCCTGGGCAATGACCAGTTTTTCCGGTGGCACCGGCAGGAATTGCCCCCACAGGGTGTCCATCCGGTCGCCGTAGATGCGCGCGGCCGAGGCGAGCAATTTGTCGGGGTTGAGCAAGTGCGGCGCGCCCACCGGGTGAACATAGATCGTTGCCCCGGCGCGGGCCAGCGCCCCGGCCGCCCCGGCATGGTCGAGGTGAATATGGGTCAGCAGCACATGGGTCACGTCGCCCAGTGTGTAGCCGAGCGTGGCCAGTCCAGCCGCCAGCGCCTTCAGCGTGGAGCCCGGCCCGCTCTCGACCAGCACCACCCCATCACTGTGCGAGATGGCGTAAGCAGCAATGGTGTGCTGGCGGCCCATAAAGTTCAGGTCGAGGGTGTGTACTGAAGGCATCGAACATCTCCATTTTACGGGTCTGGTGCGCTGAGATAAAGCGCCGGGAGGTTGGAAGCAGTCCCTAAGAGGAAAAAACTTCGCCCGCGCTACGTGCGTGTTGACTGAAATGCTTCATCGGGCACAGGCAAGGACTGAACAATCGCCTGCACCACATGTTCAGCAGTCAGTTCGCGCAAGCGTGCGGCCGGGCCGACAATGAGCCGGTGGGCCAGCAACGGAACGGCCAGGGTTTTTACATCGTCAGGCAGGGCGTAATCGCGCCCCACCATGGCGGCACGGGCTTGTGCGGCGCGATACAGTCCAAGCGAGCCACGCGGGCTGGCTCCCAAGTATACATCGCCATTATCACGCGTGCAGGTGACAAGGTCAACAATATAACGTTTGAGCGCCCCAGAAACATAAACCAACTTCACAGCTTCGGCTGCATCCAACACATCCTGCGCAGAACACACCGTTGTAATGGTTTCGATCGGGTGACGGATCCTTTGCTCCTCGAGGATGCTCATCTCATCCAGTGCGCCGGGGTAGCCGATGCGCAACCGCAGCAGGAAACGGTCAAGCTGGGCTTCGGGGAGCGGGAAGGTGCCCTCATATTCGATGGGGTTTTGGGTGGCCAGCACGATAAACGGTCGCGGCAGCGGGTGGGTGACGCCATCCACAGTCACCTGGCGTTCTTCCATTGCCTCGAGCAGGGCGGCCTGCGTCTTGGGTGTAGCGCGGTTGATTTCGTCGGCCAAAACCACCTGGCCAATGATGGGGCCGGGGCGAAATTCAAAAACGGCTTTTTCCTGATTAAATATGGAAACGCCTGTAACATCACTGGGAAGCATATCTGGCGTAAACTGAAGCCGGTTAAATGAACAGCCCAGCGAACGTGCCAGGGCGCGCGCCAAAATAGTTTTGCCAACGCCGGGCACATCTTCGATAAGCACGTGTCCCTGGCACAAAAGCCCCACCGTTACCAGTTCGAGTTGAGGACGTTTACCAAGCACCACTTTTTCAAGGTTGGCCACCAATCGCTCACCAAAAGCCTGAACATTTACCATGTTGCATCTCCACTTTGGGGTAGGATGATTTTAAGAGCAATTGAGGCGCTTCGCAAGCCCATGCAGAATTGCGTTATAATTCGCCGCGCAGAATTCTATCTGTCCCCGTAGCTCAATGGATAGAGTAACAGACTTCGAATCTGGTGGTTGCGCGTTCGACCCGCGCCGGGGACACCTGAATAAAATTAATAGGATAAGGAAAGCAAGCATGACTGGTAATCAGCCAATGGTCATGCTTGCTTTCTTTTTCACAATCCTTATAATGATCTACAAGCAGCGCACATAACGGGGAACAAGTCAGTCATCGCCCCCGCACCATCTCCACTTTAGCGGTTCCAGCTCTCCAATTCATAAGATATTGCCAACTGGATGCCAATTTGCGGTTTCTCTACCGGACAAAATGACCGAACGATAATTTTTCGCTTTTACTTGTCATTTCGAGCCGCGTAGCGGGGAGAAATCTTGCGCACATGTGGGAAGATTTCTCGCTGTCGCT
>DAOUAP010000059.1:0-36379 GCA_034433165.1 Anaerolineales bacterium | reverse complement strand
ACCTGACGGTGGAACTGATCGTGAAAGTGGCGTTGGAAGTGGGCTCTAAGTTTGCCATCCGCGAGGGTGGTCTGACGGTGGGCGCCGGCGTCGTCACCAAGATCATCGAGTAGTAAGCAAGGTAAGTGAGTAATGGCCTCTAAGAAGAAAGATATCCGCCCGGTGATCACGTTGCAGTGCAACGAGTGTAAAGAGCGTAACTACACCACAGAAAAGAATCGCCGCAACGACCCGGGCCGCATGGAACTGAACAAGTTTTGTCCGCGCTGTCGAAAGCACACGGCGCACCGCGAAACGAAGTAGTATGCGCTGGGGCGGGGAAAACCTCCCCCCCCAGTTTTGCCCAGGCCAGTAGCTCAACTGGTAGAGCTCTCGTCTCCAAAACGAGCGGTTGTGGGTTCAAATCCTGCCTGGCCTGCCTGGAAAGCAACGCCGTCCTCTCCGTGATGGTTAGAGTGAGGCGGCGTTTTAGCCTTCAAATACAAGCGAAGGAGTTCGACTTGGCCGACAAGAAATCGAACAAAGTGGTTGCGCAGCCCGAAAAAGAAACGAAAAAACCTGTGGTGCGCGCCGAAAAGAAAATTGTTAAAGAACAAAAGCCCAATGCCATTACGCGCTTCTTCCGTGAGACAGTTGGTGAATTGCGTAAGGTCAATTGGCCGACCTGGCCGGAAGCCCGTAACCTGACCGGTGTGGTCTTGTTGGTGTTGCTTGTCATGAGCATTTTTCTCGGGCTTGTTGATGCCGGGGCTGCTTATGTAATGCAAATCGTCATGGGATTGCGCTAGCCCCTGTCTTTAGAGAGGCGGACTGATGTCAGAAGAACGTGAGTTTGAAGGTATCGAACCAGAAGTGGAGCGTTTCGATGACGCTTCGCAGCCTTCGGATTCAGTAAGTGAGCCATCTGAGTCTGCTGGACCTGAAGGTGATCAGGAGATCGCGGAAAACCAAGCGGCATGGTATGTGGTCCATTGTTATTCTGGTTATGAAAACAAGGTGCGCCACAATCTGGAACAACGCATTGAAACGATGGGCATGAAGAACAAGATCTTTGATGTGGTTGTCCCTACCCAGGAAGAAATTGAAGTCCGGGATGGGAAAAAGCGCACCGTGGAACGCCACATCTTCCCGGGCTATGTGCTTGTCAATATGGTCATGTCGGAAGAGTCTTGGTATGTGGTACGCAACACCCCCGGTGTTACCGGCTTTGTTGGCATGGGCACTGCGCCCACCCCCCTGCGCCCTGAGGAAGTGAACCAGATTATCAAGCGCATGGAAGCCGAAGCGCCCACCATCAAGGTGACCTTCAAAGTTGGTGAAAAAGTGCGCATTGTGGACGGCCCATTCAACGATTTCCGTGGTACAGTTTCGGAGATCGATATGGATCGCACCAAGGTGCGTGTTATGGTCAGTTTTTTTGGGCGTGAAACGCCCGTGGAACTGGACTTTTTGCAAGTGGAAAAAGCGTAACAGGCCACCCCGCCTGTCGCGTGGGAGGGTGACCCGATTTCACCCGCTATAACCACAAAGGAGTAAATAAGGAATGGCAAAGAAACTTAAAGCAGTAGTGCGTCTCCAATTAACCGCAGGTAAAGCCAACCCAGCGCCGCCCGTTGGTCCGGCGTTGGCAGGGCATGGCATTAACATTATGGCGTTCTGTAAGGAATACAATGCCCGTACATCGAACCGAACGGGAGAGGTGTTGCCTGCTGAAATCACTATTTACACGGACGGCTCGTTCACATTCTTGCTTAAGACCTCTCCGGCCCCAGTATTATTGCGCAAAGCGGCTGGTATCGACAAAGGTTCTTCGACGCCTAATAAGGATAAAGTCGGTAAAGTAACCCGGGCGCAGATTCGGGAAATTGCCGAAGTCAAGATGAAAGACCTGAATGCCATTGATGTTGAAGGCGCGATGCGCCAAATTGAAGGCACCGCCCGTAGCATGGGCATTACGGTTATCGATTAATTTTTTGTGGGAGGGCTATTTGAAAGCCCGCTTGTACCACGGAGGAAACCATGGCTAAACACGGAAAAAAATACCTGGCAGCACTTGCGAAAGTGGATCTTGATAAAAACTATGAACCGCGCGAGGCTGTTGAGCTGGCAAAAGAAACTGCATTCACAAAATTTGACGCCACGGTGGAAGTCCACCTGCGCATGGGGCTTGACCCGCGTCAGGCTGACCAACAGGTGCGCGATGTGGTCGTACTGCCCAACGGATTGGGCAAAACGGTGCGTGTGCTCATCTTTGCCCAGGGTGATGGTGCTGCTGCTGCCCGCGCGGCCGGTGCCGATTTTGTGGCTGATGATGATGAGTCCCTGGGCAAGGTCCAGGCTGGTATGACTGATTTCGATGTGGCGATTGCCACCCCGGATATGATGGGCAAAGTCGGTCGCCTGGGACGCATCCTGGGCCCCCGCGGTCTGATGCCCAACCCCAAAGCCGGGACAGTGGTTTCACCTGATGACCTGCCCCGCGCCATTGATGAAGCGAAGGCTGGCCGTGTTGAGTTCCGCCTCGACAAAACAGCCAACATTCATGTGCCGATTGGGAAGGCATCCTTTGATGCCCAGAAGCTGTTCGAGAACTTTACAGCATTGATGGATGCCATTCGAAAGGCGCGTCCATCGGGCGCCAAGGGCAACTACATTCGGCGCATCACCATTGCCGCTACCATGGGACCTGGAATCAAAGTTGACCCGACAACGGCTCAATCTCTTGAGGTGAGCGGATAACATCCGATTAACCAAACTGATACTTCGCCGAAGACGGTGGGCGCCTTGTGGTGACACGGGCTTAATTTCCTGCCCAGGTGAAGACGAAGGAAACTTTCCCGGCCTGTTTCAGGTCGTCCCGTTGTGGGATTAAGTCTTTGCCTGGTGGTATCAGGCAAAGACTTTTTAAGAAAGGAGGTAAACACAACTTGGCTATTTCAAAGCAGCGTAAAGAAGAGATGCTCAGCCAGTATACCGAATGGTTCAGCAAGAGCCAGGTGGTGATATTGGTCGAGTACACCAACGCGACAATGAAAGACATGGATGCCATTCGTGCCAAAGTGCGCGAGACCGGCGGTGAATTTCATGTGCTCAAAAATACTCTGGCCAAACGGGCCTTTGTGGATGCGGGCATCAATGTTCCCGATAGCTTGTTTGAAAACAGCACTGCCGCCACATTTGCATTCAGCGATGTGGCTGCCACTGCCAAAGCCCTGAATGAAGCCACCAAAAACCTGGAATTCGTCAAGGTTAAAGGCGGTGTAATGGAGCAAGCAGTACTGGACAAGAACCAGGTGAAGGCGCTGGCTGAACTGCCGCCCCTGCCAGTGGTACGTGCTCAGTTGCTTGGTGTCTTACAGGCCCCGGCTAGCAAGCTCGTGCGCACTGTGGCTGAACCTGCCCGCCAGATCGCTTCTGTGCTCAAGGCGTATGTCGATCAATCTGCACCTGCCGCTGCGTAACCGGCAATATGTTGCGCGTCAATACCAACAAAATTTCCCTGTTCAAGTAAGGAGTTACTAAACAATGGCTGCTAATCTCGAAAAACTGGTTGAAGAACTGAGCCAACTCTCGGTTCTTGAAGCCGCTGAACTTGTCAAAGCCCTCGAAGCCAAGTGGGGCGTTTCTGCTGCTGCTCCTGTGGCCATGGCTGCCATGGGCGCTGCGCCTGCCGCCGCTGCTGAGCCGGTCGAAGAACAGACCGAGTTCGACGTGATCATCAAGGATACCGGCCCCAAGAAGATCGAAGTCATCAAGGTCATCCGCCAGCTCACCAGCCTGGGGCTGGGCGAAGCCAAGACCATGGCCGAAACCATTGGCGGCAAAGTGCTAACCGGCGTGGGCAAGGATGCCGCGATGGATGCCAAGAAGAAGCTCGAAGAAGCTGGCGCTGCCATCCAGGTTGCCTAGTCGTTTCGTGTTTTTTTGAAAGACAACAGGGCGGCCACTGGCCGCCCTGTTGTTGTTTGTTACTGAAAAAGTGACTCCAAAAACGGAGCTGCGGGGGCTATTGTTTGAACTGCCTGACGACCATGACCACCCGTCCCTTTATTTCAAGGCGGTGGGAACGGTCGATGTAAATTGGATCCATGGTTGGGTTGGCAGGCTGGAGGCGATAGCGGTCTTTTTCTTTGAAGAAATACTTCAATGTGGTTTCGTCTCGGTCTGGGAGCCAGACAGCGACCATGTCGCCATTCTTAGCCTCTTCGGTCTGTTTTAGAATAACAATATCGCCATCATTAACCATGGCATCGATCATTGAGTCGCCCTGGACCTGCAAGGCGAACAAATCGCTGGACTCCCTGGCAGGGAGCATGGTGCGGGCAATTTCGACACTCTCACCGCTAAAGTACGAAAAATCTGAACCGGGTACGGGCACTGGAGCGCTGGCAACGATACGTCCCAGGATGGGAATACGCAATGCCTCATCCAGCATGTCCTGGAAGTCTCCGGCAGCCTGTTTGAGGATTTGCAGGATCTGGGGCTCTTGCCTGGCTCGGTCGGACAGCCGGGTGCCGCGTGAAATCCCATCTTCACGCGAAATGTAGCCCATATCTTTGAGCTGTTCCATGTAATAGTTAACCACTGATGTGGAGGAGATCCCAGTCGCATTGCCAATTTCCCGGATGCTGGGGGGGTAGCCATGTTCAGCCTGGTGTTTGGCCAGGTATTCCAGCACTCTCTTGTGTCGATCACTTAATCCTTTGGGTTTTCGTGCCATCATCATTTCTAATACTCCTGAACTGGTGCATGGTGCAAATAACATGCTTTTTCGCTCATTTGTTCTTGATGATAACACGAACAAGTGTTCTGTGTCAATGGGTTTTGCGAAATTTTGTTCTGTAAAACCGGAGCAAGACGCCATTCAGGCAGCGACTGACAAAAACAGGGCGGGGATGAGGCTGAAGACCAGTCGCGGTGTAAATTGGGTCACCGCGGTTTTCCCCGTTCAGTGGATGATTAGACGATCCACGACGCCAGCGGGAGGATGAGCGGCAGGGTGGACATGATGGACGCGCTTTACTTGTTGAACGCTTCGATCACCTCGCGAAAGACCTGCTTCAGTTTTTCATCTTTCAGCGCATCGATCCCATCGAACTTTTCGCCATTGACCCAGATCTCCAGCCCGCCATCGGGCGCGCTGCCCAGGTCAATCTTGTAGCCAGAAAGTTCCGGGTAGCTGGCCAACACATCTTGCAGCAGGGCTTCGATGGCTTCGGCCACGGGTGAGGCGATGCGTTCCGGGCTGCCATCGGGCAGGGGGGCAGGGGCAGCCACCTCCTCCGCGGCGGCGCGCAGCCAGTCGGGCTTGTTGGCATCGGGTGGGGTCGATCCCAGTTTGCGGGTGCTAAAGTACAGGATGGCGCCCACGATCAGCAGTCCAAGCACGAACAAAACAAACATGGCAATCAATAATGTGGTACTCATCATGCCTCCTTATTGAACTACTTTACTATAGCATACCCAGGGGAAATTTATCCCTTTTGCCCGGCCTTGCGTGCGCGAATGTTCCCGCGCCCGCGCTGCATCAGGTGCTCGACCCAGGCGGCAAATGGTTCGGGCGGCAGGTAGTGCACCAGCGGCCAAGACTCCAACCCCTGCGCTTCGAGCACCGCATTGGCCGCCTTGATGCCCGTTGCGCAGGCTCGCTCCAGGAAAAAGGACGGGATCGGGTCGCGCACCCAGTCGCCAGCGCAGAACAGCCCGGGCCAGGGCGTTTCGATGCCCAGGTGCGTGCCGCGCGGCCCCAGCGAGGGCAGGGTGTGCGTAGACGGGTTGCGCTGCAGGTGTTGGCCAATGAGGCGCCCGCGCATTTCGGGGTAGGCGGTATAAAAATCCATGATGGCGTGAGTCAGCAGCAGGGCATCGGGCTGGGCCAGCACCTCTGGCGGGCCGTAGATATGCACCTCGATGCACGATCCGCCGGTTTCCTTGCTCCACTTACGGTAGGGGGCGTAGATGCGCTCCAGCCAGAAAAAATTATGCAGGATGAAATCGCCGGTGAAGATGCCACCCTCGGGACCGGGGCGGGGTTTGCGGTTGAACCACAGGCGGATGACCGCGTTGGCCAGCCCGCGCGGGAAGGTGAGTTTGTCGGATTCAGCGGGGAAGCTGCTCTTGATAATGGTTTCAGCAGCCGGGGAGTCGGTGGCGAGGATGATGTGATTGGCGCGGAATCGGACGCCCTGTCCGTCCACCTCTGCCCGGGCGGCCCAGGCGTCCCCATCTTTCTCCAGCCGGATCACCCTCACCCCCATGCGGGCTTCGCCGCCCAGGGCTGTGATCTTGTCTGCCAGCGGGTCGCATACATCGGCGCCGCCGCCGTTGGGCAGGTAGGAAAAGGCCCAGGCGTCGCGGCGCAACACGGTGTAGAAGCGCAGGAAGGCCAGGAAGCCAGCCAGAGGGATTTCATTGGCGTGGGTCGAGAGGCCGTTGCGCGCCAGCCCGATGAAGAAGGAGCGCAGCGCGGGCGACCATTTGCGGATGCTGTCGCCGAGCATGAGCCCTTCGAGCGGTTGGTCTTCGGCAAACGGGTCGACGCCTACGGCCATGATGAGCACCGACCAGACGTGCAGCAGGCGCAGCCAGTCGCGGATGTCTATGGTGAGCAGGAAGCGCGGGCGCAGGAAGAGTTGCAGGTAGTGCAGGGGCGCGGGGAACAGGCTGTGGCGGATGGCGCTGCCGACCGGGGCGCTGCGCACCCCGCCGATGTCGCGGTAGATCCACAGTTCTTCCTGGGCGGGCACAAAGACCGGGCGCATGTTGTGGCGGGCCAGCATGGCTTGCAGGTTGCGGTACGGCGACCAGATGCCGTGCACGCCATGCTCGAGCGGGAAGCGCGAGCCGTTGATCTCGATTTCGCTTTTGCCCGAAAGCCGCCCGCCAATGTGGGCCGGGTCGGCTTCCAGGATGAGCGGTCTCAGGCCGCGCTCGACCAGGTGCAGGGCGGCCGTCAGCCCGGCTACGCCGCCGCCGATGATGAGCGTGTCGTAATTATCCCGGGGCATAGGTGGTCAGGTTTCCTTTGCGGCTGGCGGGGTAGCGAATGGATTCCCACAGCAGGCTGAGCGGCTGGGACTGCATGAGCGATGGCTCGGCGTAGCACTGCTGGAAGCAGCTGTGGCAGGTGCGCGGCGGCTGCCCGAAGGCGGCGCAGGCGGCCTGCCAGGCTTTGTCCCATGAGGTGACGTTGAGCAGGTTGACCGGGCGGCCGCCCTGCCCGTTATCCGCTTTTTCGAGCGGGCGGCACGGGTAGGCCAGGTCGCCATTGGGGTAGATGCGCGGCACCAGGGTGGGGTAGCAGTCGTAGGGCTGGAAGGCGGCCAGGGTGCGCAGGTAGGCCTCGGAGCCGAGGATGGGCGCGCCCTGTTTTTTGAGCGCGATGAGGCTCTCGATGAACTGGCTATATTCGGGAGAGACGGTCAGTTCGTAGCGCGGCCAGTTGTTGACGGACTGGGGCGAGAATGAGACGAGCGCTTTGCTCCTGACACAAAAATCGAGCACGGCCCGGGCACCGGGCAGGGTTTCTGGCGAGAGCACGCTGTTGAGTACCATCTGGTAGCCGAACTCGCGTTGGCGGCAAGCATAGGTTTCCACGTTGTGCAGGATGGTTTCTGCCGAGGTGGGGGGTACGCCGATGGTCTGCGACCAGGGCGCGGGGTCGGTTGAGTCGAGCGAGACGATCAAACGGTCTACGGCCCGGAGCGCGGTCTCGTGCTGCGGGAGCAGCATCCCGTTGGTGATGAGGGTCAGCTCGCGGAATTTGAGTTCGCGTTTGGCGTAGGTGACGAGGGCATCGATCTCGGGGTGGGTGAGTGGTTCGCCGCCGGTCAGGAAGAGCGCGTCGCACCCGCTGCGGATAACACGCAGGATTTGCCCGGCCTGCTCCAGTGGCAGGGGTTTGTCGCTGGCGGAGTTGCGGCGCGCGCCGAAATCTTCGCAGTAGGCGCAGTTGAGGTTGCACTGCCCGGTAACGTAGTAGATGACCAGGCCGGGGTGCAAGTGCCGGTCTTGCCGGGCGAGTTTGATGAGGTTGGCGGCGTAAGTGGCGGCGCGCATGAGCGACATTATACGTCAGTTTGTGGCTGCCTCAGTGCGGGCGATCTGGTCGTGGTCAGGGAGCATTTGGTCGGCGTTGCGGATGGCCGGGATGAAGTAGGCGGTGATGCCCACCAGCACGATCAGCGCGCCGCTAAAGACTATCAGCAGCGCCATACCTGCGCCGGGCCCCGTGCCGACCAGCCAGCCAAACGTGGGGGCCAGGGCGCCATTGGCCCGCATGGATGGTTCCAGCGCATAGTCTGCCAGTGTGCCGGCAATGATGGGCGCGACCGGCTGGGTGAACCATGCGATTAGGCGGCGGGCCGAGAAAACGCGCCCCTGCAGGTCTGGCGCAACCTTGGACTGCCAGAAAGCCTGGTTGGAGGTGTTGATGAGCGCGCCGAGGAAGCCGCCGATTACTTGGGCAATGCCCCAGACCACCAACCCACGTCCGAGCCCCAGCAGAATGACAAAGAAAATGCCTTCCAGCATCCAGCCGAAGATGACGCCGAACTGGCGGCGCTTGAGCCCGCTCCATATGCTCATGGTGATGCCGCCCAAAATGCCGCCCACTGCGCCAATGGTCTGCACCGACCCAAAGATGAGGCTGTTTTGCTCGGTGCGGGCCAGCACCATGGGCGCCAGCAGGGTAAAAGCCATGCCGCTGAACAGGTTGCCAAAGAAGAAAACCATTTGCAGCCCCAGCAGGCTGGGGCGCGAAAAAATGTACTGGAACCCTGCCCAGGCTTCTTTGAGCATGCCGCCGCTGGCTTGCGCACCTTCTGTGGTTCGGGGCGGTTGCGGGATGACCACGAAGGCCAGTGCGCCGATGGCGAAGAAAAAGGTGACCACATCGATGGCCAGCAGCCCGGTCAGCCCGATGAAGGGGTAGAGCGCTCCCGCCAGGATGGGCGCCAGCACGCCCGGGCCGGCATCCATGAGCGACATCAGCCCATTGGCGCGCCCGAGCTGTTCCTTGGGCACCATGGTGCTGATGGCCGCCGAATAGGCCGGCCATTGGAAGGTGTTGCCAATGCCATTCAGCACAGCGGATATGTAAAGATGCCAAAACTCGAGCCGACCGGTCGCATAGAGCACCAAGATCATCCCGGTGGCCAGGATGGCCGCCAGGTCGCTGACCATCATCATCAGTTTGCGGTTGTGTCGGTCAACCATCACGCCCGCCGGGACGGACATGATGAGGAATGGCGTGATGAAAAATACCTGCATCAGCCCCATGGCGGTGGCGCTCTCGGTCTTCTCGTACATCCACAGGGTGAGCGCAAAGTGGCTCATGCTGGATGCCAGCACGGAGATGAGTTGCCCAATCCAGACGACGATGAAGGCGGCCATACCTTGCGGGCGTTTGGTTTCAGTTTGCATGCATTCTCCTCATTCAAAAAGCAAGTGGCACGCCGAAACCGACGTGCCACTTTACTATACGGCCATTTTTTTCAAAGTGCAACCATTCGCCTCTAAAATTTGTAGTGCGTCGCACCATTTTGGGTGAATAACGCTCATCTCCAGGATTTTTACCGCAAAACAATGCGTCTCCCATCCATTTGGTGCGACGCACCCACTATTACCAGGCGCGCATCAGGGCGGCTGCCAGCGCGGCGCGTTCCGCGAGGCTATTAGTGAAGATCCATTCGCGCTCCGAGTGATAATCTGCGCCAATGGTGCCCAACCCGTCGAGCACGGGCACGCCCAGTGGGGCCACGAAGTTGGCATCCGAGCCGCCGCCCGAGCTGCCGGCTTTCAGGTCCATGCCGATGGCCGCGGCAATCGTTTTGGCGCGCGCAAAGGTCGCCTGCATGAGGGCGTCGTTGGGCATGGGCGGGCGGTTCAATTCACCGCTCACCTCCACCGAAGTGTCTGGCGTGACCGGCTTGAGCGCTTTAAGCGCCGCCAGGATGCGTTCAGCTTCTTCGGGGATGAGGATGCGGATGTCGCCGCGCGCCTCGACCGAATCGGGCACCACGTTTTCGGCAATGCCTCCATGGATAACACCCACGTTCACGGTCGTCCCTTTGCTGTAATCCGTTAACTTTTGGATGGCGATCACCTGGTGGGCCATCTCTTCGATGGCGTTGCGCCCTTTTTCGTGTTCACCACCCGAATGGGCCGCCCGCCCTTTGACGCGCACCACGAAATCGCCCACGCCCTTGCGCCAGGTCTTGAGTGAACCATCCACCAGTCCCGATTCGAGCACCAGCACCAGTTCGGCGTCGCGCGCCAGCCGCTCGATGTGCGCCCGGGATGTGCCGCTGCCAATCTCTTCATCCGAAGTGAACAGGCAGGTGATGGGGCGCGTGAGCTGCCCCGACTCTTTGAGCGCGGCAATGGCGAACAGGGTGATGACGATGCCGCCTTTCATATCCAGCACGCCGGGGCCGTAGGTCTTGTCGTCCCGGCTGTAAAAGGGCATGTTGGCCAGCGTGCCGAGCGGGAAGACCGTGTCCATGTGGCACAGGGTCAGGATGGGTTTTTTCCCCTCCACCCCCGCCCCTCTCCCCGCAAGGTGGGGGGGGAATTTGGCGATGATATGGTCGCCAGTTTGAACGTTGGGAATGACCTCGACATCGGCGCCCAGGCGGTGGGCTTCGGCGGCAACAATTGCACCGACGCGGTCCACGGCGGCTTTGTCGTGTGAAGGCGACTCGGTCTCGACCAGTTGCCCGAGCAGGTCGAGCATGGCAGGGAGGTGGGGGGTGAAATCGATCATGATTGTCTTTCTACGGGGTTGGGGATGGGATTGTGCTGCAGCAGGCGCAGGGCCGGCCCGCCAAGCGCAAGCGGGAACCAGAAGGTGATGGCGCGAAAGGCCAGGGTGGAGATGACGGCCTGATCCCAGGCGATGCGCAGTGTGGTGAGAACGACCGGCAGCATTCCTTCCACAATGCCCACGCCCGATGGGGTCGGCGAAATGATCAGGAACAGGTAGGCGATGGAAAATCCGGCGATGAGTGTGCCGGTTGAAAACGCCACCCCAAAGTTGATGAAAGTAAGCATGAGTACAAGGATGTGCAGGGTCTTGCCAATGAGGGCGTGCAGGAAAGGGATGCCGAGTTTTTTGGGGCTGCCATGCAACACCGAAAGCCCTTCCGCGATTTCGGCGGCAAAGGTGTGCGCGCGGTGCTCTTGCAGGTGATCGCGCTTGATGAACGGGCGCAGCGCCGCATTGACCACGCGCGCGCCCCAGGTGAGCAATTGCCCCAACTGTTCGCCAGACCGCGAACCCACATAGATGATGATGCCAAACCCGGTGGCCAGCCCAAACATGAGCACCGAGGCCGATATTTCACCGGCGTCCAGTTCGTTGCGACGCGAGAGCACTGCCAGCCCGAGTGTGAGCACCACCAGGAAGGCGGCGTAGTCGAGTAGCAGGAACAGGGCCGTTGCCGCGGCCACACGCCCGCGCGGGTGTGCGCGGCGTGCGGCATCCTCGAGAAAAAGCGCCATGCCGCCCACCCCGCCGCTGGGCGCAACAATGTTGATGAAGTTGCTGGCTGTGGATAGCAGCGCCAGTCGGCGCGATGATTCCTGGAGCCCCAATGCGCGATAAAGGGATTTGTAACACAGGGCCTGGTTGTAAATCCACCCCAGTTGGACCACCATTGCCAGCAGGATGAACCACAGGTTGCTATTGCCGAGCGTTACGAGGATATTTTCCAGTTCGGAAAAGCTGAGCGATACAAACCCGATGGTCAGGAACAGCAGTGCAATGAAGAGGAATTTGCGCATCGGGAGGATTATACAGGACTTCAGCGGCGCTCAGGTTGTGGGCAATTGCTTGCGCACCAGGCGCATGAGGTCATCGAGGGTATGGCAGCTGTTCATTTCATCAGTGCTGACGAAAAGCTGCAGACCGGCCGGGGTGTGCAGGAAGGCGGCCGGCAGGGGATGATCTGGTTTGCCGAAGCGGGCCAGTAGCTCGTCGCGATGCAGGAAGTGAACCGGGTAGGGCAGTCCGTTCACAAAATCGCGCCAGTCCCGGCGCATGCCCAGGGTGTTGTAAGTGATGGCGCACAGGTTGCAGGCGTAGGTGTGCGGGGAAAAAGTCTTGTGCAGCAAGTCCAGCGCGCCGTTGAGCAACCCGCTGTTGGCGTTGTACACAAAGATCAGGGCGGGGGTTTGTTGAGTCATGTTTACCTGTAAAAGAAAACGGGGCAAGGGTGATGCGCCCTTGCCCCGTTGCGGATGTGGGATTTACTCGCGGCTGCGGCCGAACCCAGAGATGAGGCTGACGTAGTAGAGCAGTTGCAGCACGGCGGTGACCAGCGCGGCGACATAGGTGAGGGCTGCGGCGTTGAGTACGGCATTGACGCCGTTTTGCTCTTCCTGTGTGCGGATGATGCCGGTTTCGGCCAGCAGGCGCTTGGCGCGGGCCGAGGCGTCGAACTCCACTGGCAGGGTGGCCAGGGCGAACAATGCGCCTGCCGAGAAGGCAAATACACCCAGCCAGGCAATTCCGGTTGCGCCAATGAACAAGCCGATCATGATCAAGATCCAACCGAGGTTTGAGCCGATGTTGACGGCCGGTACCAGCGCGCCGCGCAGGCGCAGCGGGAAGTAACCTTCGGCGTCCTGCTGGGCGTGTCCCAGTTCGTGCGCGGCAATGGCCAGCGCAGCCACCGAATTGCCATAGGCCACTTCGCGTGACAGCCGCAAAACTTTGTGCTGCGGGTCGTAGTGATCGGTCATTTCACCGGCGATGCCTTCGATGCTCACGCCGTACATCCCACCGATGCCCATCAGTCGCTGAGCCGCATCGGCGCCGCTTATGCCGCTCAGGGAGCGCACCTGGCGCCATTTGTTGTAATTGTGTTTGACATACCAACTGGTGACACCCATCAGGATGAATGCGGGGATCATGAACAGCAGGTACATGGGGTCGAAGAAAAACATGGCAGTCTCCTTTCCTTTTTGCCTTTTTAAATTTACGCGTAAGTTTTTGGCAAGTTTTACTTCAGCAGTTCAATGGCTTTTTCAAGTTGTGGGTCACGGTCGGCGGCAGTATCTGCATCGGTGATTTCTATGACAATGTCGGGGGTTAGTCCGGTGCCTTCGATGGTGCGCCCGTTGGGGGTGAGCCAGGCCGCGATGGTGATGCTGATGACGCCCTGATCGTTGCTGAGCGGGGTGAGGATTTGCACCGATCCCTTGCCAAAGGTGGTCACGCCGACCAGTTGGGCGCGGCCGTAATCCTGGATGGCGCCGGCCACGATCTCGGAGGCGGAAGCAGAGCCTTCATTGACCAGGACAACCAGGGGGATTTCGGTGGCAATTCCGTGCCCGCTGGATTGATCCGTTTCCTCGGTGCCATCGCCATACTTTTCGAGTACAACCACCTGCCTGCCCGGCAGGAATTCGCTGGCTACATCCACGGCCTGGTTCAGGAAACCACCGCCGTTATTGCGCAGGTCGAATATCAGCCCTTTCGGGTTGTTCTTGAGCAGCTCATTCAGCGCATCGCGCAGCTCTTGCGAGGCGGTATCGCCAAAGGTGTTGAGGCGCACATAGGCGATATCGTTCTCCAGCATTTCATATTCCACCAGTTTGATCTGGATCTGGGCGCGGGTGATGGTGACATCGAACGGTTCGGCATTTTTGCGCGCAATGGTGAGGATGACATCGGTGCCAGCCGGGCCGAGCACTTTCTGTCGGGCCGCTTCGGGGTCCACACCGGTCATATCTTCGCCGTCAATGGCAATGATCTGGTCATTGGGCTGCAGTCCAGCCGCCTCGGCGGGCGAGCCTTTGATGGGGCTGATGATGGTCAGGTAATCTTCGTCTACCGAGACCCAGGCTCCTATGCCGGTGTAATCTTGTCCATTGAGGATTTCCTGTGATTTGGCGTATTCCTCGGGTGTGGCGTAATAGTTGCGCCCGAATTCGAGCGTTTCGAGCATGCCACGGATGGCGCCGCGCACCAGGGCAACATCATCCACCGGCTGAGTGACGTACTGGGCGTGGATGATATCCCACGTCTCCCAGAACGGGGCGAACAGGGTTTGCAGGTCGGCAGGTGTGCCTGTCGATTCTGGCGGGGTGGTGGGTGAAATGCCTGGCAGCATGGGCAGGGGGCTGGCAGCGCGATCAGTTGAGGGCATCAGGTGCCCTACAATGAAGCCACCCGAGAAAGAACCGGCCAGTAATAGCAGTGCTGTAAAGACGATCAGACTGTATTTTATAAACTTTTTCACATAGCCTCCATTGGCATTTACGCGGTCTTCTATGTCTTTGTAAAGATTAACATAGCGGGATTAAAAAATAATGAATCGTTGGTTTAACTTACGTATGAAGCGTGTAAGAAAAACGTTATCCTGCCAGAGGCAATGACCAGAAAAATCATGTACTACTCCCTGGATTCAGAGTCTCGCTCTTTTTTCAGGTCGCGCACCCGTTTCGAGAGTTCGTTCCAGTCCTTGTCTTCCTTGCTCCAGGGCTGGGTGAATTTGTCTGTGGTGTTTTTGAACCAGTTGCCTTTACCGCCGCTCCAGCCGCGCACGATGCCGAACATGATGACATTGGAACCGACCAGGATGACCACCAGCAGAACGATCACAATCCAGACGTTGTCGGTATTCATGAGATTACCCCTCGCAGGTGTTAAGCAGGTTTTCGCGTATGCGGATCAGGCCTGGCAGGTCGCGCCAGTCGGTCAGCCCGGCGTGGGCGTGCCCGTCTGCATTCCCGCGCCCGAACAGGATGCTGAACATGCCAGTCTCCATGGCGGCTTGCGTGGTGCGGCCGATGTCGTCGATCAGTACGCATCGCGCGCTGGCTGGTTCACCGGCAATGGACCGGGCGATGTCGAATGACTCGGGCATGGGTTTGCAGTAGGGGGCGACGGTGTTCACATCCACGATGCCGTCGAAGCAATCGCTCACGCCCACCACATCCATCACGCGCCGGGCGTGGGCGGCATCGGCATTGGTGAAGATAAGCTTGCGCTGCGGCAGCCCGCGCAACACCCGGCGAAGGCTGGGGTCGGGGCGCAGGTAGTCGCGCAGCGGCAGGTCGTGGACGAAGGCCAGGAAATCCTGCGTGTCCACCTCGTATTCATTCTCCAGCCCGCGCAGGGTGGTGCCGTAGGTTTGGAAGAGCCGGTCGCGCAGCGCGGGGATCTCTTCTGGCGCAAAGCCCAATTTCTCACGCATGTAAATGTTCATGCGCTCTTTGATGGCGTGCCACAACCCGGTGGAAGCCGGGTAAATCGTATCGTCTAAGTCGAAAAAGAGGGTTGTAAATTTCACGCGGCTGATTATACCCTGCTAGTTGTGCTGGCCGGTTTCGGCTCTCTCTTTTGTTGCGAATTGCGCGAATGTACAAATGCCCCGAATTACTTCTGAATATTCGCAAAATTCGTTCATTTGTTTCTTTCGCGTTTTGGCTCGGTTTGAGCAAAATCTAGCTTATGCAAAAGGTATATTGCTTCTCAAAAAGTTGCCCAAAACATCGGCATGGCCTTTGAAAAAGGAGCGAGGGATAAATTGGGTGAATTTTGGGTGTTTTCCATAAAAAGCAGGGCGGGACTGCGTAACGTCTCACCCTGCTTTTACTTCCACAACTTCGCCAGTGCGTTCAGCGCATCGTAGTAGGGCTGGATGCTGGGGATGTAGTGCGCCTCATTCTTTGCGTGCGGACCCACGCCGGACTGACCCCATACCACGGCCTGCCCACCCGGAGCAAAGCGCGCGCTGGTGCCTGGCAGCTTTTTGCCGATCTTCGGCTCCGCGCCACCCGATGCCTGCCGTACCGCTTCGATGAGCGCTTTCAACGCCGGGTTATTGGGGCTGCAAGCCACGCCGTTTTCCATCACCGAGAAACGCGCTTCCAGCCCGTTTTCGGCGCAGTACTGTTCAACCTTTGATTTCAGTCCCTCGACATCATCCTGCGGAATGGGGCGGATCTCGACGCCCAGCACCCCCTCGGCGGCGGTGACGTTATACACGCCCGGTGTGCCCACGCTGATGAACGGGAACTTGGCCTGCGACTGCCAGCCATCGGCGGCTTTAAGCGTGAGGTGCTTTGCGAAAATGTCGTTTAGCGCGCTGCGGGCGGCGATCAGCTTTTCGCTCAGGTCGCCGCTGCCGGCCACGCCGCTGTGTGCCTTTGCCCCGCGCGCAATGATATCAAAGCGCATCACGCCGCGATTCTCCACGCAAATTTCGCCGAACAGCTCGCTGCCTTTTTCGCCGGTGCGCTCGCCTGCAATGAACAGGGATGGCGTGTAAGGGCGACCCATGTGGTCGCCCAATGCCTTGAGCACATGCGGCGTGCCCCAGGTTTCGGCTTCGCCGTTCTCTTCGTTGCCCACCAGCATCAGGGCAATGTTGGGGTAGGGCTTTCCGGCCTTCAGGGTGTCTTTCATCCAGATCAGGTAAGTAGCCACCACCGTTTTCATGTCTGCCGCGCCGCGCCCGTGCAGGTAGTCGCCTTCGATGCGCGGGGTGAACTGACTGTCGTCTGGTTCGGGCTCCACCACGTCAAAGTGGCCGGTGAGCAGGATGGGGTTGGGCGCTTTGGCGTTGGGGAAGGTGGCATATACGGCGGGGTATTTGCCGTCGAAGTATTTCACCTCCAGCCCGGCGCTGGTCAGGTAGTCGTACACCAGGCTGCCGGCGCGATGCACTTCGTCGTGGCGCTCGTTGGGGCAGGCGGTGACGCTGGGAATGCGAATGAGCTGCTGGGCCAGGTCCAGCACTTCGGCGGTCTTGTTGGGGTAAGCCACTTCAATTGTGGTTTGCGCCCGGGCGCGGAATTGGATGGGGGAGTTGGGAACCTGCCGGGCGGCTTCACGCGCGCGCTGGATGAATTCGGACAGTTTGGAGGCTTCCGGGCTGCCCAGCGTGCCGTGCTCGGCGGTGATGCGCTCGGCATTCGCTTTCACTTGCGCCTCACGCTCAAAGTGCAATTCTTTGAGCAGGCTAAGCGGCACTTCGTCGTTTTCGCCCAGTTCCATGTGCAGGCGCGCGCGAATCTTTTCGGCGGTGTTGCGCCCGCCTGCGGACATTTCGACCAGCGGGCTTAGGTCATCCCACAGGCGCAGGGCTTCGGCCAAGGGGCGCACTTCGTTCAGCGTCCATTTCAAGAAGTCGCGCATGCCAATGGGTTTGCCGGTGAGCGGGTTTTCAATTTCGGCGCGCAGGCTGTGGCGCGCGGCCAGGGCTTCGTTGGCGCGGGCGCGGGTGATGTCTTCCCTGTCGTAACGGAAGGCGCGCGCAAAGGTGGGGTCGGCGTAGATGCGCAGCAGCAGCAGGTGCTTGAGCGTTAGGTTGGCGATGTCCACATCCAGTGCGTGGCCGCCGTCATCCACGCGCACTTCCACGCGCCCCATAGGCAGGTTGATGCGCGCCATAAGGTTTTGCTTTTCAATTTGCAGCGCCATCTCTTCGGCGGGTGTGGCCTCACCCACGGAATACAGGCCGCGGGTGTAGAGTGCGGTGAGTTGGTCGCTGGTGGTGGAGATGAGCCGTTCGACGGGTTCGGCGAACGAGCGGGCGCGCACGGGCGTCCAGTTGTTGTTGCCAAAGCGCACGCCGCGCCGCACCAAGTCGTAGGAAATTTGCAGGTAGTCGTTGTACGAACGGTACAGGTCGGGCAGGTCTATGGCCGGCGGGTTGGGAAAGGTGAGGTTGCGGACGGAGTCGAATTCGGTAAGGGCAACAATGGCGCGCCCGTTACGCACCTGGGCTTGCATGGGCGTGGAGGCGGCGGTGGCAATGAACAGGCTGGCAAAGGCGCGCAGCAACCGCGCGGCGGTGATGTAAAACTCGGATTTGTACTCGTCGAATTGGCCGTTGCGGGTGGGCTGGTGCATGAAGTCCCAGGCCAGCATGGGTTCTGGCAGTGAGAGGTTGCTGTGGATGCCGGCCGTGGCCAGGGTGTCGCCGTACAGGTCCACGCATTTTTCCAGGTAGCGGCGTTTGGCAATGGCCCAATTGCCGGGGATGGAGGTGTGTCCGATGTCGGTGAGGAAGAGCAGGTTGCCGTGCCAGTGGTGCAGGCGCTCGCCAAAGTTAGCGCCTGCGCGGTGCAGGGCGTTGATGAGGGCGGCTTCCATGAGGCGCGCTTCGTAAATGGCGCCGCGCGGGGTGAAGTACGGGCGCGTGGCCCATTCCACCATCCAGTGAAAGACTTCCAACTGGCTGAACTGCGCCAGCCAGGGCGGAATGCACTCGGCGCGCAGATAGTCCACAAAGGAGTGTTCGGCGGGTCCGGCGCCCACGGTGCGTAGCGGGCGCAGTTGCTCGTCGAGCAGGTTCCATTCCTGCTCAAAGCCATTCAGCCCGCCGCCGGGGTTGTCTTTGGCGAGCTGTTCAACGGCAAGGTGGTATTTATCGGCAAAGGAGCGAGGGTTGAAGGCCATCTTGTTTCTAGCCCTTGAGGGCGTTCAGCCCTTCCACCAGCCGCGCAAAGGCGCCTGCGGTGCGCTCGGCGGGCGTGGCGTAAGAGAAGCGCACCCAGTCTGCGCCGAAGGGTGAGAAGAACGCGCCGGGCACAATGGCCACGCCGTGATTTTCGGCCAGGTATTGCCCCAGCGGTTCGCTGTCGGCCCAGCCTTTGGCACGCAGAAAATCACCCACGTTGATGAAGGCGTAATAGCCTTTGCCTATGATGTGCTGCAATCGGCTTTCGGCAAGCAGCTTTTTGAGCGTTACGCGGCTGGCATTGGTGGGTTCAATGATGGTCTTGGCCGCTTCGGCAAAGCCCATTTCGTAGGCGGCCATGGCCACTGCCAGCGAGTAGAACGACGGGATGACGCCGTGTGACGCGCGCGCCACAATGAACTTGATGACGGCTTCGTCGGCAATGAGGTGGCAGTTGCGAATGTTTGACCCGCCCAGGCTCTTGGTGATGCCATCCAGAAACATGATGCGCTTGCGTTCTTCGGGGCCGAAGTGCTTCAGGAAGGCGTTCAAATCCATGGGCTGCTCGTCAGTGACGTAGTGATACATCCAGTCGAAAAGCACAAAGGCCACGCCCGCTTCCAGCGCGGCTTTGGCCAAAGATACCTGCTTTTCCACGGCAATGGTCATGCCGGTGGGGTTGTCGGGATTGGTGATGACCAGCCCGGCAATTTTTCTGCCTTTGGATTCAGCGAACTTCACGCTCTCGCGGATGGCGTCTTCGGAGTACGCCCAACCCGTGGCCGGGTCGCCGGGGGCCCAGAGCACATTTGCCCCCACGCCGTAGGGACCCCAGTTGTACGAGATCCACGGTACACGCGAGACCATGATCAAATCACCCTGGCGGCCGTGGCCCAGCGCCAGCATGGCGCCATAGGCCTTGACAAGCGCATCGCGCCCGCCGGCGGTGCCCAGCACATTGGCCGGGCCCCAGCCGCTGGCGGCATCCAACTTCCAGTATTGTTCAATCACTGCTTTGCGGTAAGCGTCGGTGCCAAAGGGCATGTCGTACGAGGTGCCGTGCTCAATTTGGAGCTGCGCGGCGCGTTCCAAAATGGCGCGCGGCGTGCCGGGCAGTGAAGCCCCGCCGTCGCCTTGCGAGGCGTCGAAGACCTTCGCGCCGGGGTTTTTCTCCAAATACACCTTCAGCGATTTGTTGATGAGGAACATGCGCGAGGGTGGAATGTCGGTCATGCTCTTGAGGTGATTGCTGATGGGGATGAGGTTGGCTTCATCAACGGCGAGGACGGGGGTGATGTGCGGAATGGACATGATTTCTTCTCCTTTTTAGAAAAACGCCCCGAACTTGTTTCGGGGCGTTGGCTTGACCTTTGCTAGCTTTTTCGCGCTTGCGTTTTTGCGCATCCTGCTGCCAAACACCAACGTCCCGCTTTAATATGAGTGCGGGTGGTGGAATTGGTGTTGTTCAGCATTGGTCTGGACATATTGAGCGCAAGGATACCACCGCCTGGAAGGGGCGTCAAGCGATAAAACCCGTTTCAGGCGGTGGCGCGGCTGGCACGCCAATCTTTGATGGCGAACGGCAGGTAGAGCGCCGTACACATCACCAGTCCGATCAGCTCTAGGAAGAAGATGTAATACGGCCACGGCGGCAGCAGGTCTATGAGGCTGGCCGTGGGCGGTTTGTGTGCAATGAACAGGTAGTTGCTGCCAATGAGCATATTGACCACGAAAACAATTGCCATATACACATTCATCCAAATGATCACACGCCCCAGCGACTTCCAGGTGGGGCGGAAGCCCTCCGCTGCGGTCATGTAGATGGCGGCGGCAATGATGAACCCATGGGAAATATAGGTTTGGAAAAAGCGGTAGTGGGGAAAGCCATAGATTCCAATATCCGGGGTCAGCAAAGCCTGGATGGCCCCCGCGATGCCCATAAAATACATAAACTCATACACCAAATAATTTTTGGTCACAAGGGCCAGCGCGCCGGTCCACACCAGCACCGAGCACAGGTGCAGCGGTAACATGGTCTGGATATTCCACTGCCCGGTGGCGGCATTCCAGATATGCCAGCCGATCTCGTTCAGCCACAGGATGGCGGCCATCGTCCAGCGTACCCTAACCCGGGTGGATTCAGGTGCGCCTTTGAAATAGGTCAGCCCCCAGCAGGTGAGCGCCACAATTGTCAGCGTAACGAGATGCGCCGGTCCAAACATGATGAATGGTGCGCCAGTCCAGGCTGTTGTAAAGAATTGTTCCATCGCGCCCTCAGCACAGTTTAATCGAGTATAGCAAAAAGAAGTGGTTGCTACAACCGGGCTGAAACGTGCTAAAGTATATGTGCAACGATGTTCGGGAGAAGTGTCGTTTCACAAGCAAAGGAGGTTGTTATGGCTGCTCCTGAAAAAATCCACCTGTTCAACATTCTGCTGGCTGATGACGGCTCTGCTGATGCGCGTGCCGCGGTTGACCTGCTGGCTGCCCTGCCGCACGCTTCTGAAAGCCGCATTACGGTCATTCGGGTTTTCTCCGCGTTGCAAACGGCTGAATACAAAGCCATAGAAGATGGGCTTGAACGCACCAAACACCTGTTAATGAGCCGCCACCTGCATGTCAAGTCCCAACTGCTGATGGGCTACCCGGCTGACAAGATCATCGAATATGCCGAGGATACCCACCCGGACCTGATCGTGATGGGCGCCCAGGGACAGCGCGCCACACTCGGCATTCCGTTGGGCGGTGTAGCCATGCACGTTGTGGAAGATGGACGCTGGCCGGTGCTGGTAGTGCGTAAATCGCACAACAAGATAGAGCGCGTTTTGCTGGTCGTAGATGGCTCCGAGTGCAGCGGCGTCGCATGTAGTTACCTGGGGGAATTCCCCCTCCCGCCCGACACCGACGTGCGCATCATGCACGTTATGTCCGAGATTTACCCGGAGGTGCTTATCGAGCCGTTTGCGGGTGGTATGGGGGTTATTCCAGCATCGGTGACCGCAGAGGAACTGAACAAGCACTACGCAGTCCAGCAATCCCAGGCCGAGAAAATGCTTCAGGCGGGTGCGCACAGCCTGGCGTTGAACGGACTGCAGGCACAGACAGTTTTGCGCCGCGGTGATGCAGCCACCGAGATCATCACTTATGCAACCAATAATGACATCGATTTGATTGTGGCTGGCTCGCGCGGGCTTGGCGCAGTGCGCAGCTGGCTGATGGGTAGTGTTTCGCGCAAACTGGTTCATTACTCTGATTGCAGTGTACTGATCGCGCGCTGCAAGCCCCGTAAATAGCCGGGCTATACGCGGCCACCCTGTACGCTACAGGAAGTCACAACCCCACGCCAGGTCATTTATCTTTATGGCTGGATGTGGGGTTGTGATTTTTGTCACTTCCTTTGCACTATTGTAAATGAATGCACTGGCAATATAAAATAAAATTGAAAAATACCTCCTTAAATCACAAATGGGGAATGGACAAAACAAACATATGCCAGCCCGACAAACTGCGCCACTTGGTACCCCGCAATCCGGAGAGAGTCGCCGTTCCGACGACTACTACAACCTCGACGCCTTTCGCCTGTCCCGGGTCATCGAAAGCTTGCATGAAGGTTTATGTGTCATTGACGAAGATGGCAAGGTGATGATCTGGAACCGTGGCATGGAGGTAATAACGGGTATTAATGCTGACGCAATGCTCGGGAAGCCTGCGCTCGATGTTCAGTTAATTTTCCTGCCTGCAGGCAAGCGCACCGCCCAGTCTATCGAACGCATCAAGACCACCATGGATCGCTTGTTGAAATCGGGCGAATCACCCGGGCTGGGCCGCGCAACAGAGTACGAATACATTCACCTGGATGGGGGGGTGCGTTTTGTCGAGTCACGCATGGCGGTGGCCAAAACCAACCGCGGATTTTTGCTGATCAACGCCCTGACTGAGATTACGGAACGCAAGCGCATCGATGAGGCCGTGCGCGCCAGCGAGATCAAGTTTCGCAGCATCATTGCCCAGGCTGAGGACGGCATCATCCTGTTGGACGAGGCGTGTGTCATTCAGGAGTGGAACACTGGATTCGAGCGCATGACCGGTATCTCGCGGGCAGAATCTGTCGAACGTTCCCTGCTCGAACTGGCGGCGCTTGTCATCGATGATGACAACCTCCCCAAAGCCGACCGGTCGTTTTCCGAAATGTACGCCGAGATTGCCAATATGACCCGCAGTGTGCTACGCAGCAGGTCGGTCATAAAAATCGAACGCGAATTACAGCCGACGGACAAGCCTTCGCGCTTTGTCCATCTGTTGCTCTTTCCATTACACATGGAAAACCAAAACCTGGTGGGCGGCATTTTGCGCGATGTGACCGAACTCAAGTCCACCGAGCGCGCTTTCCGCCGCCAGGCCGACCAGCTGGAAACACTGCGGCGTTCCGCGCTGGATATTTCTGCCGAACTGGGGCTGGAAACCCTGCTCTGGCTGATTGCCCCGCGCGCCATCGAACTGATGAATGGAGCGGCCATGGCGCTCTACCTGCACAACCCGGAAACGGACATCCTCGAAATCGCCATCACCATGGGCGACAACCAACCCCCGCTAGAGCCGTTCTGCAAGCGTGGACAGGGCCTGCCCGGCCAGGTGTGGGAAAAAGGAGAGGCTGTACTTCTGGAAGAGTATCGCACCGGGCGCACCGATCAACTCCACCGCTCGATGTGGGGCAAAGTGGCCGGGGTGCCGATGGTTTGGGGCAGTGAATTTATTGGGGTGTTGTTCGTCTTTTCGGATGTTTCATTTGGCCGCACCGACCTCAAATTACTGGGGCTGTTTGGCTCACACGCCGCAGCGTCCATCCGCAATGCGCGCATGCACCGCGAACTGCACGAACTGGCCATCACCGACTCATTGACCGGCATCTTCAATCGCCATCACTTCTTTGAACTGGCTGAGGCGGCCTTTGGCAATGCGCGCCGTTATAACCTGCCCATTTCTGCTTTGATGATGGACCTGGATTTTTTCAAACAGGTCAACGATACCCATGGACACCTGGCCGGGGACGAGGTGTTGCGCGTTTCAATCCAACGCTGCGCGCGGATCATTCGCGAGACAGATACGTTTGGGCGCTATGGCGGTGAGGAATTTGTCATGATTCTGCCGGAAACCGACTTGCAGGGCGCGCAGGTCCTGGCAGAACGTTTGCGCCAGGCGGTTGGCAAAGACCCCGTTGTGGTTGGCGAACAGCCTATTCCGATCACTGCCAGCTTTGGTGTGGCCCAAATGGCCGAAGAGACCGCCACACTGCAACAACTGCTCAACCGCGCCGATCAGGCGCTTTACAAGGCCAAAGAATCTGGGCGCAACCAGGTTTTCGCCTGAGACCAGGCCCCGCACAACAAAATAAAAAAGACCCCGCGCGGGGTCTTTTTTATTCGCAGGCTACAGGGACTCTCCAATCAGCGCCAGACTGGTTTTCCACAATTGCTCCGCCACAGGGCGGTCGTAAGAGGCCGGGGAAGAGTCGACGGGCTTTGAATTCGTAAAGTATTTTCCGCTCATCCCCTCCACCTCTGGGGCAGATGCAAGGTGGATGCTGGTCTGGGCGCCTTTTTGCGGACTTTGGGCCAGGAAACCCATCAGGCGCATGCCCAGCGCGTAGAGTGGGCCATTGTTGGTGGCAAAATTGGTGGACACAAAACCAGGGTGCAGGGCGTTGGCCGTCACGCGGCTGCCTTCCAGACGGCGGGCCAGTTCGTAGGTGAACAGCACGTTGGCCAGCTTGGATTGCGCATACACGCGAAACCCCTGATAGTTCTTCTCGTTCTGCAGGTCATTGAAATCGAGTTCAACCCCGCGGTGCGCATCTGACGATACATTCACCACCCGCGCCGGGGCGTTGGTCTTGAGCATATCGAGCAGCAGGTGCGTAAGCAGGAAGTAATTGAGGTGATTGAGCGCAAAGGTCATCTCATACCCATCTGTATTGACCATGCGCTTGTCGAAGAAGGCCCCGGCATTGTTCACCAGCACATCCAGGCGGGTGTAATGGCGCTTGAACTGGTAGGCCGCATCCTGGATGCCGGCGGTATATGACAGGTCGGCGGCGATAAAATGTACCCGGTTGTTGCCTGTCTCAGCCTTGATTCGCTCTGCGGCCATCTGGCAGCGCTCGGGGCTGCGGCTGATGATGACCACCTGGGCGTCCATGCCAGCCAGCGCGTGGGCGGTTTCGAACCCAATGCCGGCTGTTGCACCAGTGACGATGACGATTTTTCCTTGCATGGTGTTGGTCATGTTTTCCTCCTGCGCGCAAATTATAGCCGACAATGCCCCGCGTGAGGGCAGTGTGCGTTTGTGGAACATGTTATACAATTCGATTGTGCAGGAAGGAACAAAGTGGAATCCTTCGAGGCCCTCTAAAGTCGTTGACACTTTCCGCGTTCCAAAAGTCTTTTGTCACCCAAAATGGAGACTCTATGTTCAGCAATTTTAACCAGGCTCAAAAGTACGTTGTGGATAATCAAATCGAAGTGATCGACCTCAAGTTTTGCGACCTGTGGGGGCGCTGGCATCACCTCACCATACCGGCCAGCCAGTTCGAGCCGGGGCTGATGGATGAAGGCATCGGGTTCGATGGCTCGTCGGTGGGGTTGAAGTCGGTCAAGGCGGGCGATATGGTGCTCGTCCCCGACCTGGCCGCCGGGTTTGTGGATCCGTTTTGGGATACGCCCACGCTCAGTTTCATCTGCCGCACCCTGGAAGCCGATACGCACGAGGTGTTCGCCAACGACCCGCGCAACATTGCCATCCGCGCCGAAGGTTTTCTGCGCACCACTGGCATCGCCGATGAGAGCCGCTGGGGCCCGGAATTCGAGTTTTACATCTTTGACAACGTCAGTTTTGAAAACAGCGTTAACCGTTCGGGTTATGTCATCGAGAGCCGCGAAGCCGATTGGAACAGCCGCGACGGCGGGCACGGGCACTACATTCCGCTGCACGGCGGGTATCATGCCATTCCGCCCAAGGACCAGTTGTATAAGGTGCGCACGCAAATAATGCAGCACCTCGAAAAGATGGGCGTACCGGTCAAGTATCACCACCACGAGGTGGGCGGCCCCGGACAGTGCGAGATCGAGACTCCCATGATGCGTTTGCTGCAGGCTGGCGACGCCACCATGATCATCAAATACGTTACCAAAATGACCGCCCATGCCGCCGGACAGACTGTAACCTTTATGCCCAAGCCGTTGTTTGGCGAGGCGGGCAGTGGTATGCACTTCCACCAGCATTTGTTCAAGGGCGGGGTGAATGTGTTTTACGACGCGGCCGGATACGGATGCCTGAGCAAGACTGCGCTCCACTATATCGGCGGGCTGCTCCAGCACGGGCCGGCGCTGCTGGCTCTGACCAACCCATCCACCAATTCCTACCGCCGCCTGGTGCCGGGCTATGAAGCCCCTGTTAACGCTTTCTTCTCGCTTGGCAACCGCAGCGCGGCAGTGCGCATCCCCAAATATGCCACCCAGCCCGATACCGCCCGCATGGAGTTCCGCCCGCCGGATGCCACCGGCAACGTGTATCTGACGCTGGCCGCGCAGTTGCTGGCCGGGCTGGACGGCATCCGCAATAAAATTGACCCGACCGAGGCCGGGTTCGGCCCGATTGACGCCAACATCTTTGCCTGGAGCGAGGAACAGCGCGCGCATATCAAGCCGCTACCCTCATCGCTCAATGAGGCCCTGCGCGCGCTCGAAGCCGATCACGACTTCCTGACGGCGGGCGGCGTCTTTAGCGAGGAGATGCTGCGCCAGTGGGTGGACTTCAAGCGCCAGGCGGAATATTTTGCCGTGCGCAACCGCCCGCACCCGTACGAGATGAGCCTGTATTTTGATGTGTAAAATGAGGTGAATAATGTATGAACCCGCCGAGGGTGCGTCGCACCTGTATTTCGGGTAAAAACCAGTTAAGCCGCGCGAATTTTCGCTTGAAATTGCCCCGTTTAGCATGGTGCGACGCACTTCTCCGATAGTGAGTTAAAAAGCGACCCTCCCCGTGAAGCTTACGCGGGGAGGGTTTGTTGTTTATGGGGTGGGCTCTTTGTAAGGCTCCAGCCAGTACACGCTCCTGTCGCCTTCTGCAACCCAGAATTCTACCCATGCGGAATCCACTTTTTGCTTAACCCGCCAGAAGACCAACCCCTCTATGCAGTTGGGACCATCGAGAATTTCGAGGATATCTCCCTGCTTCAATCGTTGTGAGGTGGCGCTACCGGGCCTGGGTGTATCGAACACCTTCCTGCCTTCCTCAAACGGCGCAATGACTGTGGCCTTGCCGCCGGGCACTAGGCGCGACCAGTTGTCGCGGCACACACCCGGGGGAATTTCCCACGAGACCGGGTCGGGCTTGATCTCGATGGAGGCGAACATGGCATCCAGCAGGTCGAGGCTCGGGTAGAGGGTCAGCAGGTGGGCTTCGAGCAGGGTTTCGATGCGTTCGTTGTAGGTGTCGTAGGATTTGTCGGCAGCCGCGTAATCGCCGGGGGTGTACCCGGCAAACGGGCCAAAGCCGCCTTCCAGCAGGGAAAGCATGCCGGACGTAATCAAATACTCGCTGCTGACCCCGAGCGCTGCATAGATATAATAGCGTCCATCGTCTGAAATGCCCTGGAAGTAGTAAATGAGCGGGTTGTAGGCCGGGGCTGCATTTTTCGACACGAACAGGTAGCGGATGCCTTTGCCGCTTGTGAAGGTGAGGATTTTTGCATCGGCGATGAAGGCGCGCGGCGCGCCGTAGTAGGCTGAACCGGTAAAAGGCTCCAGTTCGGTCTGCAAGACCTCACCGCTGTTAATCATTTTCTGAAGTTTTGCCAGGTAGTCGCCGCCCAGGTAGTAGCGGCTGTCGGGGGTTTGGATATCGATAACGTTGAATTCAAAGATTTCAAAGGCGCTGTTGAATGTGTACGTGGAGTAAGCCGAGAGCATTTTTGAGCGCGGCATTTGCGCGCCTGAATTGTAATCCGGCGGTACAGCCAGGTAGAACAATTGACTTTCAGCCAACCCGGAAATGAGGGCACGGTCTGGCGTGATCGAGAGTTCGCGCAGGTCGATAATCTTGGGTGTGCCAGGCGGGATGGAGGCGGGCAGGCTGGTCCATGGTGAGATGGGTTCGACCAGCCAGTAGCTTTCCTTGTCACCTTCAATGGCCCAGCCTTCCAGCCCGTCCACGCTGCGTACTTTCCACCAGGTGTAACCGTTGGCGCACTTGGGACCGTCAATAACGAGCACGTTCTCGCCGGGCTGCGCTTGGCCAACTACTGCACCGCCGCTTCCGGGGCGGTCGCGCAGGCGGCTGGGCAGCGGCGGTTCGACGCTGACGCGGGCCCAATCGCTCAGGCTGAGGGTAAAGGGCGGCGCGCCGGGGCAGGCGCCAGCCGCAGCGGCATCCACGATCACCGTTTCGGAGCGGGCACGCAGTCCCAGCATGCTGTCGATGACCGGGATATCGGGTTGGAAGTCATCGAGGGTGGCAAAGGCCAGTTCGCCAAAGATCAGGCGCACGGGCAGTCTGGCATATGTGAGGTATTGCATGTCGCCACTGAAACCGTAGAAGATGTAATACGGTTGGGGCTCTCCTTCGCCTGCCAGGACAATCGCGTGCAGCCCATAGCCTTCTCCAAACGGCCCGGCCTGAACGAGGTGGGTTTTATCGGCCGGGAAGGCTTGGCGCAGGTTGGGCAGGGTGATCTTTGCTTTTGGGTCTTTGAGCGCAGCGTTGATGGCCGCGCGCACTTCCTCGAACAGGGACCGCCGCTCCGGTTTGTAGTACATTTGGTCCACCACGGGGTAAACGTAAATGCCAGGCATGAAATCGAAGAAGGGATAGCCGGTCAGGCGCACGGTGGTGACCGGCAGGCGCCCCGTGGCGGGGTCGAAGGTCAGGTCTTGCACTTCGACTGTGGTCCCGAATTCGGGCGGCAGGGCGAAGCGCATGCCGGGCAGTTGGATGTCTGCGCCGCTGAGCAGGCGGGCGTCCTGCTGGGTGGACATCACCCAATATTCGCTGGCGCTGCCCTCTTTCATCCAGCCTTCCAGTTTTTCGTAGCGCACTTTGAACCAGGCGGCGTCATCGGCGCAGGTGGGGCCTTCGAGCACATCGAAGTAAGCCCCGGCCGGGATTTGCCCGACGATTTCACCAGACTGGCTGGGGGCGGAGCGCACCCGGTTGGGGTCGGGCGTGGCGTTGCTGACGCGCCCCTGGCGCCCGGGCATGAGCATGCTGGGCAGGGTGTTGGGGCAGGCATTGGCGCTGATTCCTTGCGGCAGGGGTGCCAGGCTGGGCACCGGGATGGGTGTGGGCGACGGCAGGCTGACCGGCTGCGGGTCGGTGACGGTATCATCGCCGCCGAGGGATTCCTCTGCCCCGCTGGTGGACTGCGGCGGCGCAGTCGTTTCGGTGGCCGGCCCGCCGCAGGCTGCGGCCAAAAGGGCCAGGACGAGCAGGGTGGCGAAAAGCAGTTTCTTCATAATAGTTTCTCCGTCTGGTCAAATGATCACTTGACCGGCTCCAGCCAGTATTCCTTGCCGTCGCCCTCGGCGGTCCAGCCGTAGCTGCCGGGGATGGATGGGCTGGAGACCAGCCAGAAGACTAGGCCATCGGCGCACTCGGGCCCGCCAATGATGGTGAAGTGGTCGCCGGCATAGAGCTTGCCGATCATGTTGTCGGTTTTTTGGGGCTCCGATCGCACCAGGTTGGGGTCGCCGGGCATCACGACCGCTTCATCACCTACCTGCAGGCGTGACCAGCCAGCGGCGCAGTTTGGGGAGGAGGGCGTAGGCGATAAAAGCTGTGTTGGTATTATGGTAGTTGCCATTTCCCCTGGTGATGCTACAACAGGTTGGCCAGGTAGAATGACCAGGCTTCCCTGAGGATCATTATCATAAGTTGCCTGATATAGGATTTCGAACCCTGATCCGTCCAGGTTCACGCGTGCAATGGTTTGATGGTTTGCGTAATCTTCATCCTCCATGCTCAGGTAAAGTTTGCCTGCCTGCCGATCAATTTCCATACGCCAGCAATGATTATATTTTTTGTCTGATATGGTGAGCAAGGATTCTACGTTAGAGCCATCTAGGTTTGCGCGTTTGATGGTGCAGTTACCTGGTGTATCTGTGTAATAAAGTTTGTTGTTTTCCAAATCGAGTGCCAGGGCGTCTCCGCCGTTGGCCTGTACGATTTTGGTCAGGTTACGCCCATCATAATCAACCCGGTAGATCCAGCGACAGGCATCGCAATTACCATTGAATGCCGTTCGGAAATAAACGTGCTTGCGAGTGGGATCGAGTTTCAGCTCACCGCGCTGGCCCAGCAGGGGTGCAATATCTTGCGGAGATACGATCTGTATCCAGTTATCATTATCCATCGTTCGGGTGAACAGCCCATTGTAATAAAGCCCCAAGAAGATCCTGTTTTCCTGAAAATCGATACCCATTCCCTGCCCGCCAAAATTTGGATTTGGTAGCGGTAAGAGTTTTTTCGTATCTACTCACGACATAGCTGGGATCGGCAAGGATGGCTTGCCAAGCAAAGATTGGATGGCGTCAAAGGCATTGACTCCCTGAAGAGCAGCGGTATCAATGACCGAAGCCAGGGCAGCATAAGCATTCGCGCCCCAACGGGAACGGAATCCGCCCGTCACCTTGCGATGGACTACAGCGGCACGAAGCGCCTGTTCACTGACATTATTGGTGGGCGGCACATCCGTGCGATATAAGAAAACGAACAAATGCTCACGATGCTTTCGGTAGCGATTTTGCAGTTTGCGCGCTTCGGGTTCTCTGAGTGATCTGGACAGCAAGCGGTCGCAGAGCCACTCGATGCGCAATATCGCGGTCTGATATTGATTGATGGAGAGCTTATCACGCTGGTGGCCCAGATGAATGGCATAGCGAAACAACTTTTGCATGGCTTTTGCCCATAAAGCCAGCGGATACTGCTCTACAACGGCTTGCAGGCTGCGCAACTGGTGCGCCAGGCAAATTTGCCAACGTTGGGCAGGTGCCTTCAATTGCGATGGCAGGCAGTCACTGCCCCACACTTCTGGCTGGTGTTTGCCCATGACACGTTCAATGACATCTGCTCCGCGACTGGGGTCGATGACATGCAATACAGCGGTCAATGTGCAGAAAACCCACTGCCAGGATTTTTGTCCATCCACCCGGCTGCCTGTTTCGTCGCTATTGATTACGGGAGCTTGCTGGATTGCTTTCTTGATTTCTGCGGCCTGTTGCAAACCCTTCTCGCCACTGCGCTGCATGATCTTATCGATGCCGCCCTGGCTGATTTTCACTCCATGAAGTGCCAACATGGCTGCTTCTGTGCGTTCATAGCTCATGTGCTGTTCTTGACGATAATACGTTACCGTTGCTTCCAGGCGATCCCCGAAAGCCCGATCCATCTCCAAACCTTCCGGCGCTGCCATGCGCTCAATCTGCCCGCAACATCCACACTTGACTTCATACTGGCGAACTTCGATCACTTCCGCTTTGGCTGGCGACAATTCTGTAATCTGATTCACATCAACCAGCCTGACCGCTTTCTCATCCAACCCGGCGTAACAACAAGTGCAAACCTTTGCCTTCAGTTCAACAACGTGATCTGGCTTTGCAACCAGCTTCCGCTCGTGTTTTTCGTGACCTTGTTTTGGCCCATGCTTGCGCTTTGGGCGATTGACCATCTTCCCAGGCTTTTGATCCCGCGAAGGTGGCTGCGATGAATTCTTGGAATTCTTTGGCGGTTTTTGGAGTTTTTCCAGCTTCAGGCGCAATACTTCCATCTCCTTTTGCAATGCCCCAATTTGGGCTGCTTGCGTCAGGATGATAGCATACAGTTCTCCCCGGCTCAGGTCATCAAGCTCTTGCGGATTCATGCGCCAATCTTACCAAAATTTATCCCGCTCTTTCGGCTCTTGTGAGTAGATACGTTTTTTCTCTTGCTGTTCGTTGAGCTGGGTCAACGGGAGCTGCCATAACCAATCCCACGAATTCATGTAAATGCTTTGACTATTTGGATCGATCACCAGCCCTTGAATTAATTCTGTGCCCGGCAGGATTTGTGCGACTTTTTGGTTTTCTGGATCCAGCCAGTAGAGTGTTCCACCGCCAGTAAAGTAGATATTGTTCTGCTGTTGGGCAAGTGCCACAGGATTGGGGGTGGCAGAAGGCTGAGGTGCTATTGTGTCGTCAGCCGATTTTGTAAGACCGGGTATGCTCACTATGATGGCGACCTCTGCCGTTTCACTCCACTTCCCCCCAACCCGGGCCCGCACCTGGATGGTCATGGTTCCCGCTACTGCCCGCTGCGCGAGGCCGCTTTGCGTGGGAATTTCATACTTCGGCCCGGTAAGTTCCTGCCCGCTGTCGAAGCTGTCCCACAATACGGCCCCGTACTGCGAAAGCGTCCAGGCGTAGCCCTCCGCGCCTTCGACCGGACTCACCTCAAGGGTCAGGTCGGCCAGGGGAACGGTCTGCCCGTTGGCGGGGGAAATGAAGGTGATGGGTGGGGCGGCCGGCGCGGATTCGGTGCTGGGGCTGCAGGCGCTGGTGATGATCAGCAGGGTCATCAAAAGAATAACGGCAACCAGTTTCTTCTTCATGGGCTGTCCTCCCGAAACAAATTTCCTTGTGATCATTATCACATATTTGGAAGGTGATTTCAATCGGGATGAATGTCACATCCGTAACAAAAACTCCCCGGCATCGGGCGGATACCGGGGAGGTGACAGGCGCTGCAGGTGGTTATTTGGTGGCTGGCACGAACGGCGCCGGCTTGCCTTTAATTAGTTTGTACACGGACTGGGCAACTTCGATTAACCCGACGATGATGGCCACGCTCAGTGCAATGGTGGGGGCCAGGTTGACCATGTTGGCGAGCGTGGTGGCTGCCTCGGTCGAGGGGAAGCCGACCAGTTTCGAGGGGTCGAGGGAGACCAGCGCCGGACCTGCCAGCATGACTGCGGCCAGGACGATACCAGCGATCTCGATGCCGATGTGGACGATGCGGGAGAAGAGCTTCCAGTTCCCTTCGCGCAGCATGACCAGGCTGAAGACAATCTGCGCCACGCCCAGCAGGTTGATCCACGGCAGGTAGCTGAAGAAGGTCTCGGTAAGCAGCGGGATGAAGACCCAGCCCTCACCGGCATTTTGCCCCAGCCCCACCCAGCCGTGCCCGTCGACCGTGTAGGCGAAGCCGATCAGGTTGGGGTACAGGTTCAGGATGGCCAGCCCGATGGCGGTGAAGACGACGGTGGCGATCATCTCGCTGATCTTGATCCGGTCCGGGTACGGTTCGCGCAGCAGGTCGGTGGGGTCCCATTCATTCTCGGTGAATTCTTTTTCGAGGTCTGTGGTTGGCAGCACGCGTTCGAGGATGGCAAAGACCAGCACAATATTGCCAAAGGCTGCGATGATTCCGCTGACCAGCTGCACCAGGAACTGTCCCAGCGCTTCGACGAACCCCGGGCCGCTGGTGTTGTTGGCGAAGTTCAATCCAAAACTGAGCAGGGTCACGCCCAGCAGCACGCTGATGACGATCTTGGTGACCATCTCGAAGAAGGGATACAGACGCGGGCCGACCAGGTATTGCGCGCCCCGGTACGACTGGGCCACCTTGGCCGGCGCACCGTACTCTTTGAGCACTTCGACCGCCAGGGCGTCATCGGCGGGTTTGCCGGTGGCGGCGCTGCGCTCGTCGAGCATATCCTGCAGGGTCGAGCGGATCTCGGCTTCGATATCGGCGCGGGTCTTGCCGGGCAGGTGCTTGCCCACTTCTGTAACGTATTTGTCGAGCAGATTCATGATATTTCTCCTTGATTATTCGAGCATCTTGCCCATGAGGTCCACGATGTTGTTCCATTCTTCCTTGAGCCTCGGCAGAAGCTGCCTGCCTTCGGGGCTGATGACGTAGTAGCGGCGCGGGCGGGCTTCTTCCAACTTCCAGACAGAGGCCAGCAGTCCCTGCGCCTCGAGCCGCCGCAGCAGCGGGTAGAGCGTGCCCTGGTCCACGTCCAGCCCCTGGTCTGAGAGCCGTTTGAGCAGGGAGTAGCCGTACTGCTCTTCATCCAACTGGCTGAGCACGGCCAGGACGATGACACCGCGCCGCAGTTCGAGGATTGTGTTTTGGAGTTGTTCGCTGTTTGTCATATCTCACCTTTTATTACATTATACTGTGTATAATACAGTATATCAAGTGGCAAAATATAAGGTGATAACTGAAGTTCGGCTATCACCTTTGGACCGCTACAATGCGCGGCTACATTTGCCGAATCCGGCCATCTTCCACCAGCCAGACATCCTGGGCAAAGTGCTCCACAAAATAGCGGTCGTGTACCACTGCCAGCACCGTGCCCTCAAAGCGGCTCAATGCCTGCTCGAAGCGCGCCCGCGAGGGGATATCCAGGTGGTTGATGGGCTCGTCGAGCAGCAGGAAGTTGCAGCCCGCGGCCACCAGCAGGGCCAGCTCCAGCCGGGCGCGCTCGCCGTAGCTCAGGTTGGCGGCCGGGCGCAGCGGGTCGTCGCCGCTGAACAGGAAGAAGTGGAGGAAGTGCCGCGCCTCGGTCTCGTTGAACGGCGAGATGCGCTGTACGTGCTCGAGCGCCGTGCGCGCCGGATCGATCCGCTCCTGTTCCTGCGTCATATATCCCAGGCGTGCGCTCGCGCCCAGGCGAACGCTGCCCGCCAACGGCGCCAGCCGCCCGGCCATGGTGCGCAGCAGGGTGGTTTTGCCACAGCCATTGGGCCCGGTGAGCGCGATGCGCTGCCCGGCCCGGATGTGCAGGTCCAGCCCGCTGAGCAGGGGGGCGATTTGCGCGTAGCCAATGGAGAGCAATTCCGTCACCAGCACATCGCGGCTCTGGTGTTCCGGCGCGGCAAAGTCGAGCTTCATTTGCCAGGAGGGGCGCGGTTTTTCGATGCGCTCTTCGTTGAGCAGCTTTTCGATGCGCGCTTCGATGTGTTTGGCGCGCCCGGCCACGTTCTTGGTGGCGCGGTTGCCGAAAAAGCCCGCAGCGAACTTGTCGCCGCCATCGGCTTTGCCGCCCTTTTTCATCTTTGTCAGCCCGCGTATGTGAGCCGCCGCGGCGCGCAACTGGGCCACCTGCTCCTGCTGGTCCTGATAGGCCTGCCACTGCTGTTCCTGCTCGGACAGTTTTTGCTCCACGTAGTCGGTGTAGTTGCCATCGTACTGGCGCAGGGCGTGGGTGGCCGGGTCGAGTTCGAGCACGCGGTTGACGGTGTTGTCGAGGAAGGCCCGGTCGTGCGAAACGATCAGGACGGCCCCGGCAAAGCGCGCCAGCCAGCCTTCCAGCCATTCGAGCATCTGGATGTCGAGGTGGTTTGTGGGCTCGTCGAGCAGCAGCAGGTGCGGCTCTTCGAGCAGGATTTTGGCCAGCATCAGGCGAGTCTTTTGGCCGCCGCTCAGGTGCGCCACCGGGGTTTCGGGCGGCAGCCCGGCCAGCCCCAGCGGAGCCAGGATTTCGGCCGGGAAGTGGAAGGAGGAAAGGTGGCGGAGCGCGGTGTCGTATTGCGACTGGAGAGCCTCGTCGTCCGGGGCGGTGGTGAGGGCCGCGGCCAGTGCGGCCACCTCGGCTTCGCGTTCCGCTTCGGTAACGGCAGACAGGCTGAGGGTGGTGGCGATGGTGTCGCCGTGGTGCGGTTCGAAGCCCTGGGCCAGGTATCCGATCCGCAGGCCGGGGCGCGTGGGCACCACTGTCCCCGAATCCGGCTTTTCTGCGCCCGCAAGGATGCGCATGAGGGTGGTTTTGCCGCAGCCGTTGGGCCCGATGAGCCCCGCGCGCTCGCCGGTACTGATGCTGAATGAGATGTCTGAGAGGATGGTATCGATGCCGTAGGTTTTGGTGAGGTGATGGGCTGTGAGCATAAGCCCTCCTGTAGTGAAAAAGAAAACCGGGGGCAAGCGCCCCCGGCTGGAATCATCGCAGCGGGTTGGAGCCCCGAAAAAGCGGTGGTTGTCTACAGGATGGTATGCATTCCTTGTCTCTCCTACTGATGACGGACGAGATGATTATATCACGCGGCCTGCCTGCGCGGCCAGCGGATGTTCTGCCGAAGCCCGGCGGCCCAGCGGCGCACGGGCGGGATGCGCAGGATGAGCAGCAGGGCCGTCAGGGTTCCCTTGACCAGCGGGTCGATCACGTCGCCGCTGAGGGCGGTGATGTTGCCCTTGAGCGCCCAGGCGTAATGGATGATGACGATGATGCCGGCCAGGTAGACCATGCGGTGCAATCCTTGCCACGATTTGCCGAGCTGTTTCATCGATGCCTTGGTGGAGGTGAGGGTCAGCGCCAGCAGGATGAGCCCGGCGGTGAAGCCCATGAGGATGTAGGGTTTTTCGACGATCTGCCGGTTGATCTCGTTCAGGTCGAAGGCGTAATCGACCCCGGCGAACATGAGGAAGTGCAGCCCGGCGTAGAAGGCGGCATATAACCCGATGGTGCGGCGGTGCTTGATGAGCTGCCGCCAGCCGGTAAGCGTAACGATGGGGGTGACGGCCAGCGAGGCGATGAGCAGGTTCATGGCGTTAAAGCCGAGGAACTTGGTCAGGAATTGGATGGGGTTGATGGTCAGGTTGTCGGTAAGCGCATAAAAACCCACCTGGAGCAGGGGGTTGAGCCCCACCAGGTGAACGGCAATGCGCAGGTAGTCGAGGGGTTTCTTTTTCAAAGGGATTTCTCTTATGTCAGCTTTTGTTTCTGTTTAATTTATTACCACAGAGACGCAGAGGCCGCTGAGTTCTTCATCATTTCTCTGTGCCTTTGCGTCCTGGCGTTGAAAAACCCCAAATGCGCTTTTTCTCTACCGGACAAAATGACCGAACGATAATTTTTCGCTTTTACTTGTCATTTCGAGCCGCGTAGCGGGGAGAAATCTTGCGCACATGTGGGAAGATTTCTCGCTGTCGCT
>DAOUAP010000058.1:0-32500 GCA_034433165.1 Anaerolineales bacterium | reverse complement strand
TGAATCTTAAGGATTCGAATCTTTTAAGAAAACTCGCTTGTAACTGTCCCGTTTTACCTTTAGAATTTGTACAAATGTTCTAGGAAGCAGGTTTATGGCGTTAAATTACCAGAAGATTTATGAGAAAGTCAAAGAAATTGGCGCAGGGGTCAAAGAACGCAAAAGAAACCTGGAAGAACGGAAAACGCACGCCCGTTTGCTGTTTAACCAACATGTGGATAATGTTTCAGGGTTGCGCGCCAAAGTGGATGCGCTTCGGCAGTCTGACCCTAACATCCGCTGCGCGCTGCCAGTGAGCGAACAGCTCGATACCCACCTGCCGCCATCTCCCCTCCCGGCGCAAGCTACACTGATCGCTGCGGATGGATCGCAGATCATCCCTGACCGACATGCCGCGATCCAGTTTGGTGTGGTCAATGTGGGCGCGATTGTGCTGAAGATGAACTCCGGGACATCTCCTACAGTGACCACTGACAGCAAGCTGTTGTTCGATGAAGACCTTTATGAAAATGGTTCGCCAGTTTCGGACGGGATAATTGCCCTGAAGCGCGACCTGGATGAGCGCAAGAAACTGCTCGATATGGCAATCGAGTTTGACACCGCAGATGAGGTAACAATCACTTTTACGGATGGTCCCATCGAACTGTGGGGGGCAAGGGATGGTGAAGAAGCTCAAGCTTTTTATGAGAGCTTGAACAGGTATAAATCTGTCTTATCACAGCTTCAATCGCGTGGGGTTGTGACAGCAGGATACGTGGACAAACCTGGAGCCGATCTGGTCATCAGGCTGCTGGAATTGATGGTTTTCGACCCCAGCCAGGGGAAAGATCTTCGTACGCACCGCCCGTTAAGGGGTGTCAGTGATCGGTGGCTGTTTGGCAAAAAAGGCGATCCACTCTTGAGAGCAGGGGAACGCTCAGCGGTGTTCGCCATCCAATCAAAATCCGAGAAACAGTACCAGGGTGTGCTGGCGCTGCATTTCTTTTATATAAACGTGGGAACAGAACAAAATCCCTGGCCAGTGCGCGTGGAGATTCCCAAATGGGTGGCGGATGATGCAGAAAAGCTGGGCGCTTTACACGCGGTGTTGGTGGACCAATGCCGACAGATGGGCTCGAAACCGTATCCCTACCTGCTGCACCGCGCACACGAGACGGCAGTAGTAAGCAATGAGGAAAAGCACCAGGTGGAGCAGATGCTGCAAATGGAATTGCGGCGGCAGGGTGATGAAGTTGACGAAAAATCGGGAAAACAATCAGCGAAGGATTTGATAGGAAGGACAGGTTATAGCTCATGACATCCATTCAGATCGGACGATTACTGCGTGCGGGGACAGCTGGATTCATTGCCGGGTGCTCGGTGTCGCAGTTCGAAGCGCCTGCCTTTGGCGCGCTGGTTATCGCGCCCATCAGTGACAATTATAAAATTTATGGATTGATCCACGATATCCATATCGACGATGATGGATTGGTGCGCCAGTTGGTGACCGCAGACAATATCAGCGACGAAGTGCTGCGCGACAACCGCGAGCAGCGCATTGTGCCGGTGGAGATGTCGGTACTGGCGGTGGGATACGAGGAGAACGGAGAGGTCTCGCACCTGCTGCCGCCGCGCCCGCCGCTCAGCCTGGACAAGATCTACCTGTGCTCGGATTCGGAAACCGCGCGATTCACCTCGGCCGGGCGGTTCGGCTACTTTCGGCACATCCTGCGCGCCAAGGAGGCGCCGATCGGCGAGGTGCTGGCAGCGCACATCCAGATGGCTGCCCATGCTCACGGGAAAGAACGCGGTCAATGGAAAGATGCCGCCATCCAGGAACTGATCACATTACTGCGCGATGATTACCCGACTTTGATGTCCGTTTTGGGTGCGTTGGGCGATATGGCAGAGTGAGGAAACCATGAGTGAACAAGAAAAGATCGGCTACATCATCGGCGGGGGGCTAAAGGACAGTTTCAGCGCGCGCCTGACGGTTGACCCGCTGGAAGTACAGGAAGGCGGTTTCGTAGTGATAGACAGCGGCAACTACCGGTTTTACGGGCTGCTGACCGATATCCGCTTGGGCGCAACCGACCCGCGCTTCGCAGATGAGCAATCCGAAACACGCCTGCCGCCCGCGCTGGCCAAAGCCCTGCACGGACAGACGCTCTATACCAACCTGGAAATATTGCCCGCGCTGATGCTCGAACGCGGCCCGGAACCGGGCACGCCCAAATACAAGCTGTGGCGCGCCGAACATGCTGAAGACCCGCGCCCCATCCCGGTCAAGACCGTGCCAATGCACCACGCCCCGGTCTCGCTGGCAGATGAGACCGACATCGCCGCCATTTTTGGCGACCCGGACAAAGAGGGCAACTTCATCATCGGCACCACCCGCGAGCAGGGGCACCCCGTGTGCGTGAACCTGGACAAACTGGTGCAGCGCTCATCGGGTGTGTTTGGCGCGACCGGGACGGGAAAGTCCTTCCTGACACGTTTGGTGCTGGCCGGGCTGATGAACTACGATAAAGCCTCGGTGCTAGTGCTCGACATGCACAACGAGTACGGCTTCGACGACATCGCCTCTGACACCAAGCTGACTGTGACCGGGCTGAAGACGAAGTTCAAGGGCAAGGTGCGGGTGGTCGGTCTGGGGGCGGGAGCAACCATCCGCGGGCAGGTACCCGACTTCAACCTGGAGATCGCCATGAGCGACATCGCACCTGCCGACATCGAGATGCTGTTGCGCGAACTGAACCTGCGCGACACCACCCCGACCACGCTCAACGCGCTTTACAACGCTTTCCGCGACGCGTGGTTTCGCACGTTCAAATCCATGAACCGCGAAGAGATCGAGGTGGAGGATGAGCGTACCGGCAAACTCAAGAAGATGCCGCATCCCGGCAGCGTGGCCGCCTGGGCACTGTCTACCGGAGTCAATGTGGCCGCCGCCGAAGGTTTGCACGACAAGCTGCGCCGCCTGTTCAACAAGCACTACATTGTCGAGAACCCCGCCAGCGACAGCGTGGGCGAGATCATCAAGGCGCTTGAAGCCCACCAGCACGTGGTGCTCTCGTTCGGTGACAACGAAAGCGACCTGGACTACCTGCTGGTCTCCAACCTGCTGACGCGCAAGATCCGCGATGCGTGGGAAAAGCGCACCAACGCCTTCCGCTCACACGGCGGCAAGGAACCACGCCCGCTGGTGATCGTGGTGGAAGAGGCCCACAAGCTGCTCAACCGCGAGATGGCCGCGCAGACCACCTTTAGCACCATTGCGCGCGAACTGCGCAAGTATTACGTCACCCTGCTGATCGTTGACCAGCGACCCTCACAGATCTACGATGAGGTCATGTCGCAGCTCGGCACGCGCATCAGCGGCTGGCTGGGCGATGATCTGGACATTCAGGCGGTGCTTTCGGGGCTTTCGGGGCGGGATTCGCTGCGCGGGATGCTGGCGCGGCTGCAGCCCAAGGAGGAGGTGCTGCTGCTGGGCTGGGGCGTGCCCATGCCGCTGCCGGTCCGCTCGCGGCGCTACGATGAGCGCTTCTGGCAGGAACTGCGTGGAAAAGAAGAAAAACGCTCATTGGAACAGAATATCAAAGACATGTACGGATAAAATCACTGGGACGGCGATGCCGTCTCAGTTTTATTTTGGAGAACCCGAAAATACTCGATTTCCTCAAAACTCGCGCGAAGGCGCTCAAGCGCGAAACGATGGCGCTTTATTTCGTTTATCGTGACCCGCACACGCCGTGGTATGCCAAAGCCTGGGCGCTGGTCGTGGTAGCCTACGCCCTCAGCCCCATAGACTTGATCCCCGACTTCGTACCGGTGCTCGGTTACCTGGATGATCTCATCCTCGTCCCGGCCGGGATCGCGCTGGCCATCCGACTCATCCCCGCCGGGGTGATGGAGGCGGCCCGTTTGGCGGCGACCCAGGCAGAGGGTCGTCCGAACCGGCTGGGGTGGCTCGGGGCGGCAATCATCGCCCTGGCATGGCTGATAGTTATCGTGGGCATCCATCTTACTTTTTTCTTATGAAATAACTGTATAATTTCTTTGTAGTCCCAAAATATCCAAGGAGGCATAAATGATTTCCCAGGCTATGCAAGACGCCGTCAACGAACAGATCAACAAAGAACTGTTCTCATCGTATCTATATTTGTCGATGTCCGCATATTTCGAAGACAGGAACCTGCCCGGCTTTGCCAAGTGGCTGCGCATGCAGGCAGAGGAAGAGAACGAGCACGCCATGAAGCTGTACGATCACTTGCTGGAGCGCGGCGGACGTGTGAAACTGGGCGCGATTGCCGCCCCACAGGGTGAGTGGGCTTCCGCTATGGCCGCTGTCGAAGAAGTGCTGCATCATGAGCAAAAGGTGACCGCTTCCATCCACGCCTTGTACGAGACCGCGCTGAAGGAAAAAGACTACCCGGCGCAGGTCATGCTGCACTGGTTCATCGCGGAGCAGGTGGAAGAGGAAAAGAACGCCACTGAAATCCTCGAAAATATGAAGCGTATCGAAACGCACGATTCGGCCATCTTGATGCTCGATCACCGCCTGGGCAAACGCGAAGCCGAAGAGGAATAATCTCCGCCCCGGCGGTTTCACCCCAACCAATCGCCGCCGCGCCTGTCCTTCAAAAAAGCAGGCGCGGCGGTCATTTATTACCCGGAGTCTGCATGATCAGTTTCATCATCCGCCGCGCAACCCCCGCAGACCAAGCCGAGTGGCTGCGCATGCGCCTGTTGCTCTGGCCACCCGGCGACCTGCCCGAATGGCTTGAGGACATGAACAAAATGACCCACAACCCGTCCACGCCCGTTTTTGTGGCAGTGCGCCCCAATGGACGCCTGGGCGGCTTCCTCGAAGCCGGTACGCGCCCCTACGCCGAAGGCTGCGATACCAGCCCGGTGGGATACATCGAAGGCTGGTACGTGGATGCCGACTTGCGCGGGCAGGGCGTGGGCAAAGCCCTGGTGCGCGCCGCCGAGGACTGGGCCCGTTCCATTGGCTGCCGCGAAATGGCCTCAGACACCTGGCTGGATAACGAGACCAGCATCCGCGCACACACCGCGCTGGGCTACGCAGAAGTCGAACGGCTGGCGCACTTCGCCAAACAGTTATAATGCGGGGGTGAAGAAAACAAGCGCCCCCTACCCCCTGGCCGCCGTGCGGGCCCTGGCGTTGCACGCCGCCCAGCTTACCACCCTCAACGGGACCGAGCCACCCGCCAGCCGCGATACCATTTACAAAACGGTCCACACCCTGGGGGCGATACAGATCGACACCCTGCAAATGGTCTCGCGCGCCCACTACCTCACCCTGTGGAGCCGGCTGGGAGTCTACAACCGCGCCGACCTCGACGCCCTGTCCTTCAACCCGTCAGACCGACGGCTGTTCGAAGGCTGGTACCACGCCGCCTGCTTTGTGCCAACGCAAGAGTACCGCTACCAGATGCCGCGCCAGCGCAAAGTGCGCGAGAACGGGCACAGCTGGTACGCGCGCTGGATCAACGACCCGCAAAATCACGAGATGGTGAACGCTGCCATCGTCCGCATCCGCGCCGAGGGCGGGCTGCGCGCCAGCGACTTCGAAAACCCGGGGCACAAGCGCGGCAGCTGGTGGGATTGGAAACCCGCCAAGATCGCTCTGGAATACGCCTACGCCTACGGTGACTTGATGATCGCAGACCGGGTCAACTTCCACCGCATCTACGACCTGACCGAGCGCGTCCTGCCGGGCTGGGCAGATCGCACCGAACCCACCCCTGAAGAGCGCGACCGATTTTTCGTTGAGCGCGGCGCAAAAGCCATTGGTGTAGGACTGCCCCGCAACCCCGGTGATTACACTTGGATGAAAGTAACCACCAGCCGCCCCATAGTGAAAGACTTGCTCAAAGAGGGCGTCTTGCAGGAAATAGCGTGTGAAACCATGCACGGCGTCCAGACCCTTGTCATCCACCGCGACAACCTGTCCCTGCTCGAGCAGGCCGCCAGTGGCGGAATACGAACCGGGCGCACCACCTTCCTCAACCCGTGGGATAACTTCTGGTGGGCGCAAGATCGCGATGAACATTTATGGGGCTTCAAACACCTGATCGAATTGTATGTGCCTGCCCCCAAACGGGTCTACGGATACTACCTCATGCCCATCCTGCATAAAGACCGGCTGGTGGGGCGCTTCGACCCCAAACTGGAGCGCAAAACCGGGCTGCTGCGCCTCAAATCCCTGCACCTCGAACCGGGCGTGCCTCCTGACGACGAACTGGTGCGCGATGTCGCCGCTGCCCTGCGCGACTTCATGGCGTTCCACCACGCCAGGGCGCTGGATATCGAAGCGAGCAACCCGCCCGGGTTTGCGCAAAAATTACTGGAGCAACTCGCATGAAACTGGCCACGCTTTGCTATGTGCGCCGCGATGGCCGCACCCTCATGATCCACCGCAACAAGCGCATTGGCGACCTGCACCAGGGCAAATGGAACGGGCTGGGCGGCAAACTCGACCCCGGCGAATCGCCTGAGCAATGCGTCATCCGCGAGGTGCGCGAAGAATCCGGGCTGCACATCCGTAACCCGCGCTACCACGGGCTGCTGGTCTTTGCCGATTTCAAGAACGAGGACTGGTTCGTGTGGGTCTTCAGCGCCACCGATTTCGACGGCGACCTGGCCGAAACGGGCGAGGGCGCCCTGCAGTGGATTCCCACCGCCGACCTGACCACCCTCAACCTGTGGCCCAGTGACCCAATCTTTTTCCCCTGGCTGGAGGGCGGCAAAACCTTCTCGGCGCGCTTCCAATATGCCAATGAAGAGATGCTGGGGCACGAGGTATATTTTTATTGAGGCTTAGGATATACTCGACCCAATGGCAATTTTCACCGGCAAACGCATCCTCCTGGGCATCACAGGCTCCATCGCCTGCTATAAAGCCGCCGACCTGGCCTCCAAACTGACCCAGCAGGGCGCGCAGGTGGATGTCATTCTGACCGGCAGCGCCGAGAAGTTCATCACGCCGCTCACCTTCCAATCTGTCACCGGGCGGGCGGCCTTCACCGACACCGACCTGTGGGGCGGGCAGGCGCACGTGCTGCACGTGGGCATGGGCCACGCCGCCGACCTGTTCATCATCGCGCCCTGCACAGCCAACACCCTCGCCAAGCTGGCGCACGGGCAGGCCGACAACCTGCTGACCATCACCGCTCTGGCCGCGCAATGCCCCATCCTGGTTGCGCCGGCCATGGATGCCGGCATGTACGAACGCGCCGCCACCCAGTCCAACGTGGAAATGCTCACATCGCGCGGGGTGCTCTTTGCCGGGCCAGGCGTGGGACGCATGGCCTCGGGATTAAGTGGGTTGGGGCGCATGCTCGAACCGGCTGAAATCGTGGGGCACGCACGGCTGGCGCTGGGGCGCAACGGTCCGCTGGCCGGGCGCAGGGTGGTGGTGACGGCGGGCGGCTCGCAGGAACCGATCGACCCGGTGCGGGTCATCACCAACCGCTCCAGCGGCCGGCAGGGGTTTGCCCTGGCCCAGGCTGCGCTGGATGCCGGCGCGCAGGTGACTCTGATTGTCACCCCCACGACAACCGGGCTGGACCTGCCCGTGGGCGCAACCCCCATGCGCGTGAGCACCGCCGCCGAAATGCGCGATGCCGTGCTGGGCGCCTGCCGCGATGCCGATATGCTCATCATGGCGGCCGCAGCGGCCGATTTTACCGTGGCCAACACGGCTGCCAGCAAACTCAAGAAACGCGATGGAATCCCGCAGGTCACGCTTGCAGCCGCGCCAGACATTTTGGCCGCGGTGGCAAGGCAGCGGGGGGAAGCGCAGCATCCACAGGTGGTGATCGGGTTTGCCGCCGAAAGCCAGGAACTGATCGAAAACGCCCGGGAGAAGCTGGCATCCAAAAACCTTGATATGATCGCCGCGAACGATGTCTCGGCCCCCGATGCCGGGTTTGCGGTGGAAACCAACCGCGTTACGTTGTTGTTTCGGGATGGGCGGCAGGAAGCCCTGCCCCTTATGTCCAAAACCGAGGTGGCCGAGATGATCGTGGCTCGCGCTGCCGCCCTGCTGGAGTAAATATGCGCGCCCTAATTATGTCTGACATCCACGCGAACATTGTTGCGCTCGAGACAGTGCTGGCCGATGCCGGACCGGTGGACGAGACCTGGTGCCTGGGCGACCTGGTGGGCTACGGCCCCAACCCCAACGAAGTGGTGGCGCGTTTGCGCAACCTGCCCAACCTGACCTGCCTGCTGGGCAATCATGATGCGGCCGTGATTGAGATGATGCCGCATGAGGCCTTCAATGGCGATGCGCGCCGCTCGTTGGAGTGGCAAAAAAGCCATGTTGCCCAGGAGACGATCGACTTTTTGCGCGGGTTGACGGGCGGGCCGCTTTTGCGCGGCGCGATGACCCTGGTGCATGGCTCGCCGCGTGACCCCATTTGGGAGTATGTGATCAATTCGCTGGTGGCGCGGCTGAACTTCGATGCTTTCAGCACCGATTTTTGCATGGTGGGGCATTCGCACGTGCAGTGCGCGTTCTTTTTGGATGCAGTGCAAAACCGGGTGGTTTTGGAAATACCCAGGGTGGACGAGCCTTACACCCTGAAACCGCGCAGCATCCTCAACCCTGGCTCGGTGGGCCAGCCACGCGACCGTGACTCGCGGGCCGCGTATGCCATTTACGATGATCAAAATTTGACCTGGACGGCGCGCCGCGCTGTGTATGATGTTGCCGAGGTGCAACGCCGCGTTCGCGCCGCAGGGCTGCCAGACCGGCACGCGGCCCGGCTTTCTGAAGGATGGTAAGCGAACAAAAGGCGCGCCCGGTGGCGCGCCTTTTGTTTTGCGGAACTTTCGAACCCGGCGGCGCGTCCTCTGGAAGGAATACACCTTACCCCGCCTGGAGGAGAATACCATGAAACGAATCCTGTTCACCAGCCTGATCATTGCCCTGCTGCTGGCCGGTTGCGCCGACTCGAACCAGCGCTCGCTGAACACTAACAACCCGCAAATGCCAGAGCTGTTCATGTCGGCGGGCGCGCCTGCGGTGGGCGGCGGCGCCGAAGGCGAGCGCATGGACGTGGACCTGTACGCCGCGCCGGGAGAGTCCATCGCCTTCGACCAGCAAAAGAACTTTGCCGCCACCGGCGAAGTGACCCAGCCGCAACAGGAACGCCTGGTGATCCAGAATGTGGACCTGATCATCATCGTCAGCGACCCGAAGGTCAAAATGGATGCCATCAACGCCATGGCCGAACGCATGGGCGGGTTCGTGGTCAGCTCGAACCTGTACCAAAACTACACCCAGAGCGGGCAAAAAGTGCCCGAGGGCAGAATTATGGTGCGCATTCCCGCAGAAAAGCTGGACGAAGCCCTGGACGAGATCAAGCAGGGCGTGAGCGAAGTGGATTATGAGAACCGCTCGGGGCAGGATGTGACCCAATCGTACATCGATCTCAAGTCGCGGCTCAAGAACCTGGAACTGGCCGAACAGCAATTGCAGGAAATCCTCGACAAGACCACCGATCCTGAGGCTGTGGTCAACCTGTTCAATCAGTTGGTGTATTACCGCGAGCAGATCGAACTGGTGAAAGGGCAGATGCAATACTTCGAGCAGTCTGCCGCGCTCTCGGCAGTGAGTGTGCGCATTGTGGCAGAAGAAAGCATCGCGCCAATCGAGATCGGCGGGTGGAAGCCTCAAGGCGTGGCTCGCGACGCCACCCAGGCGCTGGTCAATTTCCTGCAGGGATTTGTCAATGTCGTCATCTACATGGTCATCCTGATCATCCCGGGCATGGTTGTCATCCTGTCTCCATTGTGGCTGGTCTGGCGGGGATTGCGACGCCTGGTGCGCGGCAAAAACAACCAACCGGCAAAACCGGCCGGGGCCGAAAACAACGCGCTCTCGAAGTCCGGGTAAACAAACCTTTCTGATTCGAAACCGGGTCTCCGTTTGTGCGGGCCCGGTTTTTTTCCTTATTCGGGGAGGGTATAATTCTTTTAGCATGGAAAAACTCATCCGCGATGCGCAACAACTTTTCAATATCAATTTGTCTGCCCGCCAGGTAGCGGCGCTGGGCGTGTACGAGCGCGAGCTTATGGACTGGAACCAGCGCTTCAATCTGACGGCTATCCGCGATGAGGAGGGCATTCGCACCAAGCACTTCCTCGATTCCTTCTCGTGCACCCAGGTCTGGAAAGAAGCCCCTCCCATGCGCCTGATCGATGTGGGCACAGGTGCGGGCTTCCCCGGGTTGCCGCTTAAATTGTTGTACCCATCCATGCGGCTGACATTGGTCGAATCGGTGGGCAAGAAGGTCAGGTTTTGCCAGCACATGGTCGATACGCTGGGGCTGGACGGGGTGGAAGTGCTCCAGGCGCGCGCTGAAGACCTGGGGCAGCTTCGTCCACACCGCGAGAAATACGATTGGGCTGTGGCGCGCGCTGTGGCAGGCATGCCCATCCTGGCTGAATACCTGCTGCCGTTGGTGCGAGTGGGCGGCGCCATACTGGCCCAAAAAGGCGAGAGCGGCCCGGCCGAAGTGCAGTCCGCCGAAAAGGCTATGCGCATCCTGGGCGGGCGTGTGCGCCGAATAACCCAGGTGAACCTGCCCGGCGTAGCCGAAGATCGCTACCTGGTGATTGTGGACAAAATCGCCGCCACCCCGCCGCAATACCCGCGCAAGCCGGGCATACCGGCGAAACTGCCGCTCAGGTAATTCATCACTTTGGTACAATAACACGCATCAACAAACCAGTCGCATCATAAGGAGGATAGGATGACCACCCCAAACAAGGCCCCTGTACCCTACACCCGTTTTTCCACCAAACTGACCGGCTCACTCGACCAGATCAGCAAGATGATCGAGGATAATGCCAAAATCATCGACATGATCCAGGACGTGGCGCTGGAACTCACCCATGCCATCGGCACCCTGCACACCCTCACCGTCAAATACGCGGGCACGGCGAACGCCATCCTCGACATGCTGCTGCCCATCCTGCGCAACCTGCCCATCATCCCTAAGAATGTGATGGACATGCTGGTCAACCTGGAAGCCATCACCCAAAAAATAATCGACAACAAAGAAGAGACCAGCAAAACCATTGCAGATGTTAAGAGCGGGTTGACCACCGGGGACGTGACCAAACTGCAAAACCACAGCGGCGCCCTGCAAAACCTCACGCGCAGCCTGACCGCCATTTTGCCGAAGTAAACGCGCCAAATTTGGCTAACAAAATCGAAAAGCAGATATAATTTGGGCCACGGGTGCCCAAATACCCAAACCAACGGACCAATCTCAAAAATACGAAAGGAAAATCATCATGGGTCTTTTCAAATCAATCCTCGACAAGCTGGGCCTCGGCAAGAAGAAGGAGGAGACTTCTGCCCCGGCCGCCGCCAAACCGATCACCCCCACCCCGCTCGAACAGCAGTACGTTCCCAAACCGTCTGCCGCCCCGGTTGCTTCTGTGGCCACGCCCAAAAAGGCCGAAGTGAGCGAACCGAAAGAGGAAGCCGCCCCCCAACCAGAGCCAATGGCCATGGTGGATGTAGTTGCCAAACTGGAAGCCATGGCGCGCAACGCCCCCGCCGGGCTGGATTGGAAAGTTTCCATTGTAGACCTGCTCAAGCTGCTGGAGATTGACCACAGCTACGAGGCCCGCAAAGAACTGGCCACCGAGCTGGGCTGCCCGGCCGAATTCATGGGCGACTCGGCAAAAATGAACACATGGCTGCACAAGACCGTGCTGCACAAGATCGCCGAAAACGGCGGCAATGTACCGCAGGAACTGCTCGATTAATCACCCCCGCAACGCAAAAATACAGCGCGGCTTAGCCGCGCTGTATTTTTTAATCAACAGCCCTCGTCAATGATTTTGATCTCATCAGGCTTGTTCGGGATGATGCACAGGAACTCGAAAGGCTCGTTGCCAGTATTCTGGTAGTAGTGCGGCGCGCCAGCCGGGATGTATACCGCGTCCCCGGGCCCTACTTCGTAATCCTGCCCGGCTATGCCGATCCTGGCTTGTCCGCGCAGCACATATTGCTCGTGCTCCACTGTGTTGGTGTGCAGCGGCATGCCACCGCCTGGCTGCATCGAAAACTTGCGCAGGGCAAAGTTTGGGCCTTCCTGCGTCGAAATAAGCACCTGGATGGTGGTATTCACCCCGGCCGATACGGTTTTGGCTTCGACATCGTTTGTATGTTTGACGGTCACTTCGCACCTCCACTGAGATTATTTATCGGCTTATGGTTCCGGCCCGCACCTGCCACACCGCCGCCTGCTCAACGAACCCTGGCGCGAAAAGCGCCAGGTCGGTCGTGGTGAACAGCACCTGGCCGTTCACCTCCAGGTACGCCAGCAGGTCGGCCCGGCGGTCACTATCCAATTCTGCCATGACTTCATCGAGCAGGATGACCGGCGTCTCGCCGGTGCGATCGCGCATCCACCCCACCTCGGCCATTTTGAGGGCCAGCAGCGCGGTGCGCACCTGCCCACGCGAGCCGTAATCGCCCAAGTCTACGCCATTGGCGAGGAAACGCAGTTCATCGCGATGCGGGCCGATGGTGGTCACCCCACGCGCGATCTCCTCACCGCGCAGGCGGCGCAACGCCTCCACAAACCCGGCGCGGATCTCCTTCTCTGTCAGGTTCGAGCGATCAAGGGGCACATCCATTTTGAGCCCCAGCTGCCCTTCGGGACTGGGCAGTGGATCGTAGGCCGGTTCGTAAGCCAGGCGCAGAATTTCCCTGCCACGGGTCAAGTTGTGGTGCGCGCGCGCAGCCAGTTTTTCCAGTTCATGCACAGCGCGAATACGCCAGGCGATGAGTTGCGCCCCGGTGTTGGACAGGGTCTCATCCCAAAAGGTAAGCTGGTCGTGCGCACCGCCGCGCTCGTTCAACAGTTTGAGCAGAGCATTGCGCTGGCCAAGTGCCTGGGTGTAATCGCTGAGGGCGCGCGCATAGCCGGGAATGGCCTGGGCCAGCGCCAGGTTGAGATAGCGGCGGCGCTCATCCGGGCCGCCCTCCATCACGATCGACATCTGCGGCACGAAAATGACGGCGTTGAACTGCCCGATTACATCCGACAATTGGCGTTTAACGCCGTCCAGCAACACCTCTTTGCGCAGGCGCTTGCCAAACGCGCCCACCGGCTCGAGGATGAGGCGCACCTCCAGGCGGTGGCGGCTGCCACGCGTTTCGTAATCCGCCACCAGGCGGGAGACAGCCAGGTCTTGGCGCGCAGCATCGAAGTTGACCAGCTGGCGGTCGGCGTGCGTCTGGAAGGAGGTAAACGCCGCCAGAAAGTAAATGGCCTCGAGCACGCTGGTTTTGCCCTGCGCATTGCTGCCCACCAGCAAAACAGCCCGCCTGGGGATGTCCACATCCAGGCGGGCGAAGTTCCGAAAATTGGTGAGCGAAAGCCGGTTGAGTTGCATTTCCGCGTTGTAGGTCGTATTCTTCGCGTGGCGGTGTGCTACACCCTGTCTTCGACCGGTACTTCCGGCTTCCAGACCTTGCTGGCGCGGTCGGTGAACAGGATGCCGTTCAGGTGGTCGATTTCATGCTGGAAGATTCGCGCCGTCCAGCCTTTGAGTTTGAGTGTCAGTGGCTGCCCGTAGCGGTTTTTGCCCCTGACCGTGATGGCATAGTTACGCTCCACATCGCCCAGCAAGCCAGGAATGGAAAGACAACCCTCGGCGCCATCTTCTGTTTCAGCCGAGGCGCGGGTGATCTCGGGATTAACGACCGCATAGAGGCGTTTGGGCGGTTCGGGGGTGTTTTCTTCGTCCGCCGCGTCTTCATCGTCTTCTTCGTTTTCGTAGTATTCCACCACAATGACACGCTCAGCCACATTGACCTGTGGTGCGGCCAGCCCCACGCCGGGCGCGGCGCGCATGGTCTCGACCATATCATCAATAAGGGTCTGAAGTTTGTCGTCGAACTGGGTTACCCCACGCGCCTTGCGCTTGAGCGTGGGGTGCGGAATGGTAATAATCTCTCGAATTGCCATAACCTATCCTGTAAAAATTTTCCGAATTCTGCCTGCCTTGCGCACCAATTCTACCCTGTTTTCCCGCGGTCTTGCTCTGCCCGGCGCAGTTCTTCGACCACATTGTAATAATGACCCAGCCACTGGGCCATGCGCTCGCGTTCGGCTTTTCCATCTTCCTCCTGCTTGCGGATTCGCCGGGCTGTCATGCGCCGAATGATATCTTGCTGAACCTGGGGCGGGTCCACCACATCCACAAAGTCGAAGTGAACATCCCCTACCACAACATAGACCGTACCAAAATTGAACAACAATCCGAGAATGCCATGCCGTGAGTATTCGGTGGAAAGGATGTTTTCCAGCGGCGCAGCGCGGCGGTTTTCAACGCTAAGTGGCTTTTGAAAGATATCAATCACCTGCTCGGTAGTAACCTGGTATCGGTCGTTGCGCCAGTCGAACAGGTCATACACCATCCAGGCCAGCATGGCCATAATGCCCAATATGATGATGAAAATCAACGAAATGGGCATGGGCTGGTCCGAAATAGCGGCCCACGCAAAGAAGATGCTGATGAGCAACCCCAACCCGGCAATCTGCTTGAGCCAGTGATACACCAATACCAGCCAGTGTTTGCGATAAGTGACCGTGCCGCCCGATTCTTCGCGCAGGATGAACAACTCTGCCAGGGCTTTACTCAGGTTAACCGGCGGCCGGGCAGGCGGCGCGGGGGGCGCAGACTGGGCAGGCGCAGGCGCAGGGGCGGGAGGCGCGAGTGGCGCGGGGGGGCGAATTTTATCGCGAATGGCTTTACGCACAACCGCATCCAATTGCTTCTTTTGCTGATCCTGAACACGGCGCATGTATTCATCGAGCAGGGCGGCCGCCTGGTTGGGATGATCGATCCCGGTCATGCGAATTTTGCCCGTGAACGTGTTAACCGTCAGGTCGCCGTAACCGAGCATGCGCCCCCAAAAATCGGTCACTACCTGATGCGAAAGGACTGTCTCGAGCGGGGCTTCTTCACGACTGTCGTACATGAAGATCACTTTTTCCAGGCGAATGACACGCTGGTTGGTCACGATATAAAAATCGTTGCCCCAATCGACATAGTTCCACACACCCCAGGCCAGCGCCACTAACAAGATGAGACCGGCAACCGCCACCACGGCGGCGCTCGGCACCAGGGTGAGGATCGCCAGGGTCAGCAGCCCCGCCAGCCCCACCGCCAATGGTCCGAGCAGCATGGTGTACAACTTCAGCACGTGACGCCGCGCGGCGTAATAAATCACCTCATCCTTGAGCAACCAGTCGAACCGGCTGGAGCGCGCCAGGCGGCGGCTGGAGATGGCCACCTCAAAAGTCAGGCGCATGTTGATATATTTACGCAACGCGGCTTTCATATCCGCCACACCCCAGCGCAGCAGCAGGGTGCCTGGCTGGGCAGTGATGGTCGCGGTGCGCTTGATGCCGCTGATGGGTCCCTCCTCGCCGAAATAGTCGCCCACCGCCAGCGTGGCCAGTACCTTCTTGGTCTTTTCTTTTTTGCCGGGCTGGGCAATGCCCTGCGACACCTCGACGCCGCCGCGATAAATAAAGTACATGGCATCAGCAGGCATACCCTGCAGGAAGACCTCCTGCGCCATCTCATAGTTCATCTCAGTCATCTGTTCCACAAGGATGGCCAGGTCGCCATCCTTGATTCCCTTGAACAGGTGGCAGCTTTTCAATAGCGAAACGCGCGCGGCAGTATCGGGCATGGTTTAATTCTACCCAATTTCACGCACAATCGTACAGCCATAAGGCACAGTTTCTTGCAATTGGGGCACAACCCCAGCCAGCAGCGCTTCCACGGCTTCTTCCACATACCAGCGCTCGGCTTTGCGCTTGCGAAAGGTGACGTCGTCCACCGCGCCGCGGTAGCGCAGGATGCCGCCCGGATCGATCACGAACGCGTGGGGGGTGGTCTGCGCCCCGAACAGGTCGCATACCCGGCATCCGGTATCCCGCAAAACGAGCGCCAACCTGCGCTGCCGGGCCGCCGCGCGGATCATCTCGCCCGGCTCGTTGGCGTTACTGGCAATGGTCAGCACGGTCACCTGACCCGCGAGCTGGCGCATGACGGCCATCAGGTGCGCATCGGCGCGTTCGCTCCACAGGCACTCGGCCGACCAGAAGTTGAGCACCACAATGCGGCCGCGGGCATCCCCCAGGCTGTGGCGCACTCCGTCCAGATCGGGCAGGCTGAAATCCGGCACAGGCTGGTTGAGTTCCATACGCTCATTATACGACGGGGAGGCGCCCGGGCAGTAAAGACAGAGTCCAGAAATGAAAGACTGGTGACAAGGCAACAGGGAAACAGGTAGCAATAAACGAGAAATCGGATGTGTTAGAATTCCGTCCATGAAACGATGGGAATTCTGGCTCGGTGTGCTCATCAGCGTGCTGTTCCTTTGGCTGGCCCTGCGCGGCCTGCACCTCGGCGATTTCTGGACGGTGCTGGAATCCGCAAACTACTGGTGGATTTTGCCAGGCGTGGCAGTGTATTTTATTGGTGTATGGGCGCGCGCCTGGCGCTGGCACTACCTGCTCGGCCCAATCAAAAAAATCCCAACCCGGGCCATGTTCCCCATCACCACCATCGGCTACATGGGCAACAACATTTACCCCGCGCGCGCGGGTGAAGTGCTGCGGGCGGTCATCCTCAAACGCAAAGAGGGGGTTTCGGTGTCCGCTTCGCTGGCCACCATCATCGTCGAGCGCATCTTCGATGGTGTGGTAATGCTGGCTTTTGTGTTCGTCAACCTGCCAGAGCTGGCCAAACTGACCAGCGCCTCTGGCTTCGTTGGCAATATTCAGCAGGTGGCCATTTACGGCACGGGCGCATTCTTTGGCGCACTGGTGATCTTCCTTTTGGCGGCCATGTTCCCGCACAAAACTGCCCGGGCGGGGCAATGGTTCATCGACCGGCTGCTGCCCGAGCGATTGCGCGAAAAAGTGAGCGGCATCATGCACAAGTTCCTCGGCGGGCTAGAGTCGCTGCGCTCGCCGTTCAGTATCCTGATGGTCTTCCTCACCTCGGTGGTCATTTGGATGCTCGAAACGCTCAAATACTGGTTCGTGATGCACGCGTTCCCGTTCGAGGTCAGTTTCTTTGCGCTCATGCTCATGAACGGCATCGTCAACCTGGCGACCACCATCCCCTCGGCGCCAGGCTACATTGGCACGTTCGATGCACCCGGAATCGCTGTGCTGACCGCCGTTGGCGTGGACCAGGCCATGGCAGCCGGTTACACCCTGGTGCTGCATGTGGCCCTGTGGGTGCCCATCACCCTGCTGGGGGCGTGGTTCCTGGCACGCGAGGGCATCAAGTGGAACGACAAACTGCGCGAAGAAGCAAAGTAACCACCCACATTGTTTAAATTTTTTGGCGCGTTCACGGCGCAGCAAGGAGCTTCACCATGAAAATCCTCTTCATCGGCGGCACCGGAATCATCAGCTCCGCCTGCGCCGAACTGGCCCTCCAGCGCCGATATGACCTCACCCTGCTCAACCGTGGCCAATCTGCCAGGCGCACGCGCGCGCCGGGCGGCGGGGCGCGCGTGCGCCTGGCAGACGTGCACACCGGCCCGCAGGCCATCACCGCCGCCCTGGAGGGCGAAACCTTCGACGTGGTTGTGGACTGGGTGGCCTTCACCCCCGCAGACATCGAACGCGACCTGGCCGCCTTCAGCGGGCGCACCGCGCAGTTCGTCTTCATCAGCTCGGCCAGCGCCTACCAAAAACCGCCCACCCACTACCTCATCACCGAGCAAACCCCGCTCGAAAACCCCTTCTGGGACTATTCGCGCAACAAGATCGCCTGCGAAGAACTTCTGATGCAAGCCCACCAGCAGGATGGCTTCCCCGTCACCATCATACGCCCCTCGCTCACCTACGGCGTCTCGCAGATCCCGCTCATCTACGGCAGCTGGCAATACCCCTACACCCTCATCGCCCGCATGCTGCGCGGCCAACCCGTCATTGTGCCCGGCGACGGCACCTCGCTCTGGACGCTCACCTGGAACGAGGACTTCGCCCTCGGCCTGCTCGGACTGTTCGGCCACCCGCAAGCCATCGGCGAAGCCTTCCACATCACCTCAGACGAAGTCCTCACCTGGAACCAGATCTTCGAAGAGACCTACCACGCGCTCGGCCTGACCCCCAACCTCATCCACATCGCCTCAGACCTCATCGCCACCCACGACCCGCGCGCCACCGGCACCCTCACCGGCGACAAGATCAACAGCGCCGTGTTCGACAACAGCAAGATCAAACGCTTCGTGCCCGGCTTCCACTGCGCCACCCCCTGGGCGCAGGGCGTGCGCCGCGCCATCGCCTGGCACCAGGCCCACCCCGCCCGCCAGTCCCTCGACCCCGAAGCAGACGCCCGCTGGGACGCCATCATCGCCGCCTACCGGCGCGCCTTCCCCCAATAGCCCATGCACACCCTCAACGACCTCATCAAACGCAGCCAATCGCCCGCCCCGTGGCGCGAAGGCGAAAAGATCCCCTGGAACGACCCGGATTTCAGCCGCCGCATGCTGCGCGAACACCTCAACCAAAAGCACGACGCCGCCAGCCGCCGCGCCAGCAAGATAAAAAAGCACATCCGGTGGATTCAAGCGACCGTGCTGGCCCAAACGCCCGCGCACATCCTCGACCTGGGATGCGGCCCCGGCCTGTACGCCGCAGAACTGGCCACCCTCGGCCATACCGTGCGCGGAATCGACTTTTCCCCCGCCTCCTTCGACTACGCCGTTAAGCACGCGCCCCCGGGCTGCACCTTCACCCTGGGCGACATCCGCACCACCGACTTCGGCGCGGGCTACGACCTGGTTATGTTCATCTTCGGCGAGTTCAACGTCTTCAAACCAGAAGATGCTGCGCTCATCCTGCAAAAGGCGCATGCCGCGCTCAGGCCGGGCGGGCGGCTGCTGCTGGAGCCTTCCACCTTCGACAGCATTTACGACATCGGCAACCAGCCCTCGATGTGGTACGCCTCTGAAGGCGGGCTGTTCTCGGACAGCCCGCACCTGTGCCTGATGGAGAACTTTTGGGACGAATTTGCCCGGGCCGCCACCGAACGCTACTTTATCGTGGACCCGGCTACGGGGGGCGTCACGGCGTATGCATCCAGCTCGCAGGCGTATGAAGAGGATGATTACCGGCAGGCGCTGCGGGCGGGCGGCTTCTCCCGCATCCAATTCTTCCCCTCGCTGACCGGGCGCGACCCCAACCCGCCGGATGGCTTGCAAGTGATTGTGGCGGAAAAATAAACAAGAAGGCGGATGGGGGTTACCCATCCGCCAGTTGGTGTTACTATTTGTTTGTCGAAGAAAGAGCGGGTAGTTCCACTATCTCGTCATGGGGGACGGCTGGCTTAACAACTCGCGCTCAAATCAACAGCCAGGTATTGTCACCCGGTCTTTCTCCTGAGGTTGTACGGCTCTACCAATTTGACTGCGAACCTCCTTCCTGACCGTGTTCGGTCTAAACTTATAATACAACGTTTTTTGTCATTTGTTCCTTAAAGATTTGTCAGACAATCGTTGGTATTTCTTGCATATACGCAAAACAAAATGCGCGCCGTTAACGGCGCGCATTTCAGGCTCCTGACCTAGGACTCGAACCTAGAACCTAGCGGTTAACAGCCGCCCGCTCTGCCTATTGAGCTAGTCAGGAAAGCGTGCGGATTATATAGCCAACAACCGAGGATGTCAAGCAATATTCTGCCTTGCAGCCGGTCAGGCCTCGCCGTACAGGTCGGTCAGGCGGCGCAATTTGTCGAGGCGGTGCGTGGCGCGGATCTGGCGCACGGTGCCGGTCAGCCCGCGCACAACCAGCGAATCGGTCAGGGCGCCATCGGCGGTGTATTTGACACCGCGCAGCAGTTCGCCATCCGTAATGCCGGTGGCAGCAAAAAAGACATCTTCGGATGACACCAGGTCATCCATGGTGAGCACCTTCTCGAAGTTGTAGCCCATCTCGCGCCCGCGCCGCAGTTCATCCTCATTGCGGGCGTACAGTTTGCCCTGAATCTCGCCACCCATGGCGCGCAGGGCGCAGGCGGCGATCACACCTTCGGGGGTGCCGCCGATGCCCAGCAGCACATCGATGCCCGAGTCGGTCCAGGCGGTCATCAGGGCCGCGGCCACATCGCCGTCGGGGATCTGGCGGATGCGCGCGCCGCAGCGGCGGATTTCGGCGATGAGGTGGTCGTGACGCGGCCGGTCGAGCACGATGGTGGTCAGGTCTTCGATGTGTTTGCCCCTGGCGGCGGCGATGGCGCGCAGGTTGTCGGCAATGGGCGCTTCGATGTCAATTTTGCCGCACGCTTCGGGCCCGACGGCGATCTTGTTCATGTAAAGGAACGGCCCGGGGTCGAACATGGTGCCGCGCGGGGCGATGGCCACCGTGGCGATGGAGTTGGTGCGCCCGTAGGCCAGCGGGCGGGTGCCGTCGATGGGGTCCACAGCGATGTCGAGTGCGGCCAGGTTGCCGCTGCCCACTTTCTCGCCGTTGAAGAGCATGGGGGCCTGGTCTTTTTCGCCCTCGCCAATGACGATGATGCCGTTGATATCGATGCTGTTGAGCACCAGGCGGATGGCATCCACGGCGGCTTTGTCGGCGGCTTCTTTATCGCCGCGGCCCATAAAGCGGGCCGCGGCCAAGGCCGCCGCCTCGGTGACGCGGGCCAGTTCGAGAGCCAGGTTGCGGGTCGGGGCCTGATCGGTATGTTCGGGGAACATGACGATTCTCCTTTCCGGCAGCAGGGATGGGGTGTGAATTTAGAGCAGGAACCAGGTGATGAAGTAATAGCCAATGACTGCCCCCCACAGCCACGAGTCGATCCGATCAAAAAAACCGCCGTGCCCGGGGAAAACCTGGCTGGAGTCTTTCATGTGCGCCTGGCGCTTGATCATGCTCTCACCCAGGTCGCCCAGCGGAGTAAGCACCCCCATAAGCAGGCCCAGCAGCGCACCGCTCCAGGGGGTGACCTGCCCATCGAGCGGTCCCCACTGCACAAAACAAAAAGCCAGGAAGGCCCCGCCAATGATGGCCGTAAAAACCCCGGCCGCGAACCCCTCCCACGATTTTTTGGGGCTTAAGCGCGGGGTCATCTTGTGCCTGCCATAGGCCGCGCCAATGGCGTATGCGCCGCTGTCGGCCCACCAAACGCAGCCCAGCGCCAGGAAGAGCCACCAGCCGCCGTGCGGGAGATTGCGCAGGTCAATGATGTACGAACCTACCCAGCCGAGATAAACGAACCCGGCCACGGTAATGGCGAAGTCCGGGACGGCCTGGTCGCGTCCGCGTTCGTATGCAAACAAATGGTAAGCCATGGCCGCCAGAATCAGCGCGGAAAAGACCGGGGCCAGCGCAGCCGGGAAAAAGATGCGTGCCAGCGAAATCGCCAGCACGCCGCCAACCGTGATCACCATCGATGGCTGGTGGTCTGCAGCCCGGAGCATGTGCACATATTCCCAGGCTGCGCCCAACAAAAAGATGAGGATGAACAGGTAAAAAGGAACACCCCCAAACAACAACGCCGGCATGCCCAGTGCAAAGAGCCCCAGCGTGGTAAGCACACGCCTACCCATTGGCGCCCTCGTATTCTGGGGCCATCACTTTGCCATACCGCCGGTCGCGGCGCCCAAATGAATCGATGGCTTTGCGCAGTTCGTCTTTGTTGAAATCCGGCCAGAAGGTGGGCGTTACGTACCACTCGGAGTACGCGGCCTGCCAGATGAGGAAATTACTGATGCGCAGTTCACCCGAAGTGCGGATGATCAAGTCTGGGTCGGGCACACCCGCTGTGTAAAGGTATCGGCTGACCAGTTCCGGAGAAACATCCCCGGGCGGCACCCCGTCTTTGATCATCTCCTGGATGGCGTGCACAATCTCGTCGCGTCCGCCGTAGTTGAATGCCACGTTGAGCACCAGGCGGGTGTTATGCCGGGTCTGAGATACAGCGTCGAGCACTTTTTGCTGCAGGCGCGGGGCCAACTGGTCGAGCTTGCCCAGATGGCGGATCTGCACCCTCTGTTCATTGAGTTCTGCCAGTTCCCGGTCGATGACATCCTCGAGAATGCGCATCAGCCCGTCCACTTCCTCGTGTGGGCGGCCCCAGTTTTCAGTAGAGAAGGCGTAAATGGTGAGGTATTGGACGCCAAACTCGACACAGGCGCGGATGATGCGGCGCAGGTTTTCGGTGCCGGCGCGGTGCCCGGCCAGGCGGGGCAGCCCGCGTTTGAGCGCCCAGCGCCCATTGCCATCCATGATGATGGCGATATGCGCCGGGATTTGGTGTGGAACAGGCTGGGGGTCTGTTTTTTTTGCCATAAACGGCTAAACTTCCATCACCTCTTGCTCTTTGGTTTTGCCAATGCCGTCAATATCATGCATAAAGCGTTCAACGATCTTTTCGATATCCTGTTCACCGCGCTTGCGTTCGTCTTCAGAGCATAGCTTCTCGTTTTCGGTGTCTTTCATGTCTTTGATGGCATCGCGGCGCACATTGCGGATGGCCACGCGCGCTTCTTCGAGACGGTGATGCACCACCTTGACAAGGTCGCGGCGGCGCTCTTCGGTGAGCGGCGGCAGGTTGAGGCGGATCTGCTGTCCATCGTTGTTGGGGGTGAGTCCCAAATCTGAAGCCAGGATGGCTTTTTCGATGGCCTTCAATGCCGATTTGTCGAACGGCCTGATCATCAGCGAGCGCGGCTCGGGCACGCTGATGGTGGCCAGCTGCATGAGCGGTGTTTCCATGCCATAGTATTCCACGTGCAGTTTTTCCACCAGCCCGGGGTTGGCGCGCCCGGTGCGAATGACGGTGAGATCGTTTTTAAGTACCTCCACGGCGTGCCGCATGCGTGACTCGGCGTCCTTGAGAATGTCTTTTATCACGACAACCTCCTTGAGATGGGTGCTGGATATGGGCTAAGGATACACTAAAAATTCAAAATCTGCCATATTACCGCTCAAGCCCCAAAGATACCCTGTGCGAACTAACAAAAGCCCTCAGAGACTCGCAAAATCCCTGAGGGCCGCCTGGGCAGGGAATGCAGGCCGTCTAAGCCCTGACGAGCGTGCCCACTTTTTCACCAGTCAGCGCCATGCGCAGCGAACTGGCGTCCCACAGATTGACCACCAGGATGGGCAGTTTGTTTTCCATGCAGTGCGTGATGGCCGTGCTGTCCATCACCTCGAGACGCCGGTTGAGCACATCGATGTAGCTCAGTTCATCGAATTTGACGGCGTTGGCGTTCTTCTTGGGGTCTGAATCATACACGCCATCGACCTTGGTGGCCTTGATGAGCACGTCCGCGTCGATCTCGGTGGCCCGCAGGGCCGCAGCGGTATCGGTCGAGAAAAACGGGTTGCCGGTCCCTGCGCCAAATATTACCACGCGCCCCTTCTCCAGGTGGCGGATGGCCCGGCGGCGGATGTATGGCTCGGCAATGGCGCGCATTTCGATAGCCGACATCACGCGTGTGTAAACATGCACACGCTCCAGCGCATCCATTAAGGCCAGGGCGTTCATCATGGTGCCGAGCATGCCCATGTAGTCGGCAGTGGCACGATCCATGCCGCGGTCAAGCCCTTGCTTGCCGCGCCACAGATTGCCCGCCCCAATGACAATGGCCACCTCCACGCCCGTGGTATGCACGTCGCGCACGCGCCGGGCGATGGCTTCAACTTCATCAACGTTGATACCAAAGCCGTTCTCGCGGCCCATGGCCTCGCCGCTCAACTTGAGCAGGATGCGTTTGTACTTCAATTGTGTCATAACACCTCCGGGGTATAAAAAAGCCAACCTTGCGGTTGGCTTTTGCGACCGTTTATTCCTGACTCGTGCTTTCGCCCAGTTCCCAGCGCTGGAAGCGGCGGATGACAATATTTTCACCGGTGCTGCCAATGGTCTGCGCCAGCAGCTTTTCGATGGTCAGGTCTTCATCGCGGATGTAGGCCTGGCGCAAGAGCACCACTTCGTCCTTGAACTTGTTGATGCGGCCTTCCACGATCTTTTCGGCCACGGCTTCGGGCTTGCCCTCTTCCATGGCGCGCTTCTTGGCAATATCAGCCTCATGGGACAGCACATCGGCCGGGATCTCGGCATCGGTGATGTACTTGGGCGAGGCAGCCGCAATCTGCAGGGCAACTTCATGTGCAAACTGGCGGAAGGCCTCAGAACGGGCTACAAAATCGGTTTCGCAGTTCACTTCCACCATCACGCCCACGCGCCCGCCGCCGTGCGAATACAACTCCACGGCGCCGTTCGAAGCAGTCCGGTCGGCGCGCTTGGCAGCCGTGGCCATGCCTTTTTCGCGCAGGTAGTCCACTGCTTTACCAAAATCGCCGTTGGCCTCGGTCAGCGCCTTGCGGCAATCGAGGATTCCGGCGCCCGTGGCGGCGCGCAACTCTTTGATCATTTCAGCTGTAATTTCCATATCAATACTTCCTGTGTTTTATTATTCGGTCACTTCGGCTTGAGCGCCCGAAGCTTCGGCATCTTCAGCGGGTTTGGGGATGCCCATTTTGGCCAGGGTCGATTGCCCCAGCAAAGCGGCGTCATCGGTTTCTTCTTCCATATCCATTGCCACGCGGGCCGGTTTGCGGGTGACCGGAGCGGCGGCAGGTTTGACCTCGACTTCTTCAGCCTCGATCTCATCATCCTTGCGGATGGCTTTGCCTTCCAGCACGGCATCGGCAATTTTGCCCACCAACAATTTGATGGCACGGATGGCATCGTCATTGGAAGGGATCACAAAATCGACATCATTGGGATTGCAGTTGGTGTCCACCAGCGCAATCACGGGGATGTCGAGCAGGTTGCATTCGTGCACAGCGGCGTCTTCACGACCCACATCGATGATGAAAACCAGGTCGGGCAGGTTCTTCATTTTGCGCACGCCTTCCAGGCGGGTCTGCAAACGTACGATCTCGCGATCGATGAGCAAGCCTTCCTTCTTGGTCAGGCGGTTGATCTCGCCGCTATCGCGCATACCTTCCAGGCGTTCCATTTCCTGAATGCGCTCGCGAATGGTCGTCCAGTTGGTGAGCATGCCGCCCAGCCAGCGCTCGGTCACATAGGGCATACCGCAGCGCACCGCCTCTTCGCGGATGGTCTCCTGCGCCTGGCGCTTGGTGCCCACGAACAGGATCGTCCCGCCAGCCGCCACCGTATCGCGGATGATGCCGAAAGCGTTGTTGAGCGCTTTCACGGTTTGTTGCAGGTCGATGATGTGGATGCCGTTGCGCTCGGTGAAGATAAACGGCTTCATGCGGGGATCCCACTTATTGGTACGATGACCAAAGTGGACGCCGCTCTCGAGCAGGGCTTTCATTGAAACACTAGCCATTGTTACTCCTTGCCTGCCGTAGTTCGCTACGGCACAGGTTTAGCGGGAATGATGACCCGCTCAGGGACGCTTGTTGCCCGTCCCAGGCAAAATAGGTGCCCTGTTTCCAGAGCCGTACGATTTTACCACAAAAGGAAGGGTTTGAATCAGGACTCCTGCCGGAACCGGGCCGCGTGCCGTTCTATGAGCGCCACCGCCGCCCCCACCCCATCCTCTGCCCCAATCTCCCTACCCGCAGCCTGCGCCGCGTGGACTTGGGCCGCCGTGCCCGCCCCGGACAGCGCCGCCGCCAGGTTTTCGGCAGTCAGCGCCTTCACGGGGATGGGTTTGGGCCCCGCGCCAATCGCGGCCACCCGGCCGCCCCAAAAAGGCTGGTCGGCCGCGTGCGGCACGACGATGTTGGGCACGCCCGCCCGCAGCCCGGCGGCCGTGGTGCCGGCCCCGCCATGGTGGACAATGGCCCTGCAGCGCGGGAACAGCCAGTCGTGTGGCGCGGATTCGAGGAAGAGCGTGTTTTCGGGCGGGTGTTCGGGGATCCAGCCGCCCCAGCCGGTCAGGAAGATGCCGCGCTGGCCGGTTTGCGCCAGGGCGTCGAGCGCGGCCCGGGTCACGCGCTGCGCCTCACGGTTGACCATGCTCCCAAAGGTGATGCACATTGGGGGTTCGCCCGCCGCCAGGAAACGGGAAAGCGCCTCAGGCGGCTGGTAGTCCGGGTGATCCAAAAAGAAATAGCCTGTCACGTGGATGTTCGGCGCGGTCCAATCGGCCGGGCGGGGCAGCACGCTGGGGCTGTAGGCAAAAATGAGTGGGGTGGGCAGTCGGTCGTTGGCAGGCACAAACGGCCAAAAGACACGCGCCGGAAAGTCATCGGGCGCGTGATGACGCATCTGGTAGTACCCCATATTGCCACCGTGCCAGAAGATTTGCGTGGAAAACCAGTGAGAGAAATAACTGAGCGGGCCGGGCGGCAGGTTTGGCAGTGCCACGTTGGGAAAGGCCCGCGTGGGCGCGAACATGGGGAAGGTCTGCAGCGAGACATCGGGGATGCCCATCTCACGTGCGAAACTGTGGCCGCCGGTGGTGAAGGCAAAACTATGCACCAGCAAGTCAGCGCCGTGGATGGCCTCGCGCGCACCGCGCACCACCTCGGGTGCGATGCTGAAGAGGTAGTTGCGCATGCCGCGCACCATGCGGTACACATTGCCGCCCGCATCATTGAAGGCCTTGCTGATTTCTTCCGGGTCGCCCGCCAGCGGGGCAAAACGGATGCCATGGGGCGTGACCAACCCTTCAAAGCGGTGCGGCGCGCCCAGCGTGACCACATGCCCGGCTTTTTGCAGCCCCACGGCCAGGGCCAGGTAGGGCTGCACATCGCCGCGCGAACCGTAGGTGAGGATGGTGATTTTCATCGAATAAAAAAGCGACCTGTGAGAGTCGCGTTGAATTAACCCATTTCCTGCCGCCCGGAAAGCGCCCTGAGCAGGGTGTTCTGGTCGGCGTATTCCAGGTCGCCGCCTACGGGCAGGCCGCGCGCCAGGCGCGTGAGATGCACCCCGTAAGGCTGGAGCTGGTTGCGCAGGTAGAGCGCCGTGGCATCCCCTTCCATGCTGGGGTTGGTGGCCAGGATGATCTCGGTTACGCCGCCGCGCGCCACGCGCCCCAGCAGCGGCTTGATCTTGAGATCATCCGGGCCCACGCCTTCGATTGGCGATAGGACACCGCCCAAAACGTGGTACTTGCCCTTGTACGCGCCGATGCGCTCCAGGGCGATCACGTCCAGCGGGTCTTCCACCACGCACAAGATGCTGTCATCGCGCTGCGGGCTGGCGCACACTTCGCAGGTCTCGCGCCCGGCCAGCATGATGTTGAAGCACTCCGGGCAGAAATCGGTCTGGGCCTTGAGCGCGGTCAGGGCGTCGGCGAGGGATTGGGCCACATCTTCCGGCGCACGCAGCAGGTAGAAGGCCAGCCGCGAAGCCGATTTGGGCCCGATGCCCGGCAGCCGCTCGAAGGCGGAGATGAGGTTCTGGATGGGTTCGGGGAGGAGCATAAACGTTATCCCGTTTGTCCGTTTATCCGTTCTTCCGGTTGGCAGAGCAACGGATAGACGGGTGAACGGCTAAACAATCAGAACGGCAGCCCACCCGCCAGCGGCCCCATGCGTTCATTTTGCAGGTCGCGCGATTTTTCGAGCGCCAGGTTGACGGCCGTCAGCACCATGTCGTTGAGCATTTCGGCGTCGGCGTCTTTGAGGAAATCGGGGTCGATCTCCACGCCCTTGCAGACCTGGTCACCGCTCATGGTGACTTTTATCGCGCCGCCGCCCGCCGTGGCGGTGACGGTTTCATCTTTGAGTTTTTCCTGCGCTTCGGCGATCTGCGCCTGCAGGCGCTGGATCTGGGCCATCATGGGGTTGCCGCCCATTTTGGGCGCTTTGTTGAATCCTTTGGCCATTTCTAAAATCTCCTAACAAATGATGGGATGTGCTGGAGCAATTTTCAACAGGTTATCATTCTTCACTAACAGTGTGCCCAGCCTGACGGCTTTTGGGGTAACGTGTCTTGGGCATGGCAGCGATGAGCGCGCGCAATGCCCTGTTAACCTCTTCGGGGGTGGAAAAAACTTCGGCTACATCAGGGTCGAGCACAACCACAGGCTGCTCCGCCACCCGCCCGGCAAATCGGTTAGTGCGGGCCTGCTTATAATCAAAATCATATTCCGGGCGCAAATCATCGGCGGGTGTTTTCTTCATGGTTTTTCACTTCCTTTGGTGTAGCTGGTCGGGCGCTGATAATACGAATAATATCGGGCTCACGCTCTGTAAAACTGACTACCAGTAAACGTTTGTTAATCGAATATCCGATGATAATCTCGCGCCCTTCTTCGTGCGAATGTTCTTCATCATCAAAAATTGACGCAAGCGGGTCAGTAAAAATGGTTGATGCTTCATCGAAAGTGATCCGGTGCTTCCGAAAGTTGGATGCGGCTTTCTGTCGATCCCACTTAACCCGGTAAGTCATTGAACATCCACGATCTCGCCGCCAATCTGGGTGGCGGTGGCGACCATACCGTCGGGTTTGACGCTGGCTGGCACGGCTTTGCTGCCCGCCGCCGCCACACCGACGCGCAGGGGCACATCCACTTTGAGGATGTGGAAGAGGGCCTGGCGGGTGGGTTCAAGCATTTCGGGGTGTTCCATTTTGGTCTTGAGCAGTTCGCTCGACATACCCAGAATGAGGATGCCTTCGTGAATCTCACGCGTGCGCACCGAGTTGAGCAGGGCTTCGAGCTGGTTGTTCTTTTGGGCCTTAATATGCCCAACCACCTGCTTCCAGGACTGGTTGATCTGTTCGAGGGTGACGCCGGCCACGGCGGTTTCGGTTTTGGGGGTGGAATCCGGGCTGGGGGGTGGGTTGAGCGGCTCCGGGTGGGCGGCGACGGCGGCGCGCCGGGGTAAAGGTGCGGCCGGGGCAGCGGCAAGCGGCTGGGGCGTTTGCGGCGGCTCCAAAATCTCCGCAAAAGCCAGTTCCAATCCCAGGGCGGGCTGCCAGCCGCCGCGCAGGTCGGTGGCGGCGGCGTTGAAAGCCTTCATCATGCGCAACACCTCGCCGGCATTGAAGGCGCCCGCGTGCTGTTTTATTTTGGCGCGCACATCCTGGGCGGCTTCGACCTGTTCGCTGTTGCCCATCTGGACGAGCATGACCGAGCGCAAGTATTCGACCACCTGACGGGCCAGGGCGCGCGGGTCGCTGCCGCCATCGAGCGCGGCATGGATGGCGTCCAACCCGCTGGCCGGGTCGCCGTTATGGACGGCGTCGATGAGGGCCAGCACGGTGGCGCTGGTGGCGGTGCCGAGCACGGTCTGGGCCAGTTCGACGGTGATGCGGTCGCCGGTGCTGGCGAGCTGGTCGAGCAGGGAGATGGCATCGCGCATGCCGCCGGAGGCCTGGCGGGCGATGACGGTGAGGGCTTCGGGGTCGAAGTCGATCTTTTCGCTTTTGCAGATGAGGGTGAGCTGGCGGTTTATCTCGCCGACCGGCACGCGCCGGAACTCGTGGCGCTGGCAGCGCGAGAGCACGGTGGCGGGAATCTTGTGGATCTCGGTGGTGGCGAGGATGAAAATGGCGTGCGGGGGCGGCTCTTCGAGCGTTTTGAGCAGGGCGTTGAAGGCCGCGGTGGAGAGCATGTGCACTTCGTCGATGATGTAGATTTTGTACTTGCCCTGGGTGGGGGCAAAGTTGATCTTGTCACGCAGGTCGCGCACGTCTTCGACCGAGGTGTTGGAGGCGGCGTCGATCTCGATCAGGTCCATGAAGCGGTTCTCGTTGACGGCGGTACAGTGCGCGCAGGCGTTGCACGGCCGCCCGGCGGGCTTTTCTGCCAGGCAGTTGACGGCCTTGGCCAGCAGTCGCGCCGCAGTGGTCTTGCCGGTGCCGCGCGGCCCGCTGAACAGGTAGGCGTGCGCCACACGGTCTGACACGACCGCATTTTTGAGGGTCGTGATGATGTGTTCCTGTGAGACGACTTCGTCCCAGGCGCGCGGGCGCCATTTTCGGTAGAGGGCTTGGGTCATGGCTTGGTGAGAAGCGGCGCGTGAAAAGTGAAGGGTGATTGGGAAGTAGAAAGTGAATGGTGGCGGGTCATGTGTGCAAATAATAGCACATTACTTGGCCATGGACAAAGCAACCCAGTCAGCGATCTGGCGCTTTTCGAGCAGCCTGAGTCCGTGTTTCTCACCGGCCGCCACGACACCATCCGCCTGGTAATCGAGAATGCCGGAGAGGATGATAACGCCGCCGGGTGTGATGAGGTCCGCCATGCCGGCATCGAACAGGCGGATAAGCACCGGGGCCAGGATGTTGGCCAGCACCAGTGGCGCGGACATGACCCCAAACTGCCCAGACTTAACCTCAGCCACCGAGCCCTGGGCGATGCTGATCTTGCCGGCCGCGCCGTTGGCTTCGGCGTTTTCGTGCGAGGATTTGATCGAATCCGGGTCGATATCAACCGCCAGGGCGTGCTTTGCACCTAACTTGACTGCCGCCACCGAAAGGATGCCGGAGCCGCAGCCCACGTCGATCACCTCACCGCCGCGCGGGGTGTGCATTTCGATGAGTTCGAGGCAAAGCTGGGTGGTAGGGTGCGTGCCGGTCCCAAAGGCCATGCCGGGGTCTATTTTGATGGGCGTGCGCAGCGGGTCGGGGTTGTCCAGCCAGGCGGGGACGATGATCAGTTGTTTGCCGATGGCAATGGGCTGGTAGCGGCCCTTCCAGGCTTCCATCCAGTTTTGGTCGGCGATCTGTTTGAAGGCGGGCGCGGGCAGGGGTTGGATCATGCCCAAATAATGGAGCGCCTCTTCGAGCTTGTGGCGCGCTTCTTCGAGTTGGGCATCCACGGGCAGGTAAGCCCGCACAGTGATGTCGCCGCCGGGCGTGCCTTCGTCTTCATCATTGAGGAATTTGACGCCTTGTTCAGTGGTAACGCCGTTGGGGGCAAAACGGGCCAGCACATCGGCCACAGCTTCGGCCAGTTCGCCATTGACGGTCAGGGAGACTTCAAGCCAGTTCATTCGTTTCCTTTTGCGGGGATTTTGGGGTTGCGCTGGCTGAAGTATACATGCTAAACGTAGGACGGTTAAGAGCGAATGCTTATTGACTGCCTGAAAATTGCAGGCTGTACCAGCGCAGGTAGTTTTCAATGTGCCCGCGCCAGTAATCTTCGGTGTGGGCGCCAATATTAAGCCGCCATGTATGCTCAATGTTGAGCTCTTCAAGCACAGATTCGAATTCACGGACGGCTTTGAGGTCCTGATCGGCATCGCCAATATCGATGTAAAAACGGGGGCGCAGTTCCGGTGGAATTTGCTGCAGGCGCATTTTCATGGTAGCGCCATCGGCATAGAAGATAGCCGGGGAATGGGCGCCAGAGATTCCAAACACGGCCGGGTGACGTACCCCCAAATGGATGGCCCAGCCGCCGCCGCGCGACAATCCGCCCACGGCGCGCAAAGTACGCTCCGGCTGGGTGAAGAAGTCCGTATCGATGACCGGGATGAGCGTCTCCAACAACACTTCGTCGAACGGGTCGCTGGCGGGCGGGTCGCTGCCGTAGTTGAAAGGCATGACAATGATGAATGGGGTGATCTCGCCGTTGGCGATCAGCCGGTCGGCTGTTTCGGCGATGCCCAGGCGCAGCCATTGGTCTTCGGTGTACCCCACCCCATGCAGCAGGTAAAGAACCGGGTAACGATCGCCTGTCTGGGCATAACATGGCGGGGTATAAACGATCACACGCATAATTTGCGCCAGGCGAGGTTCTTCAAGGGTAAACGATAGACGGTTCCCCGGTTGGGAGAGGCAGCCGGGACCTTCCACAGGCGCAATGGCAGCGCCGGGCGCGGGCAGTAAGTCCGGGCTGGCGGCCGGATTTACCGCCGGTTGTGGCAGGCGCGGTGTTGCGGTTGGCGCTGTGCCAGGGATGGCGGTCAATGGGGCACAGGCAGCCATTATGATGGATGCGAGGCTGAGAATTAGCAGCGCCAAAGAGCGCTGGACGGTTAGGCGGCGCATAGAGGCAGCGGGTTTTTCTTTCAAGTTCCGAATATTGACGTGCATGGATAGGGGCATTATACTCTTGCCGCCGGGGTGTAGCGCAGCTGGCCAGCGCACCGCGTTTGGGACGCGGGGGTCGGCGGTTCGAATCCGCCCACCCCGACCACAACCGCCAATCCGTTCATCGGGTTGGCGGTTTCCCCATTGAGGGGATGATACGAATCCGCCCACCCCGACCACAACCGCCAATCCGTTCATCGGGTTGGCGGTTTTTTGCCTCTAATGAACACCCTCAGGGGCTTTGGTACATAACCCCGGGAGTAGATGCACTCCCTGAGTTATGCACCAAAGTCCGTGAGCATGTCAAGTAAATGAAGTTGTTCCGCATTTACCGGTGTTTCTTCGCATTGGTAGTCGTCCTTTCGGGTGTGGTTGAAAAGTGGTAAAAGATGGGTAAAAAGAGAGCAAGGAGGCAGAATGATAACCTTCGCCAAGCCTGGAGACTTTTGCCCGAATGCAAGATGTCCAAAGTACCGCCAATTAGAAGAAAATCCTG
>DAOUAP010000057.1:0-17181 GCA_034433165.1 Anaerolineales bacterium | reverse complement strand
TCGCCGCGCGTGGCGCAGATGAGGTAAACGTTGTGCCCCTGACGGGCGTAAAGCGCCAGTGTGCCACCCATGCCGAAGGATTCATCGTCGGGGTGGGCCAGCACGGCCAAGATGGTTTTGGATTCGGGCATGAAATTTCTCCTTATCAAAAGACCTGACAGGGGTTAGACGCCTGTCAGGTCTGGGATTATACGCCTGTTGTGGGAATCAGTTGTTACAGGAACACACGCGCTGCACATTACCAGATGATGCAGCCGGGTTGACCGCCTCGCCGATATAGCGCGCGCGGGTCACGGCCCCTGCCAGGTCGAGGTGGCAGCCCACACCGGAGCCCGCCGGCGCCCAATCCATTGTGGTGCCAGCACCCAACAGGCTGTCGAGCACAGTATCACAATTGGCAAGTGTGCCTGTCGGGTTGTTGCCGACCAGGTCGAACACTGCGGCATTGATCCCGCCGCGCGTGGCGCAGACCGTGTTGCACGATTCGCCCGGCGCGCCCAGGTACCACAACCCACCCAACAGGCTCACCGGGCCGGCCGCAGGCGCCCCCACGATGATCTGTCCGGCATTCTGTGAACCCGGGACTCCCGAACCGTTGTAGGCATTGATGGCGTCAGCACAGTTGAATTGAATATGATATTCGGTGTTCAGCAGGTATATACCCAGGGTTGAGGGCGCCGTCATCGGGATGGTGGCACTCCCGCTCACACCGGGGAAAACACCGGGTTGTCCGTTATACCCGCACGTGGATGTACCCACCCCGGCGGAGCCCCGCCCCGTGACAAGCTGGACAATCCAACCCGGCGCATCACCTTGCGACCAAACGGAGAAATTATAAGTCAAAGTGAAAGGGGCGCCGGGAGTAACAATCGCTGGCGAACTGGAGCCGTTTATGACAGTGTTATTGAGAGTGAAGCCGCCCGGGATGATCGTTGGGGTCGGCGTGAGTGTTGGCGTTGTCGTTGCTGTTGCAGTAGGCGAAGGACGAACCTCCGGGCCAGAGAGCACAATTCGGTTCAGGGCTGGTGCCGTTCCGTAGGCTGCCAATGCATCGGCGCAGGAGTATTGCGCATGATATTCAACAACCAGATAGTAGGTTCCCGGCGTCGAAGGAAGGGTGATGCTGTCAGAAACCGAACCAGACGCTCCTGGTGAAGCGCCTGGCACGCCATTATATGCACAGGTTGTTTCCTGGGACCCTGGGATACCCCACCCGGTAACCAGCTGAATCACACACCCCGGGCACCAGTCACTGAATACTTGATAATCAAATGAATAGTAAAAGGTTATAGCATTCCCCGTAGCCATTGACCCATTAGTGATGATAAACTGCGGGGCCGGGGTGGGCGTAAACGTCACAGTGATGTGGGCGTATTTGTCCGTGTAGCGGTGGGCAGGAAGGGCGTGGCGGTTTTTGTCGCCGTGGCAGGAACAACTGGCGGCAATGCCGTACGGGTTGGCGCAACTGAGGCGGTAGGGGATGCCGTGGGTGATACAGTTGCGGTGGTCGTCCGGGTCGCGGTAGCGGTCGCGGAGGGTGAGGCAGCCACGGACACAGATGAGCCAATCACAGATAGCCCTGTCGGTGTGGGGGTTGCGGTAGATTCCCCGGAGCCAGAACCACTCCCCGAACCAGGATCAAATATACTTCCCAGGGTATCGAAGAAACTGCTCAACGGATCGCTCGCTGACGAAGACGATCCACCCGCGGCGGCCGGTTCCGTTTCGGTGCCAGTCGGCGCAGTGACCGGCTCGCCAGTGGTGACGATGGAAACGAGGTTATCGAAGAACGTAGGCTCACCGGTCGCGCTCTCCCCCGGCGCGGTGACCGGCTCCCCAGTGGTCACGATGGAGACAAGGTTATCGAAGAACGTAGGCTCACCGGTCGCGCTTCCGCCCGGCGCAGTGGCCGGTTCACCGGTGGTGACGATGGAGATGAGGTTATCGAAGAACGTCGGCTCGCCGGTGGCGCTCTCCCCTGGCGCAGTCACAGGCTCACCAGTTACCACCCCCACCAGTGTATCGAAAAAGATGGGTTCCTGTACCGCACCTGCAACCGGGAGCGGTTCCCCCGATACAACCGCAACCAACGAAGCCAGGAATGTGGGCGCACCAGCATCCCCTGCGCCAGAAGCGTTTTCCCCTTCCACCCCCGGCACAACATTCGGCAAGGGCGGAAGCCCAACACTCTCCATGATATTGCTGAGCGGCGCCGACACCTCTGCCGGGAACACTTCCACCAACACCTGAGCCAGTTGCTCCGAAAGCGGGTTGGGTAACACCCCGCCAGCACCGGTGACGATCATGGTAGTGGTCAGCACGGTTATCAGGGTATTACGCAACAATTGCGCGGCAATATTGCCGTACTGGCCGCTCTTCTTCCGCCCAATAAGGCCTTTTTTCTTGCGCTGCCAGGCGGAAGATTGCCGCTTGCCGTTGACTTCCATTGGTTAGGCTTTCGTTGAAATTCCCGCTGCTTTTAGCGCTTTTACCGCATGCATGAACATGCCCATTTTCTGCACGCCAAAATATTCGGATGATGGGATGTAGAAGCGGATCTGGAAATTGGCATATCCAAAATTGGTCGAAGTCAGGATGACATGCGGCTTCAAATCCTCGCCGCGCACCTGCGGCTCGTATGAGTCGATACTCTGGTAAATCGTCTCCATCGCCTTTTCGAGATCCTCGCTCAACGGCACCGGCACATCCACTTCCAAGCGCAGGGACGGGTTGACGGTGTAGTTGGTGACGGTGCTGTCGAGCACCACCGAATTGCGAAGTACGATCCGGGAGCCATCATAGCTGTCCAACGAGGTTGCCGAGGTGTTGATATTGACCACCGTACCTTCATAGTCGCCCAGCAATACATAATCGCCCACTTCGAACGGCTTGGTGAAGAACAGGATCAACCCGGCCACCAGGTCTGCGGCCAACCCCTCCGAGCCAATCGCTAGCGCGCCCGTGATAGCCGTCACCAGCACCACCACCAACCCGGCCGCGCCGGTCTGGTCCAGCAGGATCTTGACCGCAAAGATCATCACCCCCAGCCATGCCAGCCGCCCAGGAAGATCGCCCAGGTCTTGCCCAGGGGCTTTTCGAGGTTTTTTTTCAAAATCTGGTAAAGCACAAACGCCACCAAGTATCCTGCAAACAGGATCAAGATGGCGTTTACAAATGTCTTAAAAAATGGCAACAGGAAATCCAGCATGGCAACCCTCCCGGTAATTGTTTGTGATGACTTTACAATGTTTAGAACCTCTCTGCAACCAACAGCTTTGTGAAACCCCACACAAATCCGGCTACCAATTGCAAATCCTGGGCGCATCGCGTATAGTTAATTCAAATTTTCAGCAGGAGACCCCATGAAATTCGAAACCCTCGCCATCCACGCCGGGCAGGAACCGGACCCGCTGACCGGGGCGGTGATGACCCCCATTTATCAGACTTCCACCTACACGCAAGACGGGGTGGGCAAACCGCGCAACGGCTACGAATATTCGCGCACGCAAAACCCCACCCGCAAAGCGCTGCAGGATAACCTGGCCGCGCTCGAAGGCGGCGCGTGGGGACTGGCCTTCTCCAGCGGACTGGCGGCCACCAACACGGTCATCCAATTGCTGCAGGGCGGCGATCACGTGCTGGCTGGCAATGACGTGTACGGCGGCACGTTCCGGCAGTTCGACAAGATTCACCGCCGCTTTGGGTTAAGCTTTTCGTATGTGGATACGACCGACCCCGAGAACGTGCTGGAAGCGCTGACCCCGGCCACGCGCATGGTCTGGCTGGAAACGCCCACCAACCCCCTTCTGAATGTGACCGACATCCGCGCGGTGACGCTGGCCTTGCAAAGCCTGCCCAACCCGCCCCTGCTGGTGGTGGATAACACCTTCGCCACACCCTATCTGCAACGCCCGCTGGCACTGGGTGCGGATCTGGTGGTGCACTCGCTAACGAAATACTTGGGCGGGCACTCGGATGTGGTCGGCGGGGCGGTGATCGGGCGCGACCCAGCCCTGGGTGAGCGGTTGGGCTTCCTGCAAAATGCGGCCGGGGCCGTGCCCGGCCCGCTGGATTGCTTCCTGGTGCTGCGCGGAATCAAAACCCTGCCGGTGCGCATGGACCGGCACGCCGAATCGGCGTTGCAGATTGCCCAATGGCTGGAGACGCAGACCAAGGTGGCACGGGTGCTCTACCCGGGGCTGGAATCGCACCCACAGCACGCCATCGCCCGGGCGCAGATGCGCAACGGGGGCGGGATGATCTCCTTCCTCATGAAAGGCGGGCGGGATGCGGCTGTGAAAGTGGCCGAGGGGACGAAAATCTTCGCGCTGGCCGAGTCGCTGGGCGGGGTCGAGTCGCTCATCGAAGTCCCGGCGGCCATGACACACCTCTCCACGCAGGGCTCACAACTGGAGGTGCCCCCCAGCCTGGTGCGCATCTCGGTGGGGCTGGAGCATGTGGACGACCTGCTGGACGACCTGCGCCGCGCGCTGGAAGGCGCGTGAACATGCGCAGCGTGTTCGATTTGCAGCCCGGTGTGAGATACCGGGTGCTGCGGCAGATCCGCGATTATTATGATAATCTTTTCGGTGTGGGGGAAACCCTGACCTACGTGGAGCGCTTTTACCTGCCCTATGACGGCGGGCACACACTGGTATTCGCGGAGCGCCGCATGTACCTGCAACAAACCGAACACGCCAAAATTTTGAGTGCACTGGGAGAATTTTTGGCGTCAGATGGGGACTGATTAAACAATGCGACCTTCCCCCCGGCACACCTTCACTCCTCGCCAAAGCGCGCGGCCGAGCGCTGCACCTGGCGCGACGTGCCTTCGAGCGGAATGTTCATATCCACGATGATGCCGGGGGCATCCGGGCGGTTACGCAGGCGCAGGTCACCACCCGCCTGCCAGACGAGGGTGGCCGCCATGGGGAAGCCCAGCCCCATGCCGGGTAGTTCGCCGGTAAAGTCTTTTTCACCCTGCACGTAGGGCAGCCAGGCCCAGCGCAACTGTTCGGGGGAGAGGTACACCCCATCATCCACAACACGCAATTTGATATAGCCAGGGTCGGTCTGCCCAATCGAAACATCCACCTGCGGCGCGCGCTGCGGGTGGAATTTTTGCGCGTTCTCCAACAGTTCGTGCAGCAACATTTCCATGGCGTAGGGCGTCAGGGCAATGGTTTCACGGGCCAGGTACGTGGGCAGTGTCAGGCGGACATGCTGTAATTTGAGCGTATCCGCCACCAATTGCGCCATGGCGGGCAGGTCGCGCAGGGTCAATGGTTCGCCATAATTGAGCGAGAGCGGCGCATCGATGTACGCCAGGATGTCGCGGATTTCAGAAACCAGCCGAAAGGCCCCGCCAACCGTTTCGGAAGCAAAACGCTTGACCTCTTCGGGCGAGAGTTTTTCGAGCCGGTTGGCGATCAGGTTCAGGTTGGTGTACATGACCGACATGGGTGTGCGCAGTTTGTGCGAGACAACCGTGTGAAAGCGGCGCATATCATGGTAAATGGACATGCGCTCGGTTACATCGCGCAGGCGCACCACGCGGTGATGCTCCGCGCCCAGGGGGGAGTCGAGCGCCTCCAGCACCAGCCAGGCTGCGCGCGCGGTTGGGCTTTCAGGCTGGACGAGGAAGCACGGCTCCGGGTCGTCCAGCCAGTGCTGCCAGGCGGACTCCGGTTCGGGCACGTACAGCCGCTCGACTACATGCACGAACGGCAGCCCGGCCGGGTCATCGGGCAGGTGCAAGAGGGCGTGGGCGCTCTCGTTAGCGTACTGAATGCTGCCTGCGAGGTCGAGTAGCAGGTAACCTTCGGGGGCGTGCGCCACCATCCAGTCGAAGCGCGTCAGGTCGGCCATCAACAGCCGGTTGGCGCTCAGGCGCGTGATGGTCTGCAAACGGGCCAACAGTTCCAACCCGTCGAACGGCTTGTCGAGGAAATCGTCGGCCCCGGCGCTCAGTCCGGCGGCGCGCAAATCGCGCTCGTCGCGGCTGCACAACATCAGGATTGGAATGGACTTGAGCGGGCGGCTGGCGCGCAGGCGGCGGCAAGTCTCGTTGGCGCTGCCCGGCAGGTCCATGTCGAGCAGGATGGTATCCGGCAGCAACGATTCGACCTCCGCCAACCCAGCCTCAGCGGGGTCGGCCAATTCCAGGCGGAATCCGGTGCCCGCCAGCAGTTCGGAAAGTTCGCTGCTGGTGACGGGGTCGGCAATAATTGCCAGGATGAGGGGAGATTCTAGTTGCGCCATGGGGAATCTGATTGTAGGTGAAAGAAGCGCCGGTGTGTGTTGCACTTGTCGTACAAAAGCCGTTTTCGATATGTGTTTCAGATTCGCCCGGCCACGTAATCCAGCACGTCAATTTTGGTCAGGATGCCCACCGGACAGGACTCCTGGACGAGAATGAGGGCGTAGCCTTCGGTAAGCGCGGGCATGGCTTCGTCGAGCGTGGCTTCGGGCGGGTACACGGCCCGGGCGTGCTGGACGAGCGGGTCGATGGATTCTTCGTGGGTGTGCTCGTGCGCTTCCAGCAGGTGATTGAGCAGGTCCACTTCGTCAATCGTGCCAGCCAGCGCGCCATCCACCCCGACCACCGGCATCTGCGAGATGGCGTGCTGGCGCATGACCGACATGACCCGGCGCATCGAATCGCCCAGCGCGGCGGTGTAGAGCGCCTTGTTGGGCTTGGCCAGCCACAGGTCGCCCAGCGAAACCTCACCGAACTCCAGCCCCAAAAAGCCGTTCTCGCGCATCCATTTGTTGTCGTAGAACTTCGAAAGGTAGCGGCTGCCGCTATCGGGCAGCAGCACCACCACCAGGCGGTCTGGCGGCAGGCGGCGGGCGTACTTGAGCGCCCCGGCCAGCGCCGAGCCGCTGGAGCCGCCCGCAAAAATGCCCTCCTGGCGCACCAGCGCGCGGGCCGCCGTGAAACTCTCCTTGTCGTTGACGCGCACGATCTCATCCACCAGCGAAAGGTCGAGCGCGGTCGGCAGGAAGTCCTCGCCGATGCCCTCCACCTTGTAGGTTTTGGGGTACGCGCCTTCGGGGATGCGCCCCTTGTTCTGCCAGATTTCGAGCAGGATCGAACCTTCGATATCCACGCCAACGATGTTGATTTTTGGATTCATGCCCTTAAGATAGCGTCCCACACCCGTGATCGTCCCGCCGGTGCCCATGCCAATGACCACATCGGTCACGCGCCTCTCAGTCTGATCCCAGATCTCCGGGCCGGTGGTGGCAACGTGGGTGGCGGGGTTGTCAGGGTTGTGGTACTGGTTGGCCAGGATGGCGTTGGGCGTTTCGCGGGCGAACTTTTTGGCCACTTCGTAATACGAGCGCGGGTCTTCGGGCGCAACCGCCGTGGGCGTGATGACCACCTTGGCCCCGTAGGCGCGCAGCAATTGGATCTTCTCGTTGCTCATTTTGTCGGGCATGACAAAAATGGTTTTGTAACCCTTCAGCGCGGCCGCGATGGCCAGCCCCACACCGGTGTTGCCGCTGGTGGCTTCCACCACCGTGCCGCCCGGCCTGAGCTCGCCGCGCTTTTCGGCCTGCTCGATAATATTCAGTCCCACGCGGTCTTTGACCGAGCCGCCCGGGTTGAGAAATTCCAGCTTGACATAGACGGGCGCCTTGATGTCGTGCGCAATGCGCCCCAGCCGCACCAACGGGGTGCTGCCAATGGTGCCCAGGATGTTATCGTACACGCGTTTTTCGTGGGACGGAGATAAAGCAGACATTTTCGCTCCTATTATAGATAACCTTATTTTACTTGACGATTTTAGGGGTTGACACAGCCAACGGCCACAAACTTCTCTTGACAATCAAGGTAAAAAAAATCCTCATTGAATTGCGCCTCCACTGTGGCAGAGTGAATACTGAAACGTTCTGACGGGTTATGTCAAGCACAATGTCATTGACATGGAGAAGGCGACTCACCTGCTCGTGGATGGGTTGAATACCATGCAAAACAGGGAACTTGCCGCATCCAATTCGCGGGTGCTCACCCTGGCATCGCAAAGCACTTCCTCGTCTTACGATTGTGAGTTTGTTGCGCTGGCAATGGATATCGGTTGTCAGTTGGTTACGGCAGATAAAAGGATTGACCGAAACTTCCCCGACGTTGCCATATTATTGGAAGACTTCGTCAAATAGAAAACCCCTCCCGCCAAAAACTAAATGGAGGGGTTTTCTATCCTCTCCTCAAACGTAGAGATTGCTTCCTCCGTGAGACGGGTCGCAATGATATGTTAGTAGATCGGCAACCTCGTATCCACTTCCTTTGCCCAGGCGTTGATTCCGCCGCGCAGGTTCTTCACACGCCTGAAACCGGCGCTGACCAGCAGTTCCAGCGCGCGGGCCGAGCGGGTGCCGGCCTTGCAAAAGACCACCATCTCCTGCGCGGAATCCAACTCGGCAAGGCGCGCGGCCAATTGCCCGAGCGGGATGTTAAGCGCGCCCGGCAGCGCGGAGATCTGCAGTTCGTGCGGCTCGCGCACATCCAACAACACGGGAGGTTTCGCGCCCTGTAAACGGGAGTCAAGCGCCGGGGCGTCGGTGTCCCATTCGGCGCCCGCCGAGCCTTCTTCGTGGTCGTGACCGGGCACGCCGCAAAATTCTTCGTAATCTATCAGTTCTTTTATGTCGGCATTCGGGCCGCACACCCGGCATTTGGGATTTTTGCGCAGGTTGACGAAGTCGAACTCCATATCCAGCGCGTTGTAGAGCATCAGCCGCCCCACCAGCGAAGAGCCAATGCCCAACAGCATTTTGAGCGCCTCGGTAGCCTGAATGCTGCCAATGGTGCCGGGCAGCACACCCAGCACACCGCCCTCGGCGCAGGTGGGCACCAACCCTGGCGGGGGCGGCTCGGGGAACAGGCAGCGGTAGCACGGGCCTTCCCTGGCGTAAAAGACGCTGGCCTGCCCGTCGAAGCGGAAGATGGAGCCATAGACGTTGGGCTTGCCGAGGAAGACGGCCACATCGTTGCTCAGGTAGCGGGTGGGGAAGTTGTCGGTGCCGTCAATGATGATGTCGTATTCGGCGGCGATGCGCAGGGCGTTTTCGCTGGTGAAGGGCGCGTTGATGGCGTCCACCTGGATGAAATGGTTCAGGTCCAGCAGGCGCTCGCGGGCGCTTTCTACTTTCAATTTTCCCACTTTTGATTCGCCATGCACCACCTGACGCTGCAGGTTGGTCGAGTCGACCACGTCGTAATCCACCAGTCCGATTCGCCCCACCCCGGCCGCGGCCAGGTAGAGCGAGACGGGCGAACCCAACCCGCCGGTGCCAATCACGAGCGCGGAGGATTGTTTGAGTTTGCGCTGGCCGTCCAGCCCCACTTCGGGGATGAGCAGGTGGCGCGAGTAGCGCAGGATTTCTTCGCGGGTGAGATCGCTCATTCAGCCTCCTGTCACCGAAGGCAGCACTTTGACGACATCATCTGCGCCAACCGGTGTTTGCAACCCGTTGAGGTCGCGGATGTTGTCGGCATTGACGAACAGGTTGATGTGCCGGCGCACGTTGCCGCTGCTGTCGAAGATGTGAGTGTGGATCTTGGGGTGTGCAGCGACAAGTTGGGCCAGCACATCGGCAACCGTTGCGCCCGTCAGGGTCACTTCGGTCTGGTTGTCGAGGTAATACTTGAGCAGGGTGGGCACGCGTAAAGTCGGCATAATTCCATTTTATCAACAAACACTTCAACGACAGAGACCACAGGGCAGCGGCGCAAGGGGCTGCCAAATGTTAACCGACAGGAACACCAAGCGCCCTAAAAAAACTGGCGAACCTGGCTTGCCTGGCTGCCTTGGCGTTTGGCTCTGCATATTTTTTAAAAAGCCCTGCCAACGGAACCAGAGCACTGTGGACTGTGATTTTGCTCAGGATGGTTTAGATGGTGAAATCTGCTTCCTGCCAGGCGTCATCGCCAACCGGTGCATGGAGGTGCGCATGCGGGTGGGCGTGTCCTTCCACCCGTTGTTCCAGTTCATCCACACGTGAGAGCAAATCTTTAATGGCCACTGCGAAAACATCCGGCAGGGCAGTATGGTTGAGGTCAGGCGCATCACCTTTATGATGCGGCTGTGCGCGGCGCACGATCTGCCCCGGCACACCCACCACCACCGAGTTCTCGGGCACGCTCTTGACCACCACGGCGTTCGCACCGATGCGGCTGTCCTCGCCAATGGTGATATTGCCCAGGATTTTCGCCCCCGCCCCGACCGTCACGCGGTTGCCCAGGGTGGGATGCCGTTTGCCCCTGGCGAGCGACGTACCCCCAAGTGTGACGCCGTGATAGAGGGTGACATCGTCGCCCACCTCGGCCGTCTCGCCGATCACCACGCCCATGCCATGATCAATGAACAGCCCTCTGCCAATGGTCGCGCCAGGATGAATTTCGATGCCGGTTAATCCGCGCGCCAGTTGCGAGAGCCAGCGCGCCGGCAGCTTGACGCCCCGCCGCCACAACCCGTGCGAAATGCGATGAATCCAGACTGCGTGCAAGCCGGGGTAGAGCAGCGCAACCTCCAGCTTCGAACGGGCTGCCGGGTCACGCTGCAGGGCTGAGTCCAAATCGTAACGAATCAAATCAAAGAAACGGGGTTTGGTTTCCTTGAATGCCAGTGCTTCATTTGCCATACGTTCTCTTTCTTTATCGCAATAAAGGCGCGGGGTCAACGATTGTTCCCGCACCTCTGCTGCGCCTTTGGCTAGTCTGCCAGGTGGGCATACAGCGCCGAGGAAAGGTAACGCTCACCAAACGATGGGATGATGACCACGATGAGTTTGCCCGCGTTTTCCTGGCGGTGCGCCACCTGCAGGGCGGCCCACGTTGCCGCGCCAGAGGATATGCCCACCAGCAGGCCTTCCTCGCGGGCCAGACGGCGGGCGGTTTCCATGGCATTGTCATCGGTCACGCGGATGATTTCATCGTAAATCTGCGTGTTGAGCACGCCGGGGACAAAACCCGCGCCGATGCCCTGAATTTTGTGCGGGCCTTTCGCGCCGCCAGACAGGATTGGCGATGCATCTGGCTCGACAGCCACGGCGCGCACCGATGGCTTGCGGGCCTTGAGCACTTCGCCGGTGCCAGTGATGGTTCCGCCCGTGCCGATGCCTGAAACGAAGATATCCACCGCGCCGTCGGTATCATTCCAAATTTCCTCGGCGGTAGTCAGGCGGTGCACGGCCGGGTTGGCCGGGTTTTGGAATTGTTGCGGGAGGAAATATTTTTCGGGGTTCGAAGCCACCAATTCCTCGGCACGTTTGATAGCCCCGCCCATGCCTTCGGGGCCAGGGGTAAGCACCAACTCGGCGCCGTAGGCGCGCAGCAGCATGCGGCGTTCCTTGCTCATGGTTTCAGGCATGAACAGGATGCACGGGTAGCCCCGGGCCGCAGCCACCATGGCTAGGGCAATGCCGGTGTTGCCGCTGGTCGGCTCCACAATCACTTTACCGGGGGTGAGCACACCCGCTTTTTCGGCCGCATCGATCATGGAAAAGCCAATGCGGTCTTTCACGCTTTTGGCCGGGTTGTAAAATTCCAGCTTGGCCACCACCTGGGCCTTGGCGCCATCGGTGACGCGGTTGAGCCGAACGAGCGGGGTGTTGCCAATCAGGTCTGTTACACTGGATGCAATTTTCATATCGAGTAATCCTCAAGTTCAAGTTGTTGAATAAGTTTGTTGGCCGTAGCCACGCCATGGTTTACGTAACGCGGCTTACCTGCGGCGTCTATGATGAACGTGGTGGGCACGCTGACCACGCCCCACTCCCTGGCCAGTCCGGGTTGGGTGCTGGCATCCACCTCGATGAGTTGGAACCATTTGCCAAAGTTATCCTGCAGGCGGCGCAGGGTGGGGCGCTGGACTGTTTTACACGGCCCACAGGTGGGCGTGGTGAAATAAACCACGGCCGGCAAGCCAGGGCGATAGGATTCCAGGCGGCGCACTTTGCTATCGGCGCGCGCCAGGGTGAGGCGGTTGAAGAGCATGTAAGCGCCCAGCCCGCCTGTGATGATAGCTGCGGCAATCATGAGCCGCTCTATCAGGTCAGGAGTCACGGTTCACCGATCCTTTCGGGCGCAGGCCGGGGAATGTGCCTGGAGGGGGATTCCTGTCGAAGCCGGGTACGCCAAAACGGGCGAGCCAGTAATAAATGAAACACCCGGCACAGAATCCGCCAAAGGCGTTGAGCGCGGCCAGGGCAGACACCATCCACACCAATCCCCAGCCCAGGGCTGCCAGCCCGCCGAACAAGGCCGCCACCCCACCCAGCATGAACACACCACCCAGCCCCTGGGAAAAACGGTGCGGTTCGGGGTTATCTTCCAGCACATGCGGGCGTACGATGCCGGCCGGTTTGAGCAGGGCGGTGTATACAAAGCCAAACCCCGGCTTGCCCAGCGCAGTTCCCGCCAACATCACCGCTGCCACCAGCGCGGCCAACCAGGGTTGGTTGAGTACAAAGGCCAGGATGTTGAGCGCGATGATGATGACTTGGTTGACAGTCATGGCGCTGTGGTCGATTCTTTTTAATTGAAAGGTCATGGTTCGCTCCAGCGATTGTCTGGATAAACAATAACGCCAACGGACAAAACAAAAGACGGCGCACGAACGCCTTGTGAAGGGATTTCACAAGCGGAGTTCGCGCGCCGTCCCTGAGCCGTTGGCGGATGAGTCTGTCTCAGCGGGCGGCGGCTACGAACCCCGCCCAAGACAGGAGCAATGTTGTCGTTGCATGATTTTTTGCATACTCATATTTTACCGGGTTGGCGGGCAAAGTCAAGCAATTTGTATAATTTCTATCAGTTTATTAACAAAAATCGCGGCGGGTTTGATACCCGCCGCGATTGCAAAAGACAGCCTACTCTTCCTTCTTGGCTTCCATTTCCTTCTTGTGCGCTTCCATGATGGGCGCGGCCAGGTGGGTCGGCACAATGTCGTAGTGATCAAATTCCATGGTGAAATAGCCGCGCCCGCCGGTCATGGAACGGATCTGGGTGGTGTAGCGCAGCATTTCTGCCAGGGGCACATGCGCATTGATGACGGTGGTGCCGCGCTCCGAGTCGGTGCCTTGCACGCGCCCGCGCCGGGTGTTGAGGTCACCCATTACGTCGCCCATGTTGGCATCGGGCACGGTGATCTTGACGGTCATGATCGGTTCGAACAGCACCGGGCCGGCTTCGTTGACAGCAATCTTGAAGGCTTCACGCCCGGCGGTTTCGAATGCTACGGGCTTGCTATCCACCGGATGTTCCTTGCCATCGTACACGATGACCTTGACATTGCTGAGCGGATAACCGGCGAACACGCCTTTGTCCATCGTCGAACGGATGCCCTTTTCGATGGAGGGCAGGTACGAGCGTGAGAGGTTCATGCCAACCAGTTCATCGGTGAACAGGAAATCGCCCTCGGTGTACGGCTCGATGCGCAGGTGCACTTCGCCAAACTGCCCGGCGCCGCCGGTCTGCTTCTTGTGGCGGTACTGCGCGCCAGCCTTGCGGGTGATGCCTTCGCGGTAGGGCACCTTGGGTTCTTCGGTGGTGATATGAACCTGAAATTTGGTTTCGGCCCGGCGGATGGCAACGTCCACGTGCTGGTCGCCCATGCCTTGCAGGAGGGTCTGCCCGGTGGACATCTCGTTGTACCAGGAGAGGGTCAGGTCTTCTTCGCACAGGCGGGTGAGCGTGGTGGAGATCTTGGCAGCGTCGGCCTGGGTCTTGGGGCGCACGGCCACACGGTAGAGCGCGGCCGGGTATTCGGGAATGTCGAAAATCACCGGGTGGTTCTTCTCGCACAGGGTATCGCCTGTGACAGTTTCGCTCAGTTTGGATACGGTGGCGATATCGCCGGCATGCACAGACTTGAGCGCAATCTGTTCCTTGCCGCGCTGGGCGTGCAGGCCCGCCATGCGCTCTTCCACGTTTTTGGGTTTGTTCCACAGGCGGGCATCGTTGGTCAAAGTGCCAGAAATGACCTTGAAGTAGGTCATCTTCCCAACGAACGGGTCAGCCGTGGTCTTCCACACGTACAGGGCCGCCGGGCCGCTGTCTGAAGGCTGCAGGTCTTCATCGCCAGCCGCGCCGTGGGCTTTGTAGGCGCTGTGCTCGGAGGGCGCGGGCATCAGGTCGGCAACGGCATTGAGCAGCGGCCACACGCCAATCTCGTGCGCGCCAGCCGTGCAGAAGACCGGGATGAACGTGCCGCTCTGCACCACCTTGTGCAAACCGCTGACGATCTCTTCGTGGGTTAGTGACCCGCTTTCAAAATACTTTTCCAGCAGCGAGTCTTCGCCTTCGGCAGCGGCTTCCACCAGCTGCAAGTGCGCTTCTTCGGCTGCATCTTTGTACTCAGCCGGGATCTCCACGCCTTCCTTGCTGGTGCCCAGGTAAGCCTTCATGCCGATCAGGTCAATGACGCCTTTGAAGCCGTGTTTTTCACCGATGGGCAGCTGCGCTTTGACCAGGCGCATGTCATACAATTGCGCGTACGCCTCCACAGAGGCATAAGCCTTTTCATAGCTGGCATTGTCGCGGTCAAGCTTGTTGATGACCACAAAACGAGGCAGCTTGAACTGGTTGGCATAGCGCCAGGCCAGTTCGGTGCCCACTTCCACACCGGCCACAGAGTCCACCAAAACAATCGCCCCGTCAGCCACACTCATCGCCGAAATGGTCTCGCCAATGAAGTCGGTGTAGCCGGGGGCGTCCAGGATGTTGATCTTGAAATTGCCATACTCGACCGGAAGCACGCTGGTGAAAATGGAAATCTGCCGACGGATCTCTTCTTCATCATAGTCCGAAACCGTGGTACCGTCTTCGATCTTACCCAGGCGGGTGGTCACCCCGGTCTGGTGCAAAATCGCCTCGCCCAGCATGGTCTTGCCCGCGCCGCCATGCGCTACCAGCGCAACGTTGCGGATAAACTCGGTGGTATACTCCTTCATCACAGGTAACCTTTCGTTTTCGTTAGATTTTTTATCCCAAGTCGTTAGATTCTAAGAGAACTCCCCATAATTGTCAAAGTGAGTTTCATCACAACTTTAAGGTGAACCGGCCATGGTCTTAAATCAATACTCGCTCCTGGTAGTGGTTGTGGGGCTGCTCGGCGTGGCAGCGCTGGTGCTGTTCCGCAAAAAACCGCGCCTTACCGACCTTTTAGCCTTCACGGCCATCGCTGCGTCGTTGTTGGGAACATGGTTTGCCCTGCGCCCGACCCAAACGCCCTCCATGAACGAAGCGGCCGATGTACAGAAGATGATCGGCGCGGGCAAACCGGTGCTGCTCGAATTCCAATCGCCCTACTGAATTGCCTGCACTGCGCTGAAGCCCGTCGTGGACGGGCTCGAACAGGAACTGAGCGGCAAACTCGAGATCATCCGCATCAACCTCCAATCGCCGGTCGGGCGCGAACTCGCCCCGGTTTACGGCTTCCAATTGACTCCCACATTCATCTACTTCGACGCCCAGGGAAACGAACTGTGGCGAGAAGTGGGCAGCCTGGACCCAGACCGCGTGCGGCAAACCCTCGGCCCGTGAATCCCTTCCGCGGCCTGTTCTTCGACCTGTGGTACCGCTTCCAGCGCCCGCCGTGGGATAGCGGCATCTCCCCGCCCGAACTGCTGGAATTTCTCGATTGCCACCCCGCCGGGCGCGCCATCGACCTGGGCTGCGGCACCGGCACCAACGTGCTCACCCTGGCGCAGCGCGGCTGGCAGGTCACAGGTGTAGACTTTGCCCCGCGCGCCATCGCACTCGCCAAGAAAAAACTGCGGGAGGGCGGCATCCAGGCCCGGGTGCGCGTGGGGGATGTCACCCGGCTCGAAGGGCTTGCCGGGCCCTTCGACTTCGCCCTCGACCTGGGCTGCTTCCACGGCCTCTCCAATCCGGATAAACGGCGTTACCTCCAGCGCCTCGACGACATCCTCGCCCCGGGCGGGCACTGGCTGATGTACGGCATCTTCACCCCGCCCGGATCGCGCAACCCGCGGCTGGCGGAAGCGGACATCGACCTGGCGCAAACCCGCTTCCGCCTGCTCCGGCGGCAGGACGGGCGCGACCGTGGCGGCTCGCGCAAATCGGCGTATTTCCTCTTCCAAAAATAGCCCACCTCCCCCTCACCCCCATGCGCCTCCTCTTCATCTTCCTCGATGGCATCGGGCTAGGACCCGATAACCCCGCCACCAACCCGCTGGCCCGGGCCGCCATGCCGTGCCTGCAAACCCTGCTCGAAGGCCGCCGCCTGACCGCCCCCGCCGCGCCGTTCATCAATGGGCGCGCCGCCCTGCTGGCCCTCGACCCGCGCCTGGGTGTGGACGGGCTGGCCCAGTCGGCCACCGGGCAGGCCGTACTGCTGACCGGGCGCAACGTGCCGGCCGAAATCGGCGAACACTACGGACCCAAGCCCGACCCGCGCATCGCAGACATCCTGGCTGCCGACAACCTGTTCATGCGCCTGTCCGCAGCCGGGAAGCTGGCCGCCCTGCTCAACGCCTACCCGCCGCGCTACTTTCACGGGGTAGACTCGGGCAAACGCCTGTACTCCGCCATCCCGCTGGCCGTCACCAGCGCCGGGCTGCCGCTCTTCACCAAAAAGGAATTGTACGCCGGGCAGGCCCTGTCTGCCGATTTCACCGGGCAAGGCTGGCGCAGCATGCTCGGCTACACCGACGCCCCCGTGCTCACCCCCGCAGATGCCGGGCGCAGGTTGTTCGACCTGGCCATGCAGTACGATTTCGCATTTTTCGAGTACTGGGCTTCCGATTACGCCGGCCACAAACAGGATATGGACAGCGCCCTGCGCCTGATGGAAACCCTCGACGCCGTGCTGGGCGGACTGCTGAATGCCATGCAAAACACCCCCAACGACCTGCTCGTGCTGGTCACCTCAGACCATGGCAACATGGAAGACCTGGGCACCCGCCGCCACACCACGGCCGATGTGCCCTGCCTGCTGTTCGGCGCACACCACGCCGATTTCGCGGCCGGGCTGGCCGAACTGACCCACATTGCGCCCAAAATACAACAGTACCTCCTGTAAAGACACGTGAATAATGGATTCACTACCGTACATCCCGAATTTTCGCTGTACTGGTCCTCAAAAACCTGCACCACGACGGCGACAAAGGCACACAACGGAATAATTGCCTTAGTTTTTACGTCGTGGCCCT
>DAOUAP010000056.1:0-144555 GCA_034433165.1 Anaerolineales bacterium | reverse complement strand
AGGGCCACGACGTAAAAACTAAGGCAATTATTCCGTTGTGTGCCTTTGTCGCCGTCGTGGTGCAGGTTTTTGAGGACCAGTACAGCGAAAATTCGGGATGTACGGTAGTGAATTAATTATAAAACAATGGAAGCGGTTTCACTGCTTTTTCCGCAAACAGATGCGCATTTAACACATCTACAATGGCTTTTTCCATTTTTTGCGGGTCATTGGCGTGAATGGTGAACAGAGCCTCCCCTTTTTTGACAAAGTCACCCACTTTTTTGTGCACCACGATCCCCACGGCATGATCCACCGGATCTGCTTTTGTGGCGCGCCCTGCGCCCAGGGCAACGGAAGACTCGCCAACCAGGCGGGCATGCACCTGCAAGATGCAGGCATCGCGCGGGGCTGTCATCGTCTGCACCAGGCGGGCGTTTTCCATCTGGCCAGGCGAATCGATGTAGGACACATCGCCCCCCTGGGCCTGCACCAGCGCCCGAAATTTTTGCCACGCTGCGCCATTGGCTACTGCGCGCTCGGCAAGGTCACGCGCCATGGACAGATCGGTGGCGCGTTGGCCCAGCACCAGCATGTGCGCAGCGACCACCAGGCAGTGTTCGCGCAGGTCATCAGGGCCGCCGCCCTGCAGCGTCTCGATGGCTTCGCGCACTTCCAGCACGTTGCCAACCGCATATCCCAGCGGCTGGCTCATGTCTGAAAGCAAGGCCTGCACCCTGCGACCAGCCCGTTCGCCAATCTCCACCATAAGCCCGGCCAGGGCGCGGGCGTCGTCCAGGTTTTGCATAAAGGCGCCCAGCCCGGTCTTCACATCCAAAACAATGGCATTGGCCCCGGCGGCAATCTTTTTACTCATGATGGATGACGCAATGAGCGGAATGGACGGCACGGTGGCGGTCACATCGCGCAGGGCATACAGTTTGCCGTCGGCGGGGGCCAGGTCCAGGCTTTGGCCAGTCAGCACCAGCCCAATCTCTTTGAGCTGCTTCTTGAACGCGGGGATGGTCAGGTCTACGCGGTAACCGGGGATGGATTCGAGCTTGTCGAGCGTTCCCCCGCTAAAGCCCAGCCCGCGCCCGCTCATCTTGCCCACCGGCAGCCCGCAGGCCGCCACAATGGGCAGCACCACCAGCGAGACTTTGTCGCCCACCCCGCCAGAGGAATGCTTGTCCACAGCAATATCAACTGTGTCTGAAAGATCGAGAGTGGCGCCGGAATGCGCAATGGCAAGGGTCAGGTCGGCGGTCTCACGCGGGCTCATGCCATTGAGCACCACCGCCATGGCCCAGGCTGCGGCCTGGTAATCGGTGATCTCGCCGCGCGTAAAACCCTGAATGAAAAATTCGATCTCTTCCCGGGTGAGTTCGCCCCGGTCACGTTTTTTTGCAATGATGTCCACAGCGCGCATGATGATTTCTCCTGTCTGACATTATTGTATAACAAAACCGGGGCAAACGCCCCGGTGGTCAGGTTTTGTTGAGGTTTGGGCCTTCGGGTGTATCGGTGACTGACCAACCCAAGTCGGCAATTTTGCGGCGCAGGTCATCGGCAGCGCTCCAATCTTTGCGGGCGCGGGCCTGGCGGCGCTGTTCCGCCAGGTTCACAACTTCGGGCGGCGGGGACTCACCGGCATGCTCGGGCGGCGGTGCAGACCGCACCATCTCCCACACTTCGGGGCGAATACCGTTTTCACGGGCTTCCAGCCGGAAATCGCCCAGCGCTTCGAGCGGGAAAGAGGCCCCGCTGGGGAAGATGTCTGTGCGGGACGGAGCCATGAGCGTGACCGAACTGACACCCATCACGGTACACCGGCGCGTCTTAAAATCTATCACCAGTCCGGTGTGCTCGTCGAGCCCCACCACGGACTGGCCAGGTTCGAGTTGGCCGCACCATTCACCAAACCGCTCGAGGCCCAAAAAACACCGGCTGGTATCCAGGTCGGCGCCACCTTCAGCATTGTTCCAGTGCGGGATGAACGACACCTTGCCGTAAAAATCGCCAAAGAGATCGAGCCCGGCGGCCACATGCACATCCTGCCCCACCTTGTAGACCTCGTAAACCGGCAGGGCGCGCGCGCCCACCGCAATGGTGGCCGCCGAAGCAAAAACCAGCGTGGCCCCCAACCGGTGCCGCGCGCGGATGATGTCCCAGGCCAGGCTGCCCTGCAATTGGCGCACAGCATAGGTGGGCGAACCGGGCCCCATAAATATGAGATCGGCATGCAGTAACGGTGCGCAAATTTCCGGGTCGTCGGGCGAGAAGGGCGTACCCCGCCTGCGCGCGGGCACTACATCCACGTGAGGTTTGTAGTTTTGCAGGCGCGCAGAGAGATAATCTGCCACGCGCCCGGCCACCTGGGCCGAGTTGAGTTCGAACCCGGCCGGGGTTTCGAGCACGGCAATGCGCGGGTTGGGCGGCAGCCCGCGCGCCAGGTGCTCGAAGATGCGCCCCCCGGCCAGCGAGGTTTCGCCCGAGCCAAGGAAGGCCAACGCGCCGAGGGTGGGTGTAAAAGGGCTCATGGGGTGTTTAGCGCATCCAACAGGTTAAGAATGGACTTGTTCTCAGGGATATCGGACATGCTGTTCCCGTAGTGCTGGTAACGCACCTGCCCGGTTTTGTCTATGACGAAAAGGGCCGGCATGCGTCCCATCCTGAACAGGCTGACCTCCTGGTCATAGGCGTCTGAAACGACGTGCTTGGGGTCAGACAGTCCAATGAAGGGGATGTTTTCGGCTTCCCAGTAGCGTTTGAAGGCATTCGGGCCATCGGGGCCGATGCAAATAATTTCCGCGTCACGCGTGGTAAAGGCCGCATAATCCTCGCGCAGGCGGGCGAGGTGAGCGCGGCAGTAAGGTCAGACAAAACCGCGCGCAAAGACCAGCGCCACATGCTTTGCGCCGCGAAAATCGGCAAGGCGCACGAGGTTGCCGCGTGTATCGGTGAGGGTAAAGTCGGGGGCTTGTGCGCCAGACGGGATCGGGGTTCGTTTTTTGAACATGTCTGTTCTTTTTTGAGAGAGCAGAGAGATCATGCAGGTTCACCGGGAGGGCTTGATGAACTGATCGACAGCCGCCATGAAGTCTTGCGGGCATTCCTCCTGCGGCACATGCCCACAGGCAGGCAGCACGATGAGCGGGAAATTGAATTCTTCGGCCAAAACGATACTGTCGGCGCTTGGCACGATGCGGTCGTCATCGCCAGTAATGACCAGGACAGGCATGGACAGGTCGGTCATGCGCTCCCTGAGGGGCGCGGAGCGCGGGGCAAAGCTGAACTCGTACAGGGCCCGATCCCAGTTGTTGGCGCGCAGCAGTTTGCGATAGCCTTCGATCACGTCCGGGGTGATCTTCGCAGGGTCGTGCCAGGCCTGGCGGATGGTGTCGTTGCCTGTCTCGGCAATGCTGCGCACCAACAGCGGCCCAACGTGGCGCATTTGCGGCGTGGTGAAGATCGGATTAATCCAGGCCGGGAAGCGCCCGCCGCCGCCCACCGCCGGTGAAACGAGGATGAGCGCCTGCACCCGCTCGGGATACGCCAGGGCAAACGCCACCGCCACCCCGCCCCCGGCCGAATTACCGACCAGCACGGCCTTTTCCACGCCCAGGGCGTCCATCAGCGCAGACAGGTGTTCCACGTTGGCGTCCACGCTGTAAGGGTTTTGGCCGTTCACCCAGTCGGCAGGCATGGGGCGCGATGTAAGCCCGAACGCGGGTCGGTCATAAGCAACGACCCGACCGATGGCCGCAAAATCATCCATCACAGCCTGCCAGGAGTACACACTTGCGCCAAAGCCATGCAGCAGGATGTAGGTGGTATCGCCCTGACCCATTTCCTTGTAATGGATGGTCAGCCCGTTCACATCGATAAATTGACCGTCGGGGTCGGCCAGCTCGCGCTCAGACAGGGTGTCGGTCAGCGGCGGGACGGGAATGAGGAAAGGCCCAACCAGCAAAATAACAAGCAGGGTAACAGCGGTGATCTTCAGGTTTCGTTTCACGGTCAGCGAGTCTCCAAACGGGTCAGGAATTGCGCCACGGCTTCCATCACGCCCTGCGGACATTCCTCCTGGGGCACATGCCCGCAGGCGGGCAGCACCACCAGGTCGGCGGCGGGGATCTCGGAGGCCAGGCGGATGCTCTCTTCGGTGGGCACGATGCGGTCGTCATCGCCGGTGACGACCAGGGTGGGCAAGCGGATCTCGCCCAGGCGGGCGTCGAGCCCCAGTTCGCGGCTGGCAAGGGTGAATTCCCACAAGGCTTTGTCCCAGTTTTCCACCTGGTAGGCTTTGGCGTAGCCCGCCAGGATGTCTGGTGTAACGCGGGATGGATCGTGCCAGGCCAGGTCGAGCAGGCCGCTGGGATCGCTGACCAGAGTGCGCGAAATGAGCGGCCCAACATGACGCATTTGCGGGGTGCCCAACAACGGACGCACAAAAGCGGGCGCGCCGCCGCCGCTGTAAATGGCCGGGTCGAGTAAAATGAGGGCTTCGACACGGTCGGGGTGGGACAGGTAGGTGAACACCGACATGGTTCCGCCCGCCGAGTTGCCGACCAGAATGGCCTTTTCAACGCCCATCACATCCATCAGCCTTACGATCTGGCGCGCCTGCGATTCGGCGGTGTAGGGATTTTCTCCGCTCCAGTCGCCGGGCAGCAGGCGCTGGCTGAGACCGTAGCCGGGGCGGTCGAAAGCGATGACGCGCCCGTAGGCGGCGAAATCATCCATCACTTCGCGCCAGCTAAACACGCTCGCGCCAAACCCGTGCAGCAGCAGGAAAGTTGTTTCGCCCGCCCCCATCTCTTTGAAGTGGATTTCAATACCGTCCACGCTGATAAAGCGGCTGTCGGGGTCGGCCAGCTCGCGGGGCGGCTTGAGCCCTTGCAGCGGCGGAACGGGAATGAGGAACGGTCCGAACACCACGAGCAGGATGGGGACGAGCAGAATAACAAGCGTGTTTTTTATCCAGGGTTTCATGAAGGATGGTCAATGGTTGGTGGTTAAGTGGCGAACAGGCTAGGAATCGAGCAACTGGCGCGCCTTTTGCCAGATTGAATCGAACATGTCCACGGTTAGCTTTCCGGTCAGGGTGTTTTGCTGGCTGGGGTGATACGAACAAAGCAACCGGGGGCCAGCTTGCAGTGTGTAGACGATCCCATGCCCAAATTTTTTACCAACTTTCGGTTCGGAATATAGACGCAGAACCCTGTCAAAGGCTATCTGACCCAGGCAAACAATCACTTTGGGGCGCAGCAGGACAATTTCGCGTTCCAGGTAGGGCTGGCATGCCGCCAGTTCCTCAGGGGTGGGTTTGTTGTCAGGCGGGGCGCAGCGCCCGGCAGCGGTGATGAACAGATCAGCGAGGATCAGCCCATCGTCGCGGTGATGGGCATCGGGTTGGTTGGCGAAGCCAGCGCGGTGCAAAGCCGGGTACAGGAAGTCGCCGGACGCATCGCCCGTGAACATGCGTCCGGTGCGGTTCGATCCATGCGCACCGGGGGCCAACCCCACCACCAGCACGCGGGCGGCCGGGTCGCCAAAGCCAGGCACAGGGCGTCCCCAGTAATCCCAACCGCGGTATGCTTTGCGCTTTTCGCGGGCTACTTGCTCGCGCCACGCCACCAGGCGCGGGCATTTTCGGCAATGGATGATTTTTTCTTTGAGTTTTTCGAGTTCGGTCATGGAGTCCATATCTTTTTGCGGGTCGAAGACACGAGCCCTGCCTGCCACAAACGGTATTACCGTAGCGGGGATATTCACCCATGCTGCACCACTTTGCCGGGGGTGGTACGGACGGGGGTCATGCGTTGGTCGGTGATATTTCCTGCTCGATGCCCGCGCGAGTCCATCTTAGCACAATGCCCCGGACAATCCCCTTCAACTCTCCCTGTTTCTCCTGTAAAATGAATGAACATCCTTCATTCACCATCCCCGGGGGATACGCCGATGACCACACCCGAAGCCCGCGCCCGACAAAACATTGACAGCCTGCTGACCGCCTGCGGCTGGAGCGTGCAGGACCGCGCCGCCATGAACCTCTTCGCCGGGCGCGGGGTGGCCGTGCGCGAGTACGTGGCCGCCAACCACCCGCTCGACCGCGACCAGTGGACGCACCTCAACACCCGCGCCCTGCACGGCTGGGAGATCGTGGATAACACCGCCCGCCTGTGCGTGATGAACCTCTACCTGCACGGCATCGGCGGCGAAACCTCCCCCATCCGCGTGGCCGACAGCCTGGCCCGCCACCCCGGCGGCTACTTCGACATGGTGCTCACCAACCCGCCCTTCGGCAAAAAGTCCAGCGTCACCTTCGTCACCGACGAAGGCGGTGTGCGCCGCGAAAACCAGAACATCGTGCGCGAAGACTTCTGGACCTCCACCAGCAACAAACAGCTCAACTTCGTGCAGCATGTGCGCACCATCCTCAAGCAGCACGGCGGCGCGGGCGAAACCATCCGACACAAACTGCTGTCCGAGTGCGATGTGCATACCCTGCTGCGCCTGCCCACCGGCATCTTCTACGCCCAGGGCGTCAAAGCCAACGTGCTGTTCTTCGAGCGCAAACCCGCCAGCGAAACCCCCTGGACCAAAGACCTGTGGATCTACGACCTGCGCACCAACCAGGATTTCACCCTCAAGACCAACCCGCTCAGCCGCGACGACCTGACTGAGTTCGTGGCCTGCTACAACCCCGCCAACCGCCACGAACGCACCGAAACCTGGTCGCCGTCAAACGAGTCTGGGCGCTGGCGAAAGTTCACCTACGACGACCTGCTGGCCCGCGACAAGGTCAACCTCGACATCTTCTGGCTGCGCGACGAATCGCTCGAAGACTCCGCCAACCTGCCCGAACCCGGCATCCTGGCCCGCGACATTGCCGAAGAGCTCCAATCCGCGCTGGAGATGTTCAACGGGATCGCCGAGGAGTTGGGCGGGGAGGAATAGTGGCGGAGCAACAACCCAACAACCCCCTGCATGGCATCACACTCGAAATGATCGTTACCCAACTTGTGGAAAAACATGGCTGGGCAGAATTGGGAAGGCACATCCCGATAAAGTGCTTCACGGATAACCCCAGCGTCAAATCCAGCCTCAAGTTTTTGCGCCGCACCCCCTGGGCCAGGAAGAAAGTGGAAGAATTGTATTTGGGGAGATGCAAGATGGAGTAGAAGTTAACGTAAAGCTAATTTCAACTCCAAATACTCAACCCATATGGACCAAGTATCACACTTTCCTTGGTGATCTTACCTTTTCCAAGGATTTGCTCCTTATCCAGTATGTTTAACTGTTGTACGGTCTTCATCATGATCACCTGTTCCTGTTCGGAAAAATTGGCAAAGATCACAGCCCGGCTGCCCTTGTAGGTACGCTCAAACCCCAGAACATGCGGGTTCTCTGTTTCGATAATCTCTAATTTCCCACCTGAAAAAACACTATGCTCTTTGCGAAAAGTAATTAGCTTTCGCAGCCCCAAGTAGACACGCCCTTCAACTGTCTCGGGATCATTGCGATGCTGGTATTTCTCCCAATCTGCGCGAGGGCGGTGCACCCAACGACTATCGCGGGCATGGTCAGGATCATCGCGATAACCATAATCATTCAACGTGGCAATCTCGTCGCCAAGGTAGATCAGGGGGATGCCTCCCACAGTAAGGATAATGCCATGGATGAGCAGAATGCGCTGGATGGCCAGTTCAATCTCGTCAAGGCCTTCTTCCCTGAGCGCTTTTTCCAGCCCGGCCAATGAAGCACAGGTTCCACTAATGCGGCAGTCACCGGTCTTGGGGTTTTCCTGGAAAGGCAATCCGCGTGCGAAACTGCCCGGGAAACGCCCCCGGTAAAACTCATTCAGGAAGCGACGATGATCATTGCCATTGATGCCCAAATAGGAGGCATCCTCATCTGAAAATGTCCAGCCAATATCATCGTGACAGCGCACATAATTAACCCAGGCAGTCTGCGGGTGAATATCAAAGCGGGTAGATAACGCGTGTGAGAGCAGGCGCACTTTTCGGGTTGCCAGTGAATTCCATAGGAGCGCCATCAATAGCGGATTGTACGAGAGTTGGCATTCAGCCGGGTCGATGTACTTAGCCACTTCATCTGGATGGACGATGGCTTCAGACTTAAAGAGCAGCGCAGGGGCAGAGATGCGAGCCGTGGCGTTGAAAGCACGGATCAGGGTGTGCGCTTCGGGAAGGTTTTCGCAGTTTGTGCCCATTTGCTTCCATATAAAAGCAACCGCATCGAGACGAATGACTTCCACGCCCTGATTGGCGAGAAAAAGCATCTCTTCGGTCATGCGATTAAAAACAGATGGGTTGGCATAGTTTAAATCCCACTGATAGGTGTGGAAGGTGGTCCAGACCCATCCCGCATCACCTGTTGCTCGCGCCCCTAATCCTTCTCCAGAAGCCACGCGAGGAGATGGGAATGGAGAAAACGCTCCGGTATGTTCGTCTGGAAATATTTCGCGCAGTGTACGTTCGTAAGCATTGGGCATCGTCCGATCGGGATAAATGTGGTACATCTCCATAAAATCGGGGGCGCCTGTTTTGGCTTTTTCGGCCCACTGGTGTTCGTCAGAAGTATGATTGAATACCAGGTCCACTACCAGGCTGATACCCGCCTCGCGCAGATCCCGTGAGAGCGAGGCGAGTTGTTCTATGCTGCCCAGCGGCGCATGGACCTCGCGATAACTACTGACGGCATACCCGCCATCATTTTCGCCTTCTGGAGCCTTAAAAAGTGGCATTAGGTGCAAGTATGTGAGCCCAAGTTCTTTGAAGTAGGGTATCTTCTCACGTACACCTTCGAGATCGTTTGCAAACAGATCTACATAAATCACACCACCTAGCATATTATTCGATTGGAACCAATCCGGGTATTGCTCGCGCGAGTCGTCCAGCACACGCAGGTCGGAGGGACGATCGAACCAGGCGCGCGCCAGGCTGCCCAACAGGTCTTCCAGGTAATAGAAGAAATCGTAGCGGGTACTGTATAGATCAACATAGAGTTTAAACAGTGCCGGGAAATGTTTGTCCAGCCGTTGTGTAAAGGCCTGCCAACCCTGCGGATCAGCCGCAATCTGGGTGTCGAAGCTGGCTTCGAGGCGGGGCAGGATACGCTTGAGTGTCCGTGAAGTTTCGAGGGGAGTAATTGGGATCATGATCATCGCTCGGTTGTCAGGTAATACATAATGTATCGGTAGCTTATAAGCATTTGCTTTATCGCTGAGTTTTTCTTTATAAGAGAGATTTTTCGGCCAGAGCGATTGCGCCAGGCACTCCTGAACGGCTACCCAGCCCAGAAAGTGTCTTCATGGTCGCCTCGCAAGATCGTAAATATCAAGCCGGGTCAGTTCAACGGGGCCGCCTTCTGCGAACATTGCCACTCGCAAACTTTCGGGTGAGGGGAAAATGCTCTCGGTCATAACGATCTGCCCATCGTCTGCAAAAACTTCAATGGAAAACCGGTCAATCAATATGTGCAATTTCAAGATGTCCGGTGCGCCAATTCGGGGTGCGCTATGGACGGCGGCGAACCCATCCTTGAAATCGACCTGCCCCGAGCGGGAACGGTCAACGTTGATAGTTTGCCCGAGTCCATCACAAGCGATGGTGGCTGCCTCATCAGCCCCAACCCGCACGCAGAAACCGCAGCGGGTCACAGATGGATTGAGAGTGATCTCGGCATCGATCTCCAGGCAATCGCCGCCCATTTCAGCGAGCGGGTTTTCACCGGGATGCACGACTTGTGAACGTATGTGATGGTGCCTTTCGCGCAGGTTTTCCAGGGCTTGAATAGGGCGCTGTACTAGGCGGATGCCTTGGCGGGTGCGTGTTAGCGTTATTTCGCGAGGCAGGCTAAGTGAACCCCGCCAGGTTTCAGTAGGGGCCGAGATGGCATATTGCCAGTTACTCATCCAGGCCAGCATTATTCGGCGTTGTTGTGGTTCATCGTTCCAGGATTGGGCAGCATAAAAGTCGGCGCCATGGTCCATCCATAAGATCGTTTCGGGCGGGTTTTCGGAGATGAAGTTGCGTCCATCAAAGTGACCAATGAAATACTGCGTGCCCGATCCACCTGCCGGTCCACCGTTACCAACGCCAATCGTTAGCATCCAGCGTGTTTCGGGCCCTCCATTCACGGGAAGTTGGAACAGATCGGGCGTTTCCCAGACGCCCCCGGTCGCGCCGTGACCATGTCCAAAACTGCCTGTCTGCGTCCATGCCTTGAGATCCGTTGAAGCATAGAACAAGATGGTGTTGCCTGCAGCCAGCACCATACACCAGTGATCGATGTACCAGAACACTTTGGGGTCACGGAAATCGCGCTGATCTGCTGGGGTTGGGATGACCGGGTTGCCCGGATACTTGATCCATGTGCGGCCGCGGTCGGTGCTATAGGCCAGGCTTTGGCTCTCCTGGTGGTCATTGTGGTATGTAAATATGGCTACCATGGCTTCACGCCCAAACCCGGAAGTATTATTCCAATCCACCACGGCGCTGCCAGAGAAGATCATTCCGTGCTTGTCGGGATACAAGGCAATGGGCAGGTGTTCCCAGTGGATAAGGTCGGTGCTGATCGCATGTCCCCAGTGCATTGGACCCCAAATGGCGCTGTGAGGGTGGTACTGGTAAAAGAGGTGGTATTCGCCTGCATACCAGACCAAGCCATTGGGATCATTCATCCAGTTGGCAGGTGGGGTGAAGTGATAAAGGGGACGTAACGGGGAAACAACATGTTTCATGCTGTTCGTTCCAGCCAGAGATAAGAATGCGGCTCCAAGAAAATCTTGTGACCAAGCGCAAGCGTTTCGCCTGTGATCAAGTTGTTGTATTTCGCTTGATGCGCCACAGGGATTTCAATTGCCTGCACAGATGCACTCACGTTGTTGAAAATCAACAAAGCCTCACCATTGTATTGGCGTAGATAGGCCGCCACTGTGGGGTTGCCCGTTTCGATCCATTCCAACGTTCCATTTCCAAATGCCGGGTGCTGCTTGCGGACGGCGATCATGTGACGGAGGATGCTGAAAAGTGAGTGCGGATCATTCACCTGGCTGGCCACGTTAATGTGGTGATAGTCCAATGCGCCCTTGACCAACTCGGTGCAGGGGGTAACCGTGCTGAATCCGCCATGCGGTGAATCATCCCATTGCATGGGGGTGCGAACACCGTTGCGGTCTGGCAGCTCGAGGTTATCGCCCATGCCTATTTCATCGCCATAGTAAATGATAGGCGAGCCTGGCAACGTGAATAATAGTGAATTTGCCAGTTCGATTTTGCGACGATCATTATCCAACAGGGGGGCAAGGCGGCGGCGGATGCCCAGGTTCAGTTTCATGCGTGGCTCAGGGGCATATTCCTTCCACATCCACTGGCGTTCTTCTTCGGTGACCATCTCGAGCGTCAACTCATCGTGGTTGCGCAGAAAGATGCACCACTGGCAATTTTTCGGGATGCTCGGTGTGCGGTGCAGAATATCCGCCATGTCCTCGATACGTTCTTTTTTGAGCGCCATGTAAATGCGCGGCATGATGGGAAAGTGGAAACCCATGTGGAACTCATCGCCGTTGCCAAAATAGGGGCGCACATCTTCGGGCCATTGATTCGCTTCACAAAGGAGAATCCGATCCGGGTAATGCTCATCTATGAAGGCGCGGAGCGTTTTGAGGTAGGTGTGGGTTTCGGGTAAGTTCTCGCAGTTCGTCCCTTCGCGCTCGAAGAGATAGGGAACTGCATCGGCGCGGAAACCATCAATGCCCAGGTCGAGCCAGAAACGGGCCACATTGAGCATTTCTTCCTGCACCTTTGGGTTATCAAAGTTCAGGTCGGGCTGGCTGGCGTAAAAGCGATGCCAGTAATATTGACCGGTCTTTTCATCAAATGTCCAATTGGATGGCTCGGTATCCAAAAATATGATGCGCGTGTCATTATATTTCTGGTCGGTATCGCTCCAGACATAATAATCACGATAGGGAGAACTCTTGTCAGCGCGCGACATCTTAAACCAGGGATGTTCGTCGGAGGTGTGGTTGAGGACCAGGTCCATAATTAGGCGCATGCCGTGCGCATGCACAGCGTCCAGCAGCGCTTTGAAATCTTCCACCGAGCCAAATGCTTCAGCAATGCTGTAATAATCGGCGATATCGTAGCCATCATCTCGCAAAGGTGAAGTGTAGATAGGCATGATCCAGATGCAATCCACGCCAAGGGTCTGCAAGTAGTCGAGTTTTTCGGTCAACCCGCGCAGATCGCCGTGCCCATCGTCGTTGCTGTCTTTGAAGGCACGGACGGAAATTTCGTAAAAAACAGCGTTTTTGTACCAGGGATGATCGTTCATAGATAACCTAAGAATTTACTTTGAAAATAGTCAAACACATCTGCCCGGGGTTTTGGCAGCAAAAAAGCGGACTGGGCATTGCCCAGCCCGCTTTTTTGTTAATTAGCCTTTGACTGAGCCTGCCAGCAATCCCCGTACGAAGAAACGTTGCAAGCCGAAGAACACGAGGAGCGGGATAATCAGAGAGATGAAGGATCCAGCGGCCACATCCCGCCAGCCTTGTCCATATTGTCCCAGCAGCCGCAGCAGTTGATAAGTCATTACGGCCTTCTGCTCGCCAACAAATACAAAGGCGATCAGGTAATCATTCCAGACCCACAGGAACTGGAAAATCGCAAATGAGGCGAGTGCCGGGATGGACATTGGCAGAATTAATTGCCAGAAAATCTGGTAATTACTTGCGCCATCCACCTTGGCAGCTTCGATCAATTCTCTTGGCAAGGTCATCATGTAATTGCGCAAGATGTAGATAGCCAAAGGCATGGCGAAAGCGCTATGCACTACCCAGGCGCTGGCATAGGTTCCGGTAAGTGGAATGTCAAAAGTACGCTGGAACCATACCATGCCCCTGAGCACCGGGATCAACGATGACTGCAAGGGGATAACCATCAAGGCGACCAGGATGGCGAAGTAAATCTCTTTCCCTTTGAAATTCAAAAACGTAAACGCATAGGCTGCATTCGCGGCAATGATTAGTGGCAGGATCGTTGCCGGTACGGTGACTGCGATGGTGTTGATCAGAGAATTCAGCATCCCGCTGCTCAGTGAGTTCTGGTAAGCATCCAAGGTCCAAACTGTGCTGAGTGGGTTAAACAAGGCTTCCCACCAGGGCGATACTTCGGCCAAAGAGCTTGGTCTTAACGATGTAATGAGCAGGCCGAGGGTGGGTGTTAGCCAAATTAAAACCAAGATCAGCATGCCAATAGTGCTGCCCAGATTTAAATTCTTGAGAAAGTGGGTAATTTTTTTCATCGCAGCGCCTCCTGCTGCCGTGCGGTTTGGATTTGCAACCACATGAGCGGCATAATCAGTATCACCAGTATCGTTACAACCGCAGAAGCGGGCCCAACGTTGGAGTTTTCAAAGAATTGCTTGTACCATTCAAAGGCCAGCACACTGGTGTTGAAATTACCGCGGGTCATGGCAAGCACGATGTCAAAGATTTTCATGACCAAAATTAAAACTGTGACGAATACCGACATCACTGTTCCCCATACCTGTGGAAGGATGATGCCCGCAAAAATTTGCCAGGGGTTTGCGCCATCTAATTGGGCTGCTTCAATCGTTTCCTCTGGCACAGCCTTGATGGCGGAAGAAATAACAACCATGGCATAGCCCACTTGCAGCCAGACAACAACGGCCATGAGCAAAAAGGAGTTCAACCGGCCCTGATCCATGGTGATCCATGGTTGCGCCGGTCCTCCAAACAACTTCACGAGCGCATTGAGCAACCCAATTTCGGGACGCCCCGGCGGAACGTAGGCGTAAAAATAAGACCAGATGGTGGATGCCGCCACAAAGCTGATTGCCATCGGCATAAAAATCAGGGACTTAAAAATACTCTCAAGTTTTGGCCCCACCTGGTTGGAAAGGGCTGCGGCGGCAGTCCCAAAGGCTACGGTAATGGCGGGTACAACCAGAACCCATAAAAAGTTGTTCAGCAGGATTCCCAGGAAACGTGTATCGGTAAAGAGATCAACATAGTTTTTGAAGCCAACCCACTTCTTGACCCCATCATCCATAAATGACCAGGCTACGGTTTGGATAAGGGGCATGATTAGCACCAGAATGACCAATACCGCAGCTGGTGTTAAGAAGGAAAACCAGCTAAATCTCTCGTGAATACGCTCTGGGAGGAGGGTAAGCAGGAAGTTCAGTAGCCAGTACAAACCGTAACTGGCAGCAATGCCAATCACGATGGCGCTTAACCCGAATAATATATCGCCCATGGCTCTTCTCCATTCTTGGATTTCTCAGCCTGCAGTTCGGCTACCGCTCGTTGAGCAATTTCTAAAAAAGATGTGGCACCGGCTTGTTACCACCGGTGCCACTTTATTACTCAGCGGGCTTAGGGATATTTGCTGTCGATCCGCTTGGCTGCTTCAGCCCAGGTGGTGCGACCTGCAACGAAGTCGGTCCCGGCGGACCAGAATTCAGCATTCACCTCGGCGGGCATCTGGTCTGAGCCATCGAACCCGAATAGAGCAGCATTCGCCATCGCTTCACCGATCTTACGCTGCATGGCGTTCGGGTAGAGTGAGAGATCGAAGGTCTTGTGCGGGGAAATATCACCGGTAGCCACCTGGTATTTCAGAACATCGGGGCTGAAGATGTAAGCCACCACCTTGGCAACATCCTGGTCGACATGACCCTGAAAGACACCGGCGATGTCGCCACCACCGATCACACCAGCCTGGGCACCCTCAGGAGCGGGCAGGGGGAACACATCCAGGTTAGTGTAGTTTTCAGCTTTGAGTTCCGCCTGGATATCTTCAGGCATGAAGGCGGTGATGAACGAACCCTGGCGCAGCATGAAGCACTGACCATTGGCTTTGCCGTCAGCGAACAGCGGAGCGGTATCCTGGAAAGAGTTGGTAGCCATGGCGATACCACCACCGTTGACCTGTCCTTCGGCCAGCAAACGCCTGGAAACTTCATCAACAGCCTTGGTAACCTCTGGCGAACCGAAATCGATCTCACCGGAAATCCACTTGGCATAAACATCGGAGCCGTTGTAGTCGAGGACGTACTGCTCAACCCAGTCGGTAAAAGGCCAGCCAGTCGCGCTGCCCGACTCGATGCCTGCACACCACGGGTACCCAGAGGCATCAGCTTTGATTTTTGCTTCCAGCGCTTCCAGTTCGGCGGCATTGGTCGGTACGGTGTAACCGTATTTGGCAAACGCGGTTGGATTGTAGAACACCAGAGTCTTCATATTGGCAGAAACAGGCAAACCGTAAATCTTGCCATCCACCACAGCCAGTTTGTCCCAACCCGGAACCAGGGTGGACAGGGGTTGGCTGAGGTCAATCACATCCTCGAGGGGAACGAGGCGGTCGGCGAGATTCTTCAAGCCACCCGGCTGCGGCCACATGGCGATATCCGGTTCCTGGCCTGCTTCAATTTTTACTTTGATGTCGGTGTCAAAGCTTGCCAGTGATGTAAATGTGATCTCAATGCCATTGGCCTGACCGAACTCGGTAAGGGCCTTCTGGAAGGCGGCAGACTGAGCCTCGCCGTAACCACCATAGATCACAACTTTACCGTCACCGGCAGGAATTCCACCGGTGGGTGCTTCCTCGGTGGATGCTTCCTCGGTGGCGGCAGGAATTTCACCGGTGGATGGTTCCTCGGTGGCGGCAGGGGCGCCACACGCAGTGATGATCATGGAAGCCATAATGAATAGGCTTGCCAGGGACCAGAACAGGGACTTTTTCTTCATTTCTTCTTTCTCCTTTTGGTTGGGAAGCTGATTAAGGTCACCCGAAAGCGTTTCTATGAAAGCACTTTCACAGAGAAATTATAGCACCCCCGAAAATGAGAGTCAAGTGGCAATTTTTTTGATTACAAATGGGAAGGTTGGAGGATGGTCGTGATTATGCTGTTTCACGCTCTACGATCATGAGCTGCAGATGGATATGTCGGATAGGCCGGGCTGGATTTTCAATGCGCGCGAGCAGGATCTCCACCGCCAGGCGGCCTGATTCGTCGAGGTGTTGGCGTATGGTGGTCAAGTCCGCATATTCGGCCAGATCCAGATCATCGAATCCCACCACGGCCAGTTGCTCTGGTACGCGGATGTTGAGCTGGCGGGCGGCTTTGAGCACACCAAGCGCCTGGAAATCAGTTGCGGCAAAGACAGCAGTGGGGGGATTGGGCAGGCTGAGTAGTTCGGCAGCTACCTGGCGGGTCTGCTCCTGGGCATATGGAGCCAGGCGGACGAAGTTATTAGGTATTTCGATTCCTGCACTTTTTAGGGCTTCACGGAACCCGGCCAGACGCGAGTTTACGGGGTGGATAGTGTATTCGGGCAAGGCAGTATCGCCCAGGAAAGCAATGCTGCGATGACCTTTTTGAATGAGATATTCAGTGGCAAGGCGGCCACCTGCTTTGTCATCAATTTCAACACTGCACAGTTTGGGATGAGGGTACTCGATGAGGACCGTTGGAATGTGGTGTTTATCCAGGCGTTGTACATTGGCATCACTGATGGGCAGGGACATGATGATCAGCCCGTCGAGGTTGCCAGTGAGTGGTAGTGAGGCAAAGTAACTCTCCAGGCGAGTTGCCGATTCAACTGTATAGATCACCAGTTCATAGTTCTCTTTGGTAAGTTCAGATGCGATACCACGCAAACGCTGTACAAAAGAAGGGGCAGTGAAGAAGGGCGTGATAACACCGATGCGTCCAGTCTGCTGCAGAGCGCGTGCTCGCGCTTCAGCTTTGGGTATGAACCCAAGCTTATCAATAGCCGTCAAAATTCGCTCACGTGTTTCAGGATTGACTTTATCCGGGGCATTGAGCATGCGTGAAACAGTGGTGATGCTTACTCCGGCATACTCAGCGACATCGTAAATCGTAGGGGTCTTTTTGGATGGTAACATAAATACCTATGTGCATTGAAAGTACCAATGAAAGCACTTTCATTGTAGTATTCCTGGTTCTAAATGTCAACTCAGTAATTTTAGAAAGGGTAAATTGATTGAGAACGTACGCAGAAAATACCTCGAAAATTGTGTTTGTCAGTTTGCCAATATCCCCACATAACCGACCAGACGCCTCACGGGCAGCTTTTTCATCTCTCTGTGAGGTGTCTCGTTGGTGGGAGATTGGGCGGTCAGATTTAAACGCTCAACCTCGTGGACCCAAACCGTACTCTTTGAAGGACTTTCTACTGCGAACCCAACGGCCGTGAAAAACCACAGCCCGAAGGACTGTGGTTTGACTGAGTAACGGGGCCAGAACTCGAACTAGAGATTCGCGGATTATAAGTGATTGGACGAACTCAGCCCCCAGGTGACCTGCCCATAAACAGTGTTTCAGGGGAAAAAACAGGGCTCCAATTCGCAAAACAAAAATCATAAACAAGGCATTCTTCCTGCGAGGACGCCTTTCCTGTTGCGCGGTCCCTCTTCACGCGGGACAGGCTGCAACTGGTAGCCAAGTTTGGCTGCTCGCTTATTCATCCACGTGATCTATGCCCAAAGTTTGTGCATTTTGGAATCGATTTTGCCAACATCTGCATTCACAAACACATGAACCGCTTCACGCTGCGTACGAAACGGAAAGTGGATGTACAATGGAGGTTGTACGCCCTGGTGCACAACATCGGCAAGATCCACACCTTTGGAACGCTCCAGTAGCCCCCGGACGATGAATACCCTCATCCCAACCGCATCCTATCCCAAAAAACGGGCTGGTAAACGCCAGACCGTACGTTTCGCCCCGCGAAAAGGGTTTTTCGACAGTCTCGTTGGGCAGCTTCAGATACAGAAATAAATCGGGGCAGTGCGGTCATCGCTCTCTCCAAGAATAAGCACAGCACGCCCAAGGGATACCCTTGGGCGTGCTGTGTGGATACAGGAGTATTCTCTGTTTGAGAGTAGCGGGGCCAGGACTCGAACCTGGGACCTTCGGGTTATGAGCCCGACGAGCTGCCACTGCTCCACCCCGCATCGGTTTTTGTAAAGCCTGCCAATTCTACCACGCTAAGTGAATACGTCAAGGCTCGAGGATGATGGGCTGGCTGTACAGGTAGCGGATTCCTTCAATGCGGTCATCTGCCTGGCGAACCACCAGGAAGGCCTCGGTACGGGCCGCCACGCGGTATGGAATGCTGGTCTCGAACTTTTGGTGGCTGTCATCGGCCGGGCCAAAGACGTAAATGCGCGTGCCCAACACCCGGCTATCGGCATCCCAAAGCTCAAAAATGACCGGCAGGTTGTTAAACGGGCGCATTTCACCCAGCACCTGTACCTCGCCGCCGGTTATCACGGCTTCCGGCTGGGGTGAAACAACCAGGCAGGCCTCTGTGGATGGGCTGAAACCATTGATATCGGCGCTGCCTACTGAAAGCAGGAGCACATGTGCCGACCCAATGCCCGTAACACGTCCATTCCGGGCTTCGGTGATGATTTGCAGCCGGGCCAGCTCGGACGCGCCGCGGATCTCGAAGGGCAGGTCGAGGGCAATGCGCGCCCAGGGGTTGAGGGTGCGCAAACTCTGGCGGGTGATCAGGCGGCCATCTTCACCGATCAGCTCGACGCGGGTGGGGCCGAAGGTGCGGGTGCCCACCCAGGCGCGCACCGGGATGGGTGAAGTAACTTTGGACAGGGGACCAGGTCGCTCCAGGTAGACGGCGGCCCGCCCGGCCTCTGGCGTGGGGGTGGGGGTGATGGTCAGGAAGTAGAGGAAGGTCGGTTCGATGGAGGGCAGCGGCGGGGCCGGGGTGGCTGTTTGAGTAGAGGCCGGCGTCCGGGTGGCCGCCGGGGCCTGGCTGGTCTGCGAGGGTGCGGCGGTCTGGGTGGCGGCAGCGGTGGGCGTGGACAGCGACTGGGCAGTAAGGGCCACCACTGTGGGCAGGTAGTCGGCTGGCCAGGGGGTGGGCAGGGCGGGCTGTCCGGGCAGGTCGCAAGCCGCCAGCAACAGGATCAAGGCGGCAGGTAGAATGAAGCGGGTACAGAGAAAAGTCATAGGGCTTATGATAAAACTCCCGCAGGGGCATCCTGCGGGAGCGGGTGCTAAATCCCGTAAATTTGGCTGTACTTCTTTGTGAGGTAGCGCATGTAGGGGGCTGGGTCTATTTTGGATTTGGTGACGCGCATCATCAGGTCTTGCGGCTCGTAGCTGCGCCCCACCTGGTGGATCTTGACCCGCAGCCAGGAAAGCAACGGGGTGAACTCGGCATGGCGCACCTGGTCCACCAATTCGGGCACAAATTGTTCGAAGCGCTCCCACAACTGGGCAGAGATGAGGTTGCCGAGCGCGTAGGTAGAGAAGTATCCCAGCATGCCGCCCGACCAGTGAACATCCTGCAGCACACCTTTGGCGTCATTGGGCGGGGTGGCGCCAAGGTAATTTTGCATTTTGGCGTTCCATAATTCGGGCAGGTCTTTGATGGCAACCTTGCCTTCGAGCATGGCAATTTCTAGTTCGAGGCGCAGCATGATGTGCAGGTTGTAGGTGGCTTCATCGGCTTCGACGCGGATGAGCGAAGGCTGCACTTTGTTGATGGCTTTATAGAAGGTTTCGAGGCTCACATTGCCAAGCTGTGATGGGAACCGCTGCTGGAGTTTAGGATAGAAGTATTCCCAGAAGGGCAGCGAGCGACCGATCAGGTTTTCCCACAGGCGCGACTGTGACTCGTGGATGGACAGGGAGGCGCCGCCTTCGAGCGGGGTGCGTTTGATGTAACTGTGCATGCCTTGTTCGTAAAGCGCGTGGCCGGTCTCGTGCATGGTGCCGAAGAACATGGTGTTGAAGAAGTTCTCATCGACACGGGTGGTGATGCGCACGTCATCAGAGCCAAAGGAGGTGGTGAAGGGGTGCGGCGATTTGTCCTGGCGGCCGTGGTTGAAATCGTAGCCCACTGCTTTGGCCACTTCCAACCCAAATTCCCACTGGTCTTTTTCGGGGAAGTGCTGGCGCAGGCAGGAGTCATCGACCTGTGGGCGCTCGCTGATGGACCTGATGAGCGCCACCTGCTGCGGGCGCAGGGTTTCAAAAATGGACTGTACTTCGGCGGTCTTCATGCCGGGTTCGTATTGGTCGAGCAGCACATCGTACGGATGGTCGGCGGGGGGGAAGAAGGTGACGAAGCGTTGGTTCATCTCGACCACTTTTTCGAGATGCGGCTGGAAGATGGAGAAATCGGATTGGCCTTTGGCCTGCACCCAGGCTTCAAAAGCACGTGTGGTCACCTGGGCCTGCTCGGACACGAACTCGGGCGGCACACGGGTGGCTTTTTCATAGTCACGGGCGGCAACAATGACAAGGCGGGCATCGTAGTGTTCGTCGTTTTGGGCGTTTTGCTGCATGGCCCATGGCATGAGCCCCTCGATGAGTTTTCCCACCTCGAGGGAGGTGAATTTGATGTGGGCCAGCTTTGCAAGAGTGGCCAATTGCTGCCCGCGCCCCTCGGCTGCGCCTGGGGGCATGTAGGTGTTCTGGTCCCAGCCGAGCAGGGCGGCGGCGGCGTTGAGGTCAGAAACTTCACCAAGGATTTCTTTGAGCTGTGTGAGTTTGTCTTCCATAATTGTTCCAATTCTTGCGCAACAGGTTAGCCACGCGGACATGCGTTTGTGCTATTTTACACGAAACCTGGACGCGGCAGGCAACAAAAGGATTACGATTTGGTCAGGCCACGCGCCAGCGCAGGGGCTCACCTTTCAGCGCCGCTGCCACTTCACTGGCAATATCCAGCCCGGCGCGCACCTGAGCTTCGGCGGTCTGTGCGCCAATGTGCGGGGTGTCGATGACATGCGGGTGGCCCACCAGGTCGGTTTTGCCGGGCGGCTCGGTGGCAAACACATCCAGCGCGGCGCCGGCCACCTTGCCGCTGTTGAGGGCTTCGAGCAGGGCGGCCTCATCGATGATGCCGCCACGCGCCGCACAGGCGATGCGCACGCCGGGTTTCATTTTGTCAAAGGCGGCGGCATCGAGCATGTTTTTGGTTTCGGCGGTAAGCGGCAGGTGCAGGGTGATGAAGTCGGCGCGGGTGTACAGGGCTTCGCGCGTTACCGGTTCGGCGCCGCGGCGGGCAATTTCCTCGGCCGCGATGAGCGGGTCGTAGCCCAATACGGTCATGCCAAATGCGGCGGCGCGCTTGCCCACTTCTGCGCCGATGCGCCCCATGCCAATGATGCCCAGGGTTTTGCCGTACAGTTCAATGCCTTCCAGCTCTTTCTTGAGCCATTTGCCGTCTTTCATACCGGCATTGGCGCGCGGGATGTCGCGGGCCAGGGCCAACATGAGCCCGAAGGTGAGCTCGGCCACCGCGAGCGTGGTGGCAATGGGGGCGTTGACCACGGTCGCCCCGTGGGCCCTGGCCGCCGCTAAATCGATGTTATCTACACCCACGCCAGCCCGCCCCACCACCCTGAGGGCCTTGGCCGCTTCGAACACGGCAGCTGTCACCTTGGTGCGCCCGCGCACGATCATGGCATGGTAGTCCGCCGCGACCGCCTGCAGTTCATCGGCGCTGATGCCGGTGCGGTCGTCCACCTGCCCCGCCTCGCGCAGGATGGCCTGCCCGGCTTCTTCGAGCCCATCGGTGATGAGAATTTTGAATGTCATGTTGTTCTCCTGAGAGGAATAAATGGAAAAGTGAAGAGTGATGAGTGAAAAGGTGGTTATTTCAGGTCGAGATACCAGTTGAGTTGCACTTCGTGGTCGAGCGGTGGGGCATAAGCAAAGCGATGCATGGTTCCCAGTTCACAGCCCATGCTGCGATAAAAACGGCAGGCTGGCACGTTGATGTTCTGCGTCTCGATCTTGAGACGCGTGCAGCCTTTTGCGCGGGCCCAATCTGCGGCGTGGCGGAAGAGGGCTGTCCCGATCCCCTCGCGGCGGTGGTGCTGGTCTACGCGAATATCCCACAACACAGCCTGTTCTTTGCGGCCTTCCAGCATGTTGACCCCGTTGGTGTTCCAGGCCACAGCCGCTGCGCCCACCGTCTGGCCATCTTGCATGGCGAGAAACAGCCCCCAATTATTGATGAAGAACTGCTGCGGCCACGATACCGGGCTGCCGCCGTCCTGGTCATAATCCTTGACGTACGGTACAACCATCTCTTCACTAAAGCGCACCCCGCCCAACCCGCCGTCGTGCAAGTCGAGCACAAAGACCGAGGTGATAAGTACGGTCATGGAGATGCGGGCGTATTCGGGCAGGCGGTCTGACCCGATTTCGATGATTCGCAGGGTGGGGAACAGGTCAGGCAGCATAGCGCTGTTCATCGCGGCGCAGTCCCACCAGCCCAAAGGTGAGGCGGTAAAGCAGGTAGTCGCCCAGGTTGCCGAGCAGGTTGCCCACGCGAATCATGCGCATCAACAAGTGGATGGCTGCGGCGCGCTCGGTGCCATAGGTGGATTCGAATTGGGTAACGGCAGCCGGGTCGGGGTGGGTGTTGCGTTCGGCCCAATGGCGGGCGTACAACAAGGCTGTTATCTCCTCCTGCGGTGCGGATTCGGGAATCAGCCCGGACATCAGGGCGTCCAGTTGATTCTGCGGCACACCCACCTGACGGGCAGCCCAGACATGCCCATATTCGCAATAGCGGCAGCCATTGACCTGAGTGACAACCAACATGAGCCGCTCGCGGAAATCGGGCGCCACCAGTTCGCGCATCGCGCGGCGGATGAGCGGGCGGTTTGCAACAATGAAACCGAAATCGGCTGCGAATTCGTCCAGGTTGGCGTACAGCCGGCGCAGGAATTTTTGTTTTGGCATGCAACTCCGAAAAAAAAATACAGGTGACCGGGTGGGTCACCTGTATTTTACTCTATTCGTAACGCAGCGCTTCCACTGGCTGCAGGCTTGCTGCCCGGTTGGCCGGGTAGATGCCAAAGAACAGCCCCACCGCCGTAGAGAAGAGCGTGGCCAGCAGCACCGCATCCAGGCTGATGCTTGGGTTGAAAGGCGTGCCATTCGCGGCAGCCACTTGCCCCACAATGACACCGATAAGCCAGCCAAGGAAGATGCCGATCAACCCGCCGATCATGCTCAGGAGGGAGGATTCGGTCAGGAACTGGACGAGAATATCGCGCTTGCGTGCGCCCAAGGCTTTACGCAGGCCAATTTCGCGGGTGCGTTCGGCGACTGAGACCAGCATGATGTTCATGATGCCGATTCCGCCCACGAGCAGCGAGATAGCCGCAATGCCGCCCAGGAAGACCGTCAGCACGCCGGTGATGGTGGATGCAGTCTGGATGAAGTCATCTTGTGAGAAGATGGTGAAGTCATCCTTGCCAACCTCGGTGCGGTGGCGAATACGCAGGATCTGCGCAACCTCTTCGGAAGCTTGCTTGGTGGTTTCGGCGCTGGCCGCCTGCACGAAGATGAGGTCCACCCGGTCGGTGGAGCGGCGGATGACGCGGGTTTGCGCAGTGGTCATTGGGATCATGACGATCTCATCCTGGCTGCCAAATGCGCCGCCGCCTTTGCTCTCGAGCACACCCAGCACACGGAAGGGCTGCCCTTCGATGCGAATGATTTCATCCACCAGGCCTTCACGCCGCCCGAACAGCTTTTCGGCGGTATCCGGTCCAATGAGGGCCACGGAGGCGCGCCCGAGCACATGGGTTTCGTTGATAAATTCGCCTTCCACAACTTTGTAATTGCGCACACTGGCGTATTCCGGCGTAATGCCCTGGATGCGGGTGTTGGCTTTTTCGCCGCCATACGACACCTCGCGGGTGGACTGAATGACTGGCGCCACGCCAACCACATTTGGCGCGGCAAACGGATCATTGATGGCATCGGCATCGCGCAGGGTGAGCGGGCGCACATTGCGCACATCGTTATTTCCGCCTGAAAAAACGAACAACACGTTGGTGCCAATGCCGCTGATGGAGCCGGTGATCGAGTCCTGTGCGCCCTGCCCCACCGCCAGCATGGCGATCACCGCTGCAACACCGATGACAATGCCCAAGATGGTGAGGCCCGAGCGTAATTTGTTGGAATTGAGGCTTTCGAGCGCCTCGAAGAGTACCTGTGTAAACGTCATGCGCCCTCCAAATCCACCACGCCATCTTTGATACGAACGATTCGCTGGGCCTGGGCGGCCACTTTGGGGTCGTGGGTAACGATAATGAGGGTGGTTCCACTGTCACGGTTAAGGTTGAGCAGCAGGTCTATGATCTCCTGCCCTACTTTTGAGTCCAGGTTGCCGGTGGGTTCATCGGCCATGATGATGGCGGGGCTGTTGACCAGCGCGCGTGCAATGGCGACGCGTTGCTGCTGTCCGCCGGAGAGCTCGGTCGGTTTGTGGGTCATGCGGTCGCCCAGCCCCACCGCGCTCAACGAGGCGCGGGCACGGTCCCGACGAGCGGCAGCGGTCATCCCGGCGTAACGCAGGGGTAGCTCCACATTGGAGAGGGCAGTGGCGCGCGAGAGCAGGTTGAACGACTGGAAAATGAATCCCACCTTGCGGTTTCGGATGGCCGCCAGTTGGTCGTCACGCAGGTGTGAAACTTCTTCACCGTCCAAAATGTAACTGCCCGATGTGGGATGGTCGAGACAACCGAGCATGTTCATGAGCGTGGATTTGCCCGACCCCGAGGGTCCAACTATGGCCACCACCTCACCGCGATCGATGGTCAACGACAACCCGCGCAGCGCATGGACTTCAACATCACCCATCTGGTACATTTTGCGCAGGTCTTGCGCCACAATGACATGGTCAGACATCATTTCGCCTGCCTTTCCCACTACGGGCCGCCAAACGGGCCGCCACCACCACCGGGGCCGACAAAGCTGGAGGGCGGGTTGAGCACAATCGGGTCGCCCTCTTTCAGGTCACCGCCCACCACTTCGCTGTTGGTGTCTGAAGACGAGCCCAACACAATACGGACAGGTTCGGGTATGCCACTGCGCAGCACATAAACCACACGGTTTCCCTCCACAAAGCGCACCGCCCGGTTGGGCACCAGCAATACATCCTCCAGTTCATTGACCAGGATGTTCACCGCTGCCGTCATGCCAGGACGGATCTGTCCATCTGGATTGGTCAGTTCGACTGTAACTGCAAAATCGACCACACCTGCGCCCTGCGTGCCCACCGGGTCAACTTCGACAACCAAGCCGTTGTATTCAGCATTAAGAATGGCGTCAAAAGACAATACCACCTGTTGCCCCGGTTTGATGCTGTTAATATCAATTTCCGAAACACGCACATCCACCAGCAGGCGGCTCAGATCGTCAATACGGTAAGCGGCCGTGCCTGGGGTCACCTGGTCGCCGATCATGGGCTGCGCCTGGGTGATGGTGCCATCAAAAGGCGCGTTGATCCGGGACAGGGCCAGGGTGGCTTCGATGGCTGCAATGCGCGCCTCGGCAGCAGCGATGTCATCCGGGTCGGGTCCATCCTTCAGGCGATCCCATTCGCGCTGGGCATCTGCCAGCTGCGACTCTGCCAGCAAGAATCGCGCCTCCAGTTCGGTTGCATCCTGGGTGGATGGGCGGCCGGTCAGGTAATTGAGCGTGGCGCGCAGGCGGTCGCGGTTGAGGATGGCCGCATTGAGCGCCGATTTCGCCTGGGCTTTGCTGGCGTTGTCATCAGGGAATCCCGCAAGGGCGTCATACGCGCGCGATGCATTGGCAACCTGGTTTTCCGCCAGCTTAAGATCGGCTTCTGTCTTTTCAATAGAAGCATCGCTGCCGCGCCGGAAAGCGACACCGTCATATTTTTGTTTGGCATCGTTGTAGGCACGCCGGGCATTGGCCAGGGCCAACTGGGACTGGGCACGGGCGGTTCCCGATTCCTTCAGGTTGTTCAGGGCGCGGCGGGCATTTACCAGGTCGGCTTCAGCCAGGATGATGCTTTGCGACAGCGACGATTGGGATAGTTCAGCCAGCACGGCATCGGCGGCAACCGTATCTCCCACGGCAACATTAATCACCCCCACCCGGCCGGATGTCTGCCAGGTGACGATAGCCGTCTGGTTGGCGCGTACTACGCCAGTGGCGCCTATAGTCGCTGTAAGGCGGCCGCGTTCAGCTGGTGTGGTCTGCCACTCCGTTTCATTGGCCGCAGTTTGCTGGCGATAAAACCAGAATGCCGCCGCCGCTACTGCGACGACCAGCAAGACGATGATGACATTGCGAAAGTTTTTCAACATGGTCCCTCCGAGAATTCGCTGCCGGGTGGGTATCCGGCACGTTGCATTATTTTTTCGAGACAGTTATTCTATGGCTTACACCCAAAAAGTGCCATGTTTAGGACGTAAAAACCTACATATTTCTTACGGCAGGCTGTACGACGGTTTTTGTGATGTTTGTCGCAAGAGTCAGTGACATTCAAACCTGCCTCAACCCGCCAAGATTCGGTATCATAAAACAGACGATAATAGTCCTTTTTATGCAGTTCACGCCAGGAGGAGAGTTCACATGCAGGCTGTTCCCAGCGAATTCCTTGCCATCGACCGCAAAGAGCGCGCCAACAGACCCTTCAACGACTTGTCCCTGCGCGACCCAGCCGCGCGCGTATGCGACTTCGAAAATGTGGTCATCAGCTTCACGCCAGAGCGCGCCATGGCCGAAGCAGCGCGTTGTGTACACTGCCCCGACCCGGCCCCGTGCATGTTGGCCTGCCCCACGCACAACGATATTCCATCGGCCATGTGGCTGATCGAACAGGGGCGGTTCAGCGAAGCAGCCGATATTTATCACAAAACCAGTTCGCTGCCGGAAATGTGCGGGCGCGTATGCCCGCATGAAGCGCTTTGCCAGGGGTCTTGTGTGCTCAACAAGCACCACGAACCGGTGCTAACAGGTGAACTGGAAGTATTTGCCATCGACTACCAGCGCGAACATAATCCACGCGCCATCCCGGTTGGCAAACCCACCGGCAAAAAAGTGGCAGTGGTGGGCGCCGGGCCGGCCGGGCTGGCCTGCGCCGAGCAGTGTATCGAGGCTGGTCACGCCGTCACCATCTTCGATGCCAAACCCGCGCCCGGGGGATTGCTGGTGTATGGCATTCCAAATTTCAAATTACCCAAAACGGTCATGGATGCGCGCTGGAATGATTTTGCCCGGGCCGGTGTAGAATTCATCGGCAACACCTACGTTGGCAAAGACAAGACCATAGATGACCTCTTCAACGAAGGCTTCGACGCTGTCTTCCTGGGCGTGGGCGCCAATGTGGACGCCCCCATGGAAGATACCCCCGGCACCGACCTGCCCGGCGTGTACCAGGCCACCGACTTTTTGGTGCGCGGCAACGTGGACCCCCACCTGCTGCCTTTCGAAAAACGCCAAAAGCCCCAGGTGGGCCGCCGTGTGGTGGTCATAGGCGGTGGCGATACCGCTTCCGACTGTCTGCGCACCGCGCTGCGCATGGGCGCAGAAGAAGTCACCTGCCTGTACCGCCGCACCGAACGTGAAATGCCCGGCGGCAAAAAAGACCGCCAGATGGCCCGGGACGAAGGCGCAAAATACCGGTTCCTCACCCAGCCCATCCGCTTCATCGCGGGTGAAAATGGCAACTTGAACGCAGTGGAATGCCTGGAAATGAAACTCGGCGAACCCGATGCCAAAGGACGCCGCAAACCCGTGCCGGTGGAAGGCTCCAACTTCATCGTCCCGTGCGAAACGGCCATCCTGGCTCTGGGCTACTGGCCAGACGATATCATCGGCAAGACCACGCCCGGGCTCGAAACCCACAACTGGGGTCTCATCAAAGTTGTCGACCGAAAAACAGGCGCCACCACACGCCCTGGCGTATTTGCCGGTGGCGACGGCGTAACCGGACCAGACATTGTCGTAACCGCCATGGTGGCCGGGCGCAAAGCCGCCTGGGCCATCAACGATTACCTGCGCGAGTAACCACTTCCTGGGAAGAGACGCCACCCAAAGACCGGGGCGGGGTATGATACCCCGCCCTGTGTGTTAATTTGGCGCTAAACGATTCTGGTTATAATCGAAACCATGGGTTTATTGAAACGCATCGCGCACAACCTCGGCAGTTTTCTTTTAATCTTTGTGGTGGTCGCAACGCAAACCAGCGCTGAAGTGCGCATTACCACCGCCTTTGACCGCGCCCGCTCTTATACAAGCGGCTTTGGTTTCGATGCCATCTCCTGGACTGTGCAAGCCAGCTGGTTGAAATTCCAGCAGACCGCGCTTGGTTCGCCGCACTACCTCGGACGCGTAAACCAAAAAGAACTGTTCATGACATATATGCGCACCACCCAGGAAGTGGACCAAACCCGCGATGCAGTGCGCCAGATCTTTTCCGACCCAACCATCAACGACCCCGAAGGCGCATCAGCAGACTTGCGCAACCGGCTGCACACCCTCGAAGCCCGCCAGCGTCAATTGGCGCCATTTGCCGAAGCAATCATCCAGCAGCAGCTCAGCCTGGTACTCGAAGAAGCCGGGCTGACTAGCGCCGGACAGCCCATTCCATCGGTTCTATATCACGTCACCCCCCTGCCGCGCGCCCTCATCATTTCCCCGCGTGATGCCATACGCCAGGATGCTTCCATCCTGCTGCTGCCCGACCTGCCCGTGGACAAGCAGGAAGCCATCGAACAACAAGTGGCCAGCGCCATGGATGTTTCCACCCTGGTGGTGCCGGTAGGCGGGTTGGGCACCTACCCAACCATGGTCATCAGCATCACCAACCTGCCCATCCTGCTGGATATTGTCGCCCATGAGTGGATTCATAACTACCTCACACTGCGACCGCTGGGTCTCAACTATGCCGCCACACCCGAACTGCGCACGATGAACGAAACCACCGCTTCGATTGCCGGAGCAGAACTGAGCGCCCTGGCTATCGCCCGCTTCTACCCGGAATTTTCATCTGCGCCGGACAACCCCAGCCCAGGCACACTTGCCACGGCCGGATCCCCACCGCTCAGTGAAACCCCGCCCTTCGACTTCCGCGCTGAAATGCGCGTCACCCGCCTGCGTGTGGATGAGTTGCTCGCGGAAGGGAAAATCGAAGAAGCTGAAGCGTATATGGATGCGCGCCGCCAGATCTTCTGGGAAAACGGCTACGCAATCCGCAAATTGAACCAGGCCTACTTTGCCTTCTACGGCGCCTACGCCGATACCCCTGGCGGCGCAGCCGGCGAGGACCCGGTCGGACCGGCGGTGCGCGCCCTTCGGGAAAAATCGCCCAGCCTGGCTGCCTTCATCAACCGCATCGCCGCCATGACCAGCTTTGCCGAATTGCAGAAAGCGGTTGGAAGCCCCAGCCCCTGAAATCAAGGATGGTTTCCATGCATAAAAACCTGTTTGTGGTGGCCGGACTTCTCGCGCTGGCGCTTTCAGCCTGCGCAACCGGCAACCCGGCCCCAATTACCACCGACGCTGCCCAAATCACACCGCTGTCTGTGCGCGAATTCAGCACATCCACGCCAGCCCCACGCTGTAACACTGTGAGTGTTGACCCTACCCCCGGACCCGAGGTACCTTCCATCTTCCCGCGCATCAGCGACCTCGATCACATCAGCGGGCCGCCCAATGCGCCGGTAACCATAATGGTTTACACAGATTTCCAATGCCCGGTGTGCGATGAATACGAAACGCTCTTCAGCCGTCTGCGCAGTGAGCATCCCACCGATGTACGCTTTGTCTTTCGTCCCTACCCGCAGCTGGCCACCTACGATAAATCGGGGTTGGCCGCCCAGGCCGCCGAGGCAGCCGCCCGCCAGGGAAAATTTTGGGAGATGAACGACCTCTTGTTCAAACAGAATGCAGACTGGGCCGAGATGGATCCTGTGGCCTTCGAAGCCTGGGTGCTGACCCAGTCCGGCGCGCTGGGGTTGGATGCGTCCAAATTCTCCGCAGACTACAATAGCGACGCTGTGCGCGACAAAGTGCTGGCTGATTACGACTTTGGGCGAAACAATGGGCTGGTGGTGCCGCTTGTGCTTGTCAACGGCCAAATTGTCAACCCACCCTTCAACCACTACACCCTGGATCAGACCGTGCGACTGATTGCGCTGGGCGAACGCCAGTTCAAAGACTGCCCGCCATGGGTGCTGGAAGAAGGTAAACAATACCTGGCCACCCTGCGCACCGAAAAGGGCGAGGTGGCAATCCAGCTTTTTGGCGACCAGGCGCCCAACACCGTTAATAGTTTTGTTTTCCTGGCGCGCCAGGGCTGGTACAACAACATCACTTTTCACCGCGTGGTCACGGGCAGTGTGGTACAAACCGGCGACCCCAGCGGCACAGGATTAGGCAACCCCGGCTACCTCATTGACACAGAAATCGTGCCCGCCCTCAAGTTCGACCGCCCCGGCATGGTTGGCATGACCAGCCCGGGGCTGGATACCAATGGGAGCCAGTTCTTCATCAGCCTGCAGCCCAACCCACAATTGGATGGTCAATACACCCTTTTTGGGCAGGTGATCAGCGGGCTGGATATCCTCGAGACGCTATCACCGCGTGACCCACAATTCGGGGTCGATACGCCCCCCGGCGACAAGCTGATCAGCATCGAAATTACGGAGCGCTAGTGACACCCGAACCTGATCAGATGCACATTCCATCCCTGTTCATTTTGCTGGCCAGCGCGCTGGGCGGGCTGATCTTCTTTTTGCTTGCGTTGTTGCTGGCGCTTCAAGGTGTTATCGGGTTGTTCACCAGCCCAGGCAGTGATACATTGCTGTCCCTGATGATGGCAGGGGGGGTGGCTTTTGTGGGGCTGTTAACGCTGCCAGGCATTTATTTCACCCTGCGCCGCCTTATAAATCGTCCCATAAGTGACCAACCCGTGTTGGTTTTTGGTGCGCTGGACTGGCTGCTACTCTTGACCATTTGGCCGGTGCTCATCCTGGCGGGTAATTACATTTTGGAATCCCCACTCAACTGGCTGCTCATGCCCATCATCAGCACCATTGCCGCGGCCATTCCCATTGCATTCATCTTGCGCCTTGCGGTTGACCGCCTGCACTTTGGGTCGCGCCAGCGGGTGTGGGCGGTGCTCGGGCTGGGACTAACTGTCTCGCCCATGGTCATCCTGGCCGCTGAAATGATCGTTGTGCTGGTGGGGCTGTTCGGCCTTATCTTCTTCATCATTCTGAATGCTGACCGGCTGAATGGGCTGCTGCAATTGGCGAACCAACTGGAACGACTCACAGAAGACCAGGCTCTTTCCCTGCTGGCCCCAATCATCTATCAACCCGAAACACTGCTGGTAGTGTTCGGGTTTATCGCTGTGGCTGTGCCGCTGGTCGAGGAATTGTTCAAGACCTTACCGCTGTGGTTCTTCGGGAAGCAGATTCGTACCCCGGCGGAGGGTTTCCTGCTGGGCGTGGTGAGCGGCGCCGCTTTTGCACTGTTCGAAAACATTGGATATGCCGCCAATGATACAGAAATGTGGGCCACCACCACCCTGGCGCGCATCGGCGCGGGCAGCATGCACATTCTCACCGGCGGGCTGATGGGCTGGGCCTGGGCCGGAGCATTTACCCAACGCAATTACCTGCGCCTGGGCGGGGTTTACCTGCTGGTCATTTTTATCCACGGGTTGTGGAACGCGCTGGGAGTCGGGTTGGGGCTGGGAATCTTGAGCGGGCTGGTATCCGGTGCACCGGAGGGCTGGCAGTGGTTCCCGGTAACCGCTGTGGTCACTTTGATGGTCATGGGGGGCGGCGGGCTGTTGGTGCTGGCGCGCGCCAACCGGCGTTTTCGCGCCGAGCAAGCCAGCGCAACAGGTTACACTGCGCCGCCAGCAGAGTGAGGTATAATCGGCGTTTGCCAGTCGGCAGGAACTGCGTTAGTAAAAGAAAGCAAACCCCTTCAATGGATCTTTTATCTACGTTCATCGATCTGTGTCTTCACCTGGATGCTTACCTGGCCCAGGTGATTGCACGATATGGCGTGTTGACTTACATCATCCTATTCGCCGTCATCTTCGCTGAAACCGGGCTGGTGGTCACCCCTTTCCTTCCCGGCGATTCGCTCATCTTCGCAGCCGGGGCCCTGGCAGTCAGCACAGCCCTCGATCCGCTGCCCATCTTCCTCGTACTGGGTCTGGCGGCAGTGCTCGGCGACGCATTGTACTACTCTATTGGCAAAAAAGTTGGCAAACGCGCCTTCAGCGGGGAAATTCGCTGGCTCAAAAAAGAGTACCTCGAACGCACCCAGGCCTTCTATGCCAGGCATGGCGGTAAAACCATTTTCCTGGCGCGTTTTGTTCCCGTTGTGCGCACATTTGCGCCATTCGTAGCCGGGGTTGGCGAGATGTCGTATCGGTATTTCGCGACATACAACGTATTCGGTGCAATGAGCTGGGTGGGGTTATTCACTCTGGCCGGGTATTTCTTCGGCGAAATTCCTTTTGTGAAAGAGAATTTTGAATTTGTGGTGGTGGGCATCGTCGTTGTTTCGGTACTGCCCGCAGTGTACGAAGTGCTCAAAGCCCGGATCGAAAAAACCCCCGCAGTTCCCATTCAAAAATACTTCCCTTCTTCTCACACCCATGATCAACAAAAAACGAACAATTAAAGACTATTTGGGCATCAGCCTGCGCGGTTTCCTGATGGGTATGGCCGACGTGGTTCCGGGTGTTTCCGGCGGAACAATGGCCTTCATCCTGGGCATTTATGATGAGCTGATCGACTCCATCCGGGCCGTTATACCATTTCTCAAAGATGTGCTTCAACTTCGCTTACGCCAAGCTTTTGAAGATCTGCCATGGCGTTTCCTGCTCGCTCTCGGGCTGGGTATAGCCGCGGCCATCCTCAGCCTGGCCAATTTCATGGATTGGGCGCTCGAAAACCATCCCACGCCAGTCTATGCGGTTTTCTTTGGACTGATCGTTGCCTCGGTTTATGTTGTGCGCAACCGCGTCAGAGCATGGACTTTCGCCAACCTGCTCACCGCCGCGGCAACTGCGCTGGGGGCCTTCCTGCTGGTTGGACTGCGCCCGGCCCAAACGCCAGAAGCGCTCTGGTTCATCTTTCTCAGCGGTGCGCTGGCCATCTGCGCCATGATCCTGCCGGGCATTTCCGGCGCGTTCATCCTGGTGTTGCTTGGGAAGTACCAGTACATTCTGGGCGCGCTCACTTCGCTCGACATCCCGGTCATCCTGACCTTCATGCTCGGCGCAGCCGTGGGTATCCTTTCTTTTTCCAACCTGTTGCGCTGGCTTCTCAACCATTATCATGATCTGACCGTTGCCGCCCTGGCGGGATTCATGCTCGGATCGTTGCGCGAATTGTGGCCCTGGAAACAGAGCGTGATGGTGGACGGTATCCCCACCGGCAACATCAATGTGCTTCCGCCCGCCCTCACAGGCGAGGTTTGGCTGACCATTGGGCTTATGGCCGTGGGGTTTGCTGCGGTCATTGTTATCGAATACCTTGCCGAGCACCGCAAAGCATAAGGATTTCACCACAATTATAGAAACACGCGGCAGGCCGGGCCCGCCGCGTGTTTTTTTGCCTGCGCCTGTCAGGGCAGAAGGCGCAGGTGCGCTTCGGCGTTTGCAACAATGGATTGCTTTCCCCATTGCAAGGGCGCGCATGCGCTCCAGGTCGGGGGCATCTGGCGGGACCTGCATGAGCGCCGGGACGAGGAAGGCGGCCGAGGCGCAGAATTCCTGCCAGTTTTTGGCGTTGTTGAACCGCCAGACAGCGCTGTCCAGCGCAGGGCAATGGCGAAATTTTCGGGGAAATCCAGCCTGGCGGCGCGCTGGTCGAAAGGCAGCTCCTGCCCCCCCTTCGGTTTCGGCGCGCGGTTTGAGTGGGTCGTACACATCGGAGATGATGGGCCCATGCACTGACACCCGGCACACCCGCAAAGGAGAAACCGGTCGCGTTGAAGGGGCAGGCATCGTTGGCGGGTTCGCAGCGCAGCCCCACCGGGTTGCGCGTTTTGGACCACTACCAGAATATTCACAAGCTCGATGAAAGCAGCGAAATGTATGGTGTTCGCCAGCATGTGTCGCTGGCAGCCTGGGTTGGAAACACCCCTGTGGCTGTGATGGCAGGACAATGGCATCACCAATCGCTACATCTGCCAGTTGGAGATCGAGGCGCTGCAATTGTTTGCTGGTTACGTGGGGTTGTCGATACAAAATGCAGAATGCATGAATCAACGCATCGATGACCTGCTCAAGTATTCGCGCATTGGGCTTGCCACGGTGCAGCGCATTATCCAGCGCCATGGTGGCAGGGTGTGGTGTTCAGCCGAGCCAGATAAAGGCGCAACCTTTTATTTCACTGTTGGCGAATAAAGGTTTGCGACAAAAAACTGCGGCGGGGTATTTAGCCCCGCCACAGCCGTTTCATCAGGGAAGGTTTCTGAAGCGCGTAAACCAGTACCACAAGTGGTCTGCCGCGCGCTTGCCGTGAATGGAAGCAGATTTATCCATCAGCGCGGCAGGCGGATAATAACCCTGGCTGACCACTCCGCCAACCCAGGCGCGGTCGTTGATGGCGCGCAGCACCGCCTGGTACGCGTTGGCTTGCCCGTTCAAATCGATACCCACATTGGGCACGTCGGCATTGGGACGAGACAAAACCTCCCATCCGAGACAGCCGCCACTGCTTGGGATGCAGTTGGTGGCCACACCACTCGCAGAAGGGTAGGCGAAAGCAATCACCATCGGTTTGTTAACACGCTGAAGCAGCGGCAGCAAATCGGCGTCCATCAGGCGGCCCGCTTCAACTGCCATGGCGTCCACCGAAGCGCCCGACTGCGCGGCGATTGGCATGCGCCAGAGCAGGTAATAGCCATCGACGGCATCGAGAAACAAGGGGGCATTGAGTGGAGAGGTAGTGTACGGCAAAGCCCAGTACACCTGGCCGCCATAGCGCCCGCGCACTTCATCGAGCACGCTGCGCCAGCGCAGTTCGGCATCGGCCGGTGCGCCAGGCGCGCCTGGCAAGGCCGGGGCAACCCAATCCCCGCCCAGCACCAACACCTGGGCGCCATTCTGACCCGCCAGATCGGCATAGTTGATGGCAAAGGCGCGGTAGCGGTTGAACCACAGGTTCCACCACTCCGGCGTGCGCGGCGCGTTATTCCAAAAGGCGGTCTGTCCCTGGGGCAGGCGTACATCCGGGAACACTGCCACATTCAACCCCTGCGCGCGCGCCTGCCCAAGGGTGGCGCCGGTATCCTGCCATAACGGGTCTTTGCCTGGCACCGGGGAAAAGAGGAAAGGATCGGTGCGCTGAATGGTCCAGGTGGGCGTAATGGTCAGCCAGTTGGCGCGCAAGGCCTGCACATTTTGTATTGCGGGGAAATAGAGCGTTTGGAACGAAGGATGATAATAAGCCTGGAACTCGACGCCAGCCCAAAAACCCTCACCGCGCGGGCGGGCTATGTCTGGAATGACAGGGGCCTCCACATCCTGCATCCAATGCCAGGCCGGGATGGTGTCCTGAAAATCCTGCGGAGCCAGGCTGACCGTGATGCGCCGCCCGCCAGGGTTCAGCCCGGTTGTGGAGGCGTCATCGGCGCTGCCACACTGGTCGTTGCGGCAAAAGCGATACGAAAATGTGTTCACCAGGTTGAACGGCCCAAATAATTTGTACACCCAGCGATTGTTTCCAAGCGCCCACATTGGGATCGGTTCCGTCCAGCCATAGGGGTTGAGTTGGATGGAAACCGTATCACCCGGCGGGGTATTATCTGGCGCAGTCAGTTCAAAGAGGATGGAAGCCGAGGGTCCGTGCCCTTCCCAACGGACAACGGCGTCTTGCACGGTCACATCCTGCGCCGGGACAATGAGTTGACGCACCACAAAATCCCCGTTGGCATCATGTTCTGCGTTCCAAAAGCCATCGCCCAGGCTGTATTTGTAACGGATATCAGCGCCAACCGGCAGGCGCAGGGTTAGAGCATAGCGTCCGTCGGGCTGCGGGGTAAGGGTGGGCATGCGGCTGGTGATGACGCTCATGCCGCCGTTCAGGTCGCCAAAGGTGTTGCCCAACTGCAGCAGGTTGCCGGCCAGCCGCACCGGCGCGCCAGGGATGGTGTTGGGCGGCATGCTGGCCAAAAAGGTGACATTGACCAGGGCGGCCGGTTTGAGCGCCATGCGGGCTGTGGTCACTTGCCCGGCCAGCACCAGCGCGCCTTGCTGGTAGGGTCCATACGCGCCATTGAGGGCATAGGCGGTGATCATGTGCGTGCCAGGAACCACGGACTCGAGCAGGAAGTAGCCTTGTGAATCGGTCAGGGTGTGCTGCCCGGCTGCAGCCACCAGGATTCCAGGCAGGGGTGCGCCAGTGTCGGCATTGATCAGGATTCCATCCAGGCGGCCGGAGGGTGCGTTGAAAGGTTGGTCGCTCCAGCTGGATATGGAATCTTCCACCACCCCCGGCCCGGTGACATGATACATGCGGTAGCGCACAAGCTGGTCGAGCGGGGTGTCTTCCTGGATGAGTGCGCCGCCGCTGCGCAGGTAGCGATATTTGACCACAGAACCCATGGCCACTGGCAGGGTGACGGTGTAACGAGTGGAGTCGGCAGCCTGCATGGAGACCTGCTGGGCGTTGAGCGCCAAACCGGTCACTTCATCCAGAATGGCGAGGGTGATACCCTGCCCGGCCGCCAGCGGCTGGGACAGTGCCACCTGGAAGGTGACCTGGGCTTGCGGGATCGGTGTTGGTGCGGGGATGACCAGCCCGGGGGTTGGCGTGAGTGGCTGGGGATAAAGACCGCCCAAGTCTGCCAAAGACAGGGTGCAGGAAATACTGCCGGCCGCCAGGGCCGCCACAGTAATGAATAAAACCAGCCTGCGCGATATGGAAAAGCGGCTCATGGTGTTGCCTCGCTTCTTTTGGAGTTACGGCCAATGCCCACCGCCAGGAAACTGAGCAAAATACTGAGGAAATAAAGCGCGACCATGGGCGCCATGACCAGCGCCATATTAACCGGGTCGATGGTGGGGGTGATAACTGCCGCGATGACTGCAATGATCACCACGGCAATGCGCCAGTGCTTAAGCAGCATGCCCGGGGTAACCCGCCGGGCAATGGTAAGGATGAGGATGAGGATGGGGAATTCAAACGCAATGCCAATCCACAGCATGAGGTTGGTGACGAATCCAAAATAGGAGGCGGGCCGCCACTGTGAGGAAATATCCATGAACGAAGACAGGAAGGGTAACGCCACCGGCAGCATGACCGCATAACAAAACCACATACCTCCCAGGAAGAGCGCAACAGCCAACGGCAACAGGGCTAAAGACACCTGGCGCTGGATGGCGCGGATACCGTATGCAAGAAAAAGCCATAGCTCCAGGTAAAGGTATGGTGAGCTGACCGCCACCCCGGCCAGCAACGATACGCGCATGAACACACCCACCGACTCGGTCACATCGACGGCCACCAGCTTGTCCAGCCCGCCAACCGGCTCGGCAAGCAGCCTGAGCAGGTCTTGTGCAAAGAAGAAAGCCCCGGTTATTGCAACCGTCAGCACCAGCACCACCCGGATAATGTGCCATCGGATGACTTCGAGGTGGGGAAACAATGCCGTATAGTCTGTAAAGGCATCGTCGAAGGCATCCAGCACCGGGCGGTCCTCCGGCTCGAACGTCATAAAGTGATAAAAATTGCGCATCGGGGGGATGCGCATGATCAGCCAGCCCAGGAATCGGAACGGGGCTGTGAGGATTTTAATGAAAAAGGCGCTAAGTTTTTTCATCGGGGTCATGATCGGGCGGCGGCGAAGAATTCGGTTGGGCAGTGGACGCGACACGGTTTTCTGGCCCACCGCCAGGCAATGAACGGCGGCCCAGCATGTCCTGGACAGATACATCCGGGTTGGAGTGCAGGTCCTGGCCCAGTTTGAGCCGTTCTTCCTCGAAATCCTGCAAGTTGGCTTCGCGCATCAGCGCGGTCGGGATTTTTTTTACCTCGCTGGTGGTTTTTTGCATGGCGCGCCATGTGTCGGAACGCACCACCTTGTTGAGGAAGCGCCCAATTTCACCGCTGTTTTTTGCCAGGTCGGCCGGGCCAAAGATGATCAGGATAATGATCACAATGAAGAGCAGTTCGGTGAGGCCGATGCCAAAAATTTCCATAGACGGATTGAATCTGCGCTAGCCCTGGTTTTCCTGGCTGGCATGAGGCGCTTTGAGACGCACACCCTGCTGGATTTCATTGAGATGGTCTGAAAGGCTGCCCAGAACGCCGTTTACAAACCGCGGGGCGCTGTCTGAGCCGAACATTTTGGCCAGTTCCACCGCCTCATTGATGGCTACCTTGAGCGGTGTTTCATGCGAGACGGCGAATTCCCAGCAGGCAATGCGCAGGATGTTGCGGTCGATGGCGGCTATCTGGTCGAACGGCCACTCGGGCGCATAACGGGCGATGGCCGCATCCAACGCGGCACGCAGGGGCACCACCCCGACCACAATCTGGCGCGCGAAATCGCCCAGGTCTTCGCCGAGGTCTGCTTCGGCGAGGCGAACCTGGAGCACCTCACCGGGCAGGTGCTCGGTCATATCCAGTTCGTAAAGTACCTGCAGGGCCACGCTGCGGGCCCTGGTGCGGGGTTTCATAATGGGGCGGCCTCGTTTCTCTAGGCGTATTCCGGCCTGTAAGCAATGTCCTCGATATGAATGTTGACGTGGCCGACTTCCATGCCGATCATTTCAGATATGGCGCGCGCCACCTGGGCCTGAACGTTGCGGCTGACTTCGCGCACGTTGACGTTCGGCTTGAGGATGAGGTACAGGTCAATATAGACCACGCCATCTTCTACATTGATCTCTACGCCCTCGCGCACAGTGCGGCGCAGCAGGCGGTTGACTCGCACGGGCACAGCCGCCATGTGGCTGACGCCTTCCACTGCCAGCGCAGACATGCGGGCAATGGTGATGAGCACATCGGGAGCGAGTGTGGTCTTTCCGGGATTCTCTGTATCGGTCATTTTATCTCCTACATCATGGCCATGCCGCCATCCACGCCCAACGCCTGGCCGGTGATGTAAGCGGCCTGGTCGCTGGCCAGGAAGGCGGCAGCATAAGCTATTTCTTGGGGTTGGGCTTTGCGGCCAAGCGGCACCATTTTGAGGGCAGTTTCGAGCAGTTCGGCGGGCATGGCGTCCAGAATTTCGGTGTCCACAAAACCCGGCGCAATGGCATTGACAGTAATGTTGCGAGCCGCCACTTCACGGGCCAGGGCCTTGGTAAAGCCGATCTGCCCGGCTTTGGAAGCAGAATAATTGGTTTGCCCGGCGTTGCCCATCTGCCCGGCCACCGAAGCGATATTGATGATGCGCCCGTAGCGTTTGCGCATCATGTGTTTGACGGCCGCCTTGGCGCAGTTGAATGTGCTTTTCAGGTTGGTATCCACCACGGCATCCCAGTCTGCTTCAGACATCATCATGATGAGTGTATCGCGCGTGATGCCGGCATTGTTGACCAGGATGTGCAGGTCGCCGAAGGTATCGATGGCAAATTTGACCAGCGCTGCTGCCTGCTCAAAAACGGCCACGTCTGCCTGGCAGGCCGCCGCGCGCCCGCCCTCGCTCTCGATCAGTTTCACAACCTCATGGGCGGCCTCGGGCGATTTGTTAAAGTTCACCACCACCGCCGCGCCACGCCGCGCAAACTCGATGGCGATGGCGCGCCCAATGCCGCGCGACCCACCGGTGACCAGGGCAACACGGTTGTTCAGGGAAGGGGAAAGGTCTGTCATGCGGGGCTCCTTGTTTGAGATTATACACGATGTAAAACCCGTCAGACCCGCTTCGGTTTCACCCGCCAGCCCAGCAGCGCCCCCACGAGCGCCGTGAAAGAGAACACATAGATGAACATATCCTGCCAGAAGCGAATGGGGAACAGGCGGATGAGCGTATCGGAATACAGGAAGAGCCACGAGTCGCCCTCGAAGAACAGGGCATGGAATCCTGCGAAGGCGTTCCAAAACAGTACATAGGCGCCCTGCGGACCACCCACCAGGAAGACGATTCCGGTCAATAGCGCGGGGGCAACAACCGCCCAAAAAGCCCACCACCCTCCACGGGACACACTGTACCGAAAATCGATCATCCACCCGCTGCGCCAGGCCCACACGCCAAGCCCGGCCAGGACGATTGTCAGCGCGAGCAATGTCCATAATGCGCCCTGCACCACAATTTTCACATCCAGCATGTGGCTGACTTCGCGCGCGTTGAAAACCGGGCTGCCGTCATCAAAGCGTAAGTCGGACAGGTAACTGGTGTCGGCGTCATTCAACAGGTAATTGATGGCGTATGTTCCCCATTGCAGCCGGTCTTGCAGCGTAAAGCCATAGGTATCTTCTGGAAAACCAGGCATCGCGTATTCGATGGGCAGCAAAGCCGGGGTGAGCAGCACACGTACGCCCAGCAGCAACAATACGAACGGGATGGACAGCGAGATGAACCACGCACGCGCCATTAGGAGGGTCTTATTCGTCATTGAAAAATCCTATCTACCCGGTGTGGCGCATTAGCGCAATTCTTGCACGCCGCCGCCGAGGATGAAAGCAAGGATCATGTTATTGGTGATCCACTCGATTGGGGCGAGATCATCGGTGAAGACCATGCCGGGCTGGGGTGCGGGCTGCATGTTAGCCACGGTCACGCTGGCGGCTTCCAATAACAGGCGCGGGGCTGCGGGCGTCTCGTTTAACGCCCGATAGTTACGGTAAAGGTTGAAAACATCCGATGGCTGCCGGGTGGCAAAGACCATCGAATTGAACGTGTTGGGAATATCCATAACGTGCACCGAAGGCAGCAAAGACCCAATTGTGGCCGTCAGGTCTTCGATGAGCCGGCGGTCATTGGGCGCGCGCCCCACGTTGATAACCAGTACCCCCTGCTCACTCAAGTGGTCTACCGCTATCTGGAAAAATTCGCGCGTGGTCATGTGCCATGGAATATACGGCGGGCGGTAGGCATCTACCGCAATGATGTCATAAGTATGCGGGCTGTGCGCCAGTCCATAACGCCCATCCTGTACAAAGACGTTCAGGTTGGGCAGTTCGGTCATGCCAAAATACCGGTTGGCCACCTCAACGATGCTCGGGTCAATTTCGTAACCGTCCACCCGGGCCTGGGGGTAAATAGTAGCCGCCTGGCGCGCACTGGTTCCGGCCGCCAGCCCAATGATGGCAATACGCTGTACGCTGCCGGTATCAAACCCCGCATTGAACATTGGACCGACGAGGAACTGCTCCCACGGCCCACCATAGAACAAAACAGTGGGGTGGTACATGGAATGTACACCCTGGCCATCGTTCAGCCGCAGCATGCGAAAACCATTGACTTCAAGCACTTCAATGTAATTGTAGGCCGATTCAGTCTCGTAGATTTGCCCGGCTGTGCGCTTTAGCGGCGACCCGGCCAGGGCGAACAGCACAACCAACACCAACGGCAATATGAGTACAGGCAGGGCGCGTTTGCCGCGCGCCAGGATGAAGCCAAAGACGGCCACCATCAACAGCAGCCCACTAAAGAGCAGCACCGTGCGTGTTGTCCCTATCAGGGGAATGAGCACCACCGATGGCAGCACCGCGCCCAAGAAGGAACCCATCGTCGATATCGCATAGATGCGCCCGGCAACATTGCCAGCCTGCGATGCATCGCGCATGCTCAAGCGAATGGCAAATGGCGAGGCCATGGCCAAAAGCGTGGAGGGAACGCTGAACAGGGCAAGGACTGCCGCAAATGCCCCACCCACCACGCCCAACTGCAGGCGGTCGAAAGCGGAAGCCGCGGCAATGAGGATGGGGTTGCTGATAAACGGCACGATTCCGAGCATGAATGCGCTGGCCACCAGGATGCCGAACAGTGTCTCATAGCGCGGGGAGCGGTCTGCCCAGCGCCCGCCCAGGTAATAACCCACAGCCAGGCACACCAGGATAACCCCGATGATAGCCGACCAGACCAGGTTACTGGTGCCAAAAACACGCGCCAGAATGCGCTCGGCTGTAAATTCGGCCGCCAGGCTGGTGATGCCGGCAATAAATACAGTGAGGTAAAGGTATTGTTGCATAGGCTTTAACTGCGCCATTATAACGGGTTGCGCGCCAAGAAGCATAAACACAGGATGAGATTTTGGGCTAACAACCTGACATTTTGTAAAACGGAGCGAAAACCTTCAGGCGAAAATAAACCGTCGGTTGGCTAGATTTTGGGTATTTATGGGATAATAAGAAAAATCCACGCAAAAAAGGGAGATGACCCGATGGACTTGCAGCACCTGTCCCAAATTGAACTGATAAAAGACCTGCCCGAAAGGCTGATGCGCGAAATCCTGGGCTATTGCGTCGAGATCAACAAAAAGAAGGACGAGGTCATCTTCAATGCCCAAGATGAAGCCCGCACCCTGTTCATCCTGCTGGAGGGGTCGGTGGCCATCCGCGTAGGGCTAACCTCACGCCCTGAAAACGTGACCATCTCTTTCGTTAATAAGCCCTATTCGGCATTTGGCTGGTCGGGGGTGGTATCACCCTTTCATTACACCGCTACTGCCGTGTGCGATGAGGATTCGCGATTATTAGCCATTGACGGGCACAGACTGATGCAGCTTTTGGAAGATAACCCCGCCGAAGGGTTCGTTGTAATGCGGCGCATGACCGAAATCATCAGCAACCGCCTGCGCAACAGCCACCTGGCGCTGCTCAAAACGCTCTGATCTGTGACTTCACCCGCCCTTGACGCGGCACCCCGCGGCGGCTAAAATACCTTTTCGTTGGGTCCAGCGCCTCCGCATGGAGGCGCATTTTATGCCCGGAGCTGCCCATGAACCCGGAAATTCCTTCCGCTGAAAGTGAAGTTGAGAACCCACAGGTGATCAACCTGAATGGCGTCAGCGTGGAACACGTTGGAGCTGAACTGGTGCGCGCCAGCCAGTCGCAAATCAACCACGTGGAAGCAGACGAAGTGGCTATTCGTGGGGGTATGGTTATCCATGTGAGTGCGGGCCGGGTCTCAGCGCATGAGGCCGGTCTGGTTGCCATCCAGGCAAACGATATCGTCATAAACCAGGGCGCTGCAGGACTTGCCCTGAGCGAGACCGTCAACCTGGCCGGGCGCGCCGGTGTTGTGCTCACCGACACCGCTAATCTCCATCACAGCGGGGCTACGCTGCTTGTTGCCACCCATGTCGGGGCAGATCGCGTTCAAACTGGCATTCTTATCGCCAGGCGCGTGGAAGGCAATGTAGAAACCTACATGAACACCCGCCAGGTGGTTGCAGCCGGTGTCCTCAGCGGACTGGTGGCCGGGCTCATCCTGCTGGCCGGGCGGCTCTTGTTCGGGCGCAAAAAGTAACCAATATGTGCGGGGTGGTCCCGCCATAAAATTAAAGAAGGGCGAAGGTAACCCCATGCCGTTGCGGGGTGAGAGGCGCCCAAGGAGAAAAAAATGGAAAAGATCGTTCTGAAAGCAACCAAACGCACCGTCACTGGCAAGCAGGTCAATCAACTGCGCCGCGCCGGCCGCCTGCCGGGCGTCATTTACGGGCACAATGTCGAGCCGGTTAATATCTCGCTCGATGCACACGAAGCCAGCCTGATGCTGCCCAGGGTGTCGTCATCTTCGCTCGTTACCATCGATGTAGACGGCAAGGAATATGCGACCCTGGTGCGCGAAAAGCAGCGCAATTACATCAAGAACCGCCTCATCCATATCGATTTCATGGCTGTTTCACTGACCGAAACCCTGACCGCCACCGTCTCTGTGGAATTTGCGGGCGATTCGCCGGCAGTCAAAAACTACCTGGCCGTTCTGCTCACCAACATGGACGCCCTCGAGGTGGAATGCCTTCCCACCGACCTTCCAGAAAAGTTCGTGGTGGACCTGGGTGCGCTCAAAGAAATTGGCGATCAGATTCTCGTCAAAGATGTGGTCGTTTCAGATAAGGTGAAAGTGCTCGAAGACCCCGAAGCCACCCTGATCGTTGCTACTGCGCCCAAAGTTGGTGTTACCGCCGAAGAAGTAGGCGCACCCGAGATGGTTGAGCCCGAACTGAGCGTGGAACGCGGCAAGAAGGAAGAAGAGTAAGCCTGTTCGCCGAAAAACGAAAGCACCCTGAAAATATTCGGGGTGCTTTTTTGATTCAAACCGAAAAACAAGCCTGTTACATCTTTCCCGGCTCGCCAGGTAAAAGCGTTTTTATGAAATTGACCGTCATGCGCGCGGTGGCGCCCCACAGCATCTCGCCATCGAACGGCAGGTAGGCCACCACACCGCGCCCGGTCTCAGCGCGCACAAACTCGTGATAGTTGCCGCGCTCCGCCAGCCAGCTGAGCGGAATGGTGAACACGCGCCCCACCTCGATTGTCGAAACGCGAAACCCATACGGCCACGGGACCACCCCCACCACCGGCGTTACCAGGTAATTGGTCACGGTCAGGTACTCGCCCAGGCGGCCTAAAATGCGCACATCCTGCGGGCGAATGCCCACTTCCTCCTCGGCTTCGCGCAAGGCGGTGGCCTCGGGCGAGGGATCTTCGGGGTCGGTGCGCCCGCCGGGGAACGAGACCTGTCCTTTGTGGTGCTCCACCGTATCGGCGCGGCGTGTGAACAGGATGTGCCACGCGCCGTTCTCCCGCAACAGCGGAATCAGCACTGCTGCGCGCCGCATGGGTCCCTGAAATTCATCGAACGGCTTCTCGTGGTAGTGCGGCAGGTCAGCCTGGCGCAGCCGCTCGGCGATAATGTCTTCTGTGAGGTGAGAGAACATACTCAAATCAGGCTTCAGGCTCGGCATCTGCGCTTTCTTCTTCCAGCCAAGGCGGTGTTTCATCGGCCAGGTCGCCCACTTTTTGCTCCGAGAGCAACTCGGCGGCCCGGGGGTCGGCACTCGGCTCGATGCGTCGCGCAAAAACCAGGTAGCCGGTATGCGCCACCATGCGGTCGGTCGGGCGGAAGCGTGTGGGCTCGGGTTTGTAATATCGCAGCAGGATCTCGCACACTTCCAGGAAAGCGAAGTTATAACGGCGCAGCGCCGTGAGCAGCGTTTGTACCTGATTAACGGTGGGCACCAGCGCGCAGAAAAATCCACCGGGTTTGAGCGCCGCGCGCACCTGCGGGATGAAACCCGCCGGGCCGGGCACATCCAGGAAGAAGGCGTCGATGTCGGTCTCATCGAACCCCTCAGCGATGTTGCGCTCTTTGAACTCGACGCGCCCTTCCAGTCCCAGGCGGGTAACGTTCTTGCGCGCCAGGTTCTGGAACTCAGCGCGCTGGTCGTAGGAGATGACCTTGCCCGTGTTGCCGACCGCATACGAGAGCGCGATGGTCATCGCGCCCGATCCGGTGCCCGCTTCCATGACGCGCTGGCCTTCGCCCACGCCCATGGTGACCAGGATGAAGCCGATCTCTTTGGGGTAAAGGATCTGCGTGCTGCGTTTGAGGTTGAGCAGGATGTCTGCCAGCGCCGGTTGGAGCAGGAAGAACGGCGCGCCGGTGTGGCTGAAGACCTGGCTACCCCACAGCAGGCCGATCAGGTCATTGTGCTGTAGCACGCCGCGGTGGGTCTGGAAAGTGCCGCCTTCGACCAGTGTGAAGATGAAGCTCTTGTGGCGCAATCCGACCAGTTGCACCAGGTCGCCAACCTGCGCGTGGGTGGTGGTGAGGTTCCAGGGCATGGGTTACGGGTTGAGGTGTCTGGCGAAGAAATCGGCGATGGCGTTGTAACAAGTGACGCGGTTCTCGTACTTGAGCACGTCGTGACCTTCATCCTCGAACAAGAGCAGGTCAATATCCTTGCCGTGCGCCTTGAGTTCGCGCACCAGGTCTTCCGATTCGGCCGCCACCACGCGCGGGTCGTTGCGCCCCTGAATGACCAGCATAGGGGCAGTCATGTTTTCCAGGTAGGTTTTGGGCGAACGCTCGGTGAGGAAGGCGCGCCCTTCGGCAGTTTCGGGATCGCCGAGCGCCATTTTGAAGTAGGGCTTCCAGGTAGCCGGGATGCGCTCGGAGAAGGTCAGCAGGTCGTATGGTCCGAACATGTCGCATTGGGCCTTCCACAGCTCGGGGTGGCGGCCGGCCAGCGTGAGGGTCATATAGCCGCCATACGAGCGCCCGACCACGGCCGCGCGCGAGACATCCAGCCGCTGGTCTTTGGGCAGGAACTCGGTCATGGCATGCACGTGGTCCAGGCGGTCCTGGCCGCCCCAATCGCGGTCGACGTGCTTGGTGTACGAGAGTCCGTAGCCAGTGGAGCCGCGCACGTTCGGCACAAAGACGGCGAACCCGCGCAGCGTGAGGAACTGGATGAGCGGCATCGAAAACCAGGCGAAGTTGGGGCGTTCCTGCCCTTGCGGCCCGCCGTGGATGTAGTAAACCAGCGGGCGCGGGCCCTTGAACCCGAGCGCATCGGTCGGAAGGTAGAGGCGGGCCGAAACGCGCAGTCCATCATGCGAGGTGAACGAAGCGTCTTCGCCTTTCGAGAGGAAGGCATCCGGGATGCCGAGCACCTTCTCGTCGGTATGGATGGCGATGGTATTGCGTTTCTTGCCTTCCACGGTATAGATCTGCGTGGGAGAGGTGGCCGTGCAGAAGGAAATGGTATAGATGTCTTCTTCCTTATCGTAGTCCACGTGCTCGATCACGCCCCCTTCCATCGGCGCATCACCCACGATGACAACCTTGAGCTTCATCACCCGCTTTTCCTCATTGAACACGCCCTCGTACAGCCAGGAACAGCCATCGATGTTGAACTGCACGCTGTAGCGGTCATCACGCAAGTGGCTAATCCCTTCCAATTCGCCCAGTCCATCGTGCGCGATTCCCTTCAATTTAACGGGATGCAGGGTGCCGGGTTGGTCGAGCGCGATATATCCGAGCGAGTAGGTATCCACAAAAACGGAGGAAGTCACCAGCACGCCGTACCCGCTGGGGGTCAGTACCGAAGCGCCCAAGCCGCTGAGCGGCACCTGCTCGCCTTCGGCGCGCTGGTCGAGCGGTTTGCCGTACAGCACTTTTTTCTTCTTGCCTTCCAGCAGGAAGAGGACGTTATCACCCATGGTGTAGCCTTCACCGATCAGCACGCGCTGGTGGTCTTCGCTGTTGCCAGATGGATACGCGCCAAACATCGACTCGTCCAGCTTGGTCAGCTCTCCCTTGGCCAGGTCGCCGCGGTAAGCCTCGTTGAGCGGCTTATCGCGCCGCTCGGCCGCAATGTACACGATGTTATTCTCGCGGTCACACTCGCCCAGGTGGGCGCGGTAACTGGCGAAAAAGTTGTCGAAAGCCGGTTCGGGAAATCCACCCTCGAGCGGGATGAGCATGGGTTGGTAATTCTCATCGCCGTTGTTGTCGATCATCACCAATATCTTGCCCAATTGTGGAAACACGAAGAAAGACTGCCCGCCGATCAAATCCGGGTTTTGCAGGGCAATGTTGGGCGGCAGGAGCGGCTCGGGCACGCTGCCGCCATAATTCATGGCATACAGGCTGATGCGCCCGGACAAATTGCTCAGAAAGTAGATGCGCCCACCCACGAACTGCGGGAACATGAACAGGCGTGCGCTCATCAAAGATTCAATCCGGTAAGTCATTCCTCATCCTTTCGAATCAAAGTATTACCTATCTTATCATGCTGGCAGGTCATTCCTGTTCCTCTGGCGCCCTAAAAATTTCCAGCCGCCCAATGAAATCGCTCAAGAAAAGCACCCCTGCTGCGCCCAGCACCGCAAAACCCAGGTGCAAGACGCCCAGGTCCGCAAAGGTCCACCCAAAATACAGGGCCGCAAAATGCCCGCCCCAGAAACCCACCTGCCCCAGAAGCAGGAAGATGACCAACCGCCGGTTATCGCCGCCACGCCACAGGTGAAAGACGGCTCCCTCGAGGGTCGCTACCACCACGCCAAACAGGAAAGCTGGAATCGTCATCGTTTTCTCCTTAACCCAAAGTTTTTTGGATGATACCGCCGCCCCAGACCACCTCGCCATTATAAAAAACGGCCGCCTGCCCGGGGGTGATATCCCGCGCCGCATCATCGAACACGACCCGCGCCCGGCTGCCGTTATCCAACGGCGTGACCCACGCCCAGGCCGCCCGCGCCGAATAGCGGATCTTGACCTCCGCGCGGAACGGCTCATCCGGAACGATGCCCGCCGTCCAGTTGAGGTTGGCGGCCAGTAGTTCGCGCTGGCCCAATTCGTCAGCCGTGCCCACAATGAGCGTGTTGGCGGCCGCATCCTTGCCCAGCACGTAGAGCGGCACCGGGTGGGCGATGCCCAATCCCTTGCGCTGCCCGATGGTGTAGTTGGCCAGCCCGGTGTGGCGGCCCAGCACCTGCCCGCCGCGCGTGACGATCTCGCCCGGCACGAGCATGTCCACCGCGTTGCGCTGGATGAAGTTGCGGTAATCCTCGCCCGCCAGGAAGCACAGGTCCTGGCTGTCGGGGCGTTTGGCGGTCGAAAGTCCGTGCGCCCCGGCGATGGCGCGGATCTCGCTTTTGGGGAAATCTCCCACCGGGAAGAGCGCATACCTGAGTTTTTCCTGTGGCAAAACGTGCAGCACATAGGATTGGTCTTTGCCCTCGTCCACGGCGCGTAGCAGTTCCACGCGCCCGTCGGGGGTTGCGCGCCGCCGCACGTAGTGGCCGGTAGCCATAAAGTCTGCGCCCTGCGCCCGGGCATGGTCGAAAAGCACCATCCAGCGGATGTGGCGGTTGCAAAGCAGGCACGGGTTGGGCGTCTCGCCGCGGGCGTAGCCGTCCAAAAAGTAGTTGACCACCGTTTCGCGGAAGACCTGCTTGGCATCCACCACGTAGAAGGGGATGTCGAGCTTTTGGGCCACGCGCCGCGCCTGGGCCATCGAATCGGGCGTGCAGCAGCGGTTGGAGTCCTCCCTGCCCGGCTCACTCCACAGGCGCAACATCATGCCGGTCACATCGTGGCCCTGCTGCTTGAGCAGCGCCGCCGCGACCGAGGAATCCACCCCGCCAGACATTGCAACCACAACTTTAGACATGATTTTAGCCGCCGATGAACAGAGATAAACGCTGATGCAAAGAAAAATTATCGTCGTACCCAGGCGGCATTAGCCACGAGCCGCTTGATCTCAACTTTGGGGCGATAAAAATTGATAAGGAGACAGACAGGCAAGCCAGTCGCTCGTAAAAAGTTCAGGCATTGGGCGGTATGTACATCATCAAGCGCTTTGACTGCCTTGAACTCAACCAAGACTTGATCAGCCACCACCATGTCGGCAACATAGCTGCCCACACTTGCGCCGTCATAAAGCACACCAAAAGCATATTGCGGTTTTGCCATCAACCCGGTTTTAGAAATTTCCAATGCCACGGCATTTTCATATACTTTTTCGAGGAAACCCCCACCGAGGGTGTTGCTCACTTTATAAACACACCCGATGATCTTCTCGGTAATTCGATCAACTTTAAGTGGTTCATCCATGATTATCTGCGTCCATCTGGGTTTATCTGTGGCTTAAAGAACGTGACTTTTTGACCAGGGCTGGCAACGCGGTGAGGAAGGATTGCACATCATCGGCGGTGGTGTCCTGGCCGAGCGTCACCCGCAGCGAGCCCAGCCCCCACTCACGGCTGAGGCCAAGCGACTTGATGACCTCGCTCGGCTCGGGGTTGCCGGTCTTGCAGGCCGAGCCAGACGAGCAGGCGAACCCGGCCGCATCCAGCAGTTGCAGCAGCAGGTTGCCGTCCACATCCTTGAACACGAAACTGGCATGGTTGGGCACGCGCTGGTCGGGGTGCCCCGTCAGTTGCGAATCAGCGATCTCCTCCAGCACCGTGCCGATGATGTGGTCGCGCAGCGGGCGGAGCTGCGCCGCGCGGGCCTCGCGCTCCTCGGCCGCCAGGCGCAGCGCCTCGGCAAACCCGACGATATACGGTACGTTGGAAGTGCCCGCCCGCAGGCCATACTCCTGCCCGCCGCCGGTCAGCATGGAATAGACCGGCGTGCCCTGACGCACATACAACGCCCCCACGCCTTTGGGGCCGTAGAACTTGTGCGCGCCCAGCGAGAGCAGGTCCACGCCCAGGGTACGCACATCCACCGGCAGGTAGGCAGCCGCCTGGACCGAATCGGTGTGGAAGAGCGCGCCATGCGCCCGGGCAGCGGCCGCCAGCTCGCGGATGGGGTTGATGGTGCCGATCTCGTTGTTGGATTGCATGACCGTGACGACCGCCGTATTGCCGCACACGGCCTTTTCCAGCGCTTCAGGGCGCACCTGCCCGTGCTCATCCACATCCAGCCACTCGACCTTGAAGCCGTAATGTTTCTCCAGGTCGAGCGCGGTTTTGCTCACGGCCGGGTGCTCGGCCCGGTTGGTGATGATCCAATCGGCGCCGGTCTGCGCGCGTTTGGCCAGGGCCGCGCCGCGCAGGGCCAAATTGTCGGATTCGGAGCCGCCGGAGGTGAAGATGACCTCGTCCGGGCGGCAGTTGAGCACGGCGGCCACCGTCTCGCGGGCCGATTCGACCGCAGCCTCGGCGCGCTGTCCATAACGGTGGACAGACGACGGGTTGCCAAATGAGTCGCGGAGGTAGGGCAGCATCGCGTCGAGCACGCGCGGGTCGAGCGGGGTGGTGGCGGCATAGTCAAGATAAATCATGTCCAAAATTATAGCCTATGGGTGAAAACTATGGACGCGGATAAACAGAACACGCGCGGAAGTTGTTCAAAATTTCCGCGTTGTTCAGCGCTCATCCGCGTTCTGAAGCAAGGGATGGAATATTTTGCGGGGGTCAGGGGTTGTAGCGTGGCAGGTTGAGCCGGCCGAGGAAGTACGGCAGCATCTTGAGCCACCACGGCCAGTCGTGGTTCACATCGCCGCCCCAGATGTCGATCCAGTGCGGGATGCCCTTTTGGGTCAGGATGTCTTTGAGAGCGTAGGTATCGGCCAGCATCTCATCCTCCCAAGCGCCCTGCCCGGCGCACACGATGATGCGGCTGGCGCGGTACTGGTCGAGGTACCACGAGTCGTGCAGGCTGGGCAGGTAGAGCAGCGGCGAGTTGTAATACACGTTGTCGTCCACGTAATCGCCGATGAAATGGTTGAGGCGGTACAGCCCGCTGAGGGCGATGAGCGTATCGAACAACTCGGGATGGCGGAAAAAGACGTTTGCCGAATGGTACGCCCCCATGCTCGAGCCGGTGACGATGGCCTTTTGGAAGTGCCCGCCGCTGTGCTGGCGGATGAACGGCGCAACCTCGTCGGTCAGGTAGTGGTCGTAGTCCTGGTGGCGGCGGGCCCGGTCGGCGGGGTGGGCGTTCCAGTTGGCCCAGGTCTGCCAGTCGATGCTGTCCACAGTAAAGACCTTGACCTGCCCAGCCTCGATGAACGGCGCAATGGCATTGATCATGCCACGGTCTTCGAAGTCGTAAAAGCGCCCCTCCTGGCACGGGAAGGCCACCAGCGGCTTGCCATAGTAGCCGTATACTTTCAACTCCATGTCGTGCCCCAGGCTGGGGCTCCACCAGCGATGATGTTCGATCTTCATGCCTTCTCCTGGATGTAGCGCGCCATCTCGAGGATCTCGTCCAAATCTGGTGAGCGGACGAGGAAGCCATAATTTCCCAGCGCCGCGCTGAACACGCCGCTGATGGACTCGTGGTGGCTGATTCGCTCGCCATAGCGCGCCAGCACATCCGGCTGGCTGTGGGCGTAGCCACGGTTGAACTTGCGCCCCACATAGCAGCAGTGGAACTTGCGTGCATAGCCAGGGTAGACCCAGCCTTTACCCGCCATCACGCCCGCCCAACCGTTGTACACATCCAGGTCGCAGGCGTAATTCATCATGTCGGTGGTCAGGCCGCCGGGCGGGCGCATGTTCACCTCCAGGGCCACAATGCCGCCATCCTCGGCGCGGAAAAACTCAAAGTGGAAGAAGCGCTCGCGCACATCAAATGCCCTCAGCACGCGCCGCCCGGCCGCTTCCAGGTCGGCGGGGATGTCGCGCAAAGTGTAGTAATACACCAGTTCATCGTACAGCACCGTTTCCATGATACCGGTCGAGTAGGTCATGGCGCTGATGAAAACCGGCTCGCCCTCGCGGTCGGTGATGCCATCGAAGGTGAAGATCTGCCCCTTGATGAACTCTTCCAGGATGTAATCGATGGGCGGTTTGGTCTGGAAGAAGGATTCCAACTCGGCATCAGTCTGGATCTTGTACGTGGCCGCCGCGCCCACGCCCACATTCGGCTTGGCCACCAGCGGATACCCGGTTTCGGCGACCAGTAAACGAGCCTCATCCATGCTGCGGGCGACCATGCCGCGCGCCACGCGCACCCCGGCATCCACAAAGGTCTGCTTCATCAGCGATTTGCGCTTGATGCGCGCAATGGTATCGGTCTTAATGCCGGTGATGTTGAAGTCGGTGCGCAGGCGCGCCTCGGTCTCCAGCCAGTACTCGTTCTGCGAGTCGATCCGGTCCAGCTTGCCGTGGCGGTGGGTGAAATATCCCAGCGCGCGCACCATCTGGTCGTAGCTGTGCATGTCGTCCACGCGGTAATACTCACCAAAGGCAGCCTTCAACTCCGGGCGCAGGGAATCGTACGAGGCATCGGCCAGCCCCAGCACATTCACCCCGTGCTCCTTAAGCCGCACGGGGAAATGATAATAATTGGGCGGGAAATGCGGAGAGAGGAAAACGAAGTTCATGGCGCACCTCCGGTGCGGAAAGTTGCCCAAATATACCAAACTTTGCCCCAAATATGTTCCAAACGAAAACTCCCCCGCTTGGGCGGGGGAGTTGTGCCGTACCCGAGGATGGCCTATTCCAGGGGCGCGGCAGGCGCCTCGGAAGCGGGTTTTTCAATGCGCACGAAGTAGGTGAAGACCAGGATGATGCCCGTCAGGATGAGCAAACCCGGCACCAGGAAGCGCATGGCCGTTTCGTTGAGGGCGCTGATGAACGAAGCGATGAAGAACAGCCCGCCGGCAATGGCACTCAGGATGACCCCGGCCAGGCGCGTGCCGCTCGACTTGTTAAAATAGGACAGGATGAGCAGGCCAATGCCCACCGCCAGCGGCTCGATGGGCCAGAGGAGCGCCCAGGCCACCCACAACCCGGTGAAGGCCGTAAAAGCGAATGCCAGCCCGTTGGCGAGGATGATGACCGCCGGAATGGCCAGCCCGGCCTCGCGCATGAAGATGGCCGCCAGGACAAAGCTGAGCCCCACGGCCAGGATGATCAACGTCCAGGCGACGGACCAGATGCCCCAGTTGCCGCTCAGGCTGGCGTAGAGCAGGATGCCGCCCGTGGTCAGCACCGGCAGGCCAGGGAAGTAGAACGCGGCCAGCCCACGGTTTTTGTAGGCGAACAACGCGGGGATGGTCAACCCCAGCCCGGCCAGCACCACAATGACGGGCCACAGCTTCCAGGCTGCCAGGCCCAGCAAAGCGTTGCCGAGCAGGCTGATAGCGCCGATGAGCACCAGCGAGACGCCGATGACGAGAGAGGGAATGTTCCTTTTCATGGTTGATTCTCCTTACAAGACAAAATGATTTCTATTTTATGAAGAATGCCAGCGTGATGACCAGCGCCGCAAGGGCCATGCTGCCCAGCCCCAGCAGTGCGCCGCCATCGCGCGCCCATGCGTGGCTGCGCCCGGGCATTTTTTCGATCCAGATGGGCAGGGCGATGGCGCCCCAAACCACCAGCGGGATGAGCATCCACAGGAAGAGCCAGTCGTCCCAGCGGGCGGTGAGCGAGGCGTAGGACAGCAGGATGGCGTTGCCCAGAGCCATGAGGCCGGGGATGAACATCCAGACGGTCTGGGTGGCCCAGGCAAGCAGCCCGAACAAAGCGGCCGCCAGCAGCACCTCGAACGGCCAGGCGCGGGCGAAGATATCTGCATTGGCGAGGGTTTCGCCCATGACAGCGACCATGTTGAAGACCAGGTAGGCCGCCATGGCGCCAAAGACGGCCGTGACCGGGCTGATCGGGCGTTGGACGACGCCCATCACAACGGGAGCCGGGGCCGGGTCGGGTGAGTCCGGCGCGCCCCCGGGAGCAGGCAGTTGCACATCGGGGTCGGTGTCGCCCTGGGCGAAGCCGCCGTCTTTGATGTGCTGGCGCGCCTTCCCCGAAAAAACAGCCTGCAACGGCACAAGCGGGCGTGCGCCTTCGGAAACATCCAGCCCTTGCAGGGCGGCCAGCATTTCGGCGGCGGTCTGGTAGCGGTCGGCGGGGTCTTTGGCCAGCGCCTTGAGCACGATCTCTTCCAGCGCAGGCGGAATGTGGGGGTCAACGTGGCTGGGCAGGGGCAGCGGGTCGTTGAGGTGCTTCATGAGGATGGCCAGCGGGGTGTCGGCGTCGAAGGGGGTGTAGCCGGTGAGCATCTCGTAGAGCACGATGCCGAGCGAGTAGATGTCTGAGCGCACATCGGTGGCGCCTTTGAGGCCCTGCTCGGGCGCCATGTAGCTGAGCGTGCCCATGAGCGCGCCGGAGGCGGTGACCTGGGTGGCGCCGACGATCTGGGCGATGCCGAAATCGGTGAGGACGGCCTGCCCTTTTTTGGTAAGCATGATGTTGGCGGGCTTGATGTCGCGATGGATGATGCCTTCGCCGTGGGCATGTTCCAACCCGGTGAGCACATCGGCCGTGACGCGCAGCACCTCTGGCAGGGGCATGCGCTGCCCCTGGCCGCGGTAGTTGCTGAGGCGGGCGCGCAGGGTGTCGCCTTCGAGCAGTTCCATGACCATGTAATAGAGGTCATCCTGCACATCGAAGTCGAAAACCTGCACAATGTTGGCGTGCCGCAGCCCGGAGACGGCGTGGGCTTCGCGGCGGAAGCGGGCGAGGAATTCTTCCTGCTCCACCAGGTCGGCACGCAGCACCTTGACGGCCACGTAACGTTCGAGCTGGGGGTGGTAGGCGCGGTAGACCTGCGCCATGCCGCCGCGCCCGAGCGCTTCGAGGATGCGATATTTGCCGAGCGTTTGTCCTTCGAGGGTGGTGCCCATGTGAATCTCCATCTTTCTGTGCCGATGATACTCCCCCGGGCGTTTTTCTACCTATCCGTTCGCTAACAACGAGCTACATGGAAAAAAACAATTCTCCACAGATCACACAAATTTTTTCTGCGAAATCTGTGAATAGCTTACACCAACTTATAGCCCAGCCCGCGCAGGGTGAGCAGCAGTTGCGGGGCGTTTGGGTCGGTCTCGATGCGGGTGCGCAGGCGGCGCACCAGGTTTTCGATCTGGTAATCGTAAATGCCGGTCTCGTACTCCGCCCAGACCGTGCGCCCGATCTCGTCCTTGGAACAGACCTTGCCTCTGTTCGCATCCAGGTAAGCCAGCAGCGCGAACTCTTTGGGCGAGAGCTGCACCAGCCTGCGGTTGACGCGCACCTCGCCTGCCTCACGGTTGATCTCCAGCACCGGCACGGGCGTATCGACGCTGGTCACATCCGGGTCGTGGAAGGTGAACGCCACGCCGCCAACCGTAATGTGGTCGCCGTCTCGCAGGCTGACGGCCGCCTGGACACGCTCACCGTTGAGGAAGGTGCCGTTGGTCGAGCCGAGGTCTTCCAGCAGGGTCTTGCGCCCCTCGCGGCGGATATGGGCGTGGTCGCGCGAGGCTTTTGGGGTGGCGATCACGATCTCATTGTCCACCGCGCGCCCGAGGCGGGTGGTCTCGTTTTCGAGCAGGTGCGCCTGCCCGGAGGGGTCGGTGAGATACGGGGTCTCTTGCGGCATGGGGGATTTCCTGGGAAGGGTTTCTGGGAATAGTATAGCATGGGGCGTCGATTCGGCGACAAGGTACACACGCATCTCAGGAGACAGCCGCCAAACTAAAAAACATCCACCGCGGAGACGCAAAGTGCGCAAGAGGGAAATCCGCATTTAGGCAGATCATTTTCTACGAAACAGAATAAAAATCTCCGCGTTCTCTGCGTCTCGGCGGTGAAAATACTTTTTTATGGATGAATATTGCTGCCAGGTTTACAAAAAACAGACCAACCGGGTGAAAATTGCAACCGCACTGGGTATAATGACCCCGTCATCACATACCAGGAGTTAATTATGGCCTTCAAGATAAAATTCGGCACCGACGGCTGGCGCGGTGTCATCGCGGAAGACTACACTTTCGACAACGTGCGCCGCGCGGCGCAGGGATACGCCGCCTACATGCTCGAACAGGGACACACCGGCAAGTGGGTCGTTGTCGGGCACGACAAACGCTTCCACAGTGAAAATTTCGCCGCCGCTGCCGCCGAAGTGCTGGCGGGCAACGGGCTCAACGTCTGGCTGACCGACGGCGCCACCCCCACCCCGGTCATCGCTTACGCCGTGCTCGACAAAAAAGCCGTCGGCGCCATCAACATCACCGCCTCACACAACCCGCCCACCGACAACGGCTTCAAGGTCCGCAACGAGACCGGCGGCGCCATCGACCCGGACGGGTTGAAACGCATCGAGAGCCTGATCCCGGATAATGTTGAAAACGTAAAACGTAAGATTTTGAAGGATGCGCTGGCCGCGGGCGAAGTCGTCAAGTTCGATGCCGCCGCGCCCTACATCGAACACCTGACCCGCGACGGGCTGATTGACCTGCAGCCCATCAAAGACGCCGGTCTGACCGTGGTGGTGGACGCCATGTGGGGCAACGGCGCGGGCTGGTTCAGCACACTGCTGGCGGGCGGCAAGACCAAAGTCATCGAGATCCATAACGAGCGCAACCCGTCCTTCCCCGAAATGAAGCGCCCCGAGCCCATCCCGCCCAACATCAACGTGGGGTTGCAAGCCACGCTCGACAACCACGCCGATGTATTGCTCATCACCGATGGCGACGCCGACCGCGTGGGCGTGGGCGACGAGAACGGCGAATTCGTCAACCAACTGCGCGTGTACGCGCTGCTGGCCTACTACCTGCTCGAATGGCGCGGCGAACGCGGCGACATCGTCAAGACCCTTTCCACCACCGGCATGCTCAACAAACTTGGCGAACTGTACAGCGTGCCTGTCCACGAAACGGGTGTGGGCTTCAAATACGTGGCCCCCAAAATGACCGAGACCAACGCCCTGATCGGCGGCGAAGAGAGCGGCGGCTACGCCTTCCGCGGCAACGTGCCCGAGCGCGATGGCATCCTGGCCGGGCTGTACATGCTCGACTTCATGGTGCGCACCGGCAAAAAACCCACCGAACTGCTGGCCATGCTCTTCGAAAAGGTCGGCGGCGAGTACTACTACGACCGCATCGACAGCCCCTTCAGCGGCGACCGCGCCGCCCGCGAGCAAATCATCCTGGACGCCAACGCCCAGACCCTTGGCGGGCTCAAGGTCAAAGAGCTGGTCACCATCGACGGCTTCCAGTTCCGGCTCGAAGACGGCGGCTGGATGCTCATCCGTTTTAGCGGCACCGAGCCCATCCTGCGCGTATACTGCGAAACCCGCCACAAAGACCGGGTGCAGGCCATTTTGCAAGACGGGTTAAAGGTGGCGGGGATAAAATGACCACTCGTCACGCATCACTTCTCGCTGAAACGTGAAAAGTGACTCGCGCATGAACCTGACCGACACCCACTGCCACCTGGATTTTGACCGCTTCGACGCCGACCGCCCGGAGGTGATTACGCGCGCCCAGGCGGCGGGCGTGGCCCGCATCCTCATCCCCGCCATCGACCTGCCCTCGGCCCGCCGCGCCGTTAATTTGGCGGAATCAGACCCGATGCTGTACGCCGCCATCGGCGTGCACCCCAACGACTCGCTGACCTGGGATGCGCAAACGCCCGAAGCGCTGCGCCAGCTGGCAGCCGCCAGCATGAAAACGGTCGCCATCGGCGAGATCGGACTCGATTACTACTGGGACACGGCTCCGCACAAACACCAGCGCGCCGTGCTGCAAGCCCAGCTCGAGCTGGCCGCCGAACTGCAGCTGCCGGTCATCATCCACATCCGCGAAAAAGGCGACGCCGACCACGGCCCGTGCGCCGGGGATGTGCTCTCCATGCTCGGGGACTGGGTTCACCGGCTGCGGGTGGAAGGCTCCGCGCTGGCGGCCCGCCCGGGGGTGCTGCACTCATTTAGCGGAAATATTCCCACGGCCGAACGCGCCCTCGATCTCAATTTCTGCATCGGCTTTACCGGACCGGTCACGTATAAAAATGCTGAATCAAAGCGTCAAATAGTTGCCGCCCTGCCGCTGGATAAATTGCTGATCGAAACGGACGCGCCCTACCTCTCGCCCGTTCCGCAGCGCGGCAAGCGCAACGAACCTGCCTTCGTGCGCCATATTGCTGATAAAATTGCAGAAATCCACAAAATTCACCCGGAAGAAGTCGCCGCTGTGACAACCGCAAACGCGGCGCGGCTTTTTTCCTGGGGAGGCTGATTGTTGAGCACGACGACCTTTTTTACGCCTGTCCAAAACTCCATCAAACAAGTCGAAGACCTGATGCGCGTTCAGGCAGGACCGGAGCATCACCCCGACCTGCGCGCCGCGCTGGAACACCTGCTTTCGGCCGGGGGCAAACGCGTGCGCCCCACGGTGGGCTTCCTGGTCGGGAACATGCTGGGCGCGCCACACGACAAACTGGTGACGCTGGGCGCCTCGGTGGAAATGCTGCACACCGCCACGCTCGTGCATGATGACCTGATCGACGGCTCGCTGCTGCGGCGCGGCATCCCCACCCTCAACGCGCGCTGGTCGCCAGCCGCCACCGTGCTGACCGGCGACTTCCTGTTTTCGCGCGCCGCCAAACTTGCCGCCGACACCGACTACCTGCCGCTGATGAAATTGTTCGCCGAAACGCTTGGAACCATCGTCAACGGCGAACTGGTGCAAATGTTCGCCGCCAAGGGTGTGATCAACCGAGAGAATTACTACCAGCGCATCTATGCCAAGACCGCCTCGCTCTTCGAAATGACCGCCCTGGCCGCAGCCATGGTGGCCACCGAAGACGAGCCCATCCGCGCCGCCATGAAGACCTACGGCTACGAGATTGGCATGGCCTTCCAGATCGTGGATGACATCCTGGACTTCACCGGCGACCAATCGGCGGTGGGCAAACCGATCGGCGCCGACCTGCTGAACGGTCTGGTGACGCTCCCGGCCATCTACTACGCCGAGACCCACCCCGAGGATGAGGATGTGCGCCTGCTCAAAGAGGGCGGCTGGGCCAACCCCGAGCGCATGACCCGCCTGGCGGAATCGATCCGCAAGTCGCACGCCATCCACCGCGCCATGGACGAAGCCCGCGAGCGCATTGACAAGGCGCTGGCTGTGATCGAAAAATTCCACCCTTCCACCGAGCGCGCCGCGCTGGAAGACCTGGCAAGGTACATCGTGGACCGAAACTTCTAAATCCACCCAACTCCCCAAGAAATTTATCGTGGGGCGCGGACAAGCGCGGATGAACGCGGAAAAGAAAAAAACCGCGTGTTCAGCGCTTATCCGCGTCCCATTTGTTTCCAAAAACAGGACTCACCCGCAATACCGTAATGTGGGGGTGAGTCCTGTTTTATGGGGAAAAGGTCAGGGTTTTGCCACCGGCTGGCGGATGATGGTCTTGACCTTGGCCGGGTCGCCGCGCCGCGGGTCGGAGAGATAGATCTCGTGGTGCTTGCCCCGCAGTGCGTACCCCCCGGCATGGATAAATTCGTGCAGGCGCTGGATATTTGGCCCCTCCTCGGAGTACGAGCCCAGGTGCAGCAGCTGGGCGGCGGGGCCTTCGGCGTAGGTTTCCATGCGCAGGCGGGGCAGGGCAGGCAGGTCCCTTTTGCGGGCGGACTCGTCAATCGCAGCGCGCAGCAGACCCGGCGTGATGAAGTCCGGCTGAAAGATCATCAGCGTCCAGAACCAGTCATCCTTTTGCCCCTGCGTAAAAGCGGACATATCATCCGCCCACCACAGCCCTTCCAGCGCCATCACGCCGTAATCGATCCCCATCTCTTTTTTAACCTTGAACTTGAGCGTGTACGACACCGAATACAATGCCTGCACCACGTCCTGGTAATCAGCTGAAGTGTTCGGGTTGCCCGCGCCATCGATCATCAGGAATTGCATGGGAGGCACATCCAGGAGCGATGGCTGGGATTTGGCCGTATACAGATTCTTGAGCGTTTTCTTGAAGTCAAGTTTTTCCATGATGCCCTCCAAGAATAGGATACACCCTCCGCCGGGGGGAGAGTCAAGGGGTAGAATCGAGGAAAATGGAGGCCCCCATGCTCAACGAAACCAACTTCTGGCTCACGACGGTTGAAAAACCCACATTTCCCACCACCCCGCTGTCGCATAAAGTGGATGTGGCCGTCATCGGTGGCGGCTTTAGCGGGCTTTCGGCGGCGCGCACGCTGGCCACGGGCGGCGCCAGCGTGGCCGTGCTCGAGGCGCAGACCATGGGCTGGGGCGCATCCAGCCGCAACGGGGGCATGGTACTGGCCAGCATGAAGCTGGGCGTCAGCACGCTCATCCGGCGCTACGGGGTGGAGCGCGCCAAACGGCTGTTCGCGCTCTCGCTGGCGGCCATCGACACGGTGGAACAGATCGTGGCAGAGGAAAAGATCGACTGCGATTTTGCGCGCACCGGCTGCCTGGAGGTGGCCTGGAAGCCATCCCACTTTGCGGCCTACGCCGGGGCGGTGGAGGAGTTCGACAAATACTTCGGGCACAAGATGACGCTCATCCCCAAAGCCGACCTGCACAGCGAGATCGGCTCGGACCTGTACCACGGCGGGCTGGCAGACAACGTCAGCGCGGGGGTCAACCCGGCCCGGCTGGTGATGGGACTGGCCCGCTCGGCCGCTGCCGCCGGGGCGCAGATGCACGAAAACACCCCCGTGACAAGAGTCGAAAAGGTAAAGAACGGGGAATTTATCCTCGAAACCAATCGCGGAAAATTGACCGCCGGGCAGGTCTTTGTGGGCACCAGCGGCTACACCGGGCGCGCCACCCCGGCCTTGCAAAAACGGATCATCCCCATCGGCTCATACGTCATCGCCACCGCGCCGCTGCCGGATGCCCTGGCGCGTGAGCTCAGCCCGCGCAACCGCATGGTCTTCGACTCCAAACATTTCCTGTACTACTTCCGCCTGACGCCCGACCAGCGCATGCTCTTTGGCGGCCGGGCGGCCTTCCTGCCCGAAAGCGCAGACGCCACCCGCCAAAGCGCGGAAATTCTGCGGCGCGGCATGCTGGGCGTGTACCCGCAGCTCAAAGATACCCCGGTCGATTATGTGTGGGGCGGCAACCTCGATTTCACGTACGACATCATGCCGCACACCGGCCAACTGGACGGGCTGCACCACGCCATCGGCTATGCCGGGCATGGTGTGGCCTTTGCCACCCACCTGGGGCAGGTGGTGGCCCGCCAAATGCTCGGCGAACAGGTGGAAAACCCGCTGGCAGACATCCCTTTCCCACGCGTACCGCTCTACAACGGTAACCCATTGCTGCACCTGCCTGTTGCCTGGCTGTATTACCGCCTGCTGGACTGGGTGGAATAACCAACCGCAGCGTTGCGCGCAAAGAGTTTTTTTTGATTACACGCAATTCTGCTTGACTTGTGATTCCCCTCGTGCTAAAATGTACTTATCCCATTTACTGGATGACATCGTGAGCGACCCACGGAAACCTTTGCGGCTCAACCTCGGCTTTCTTGTCAGCGCAACCATCGGAACCAGCCGTGATTTTACGTTTTCTGCGCCAGAGATCCGCCTCGGGGAAGATTTCGATATTTTCAATTTCGAAGGCGGAATCAAGGTCACACGCACCCCCCAGGGACTGCTCTCACAGGGTGATTTCAAAGGCAGCCTGCCGCTGACCTGCGGACGATGCCTCTCCGATTTTGAGCAATTCCTGGAATGGAACTTTACCGAACTCTTCGCCTTCACCCGCGACAATATGACCGATTCCGGGCTGCTTATGCCCGAAGACGGCTACATTGATTTTGAAGAATTGTTGCGCGAGTACGCCATTCTCGAAATACCCATCAGCCCCATCTGCCAGTCCGACTGCAAAGGCCTGTGCAGCGAGTGTGGCGAAAACCTGAACGAAAGAGACTGCGGACACAAAAAAAACAACAACGATTCTCCTTTTGAGATACTCAAAGACCTGTTGGACTAGCGGGCAAGTTCGCAGGCCGGCCGCACCAGGCGGCAGAACAATTGATATAAATGGAGGCAGGCGTGGCTTCAAGACGGAAACAAGCCCTGCATCTGCTGCTCGAAAAGGCGGGCGTGCAGGGATACATCACCACGGAAGACCTGATGGAAGTCTACCCCGATGCCGGGGCAGATTCTGAGCGCTTAAGCGTGTTGCTCACTGCGCTGCGCCGCCGCGGGGTGGATGTGCTCGACCCCGATACAGATTACCAATCCCAAACAGAAGAACCCCAGATCACTGAAGAATTCGAAACGTGGGCCAACCCCATCGAGCACATCGCGAGCGATGACACGGTGGGATTGTATCTCAAAGAAATGGCCCGCGTTCCGTTGCTCGGTGTGGATGAAGAGCGCGACATCGCCATCCGCGTGGAGAATGGGCGGCACGCCAAAGCCGACCTGCTCAAGAAAACGATCATTTCAGCCACCCAACGCCGCGAACTGGAACTTTTGGCTGCCGATGGCGATGCCGCCCGCGAACACCTGATCAAAGCCAACACGCGCCTGGTGGTGAGCATCGCCAAGCGTTACATGGGGCGCGGGGTGCATTTCCTGGACCTGATCCAGGAAGGCAACCTGGGACTGATGAAAGCCGTGGAGAAATACGATTACAAACGCGGGTTTCGCTTTTCGACCTATGCCACATGGTGGATCCGCCAGACCGTCACGCGCGCCATCGCAGACCAGGCCCGCACCATTCGCGTGCCGGTGCACATGATCGACCGCATCCGGCAGATGTACAAAACCACCCACGACCTGGAACAAAAGCTGGGGCGCGCGCCCACCAATGAAGAAATAGCCCACGCAGTAGATTTGCCGCTGGCAAAAGTAGACTGGATCTTGAAAGTATCGTGGCGGCCACTCTCGCTGGAGAGCCCGGTGGGTGACGATGAAGAATCGGAGTTGGGCATGTTCATCGAGGACGAGTTCAGCCCCACGCCAATGCAAAGCGCCTACCAGTCACTGCTGAAGGAGAAGATCGAGGAAGTGCTTTCCACCCTTTCGCCGCGCGAGGCACGCGTACTGCGCCTGCGCTTTGGACTGGACGATGGTAACAGCTATACGCTGGAAGAAGTGGGTCAAAAGTTTGGGCTGACGCGTGAGCGAATCCGCCAGATCGAAGGCAAGGCGTTGCGGCGGCTGCGGCATCCGCGCCGGGCCCGGCAGTTGAAAGAATATTTGTGAAGTTAGGCCCGCTATGGGTATAATAATTTTGTTGAAGCATTGGTTTTCATATTTTTCAAGGAGGAAAAAATGACCGCATTGAGTGCAATCGAAGGGATCGGCGAGACATTCACCGCCAAATTGAAGGAAGCCGGCGTGGGCAGCGTGGAAGCACTGCTCGAAGCGGGCGCCACCGCCAAAGGGCGCAAAGAATTGGCCGAGAAGACCGGCGCAGGCGATGAGCGCATTATGGACTGGGTCAACCGCGCTGACCTGTTCCGCGTTAAGGGCATTGGCTCGGAATACTCCGACCTGCTCGAAAAAGCCGGCGTGGATACCGCTGCCGAGCTGGCCACGCGCAAAGCCGCCAACCTGGCCGCCAAACTGGGCGAGATCAACGCCGAGAAAAAGCTCGTGCGCCAGGTGCCCAGCGAGGCCCAGGTGGCCGGCTGGATCGAGTTCGCCAAGACCCTGCCGAAAGTGATCAAGTACTAGACGACAGGCCCCGCCCCGGCGGGGCTTCTTTTTTATCCTTTCGCGCATATTGACAAACCTTTTTGCAGCGCGTAAACTAGGAACATGACCTACGCTTACTCGATAATGCGCATGTGCATGCAGCCCCCCGCCCGGACAGCACCGCAGGGAGCGCGTTAGCACGCGAAAACGCCAAACGCCGAAGGCTGTCCGCAAGCGAGGGCAGCCTTTTTATTTTACCCGTTCCTCCTGAAGACTATCCACAACATTGAAAATACGCTTACTGCCGCACACGCAGAAAAAAAATGAGCGAAATGCTCAACGCGAATTGCGCATATTGGCCAATTTTGCGAATAGAATGAAAAACATTTGCGCTATTCGCTCATTAGCGGCATTCGCGTTGAAAAACGGCAGAGAAAAAAACTAAAAATTGGAGTGCTACCATGCCCGAAAACATCCTGATCGCCATTGCCTGGCCCTACGCCAACGCCGAGATCCACGTCGGCAACATCACCGGCTCGCACCTGCCCGGCGATATCGTCGCGCGCTACCACCGCCTGAAGGGTAACCACGTGCTGATGGTCTCCGGCACCGATTCGCACGGCACACCCGTCACCCTGAGCGCGGACAAGCTCGGCAAGCCGGTGGAAGAAGTGTACAAGCTCTACCACGACGGCTTCCTGGACCTGTTCCAGCAGCTCGGTATCAGCTTCGACCTGTTCACCACCACGCACACCGAAAACCACTTCCGTGTCTCGCAAGACATCTTCCGCGCGCTGCTCAAGAACGGTTTCCTGTACACCGAAACGCGCCCGCAGTGGTTCTCGCCGGGGCTGAACAAGTTCCTGCCCGACCGCTACATCGAAGGGACGTGCTACATCTGCGGCGACGAGAACGCCCGCTCGGACCAGTGCGATAAATGCGGCAACGTGCTCGAGCCGGAAAAACTGGTCAACCCGCGCTCCAAGGTGGCCGGCGACAGTTCCAGCCCGGAGTTGCGCAACACCGAGCACTACTACCTGGACCTGTCCAAGCTGGAGCCGGATGTGGCCAAATTCCTGCGCGAGCGACAGCACTACTGGCGCGAGACCGTCACCGGGCAGTCGCTGGGGCAGATCGAGAGCGAAGGGCTCAAGCCGCGCGCCATCACCCGCGACCTGGACTGGGGCATCCCCGTGCCGGTGAACGGATGGGACGGCAAATGCCTGTACGTATGGTTCGAGGCCGTCATCGGCTACCTCTCGGCTGCGGTGGAGTGGAGCCAGGTGTCGGGCAGCGGCGAGGTCTGGCGCGTGTGGTGGACCAACCCCGAGGCGCGCGCCATGTACTTCATCGGCAAAGACAACATTTTCTTCCACGCCGCCTGGTGGCCTGCCCAGCTGATGGGCGCGGGCAGCGCCTTCATGGAATTTTTCCGCGGCGAAGAAGCCCCGCTCAACCTGCCGTACGATGTGCCGGCCAACATGTTCATGAACCTGGAAGGCAAAAAGATCAGCGGCAGCCGCAATTGGGCCGTTTGGGGGCGCGACGCCCTGACCCGTTACGACCCGGACGCGCTGCGCTACTACCTGACGGTCAACATGCCCGAAACCAAAGACAGCGACTGGGATTGGGCCGAGTTCGTGGCGCGCAACAACAACGAACTGGTGGCCACCTGGGGCAACCTGGCCAACCGCGTGCTGGCCTTCTGCTACAAGAACTGGGAGGGGCGCGTGCCCACCTTCGAAGGCGGCTTGCGCGAACAGGACACTGCCCTGCTGGCCGCGGTCGAGGCAGGGTTCGAGACGGTCAGCCGCGAACTGGACGCCGTGCGCCTGCGCTCGGCGCTGGGCGAGACGATGAAGCTGGCCACGGCCGTCAACGTGTACCTCGACCAGAACGCCCCGTGGACGGCCATCAAGACCGACCGCAACGCCGCCGCCAAGACGGTTTACACCGCCCTGCGCGCCATCGATTCCCTCAAGGTGCTGTTCGCGCCCTTCCTGCCATTCACCTCCGCGCGCCTGCATGGATTCTTCGGATACGAGACGCCGCTCTTCGGCGAACAGTACACCGAGAAGGTGAAGGACTCGCTCGGCGAACACAGCGTGCTGCGCTACCGCCCCTCGGGCGGGTTGGGCCCGTCGAACCCCGCCGCCCTCTGGCGTCCCAGCGGCTTGCAGCCCGGCGCGCCGCTCAACCAGCCCGGTCCACTCTTCAAGAAACTGGAAGAGAAGGTGACCGAGGAAGAGCGCGCGCGGTTGGGGGATTGAGAAAAAAGTAAACGTAAAACGTAAAGCAAAAAAGCACCTGCCCGGATGTTTTCCACGATGGAGACGTCCGGGCGTTTTTTTGCCCGTTTACGGCCTTGTTAAGCGCACCGCATTTGTCTGCTTTGGCAATATAATGATACTTGAGCAAGGGAGCGATATGCCACCTCTGATCCACCTCATCTATGCCAGCGCCGCCACCCACCCACTTTCGGATGAAGAGCTGACCACCTTGCTGACCAAGTCGCGGGCGTACAACGCCAGCGAAGGCATCACGGGCATCCTGCTGCACGCCGGGGGCAGTTTCTTCCAGGTGCTGGAGGGTGAAATAGAGGCCGTGGAGCGCCTGTTCGAGCGCATCAGCCGCGACGAGCGCCACTCCGGGCTGACGATTATCATCCGCGAACCAATCGCCCGGCGCACCTTTGGCGAGTGGACGATGGGGTTTTCAGATATCCGCTCTGAAGACCTGAGTGAGATCACGGGCGTCAATGACCTGCTGGGGCAAGCAACCTATTTTTCCAGGATCGACCCCGGCCGGGCAAAAAAAATGCTTGAAGCCTTCACCCGCGGCCGCTGGCGCGCCAGGCTGCTGGACACAGGCATCCTGCCGCGCCCGACCGCGGTGGAACCGAACCGCACATCCGGCAAACCCTTTACATTCGCATTCCAGCCCATCATCTCGGCCACACAGCAGACGGTTTACTCTTACGAGGCCTTGCTGCGCGGCGGGAACAACGAACCGGCCGCAAAGGTGCTGGAGCGCATCCCGCACACCGAGATCCATCACTTCGATAATGCCTGCCGCCGCGACGCCATCGCGCTGGCCGCCCGGCTGGGGCTGGGATGCCACCTCAACCTCAACTTCCTGCCGCAAGATATCGCCGCCTCGCAGCGCGCCATCGAATCCACGCTCGAGACGGCTGCCCGTCATGGCATCCGCGCAGACCAGATCGTGCTGGAGATCGTCGAGAGCGAGATCATCCATGATATGCCGCGCTTTGTGGACAACATCAACGCCCAGCGGCACACCGGCATCAAGATCGCCATCGATGATTTTGGGGCAGGCTACGCCGGGCTGAACCTGCTGGCCGAGTTCCAGCCGGACCTGATCAAGCTGGATATGAACCTGGTGCGCGACATCCACAAAAAGGGTGCGCGCCAGGCCATTGCGCGCGGCATCACCCGCACCTGCTTCGACCTGGGCATCGACATCATTGCCGAGGGGGTCGAGACGGCCGCCGAGTACGCCTGGTTCCGCGATGAGGGCATCGACCTGTTCCAGGGGCGGCTGTTCGCCGCGCCGGGCTTCGAGCACTTCCCGATGGCGGTCTACCCGGTGGCAGCGGGGGAAACGTAATGCGTAAAACGTAAGGCGTGAAGAGCAAGGCAAGCCTAAAACGCGCCCCGCCCGGGCGGTGGCCCCCTGAGAGGGGTTACTGGAACGGGCGGGGTGTTTTTTGTCAGACCTGATTGTAGTGAGGGGGACGATCCGGCCTCAGGAAGAGCACAAAGCCCAGCAGCAGCGCGCCGCCCAGTCCGATATAATCCGCCAGGTACTGCATGCTCTGCGCCAGCGAGACAAAGGTGGCGCTGTATTCGAGCGGCACGGTCTTCATCAGCTCGTCGAAAAAGACCAGGTGCAGCCCGGCATGGATGAGAGCAGGCCCACCTGGAAGTTGCTGGCCCCCAGGCGGGTGAGGAAGACCGGCAGGAATGGCGCGGCAAGGTTGGCAATACTCACGCCAATGGCGTCAATCTGCACGTTACGGAAGTTGCGTTTTTGGGTGAGGTCAGTTTCCTGGGGGTGTTTGTGTTCATAAGTGAGTGACGCGCTGCTCAATCCTCACCGGCGCAGTCGCGGCGCCATGTCATCCAGTCTGGCAGCTGCGTTATCAGCGTTTGCATTACCCCGCGTGTGCGCTCCCTGAACAGTTCGATATTGCCGTATGCTTCACCCCCCTCGCCGCCCACCAGGTCAGTCACACCGCGCAGGATGAGGCAGCGCGTACGATTCTTCTGCGCCACCCAGGCAATGGCGCCGCTCTCCCAGTCGGCGGCGGCCGCGCCGTACTTTTCGACCAGCATGGGGATGTCCTCGACCAGGATGTCGCGGTCGGCCGACACCAGCCGCTCGCGCCGCACCGGGTGCGGGTACGGCTCGCGCAGCCACGAGAGGTCGAGCGCCGTTTCGTAGTGGCGGATGGCCTCATCCCCATCGCCCATCTGCTCGATGATGTCGTACACCAGGGTGCGGTCAGCGAGGATCACCTCTCCCGGCTCGATGCACCCCGCGAACCCGCCACACGTCCCCAGGTTGACCAGCAGTTCCGGGCCCCAGCGGTCGATGACGTATTGCGCCGAGGCGGCAGCCGAGACCTTGCCCCAGCCGCCATGGAAGAAGATGAGCGGCTCGCCGCCCACAATCTGGGTGAAGCTCTCGCCATACGGAGAAGTGAGCATTTCCACGACGCCAGTGGTCGCTTTGAGCGCGCGCCACTCGGCGTTGGCCGAGATAATCACAACAACCCTCATCCCGTAAAACTCCATTCATCACGCAGGTAATCGAGCACGAACTGCAAGGCCGCCCCGGCAGATGCCGCCTTGTTTTGCAGGCGGCCGCCATCCCAGGTGAACAGGCGAGCCCACTCGCCGTGCGGCGTGGCCAGCCCAATCCAGGTGGTGCCCACCGGTTTGCCAGGCAGTCCGCCGCCCGGCCCGGCAATGCCGCTGACGCTGACGGCGATATCGACTCCAAAGGCCCGGCGCGCGCCGCGCGCCATCTCGAGCACGGTTTCGCGGCTGACCGCGCCATGCGCGCGCAAAGTCTCCCATGAGACGCCCAGCAGGGTTACTTTGGCTTCGTAGGCGTAGGCCACCACGCCGCCGGGAAAGTATTCTGAAGAGCCGGGCACGTTGGTAATGCGGTCGGCAATCAGCCCGCCGGTGCAGGATTCGGCTGTGGCCAGGGTCAGCGCGCGATCGCGCAGCAGGTCACCAAGGGTGTGTTCGAGGGGCATAGAGGGAATAGTAAGGAATGAATTTATTGCCCTGTAAGTTCTGAAAGCAAGGCATCTTCTTCCGCTTCCGATGCAATCTCGCCATCCAGCCAGGCGGCGCGCAATGCGGACAGGATGTGCTGGTACCCCGGGCCGGGGGCAATGCCCAGGCGGCGCAGGGTGTGTCCGTTGGTACGCGGGTGCAGGTTGCGCCAGGTTTCGGCGTAGGACAGCAGGGCAGGCTCGCCGCTGGCCAGCCAGACAGCATAGATGGAAAGCATGGGCAGGTCATCGAGGCGGGCAGCCCAGGCAGAGGGTTTGGAACCGGCCAGTGAGGGCAGGTCTGCGCGCAGGCGCACCGCGGCGTGCAGGACTTTGTCCATAGCAACGGGGAAGCGCAGGCGCACGTCGAGAGCGTCGATTTCGGCCGGGGTGCAGGGCAACAGCCAGAGGGTGTAGCCGAGCGCCCGACGCAGGGGAAAGCCTCCGGGCAGGTCGTGCAGTGACCAGTCTGGGGCGGGAGTGCGGTCCAGGTTATCGGCGAGCAGGTTGAGGGTGGCAGGGTACGCGGGCAGGGCAGCATGGATATTGGTTAACAGCCCGAGCTCCGCAAGCCGCCGGAGCATGGATGCGGCCTGGTCTTCTTCCAAAATCAGGTCAAGTTCGTGGCGCAGGCGTTCGTGGGTAAGTTTGGAGAGCAGCGGGCGGGCCTCGTCCATAAGCTGCAGGGTGCGGGGTTCGATGGTGAAGACATATCGCTGCTCATAGCGGACGGCGCGCAGCATGCGGGTGGGATCGTCGATGAACGAGAGCGAGTGCAGCACGCGCACCAGGCGACGCTCCAGGTCGCGCTGGCCGCCGTAGTAGTCGTGCAATTCACCGAAATGACGCCCGTCGAGGCGCAGGGCAAGGGTATTGATGGTGAAATCGCGGCGGTGCAGGTCGAGCTTGATGCTGCCGCGCTCGACAGTGGGCAGGGCGGTGGGCGATTCGTAGTATTCCTGGCGGGCGGAGATGAGGTCGATGAAGGCGGGCAGGCCGGGGGCGCGGACCTTGAGATACCACTTGGCGGTGCCGAAGCGGGCATGGCTGGTGAGCCTGCCACCGTGCTTTTCGGAGAGGGTGCTGGCCAGGGCGATGGCGTCACCCTCGACCACGATGTCGAAATCGGCGCCGGGGCGGCCGAGCAGCAGGTCACGCACGAATCCGCCCACGATGTAGGCGGGCAGGTGCAGCCCGGCAGCGGCTTCGGCCACGCGGTGGATGAGGTCGAGCGCGGCGGGGGGCACGGATTTTTGCAGCCGGTCGGTGAGCGGGCGGCGGGCATGACGCGCGGGACGCGGGGTGAGGTTTTTGAGCAGGTCGGTGCGGGTGACGATGCCGATGACCCTGCCGGACTCATCGGTGACGGGCACCTGGCCCCAGCCGGTTTCGGTCATGAGGGCTTGCAGGTATTGGAGCGAATCGCCGGGGCGCACGCTCACATCCCCGGCATCCATCAGGCTGGCGGCCGGCAGGTTGAGGCGGTGGTTGAGGGCGCGGTCGACAGCGCGGCGGGTGAGCAGCCCCACCACGCGCCCATCGCTGACAACCGGGAAACCTTCGTAGCCGTAGCGGGTCATCAGTTTGGCGGCTTCGAGCAGGGAAGTGTCTGGTGAGAGCAGGTGCGGGCGGCGCGACATGAGCTGTGCGACGGTAACGCTGGGGCGCACGTGGGCGGGCAGGATGTCGAGCAGGGTCTGACGGACTATGGCGAGCGTCTGCGCACTCTCACCCTCTCCCCTGGCAGCAATCTTGATGAGCGCGGCCGCGGCGCGGTCGTGCCCGCCGCCGCCAAAATGGGCAGCAATGGCGGCCACATCGATCTGGTCGGTGGTGGAGCGGGCCACCAGGCGCACGCCCTCCATCGTTTGGACGAGCACGAACAGGGCGGCCGGGTCGAACAGGTCGCGCAGTTTGTGGGCCAGGGTGGAGATCTCTTCGGTCAGGCTGGTCACTTCGCCGCAGGCCAGCACAACGCGCTGGCCGTGAATTTCGAGCGTTTCGGCGCTGCGCACGAGCAGGTCGTAGGCGTCGCGCTGGTCGGGCGAGAGCGGCGGGTTGAGGTATTCGGCCGCGATGCGCAGCGATGCGCCCTGCTCGAGCAACCAGGCCGCGGCGCGCACATCGCGCGGGGTGGTGCGCGAATAGGTCAGCGAGCCGGTGTCCTCGTAGATGCCCAGCAGCAGCAGCGTGGACTGGATGACCGAAAGCGTTTCGGTGTGCTCTTGCAGTGCTTCGACAAAAAAGGTGGTGGTCGCGCCCGTCTCCAGAATGGTTACATCCCACTCGGCGGGCGTGCTCTTGCGGCGCGGATGGTGGTCGATGACGCGCACGGCGGTCTGTTTGCCCATGCCGCGCAGGGTGACAAGCGACTGCGTATCCACGAGCGTGACCTGTTCCACGGGTTGCTGCGGCAGGTCGCGCGGCTCGATGAACGGGAACTCCGCACCATAGAGCGTCAGGAAAGCACGCCCGTTGCGATTTATGCGGCGCGGCAGGACAGGCAATCCGCCATCGAGCAGGGATGCGCCAAAAAGCGCCGCCAGGGCGTCGAAATCGGATTGTTCGTGGGTGATGATGAGGTTCATGGCTGATGAAATTATACCCGTCGCGGTCACAAGATACGGTCAAACTTGGGGTATAATTGCGCGACTATGAAGGCAAACCCATCCCCTAACCCGCGCATGCAAAAGCCTTACCGGTCTGGATAGGTTCGTTTTGACGTGGAAAAAGCGGCTCCCAGACAGGTGAGCCGTTTTTATTTTTACCCCCCTCGTCCCCCCATTTTGTAAACAAAATGGGGGGACGGAAGGGGGCATGGTATGAACACAGTTAGAAAGATGAACATCAAAGAACTTACCGAGCAAATGAACGCCTTCGTCACCGCCAGGGGCTGGTACGCACCAGGGAGCAAGCGCCCGCAGACGCCCCGTAACCTGTCCATTTCGCTGGCGCTGGAAGCGGCTGAAATATTGGAACATTTCCAATGGCAAGATAAAGTGAAAGACAAGGACGAACTGGCCGGGGAACTGGCGGATGTGGCCCTGTACCTGCTGCAACTGGCCTCGGTTTCAGGAATCGATCTGGAACAGGCAGTGCTGGACAAGTTGAAGATCAACGCAACGCGCGAATGGGATCAAGAATGAATATTACGATATTCGGCGGCTCGCAGCCCGCGGTCGATTCTGCCGCCTATGCAGCGGCTTACATGCTCGGCCGGCTCCTGGCTGAGCAGGGCCATGCCGTGCTGACCGGCGGCTACATCGGCGCGATGGAGGCCGCCTCGCGCGGCGCGCACGAAGCGGGTGGACATGTGATCGGCGTGACGTGTGAGGAGATTGAAGCGTGGCGTCCCATCCGCGCCAACCGCTGGGTCAAAGAGGAAAGGAAGACATCCACCCTGCTGGAGCGGCTAAAAGGGCTCTTCACCGGCTGCGATACGGCCATTGCCCTGCCCGGCGGGCCCGGCACGCTGGCCGAGATCGCCCTGATGTGGAACCTGATGATCATTGGCGCGCTGCCCCCCAGACCGCTCATCCTGGTTGGCAACGGCTGGCAGTCCACGCTGAACCAGGCCTTCCAGTCCCAGGGCGAATACTTCCCCGAGAAGCAACGCGCGCTCATCCAGTTTGCCCCGGATGTCGATACTGCTGTAAAATTGCTTGAATCACACAAAAGAGGAAATCATGGCTGAAGAAAAACTCACCCCCCGTTCCGAAAACTTCTCCGACTGGTACAACGAACTGGTACTCAAGGCAGAGCTGGCAGACTACTCTCCCGTGCGCGGCTGCATGGTGGTGCGCCCCTACGGTTGGACGCTGTGGGAAAACATGCAGGCCGGGCTCGACCGGCGCTTCAAAGAAACCGGCCACGTCAACGCGGCCTTCCCACTGTTCATCCCCATGTCGTTCCTTGAAAAAGAGAAGGAACATGTGGAAGGTTTCGCCCCTGAGCTGGCTGTGGTCACACATGGCGGCGGGCAGGAGCTGGAAGAGCCCTTGGTGGTGCGCCCCACGTCCGAGACCATCATTGGCTACATGTACAGCAAGTGGATCAAAAGCTGGCGCGACCTGCCCGTGCTGATCAACCAGTGGGGCAGCGTGGTGCGCTGGGAACTGCGCACCAAACTCTTCCTGCGCACCGCCGAGTTCTACTGGCAGGAAGGCCACACCGCCCACGCCACCGAAGAAGAAGCCCGCGAAGAAACCCTGCGCATGCTGGATGCCTACGCCGATTTCGCCATCGCGGACTGCGCCATTCCGGTCATCAAGGGCATCAAATCCGAGACCGAGAAGTTCGCGGGAGCGGTCATGTCCACCACCATCGAGGCCATGATGGGCGACACCAAGGCCCTGCAGAGCGGCACTTCGCACTACCTGGGGCAGAACTTCGCCAAAGCCTTCGACATCCAGTATCTCGACAAAACCAACACCCTGCAATTCTGCCACACCACCTCGTGGGGTCTCTCGACCCGCATGATCGGCGCCATCATCATGACGCATGGCGATGACAACGGGCTGGTGCTGCCGCCCAAGGTGGCGCCCATCCAGGTGGTGATGGTGCCCATCTACAAAAATGATGCCGAAAAAAGCGCCGTGATGCCGGTCACCGACCGCATCTTTGGCGAACTCAAGGCAGCCGGCATCCGCGTCAAAGTGGACGACCGCGAAGAGGTGACGCCCGGCTTCAAGTATCACGATTGGGAAATGCGCGGCGTGCCCCTGCGCATGGAGATCGGACCCAAGGATGTGGAAAAGAACAGCGTGGCCCTGGCCCGCCGCGACCGACCGGGCCGCGAGGGCAAATCTTTCGTGGCGCAGGACAACCTGTCTGCCACTGTCGCCGAGATGCTCAACACCATCCAGGCGGCCCTGCTGGAAAAAGCCACCGCCTTCCGCGACGCGCACATCCACAACCCTGCCAGCTACGACGAGCTCAAGCAGGTGGTGCAAAACAACTGGGCCTTCTCGTGGTGGTGCGAAAGCAAGGCATGCGAAGTAAAGGTCAAGGAAGACACCAAAGCCTCCACGCGTTGCATCCCGCTCGAAGGGCAGCCCGGCGGCGAGGGGACGTGCATCGTGTGCGGGCAAAAAGCCACCCGCAAAGTGTATTTCGCCAAGGCATACTAGACCACCCGGGGGCGCAGCATGCTGCGTTCCCAACATTACCCCTCCCATGCGATTCTCCCAACTCTTCGGTCAAACCCTGCGCGAGGCCCCCGCCGATGCCGTCACCGCCAGCCACAAGCTGCTGGTGAGGGCATCTTATTTGCGGAGGTTGGAATCCGGCCTGTTTGCCATGCTCCCGCTGGGGCAACGCAGTCTGGAAAAAATCGCTGCCCTGGCCCGCCGCAGCCTGCAGGCGCACCACGGGCAGGAGATTGGGCTACCCGCTGATATAGCGCCCAACACGGCTGAGCTGGCCAGCCTGGTTGGGCGCGAGGTACAGTCTTACAAACACCTGCCGCGTGTGCTGTACGCGCTGCAAAACCAACCCCAGGCAGATTTCCCCCCCTCCGGCTTGCTGCCGGGGCGCGTTTCGCTGATACTGACGCTTCTTGGGCTTGTATCCGGCGCCAGGCAGCGCGACCAACTGTCCCGAGACCTCACCTTTGCGCTGGACAGCCTGCTTGCCCGGTGCGGAGTTCAGGCACTTGGCGCCCCGTCTGCCCCGGCCGAACTGCACAGCAGCCCGGCGCAGTCGCTGTTTTTCCCGACCGAAGCCGGGGAGACCCCCTTGCTGTCCTGCGATTTGTGCGGCAATACCTATACACAATTTGCTGCTCCCTTCCGCCGCCCGTACACGCCACCCGAAACACCGCTTCCGATCAACAAGGCCTTCACCCCTAATTGCAAAACCATCGCCGACCTGGCCGACTTCCTGAATGTGCCCAGGTCAAAAACCGCCAAGGCCATCCTGCTCGTGGCGCGCATGGGAAAACCGGTGCGCGAACAATTTGTGTTCGTGGTTGTGCGCGGCGACACCGATATGAGTGAAACAAAGCTGGCCGCCGCATTGGAGGCTGTCTCCCTGCGCCCGGCCACTGAAGACGAGATCCGCGCGGTCGGGGCCGTGCCAGGGTTTGCTTCGCCGGTTGGGCTGAAATCCGTTTTTGTTATTGTGGATAAAGCCATCGCTGAAACACCCAACCTGGTCAGCGGGGCCAACCAGCCCGAATATCACCTGCTCAACATCAATTATGGACGCGACTATACCGCCCAGGTTGTAGCCGATATCGCTGCCGCGCCGGACGATGCCAGCTGCCCGGACTGCGCCGCGCCGATGCGCCGCTTTTTTGCCACACAAGTGGCGCGCGTCACAACCTATGGCGAGGGCTTCAACGACCCGGCAGGATGCAGCTTCCTGGACCGGGATGGCAAACCCGGCCAGGTTCACATGACCACCGCCATGCTCGACCTGGTGCGGGTGCTGGCTTGCGCCGCCGAACAGCATCTCGACGAACGCGGGCTGGCGCTGCCCATCAGCATTGCGCCTTACCAGGTGCACCTGGTGGCGCTCAAGGGCGGCTTCACGTTTGCCGAGCAACTCTACGCAAACCTGGCCGCCGCCGGGGTGGAGGTGCTATTCGATGACCGCGACGAAAGCCCCGGCGTGAAGTTCAACGATGCCGACCTGATCGGCCTGCCCATCCGCCTGACCGTGGCCGAAAAGTCGCTGGCCCAGGGCGGGGTGGAATTCAAGCTGAGGCGGGAGTCTGAGCGGCGGGTAGTCAGTTCGGCCCAAGTGGTGGATGAGGTGCTCACGTCCATTCGGGCGCTGGAGTCCGCACAGTCCGCCGGTTCCGCCCGCAATCTCCAATAAAACCGCCATGCCCGCCATCGACCTAGCCAAACTGCGCATCCAAACTGCCCGACTTGCCGAATTATTCGACGAGCCGGGAGCCTTCGTTCGCGCGCTGAATGATGTTTTGGAATTTTACGCAGACCGCACCCTGCGCCCGGGGCAAATCGCATCACCGGTGACGGTGCTGCCCAGTTATCGCGCCCCGGTGCAGGTGCTGCGCCAGATCGAAATGGAACTAACCCCGCTGGTTGGCGCGCGCGTCGAACCCGCTTTGGCCCTGGCCGATGCGCTGTGGGATGAACGCGCTCTGGAAATGCGGCTGCTGGCCGTGCACATTTTGGGTCGTGTACCGCCGCGCGCCAAGAACCTGAACGAACGCCTGACCGACTGGGTGGCCGAGACTCGCGAACCCACCCTGCGCCGCGCGCTGCTTTCGCGCACCCTGGAGCGTTTGCGCGCCGAAGCGCCGGAACGCTTCCTGCGCCTGGTAGGCAACTGGTTGGCCCCCAACCGCCCCAAAATGTGGTCGAACGGCATCCAGGCGCTCCTGCCGCTGCTAAAAGATCCTGACTTCGAGAACCTGCCGCCGATCTACGAGATGATTCGACCGGTCATTGAGTTTGCGCCGCCAATATTGCAAGGCGAACTGACCGAGCTGGTCAACGCCCTTTACAAGGCCTCGCCGGTCGAGACCCAATATTACCTGCGGCAGGTGATCCTCCTTTCGCCCAACCCGCAAACGCGCCTCACCTTGCGGCGTATGCTGCCCGGCATGCACGCCCCCCTGGCAGACGCCCTGCGCGACAGCCTGCGGCCAACAAAGTAGGGTAAACATGGTATAATCCAGCCCCGTGACTGGTCCTGCCATGCGGTTAACGCTGCCGGCACGGAGACCTGCACCAATTATGAAAGAAAGGAGAAGCACACGTCATGCCGCTCGCAAAAGAAGTAAAGAGTGAAGCCATTGAGGGCTATCGACGCCATGAAACCGATACCGGTTCACCGGAGGTTCAAATTGCGATCCTCACCAAGCGTATCACCCAACTGACCGAGCACCTGCGCGCCAACAAGCACGATCAATCCTGCCGCCGCGGTTTACTCAAACTGGTGGGGCAGCGCCGCCGCACCCTGGCTTACCTGCGCCGCAAAGACTATGCGCGCTACCTGGCAGTCACCGAGAACCTCGGCCTGCGTCGAAGCAAGTAACCCAATGTAAAAAACCATCGGGGCGACCCCTTTCCGCGATGTGGGTCGCCCCGAACCACGCTATCCGCCCGCAGTCAGGAATTGAAACATGCTCGCAACCGTACGTTGAAAGCATCTTTCAGTCCCTGACCAGGCGGGAACTCATTCACAGGGCTGGCGCACGTTGCCGCAAACCAACCACATCGCTCAGTAATATTCACTCTCGCCGGGCCGTTGCCCGGGGATATTGCGTTTACGCGCGCCCGCCCACCACAGGAGACAAAAAATGAAACCAGAAAGCAAAACCTACCAGGCCGCAGTTGGCAACCGAACCGTCACCTTCGAGACCGGCAAATTGGCCCACCAGGCCGGCGGCGCCGTGACCGCCCGCATCGGTGACACCATCATCTTCGCCACCGCCACCATGGGCGGCGTGCGCGAAGGCATCGACTTCTTCCCCCTCAGCGTGGAATACGAAGAGCGCCTGTACGCCAGCGGCAAAATCCCCGGCTCGTTCTTCCGGCGCGAAGGCCGCCCCGGCACCGAGGCCATCCTCACCGCGCGCCTCACCGACCGCCCCCTGCGTCCGCTCTTCCCCAAAGGCATGCGCAACGAAGTACAGGTCATCATGTTCTCGATGTCGTCAGACAACGAGAATCCCATCGACATCCTGGCCATCAACGCCGCATCAACTGCGCTGACCATCTCCAACATCCCATGGGGAGGCCCGGTAGGCGCGGTGCGCGTCGGCCGCATCGATGGACAGTTCGTCGTCAACCCCACCTTCAAAGAAATCGATGCCTCCGATCTCGACCTGCGCATCGCCGGCACGCGCGATGCCATCCTCATGGTCGAATGCGGCGCCAATGAAGTGCCGGAAGATGTGATGGTGGCCGCGCTCGAATTCGGGCACAAATCCATCCAGCCCATCATCGACCTGCAACTCAAGATGCAGTCCGAAATCGGCAAACCCAAGAGCGAACCCACCGTCAGCGTGCTCGACGAAACGCTGGAAAAGAAAGTCTTCGAACGCGTCAGCGGCCCCATGAACGACCTGCTTGACAAACCGCTGAGCAAGGCGGAATTTTACGGCGGGATGGATGCCCTCATGGCCGAAGTGGTGGCTGAAATGACCACCATTCCCGAAGGCGCAAACGCTGCCAGCTACCCGGCCCCGTCTGCCGTTAAACAGTCTTTTGGCGAAGCCGAAATGAAGACCGTGCGCGAGCGCATCCTCGGCATGGGCAAACGCCCCGATGGCCGCACCCCCGAACAGATCCGCCCGATCTGGGTGGAACTGGACCTCTCGCCGCGCGCTCACGGCTCCGGCTTGTTCACCCGCGGTGAAACGCAGGTGCTCAGCCTGGCCACACTCGGCACGCTCGGCGAAGCCCAGGAGATCGACTCGCTCTCCCCGAACGATACCAAGCGCTACATGCACCACTACAACTTCCCTCCCTACTCCACCGGCGAGGTCAAACCCCTGCGTGGGCAATCACGCCGCGAGGTGGGGCATGGCGCGCTGGCCGAACGCGCGCTTGAGCCGGTCATCCCCAGCGAAGAATCCTTCCCCTACACCCTGCGCGTGGTCTCCGAAGTGCTGGCTTCCAACGGCTCTTCCTCAATGGCCTCTGTGTGCGGTTCCACCCTGGCCCTCATGGATGCCGGCGTGCCGATCAAGGCGCCGGTGGCCGGCGTGGCCATGGGACTCATCACCGATGAGAGTGGCCGCTACCAGATCCTGACTGATATCCAGGGCACCGAAGATCACCTGGGCGACATGGACTTCAAAGTGGCTGGCACCGAGGCGGGCATCACCGCCCTGCAAATGGACATCAAAATCGCCGGGCTGAGCACCGCCATCATGAAGCAGGCGCTCGAACAGGCCCGCCAGGCCCGCCTGCACATCCTCGGCAAAATGCGCGAAGCCATTCAGGCGCCGCGCCCCGAACTCAAACCGCATGCCCCGCGCATCATCACCGTCAAGATCCCGGTGGATAAGATCGGCGCGCTCATTGGTCCGGGCGGCAAGAACATCCGCGCCCTGCAAGAACAGACCGGCACCAAAATCGATATTGAAGAAGATGGCACTGTGTACATTGCCGCGGTGGAAGGGGCCGGTGCGCTCATCGCACAGGAACGCATCCAGGCATTGGGTGAAAGCGCCGAGATCGGGCGCATCTACACTGGTAAGGTGGTGCGCATCGAGGCCTTCGGCGCATTTGTTGAAATCCTGCCCGGCGTGGATGGACTGTGCCACATCTCGCAACTCGACAGCGAACGCGTCAACAAAGTGGAAGATATCGCCGGGATTGGCGATGAACTGACCGTCATGGTAACCGACATCGACCCGCAGGGCAAGATCCGCCTCTCGCGCCAGGCCGTGCTCGAAGGCTGGACCGCCGAAGAAGCCCGCGAGCGCGACCAGCGCAAACCGGGCGGTGGCGGTGGTCGTCCCGGTGGCGACCGCGGCGGGCGTCGCGATGACCGCCGCGGCGGATTCGATCGCAACCGCCGCTAAACCCGGCAAACAGATCCAAGCGCAGGGCGGCCCGAAAGGCCGCCCTGTGTTTTATCCTTCAATCGCAAAGCGTGTTTCATCATGGTCGAACAGAACAAACCTTCCATCTTCCAGCGCGGCTACCCTTCCCAGTTCTGGCTGGTGGCGCTCGGCGTACTCATCAGCTCGGCAGGGTCGAGCATGATCTGGCCCTTCCAACTCATTTACGTCAGCAACATCCTCAACCAGCCGCTGTCTGGCATTGCTACGCTCATCACCATCAGTTCACTCACCGGCATGCTCGTCTCATTTGCAGGCGGCTCCATTGCAGATAAAATCGGCCGCCGCCCCATCATGATTGGCGCGCTTTTCGCGCATGGGTTGGGATTCGTCCTTATGAGCCTGTCCGGGTCCTATATCGGATTCCTCATCCCCATGACGCTCATGGGAGCCGCCATGCCCTTTTATGCAATTGGGTCAGATGCCATGATGGCCGACATGATCCCCCCTGAAAAGCGCGTCGATGCTTACGCCATCCTGCGCATGATCAATAATGCAGGCATTGCCATCGGGCCAGCCGTTGGCGGAGTGGTGATTGCCGCCCTGTCGTACACCTATGCCTTCTACGGTGCAGCAACCGGCATGTTTATCTTCACCATGCTCCTGTTATTGTTCTCGCGCGAAACCCTGGTGCGCCACCAACCGGCCACACATGCAGCCTCCCGGCAAGAACGCCTGGGGGGTTACGACCGCGTATTCAAAGACCGGGGTTTCGTCGCTTTTGTGGCGGCCGTCACCCTCGGCATGATTGCCCCCCTGCTCATGTGGACCCTGCTGGCTGTCTACACCAATCGGTATTATGGACTACCTGAAGACTTATACCGCTGGCTGCCAATCACCAACGCGCTGATGTGCGTATTGGTGCAATATCCGGTGACCTTCGTTACCCGCCGCTTTCCCGCAGGCATTGTTGCCGCCGCCGGTATGCTGGTCTATGCGCTGGGCGTAGGCAGCGTGGCTCTCATGCGCGATTTTTGGGGATTCTGGCTCAGCATGGTCGTCATCACCTTCGGCGAACTCATCCTCATTCCCACCGCCAGCAAATACGTTGCAGACATTGCCCCCGAAGGCCTGCGCGGCCGCTATATGAGCCTGTACTGGCTGACATGGGGCCTCGCCCGCGCCCTCGCGCCCATCATCGGCGGCTCCCTGCACGACCAGGTGGGGCCACAAGCCATCTGGTGGGGCGGGCTGGCCTTCGGGCTGGTCAGCACGGTCATCCTGCTCGCACTTTCCTTCCGCACACATAAAACCCAGCCAGGCCCTGCTCCCTGATCCACGGAGCACAATAAAAATCGAACGCCCCCCGCACTCCCGAGCAGGGGGCGTTTTTCACCGCGCCAGCATCCTTTCCAGGCGGCTTTTTACCTGTGGCCACTCACTTTCGATAATGCTGAAAAAAACCGAATGCCTTATTGTCCCATCAGCCAGGATCATGTGATTGCGCAACACCCCCTCACGCACAGCCCCAATCCGCTCAATGCCTCGCAGCGAACGTTCGTTGCGCGCATCCGCCTTAAACTGGACACGCACACAACCAAAAACCTCAAAAGCATGCTTCAACAACAAATACTTGCACTCAGTATTCACCCCCGTCCGCTGGAAACGAGGCGCATACCACGTCCCGCCAATTTCCAGGGCGCGGTTGGCATGATCAATATTGATAAAGCGTGTACACCCTGCCAGCAGGCCGGTTGCAAGGTGCACCACAGCAAATGGCAGGTCGGTCCCATGCCCCTGCTGGGAGAGCATATCGCGCACCCAGGCGGCCATTGCACCCGGGCGTGACAGATCACCGTAAACCATATACTGCCATATCGAAGAATCGCTGCCAGCCATTTCCAAACCATCAATGTGCGACACACTTAAAGGTTCGAGCCGCACATACCTGCCAGACAGGCTGACCGGCTCAACCTTCATACGTTCCATCCTGCGTCGGCAGGTATGGCATGGTCGGGCCATCTATGCCCAACAGGTTGGCAAGCGCGGCCCGCATCGCGGTACGGTCATCCCACAAGTATTCCGTTTGGATGAAACACATCGATTGCTCGTGCCCTTTCCCGCACGCCAAAACGATATCGCCTTCCCGGGCCATCCCAACCGCAAACCGGATCGCTTCCCCCCGGTCCCTAATTCTAAAAAACGAAACACCCTCCACCCCGCCACGCGAGACTGCCCCCGCCGCCATCTCCTCCAAAATACCGTTCAGCGACTCAGTCCGCGGGTCTTCGGCTGTCAACACCGAAACATCTGCCAACCCGGCTGCAACCTCGGCCATCAAACGCCGCTTTTCCTTGTCGCGCAGCCCAGCCGATCCAAACACAGCGATGACACGCTTTCCGGCCATGGCGCGGGCGGCCTCCAGCGCGGCTTTGAGCGCATTGGGCGTATGGGCAAAATCCACAATCGCGGTAAAGTTTTGGCCCAGATCAATGCGCTCCATGCGCCCCACTATACCTGGCAAACTGGCCACACCGCGCGCAGCAATTTCGGGCGCAAGGCCAAGCCCTGCCACCCCAACAGAAATGGCAGCCAGGCAATTAGACACATTGTATGCGCCCACCAATGCACTGCGCACCGCAATGCGGAAGTTTTTCCCCACCGCATCAAATGCAATCCCCGAGGGGTCGTAATGAATATTTTGCGCATAAATATCGGCGGCCTGCGTCAACCCATAACTCACGTGCGGTGTTTGCACAATGGATTGCAAATATGAGAAAGACCGCTCATCATCCATGTTCAACACGCTCAAGCGAGGGTTTCCCTGGGGTTTTTCCGCCGTTTCCACCAGCAGGCGAAATAAGCGGCCCTTCGCAGCGCGGTAATTCTCATAAGAGCCATGTTCATCCAGATGCTCGTGTGTAATGTTTGTAACTACAGCGATATCGTACTGACAGGCATCAGTGCGAAACTGGGCCAACCCATGCGACGTTGTTTCCAGAACGACATGCGTCAACCCGGCTTCAACCATGCGGGCCAGGTAATGCTGTACATCGTGGGCATCAGGGGTGGTCACATGGAACCCGGTGTCAAGCACCTCATCGCCAATCACTGCATTGACCGTAGAGATCATGCCAGCTTTCAATCCCGCCACAATCAGTATCTGATAAATCAGGTTGCTGGTGGTGGTTTTGCCGTCCGTTCCAGTCACCCCAATCACGGTTAGTTTTTTACCTGGATGCCCATAAAATGCCGCAGCCAAATGCGTGAGCGCCTGACGCGAGTTTTCAACCCGAATGTAAGGGACCGGCAATCCCTCTATGGCCTGTTCGCCCACCACCGCCGCAGCCCCGCGTTCTATCGCAAAAGGGATAAAGGTGTGCCCATCGGCAGACCCGCCCTTCACGGCAATGAACACATCCCTTGGCTGTACCTTGCGGCTATCAATCGCGATCCCATGAACTTTCACCCCTGCGACGTCACGCAGAGAAAATGTGTAAGGAAAGCCCAGGAATAAATCACCCAGCGTACATGAATAATTATGCATTGGTCTCACTCACTTAAAACCAAAGAGGGCCTTGGCGCAAACCAAAACCCTCCTCACGAAAACTCAAACTTTAGCGCAGGGTCTGGCGTAGGCCTTCAAGCTTGCCTGCCACGGAACCATCCAGAACCTTGTCGCCAACTTTGATGACCAAGCCACCCAAAATGGCCGGGTCCACGCGGAAAGAGACAGCCTGCGCACCAGCCTTAGCCAGCATGCTCTTCTTGACGGCATCCTGCTCATCTGCACTGAGCGGGAGCGCGCTGGTCACCTCAGCCGATTCGCCGGTGAAATCTGCACTTTCAAGCACTACCACCTTGCCTGCCTTCACACCAGAGAAGAACTCATCCAACAAGGCACGCTGGCGTTTTTCATCGAGAGCTTCATTGACCAGTTTTTGGGCCGCAGCAATGGCCAGGGCCGCCACCTGTCCGCGCAAATCACCCAAAATGCGGTTGCGCTCCTCTTCCACCTCTGCCAGGGCTTTTTCTCGGGACTTGCTGGCATCGGCGTCGGCGGCAGCCTTAACGTCACGAGCGGCGTTTTCAGCGCGTTCCTTGGCTTCTGCCACGATCTCGCTGGCTTTCTTGTTGGCGTCCGCTTTGATCTTCTCGGCTTCCTTCTCGGCGTTGGCGCGCGCTTCCGCTGCGATTCGGGCATCTTCAAGGCCATGGGCAACTGCCTGGCGGCGTTTTTCGAGCAAGCCAGAAATCGGTCCAACAATCCACTTGGCGACCACGGTGTACATGATGATCAGGTTGACCACCTGCACGAGGAAAAAGGGTAAATTAATACCAAGTGCTTCCAAGGGTTCCTCCGTGTTCCACTAAAAAACGAACAGGATCAGAAGCGCGACTACCAGACAGTAAATCGCAACGGCTTCAGCAAAGGCGATGCCCAAAATCATGTTGGTCTGGATCGTGCCGGTGGCATCGGGATTACGCCCCATCGCCTGCACCGCGCCGCCGGTTACAATACCAATACCTGCACCAGCGCCAATTGCGCCAATCATCGCCAGACCTGCACCAATCAGTTTTGCTGCTTCAGCTTCCATTTTGAATAACCTCCAGGTTTAGTTTCGGGCGGGATATCCGCCACTGAGAATGGTGTTTTACCCGGGCTTTTTCTCGCCCGAAGACTTACGCGTGTGCTTCCTCGTGGTGCTCGCCGTGGCCCTGAGTAGCCTGTGACATGAAAACCATGGTCAGCATACCGAACACAATGGCCTGGATAAGCCCAACGAAGAACTCCAACATGTAGAAAAGCGCCTGTGCAAAAACCGGCACTAATGAACCGATTACGAAAAGAAGTACCGCGCCGGCAAACATGTTCCCAAATAGACGGAAGGCAAAGGACAGAATTTTGGAAAACTCAGATACCAGTTCCAACAACCCCACGCCAAAATCGATGAAACCGAAAATTGGCTTGCTGAACAGGGTCCCTACGTTCCAGAACTTCCATAGGTAGGCAACACCCTGCGAGCGGAGCCCCATAACCTGGATCATAACCACCGCCACAATGGCCAGGGCAAAGGTGAAGTTAAGATCGGTCGAAGCCGGGCGCAGGAAGGGGATGACAGCATAACTTTCTGCAAGTTTGCCTTCGGCGGCGTCTGTATACTTGCCCTCATCCCAAATGGTATAAAAGCCTGGCAACAGTTCGCGCTTGGCATAGCCGTGTCCATCATATTCATGAATGATGCCAATGGTTTCATTCCCGGGCACCAAACCCGACCAGTTGGCCGCAAGCACAAGCAGGGTAATTGTAGCGAACCAAGGGAAGATGGCTTTAGTCCACTTACCGGCAGTGCCTTCGGTGATCCCATATAACATTTCGATCAGGGCCTCGACGGCCCCGGAAATGCCAGATAAAACCATCTTGCCGCTTTTCACACCGCGATACACCCCTATCGCCAGCAAGAGCACAATGACATCAGCCACAAGCAGTCCAATAAGCGTATTGGTAATGTAAAAACCACCAACAGTTTTATCCATGCCCGGAACAACAAAGAGCGGTGTTTCGCTAATTTTTTCGCCGGGCAAATACACGTGTGGCATGATAGGCTTGATTCCCAACCCAAGACCGGTTCCGAAAAAATTTGTGAACAGGAACAAGCCCAGTATGATCGCCGCCAGTACCACCCAGCGTCCCCAAACACGTTTTTTGGGTGCTTCAGTCACGATGTGTTTCCTCCTGTAAAGAGTTTTCTTTGGTTTTCTTTTGGTCAATTGGCTTTATGCGTCGCGTAGCCCACATAACTGTCCAATACATCAGGAACAATGTTACCGGCACACTGCCTACCATCAATATCACCGTAAAAAGCGGTTTTGTGTCGAGTATGCCGTCGAGCCACAAACCGCCAAAGAGCGCCAAAAGGATGATAGCCAAGGTTAGACAACCCACTTGGCCAAATATCCCTATGACGGTCAGGTTGAGTGCGTACTGGAATTGATTTTTTCCCTGATCGCCTTGGTCGCTCATGGTTGCGGATTATATCACAATCGGACTTGTAAAGTCCAGAATATGGGCGCGGACAAGCATCCCTGTCCGCGCCTATTTTACCTCAAGAAAGTGCTGAAACTATCTTAAACTGCAACAAACTCCTGAACCTAAAACGGAAGGCTGAGTGCTGCCAATTCGGAAAGGTCGAACCAGGGAGCGAATATCGAACCTACCAGGATGACCGCTATCGAGAGTACTGTAAGCGCAATGGCATAGGGGCGTGTGAGCGCCAGGGGCTGCTTCTCCTCAGATTCATTTTCGGCGCGGTAGAGGTAAATATACTTCAGCACGGTCAGGTAGTAGTAGACACCGATGATGGAATTGAAAATACCCACGAATGCCAGCCAATACCAACCCGAAGCGATGGCTGCGGCAAACACCATCACTTTGGCCACAAAGCCGCCAAATGGCGGCATGCCCGCCAGGGACAGGAAAGATGCCAGGAAAACCAGTGCCAGCCAGGGCGATCGGCGGCTAAGCCCCCAGTAGGCCTTGAACTCATCGGTACCTGAAAGGCGTCCAAAAGCAATCACGGCGCCAAATGCAGCCAGGTTGGTGGCAATATACGCCAGCAGGTAGAACACAACACTCGTAACACCCAACTGTGAGTTGGCTACCACGCCAATCAGGGCGTATCCGGCATGTGAGATGGATGAAAATGCCAGCAAGCGTTTGATATTGCCCTTATCCTTGCTAAGCACCTGCGGCAGGGCAATGAAGTTACCAATTGTCATGCTCAAAGTCGCCACGATGGCCAGAATCAACGTCCAGTTTTCTGCCACCTGCGGAAAACCGACCATGAAAACGCGAATCAGCACGGCAAACCCGGCTGCCTTTGAAGCGGTAGAAAGAAAACCAGCCACCGGTGTCGGCGCGCCCTCATAAACATCTGGTGCCCAGAAGTGAAACGGAACAGCCGAGGTTTTGAAGGCCAGCCCAACCAGCACCAAAAAGATAACAGCGAAGGTAACCACCGTGAAAGCCGGGAACTGGGCCGATATGGCAAACAGGTTGGTGGTGCCAGCAAAGCCATAAAGCAGGCTGAACCCATACAGCATTACAGTTGAAGTAAGCACACCAAACAAAAGGTACTTGAAGCCTGACTCGGTGGATTTCTTATCGTCAAGCAGGAAGCCGGAAAGCACATACATGGGTATGGAGGTTAACTCGATGGCAAGGTAAAGCATAACCAAATCGGCGGCTGAGGCCATCAGGTTCATGCCCATGGTAGAGGCGAGCAGCAACAGGTAGGCTTCTGGGCGGGTGTTCAGCTTTTCAACATCCATCATGAATAGGGCTGTCATGGCTGCGGCAAAAATGAAAAACATTTTGAACGCAAAGCCAAACCAGTCATAACTGAGCATGCCGCCCCAAACGATGGTGGATTCCACCGGACGGCCGAGCAAGAGGCTGATACCCAAAACAGCCATCAGCCCGCCACCGGCCAGCCAACCCAGCGCCACACGGCGGGTCTCATCTTTCTTCCACAACGGATCCAGGATTAATATGAGAATCCCGAGCACAAGGATCAATATCTCAGGCAGGATTGCCATGTAATTTACGCCAGGCATTTATGCACCTCCCAGCAGGTTGAGGACATTCTGGACGCCGTTTGAAATCATGGGAACCATGAGCGCGGGGAACAGCCCGAGTAAGATCATGATTCCGCACAGGGTCACGATGGCCACTTTATCAAGCGCGGATATCGGGCCAATATGCCCTTCAAACTTCCTGGGCATTTCCCCAAAAAAGACCTTGCGCACAACCAGCATCACATAGGACGCGGTGATAACGATGGAAATGGAGGATACGATTGCGATGATGGGCAGCACCTCCCACACACCCATAAAAATGGGGAACTCGGCCACAAACCCTGAAAAACCGGGCATGCCCATCGAGACCAGGCTGCCTATGATAAAGGCGATGGCCGTCCAAGGCAGCACTTTGACGATGCCTCCCAGGCTGGGGATATCGCGTGTGTGTGTGCGATCATAGATCATGCCGACAACGGCAAAGAAGAGAGCCGTCATCACCCCGTGCGAGAACATTTGAATGCTTGCGCCAGTCATGCCCTTTTCCGTAAGCGTGGCGAAGCCAAGCATCACCAAGCCCATATGAGAAACGGAGGAAAAGCCAATAACGTATTTCATATCCGTTTGCACAAAAGCGATGAACGCACCGTAAACCACGTTGACAGTTGCCAACCCCAAAATTACCCACTTCCAAAAGAGGGCGCCTTCTGGAAGCAACATGATTCCCACCCGCAGGGCAGCAAATGCGCCCAGTTTCATTAGTACGCCTGCATGGAACATGGATACCGCTGTGGGCGCGGCAACGTGACCATCTGGGCTCCAGTTATGGAATGGGAAGATGCCGCCCAGAACGGCAAAACCCATAAAGACCGGCATGAACCATGCAATCTGGAATGCTGTCGAAAATCCAGCTGTCTCCAGTTGGAGCATATCGAAGGTCAGAATGCCCGTGTTCTGGTAATTCGTCCAGTACATGGCCAGTGCACCGATCAGCGAGATTACCGAGCCGATGAACAGGTACAGCGTCAGTTTCATGGCAGCATACTCGCGCGTTTTGATCCAGCCCCAGATTGCAATTAGCAGGTACATGGGGAAGACCGCGATCTCATAGAAGAATAACAGCATGAACAGGTCCAGCGCCACAAACACACCGAAGACACCGCCCGCCAGGATGAACAGGAAGGCAAAGAACTCACGCGGGCGGTCTTCGATACCCCACGAAATGAGCACGCCAGTGAACATCACAATGCCGGTCAGCAACACCAGGGGTGTACTGATGCCATCGACGCCCATGTGCAGTTCAATGCCCCAGCGCGGCATCCAGGCATATTTTTCGACAAACTGGTAACCCGTCATGTCTTGGACGAGGTATTGAAAGTAAATCCACGCCGAGAGGATGAGCGCAAACACGGCCGCAGCCAGCGCCGTCACACGAATTTCATCCTTGCGCTCGGCGGGCATCAGCAGGATAAGCGCGCCTGCAACCAGCGGCGTAAAAACGATGATACTCAGGATCGGGAATGACATTTAACCACCTCGCCTTTAGAAGAGCAGGGTCATGGCTTTGTTGATGACATCCAGCAGCCAGGCGGGCCAGATGCCAAGCACCAACATGAGCACCATGAGCGGTGCCATCACAATGATCTCGCGGGCATTGATCTCAGTCAGTTTATGTTCGCCATGGGCCCAGCGTTCGTTCATTGGGCCATGCAACACCTTGCGCACGCCTTTTAGGATATAGGCGCCCGTCATTAGCAAACCGATCATGGCTGCCGCTGTGAAGCCGGGCAGGATGGCCCACGATCCCCGCACTACCAAAAACTCGGAGACGAACCCGTTGAGGCCAGGCAGCCCCAGCGAAGCCATGCTGGTAAAGATGAGGATGCCGCCATAGACCGGAACGAGCGGGAACAAGCCGCCAAATTCATCCAGGTTGCGGGTGTGGGTGCGCTCGTAGATCACGCCAACCAGGAAGAACATCCCGGCAGATGAGAGACCGTGGTTGAACATTTGCAGTACCGCGCCATTGAGCGCGATGGTGGCATCCAGTGTTCCGGATGCCTTGGCCGCCGCAGCGATGCCGAGTAGCACAAATCCCATGTGATTGACCGATGAATATGCCACCAGGCGCTTGAAATCCGTTTGTCCAAAGGAACCCAACGCGCCAAAGATGATGGCCATCACTGCCAGGAAAGCCAGCCAGCCCGCAAAGTATTGCGACTCGGCGGGGTAGAGCGGCAGCACCAGGCGCAAGAAACCATAAGCACCCAACTTGAGCAGTACGCCTGCCAGGATCATCGAGCCAGCCGTGGGCGCTTCGGTGTGAGCGTCGGGCAGCCAGGTGTGGAAGGGCCACACCGGCACTTTGATGGCAAAAGCCACTACAAACGCCCAGAAAGACACCGCCTTGACCGTGCCCACCGGCATCCCCATCAGGGTGCCTTCCAGGGTGGTCCAGCGCTCGTACAGGGTCACCAGGTCATACGTCTGGAACAGAACACCCAGCATCTGGATAGCCAGCAGCAAACCAAGCGAACCGCCCATGGTATAGATCATGAACTTGAGTGAGGCGTAGTTTCGGTTGGATGAGCCCCACTGGTTGATGAGGAAGTACATCGGCACCAGGCCGATCTCCCAAAAGACGAAGAAGATCAACAGGTCGAGCGCCATGAACACACCCAGCATGCCCGTTTCCAGAAAGAGGAACAGCATGAAGAACGCCTTGACCTTTTCCTTAATGTTGAAAGAGGCCAGCAACGCCAACGGTGTCAGCAGGGTGGTCAACAGCACCATGGTCAGGGATAACCCATCCACGCCCAGGTGGAACGAGGAATGGATGGCCTCATACCAAGGATAGATTTCCTCGAACTGAAAACCGGGTTTGTTTGGGTCAAACGAAAACCACAACCACACCGACAGCCCAAATGGCACCAGGCTGGCAATCAACGCCGTCCAACGGATTGTCTTGACCTGGTCACCCGGAATGAAAAAGATGACCAGCGCCGCAACGACGGGGAAGAACAGAATTGTTGTCAACAGGTGAGTGCTAATGAAATCCATTGTTCACTCCCTCTTCCTACGCCAGGAAGAAATAGGCCGCGGCCAGCACCAGGGCTACCGCCAGGGCTGTCGCCAGGTAAGCCTGGATACGCCCGGTTTGGATAAATCGCAACTGCTTACCAGCCCACTGGGTAAGGCGATATGAACCATCACCAATAACCCCGTTAATGACCGGCGCATCAAGGTAAATGCGGAAGGTATGTCCAAGCCCGTCGGTGGCAAATCCAAATGCATGCAGAATGCCATCGATGGCGGTTTTGTCAATCCACTTGGAGGTAAATACCTCTGAAAGCCACACCACCGGCTTGATGATGAAGTGCCCGTAGAATTCGTCGAAGTAATACTTGTTCTTCAACACCTGGTACATGAAGCCAAGCGGTTTTTCGAGCGGATCGGGCTGCCCGGCTTTGAAGTCTTTGTACACCAACCAACCCAGCCCCAAGCCGCCCAGGGCCACCACCAAAGAAGTGAGCAGGGGGACGATGTTGAAATCCACCGGTTTGGGGTGTTTGAGTAGTGTACCGCCGACGAATTCATGGAACCAGTTGGGGATCAATCCCCCAATTAGCGGGAAGTGCTCCGGGATGCCCACCCACCCGTAGCCGACCGCAAAGACTGAAAGCACAACAAGCGGCAATGTCATCGTCCAGGGCGTTTCGTGAGCGTGCTCAGCTTCCTCCGTGCGCGGCGCGCCGAAGAAGGTGAGCGTGATCTGACGCATGGTGTAAAAGGCCGTCATCAGGGCGGCTAGCGCCAGGGTGATGAAGATCGCCCAGTGACTGTGAACAAAAGCATCCGCCAGGATCTCGTCCTTCGACCAGAAACCAGCTGTCACCAGCGGGAAGCCAGAGAGAGCGAAGCCGCCGATGAGGAACGTCCAGAAAGTGATGGGCATTTTCTTTCGCAAGCCGCCCATGTTCATCATGTCCTGCGGGTCCACTTTGCGATTCCCAGTATGCATCACGCCGTGCTCCATGCCGTGAATCACCGAACCAGAGCCGAGGAACAGCAGCGCCTTGAAGAAGGCGTGAGTGATGAGGTGAAAAGCCGCCGCCACATAGGCGCCGATGCCGAGCGCGGCGATCATGTACCCGAGCTGCGAGATGGTGGAGTAGGCCAGCACACGCTTGATGTCGTTTTGGGCCACAGCGATGGTAGCCGCGAAGAAGGCCGTGAACGCGCCAATGAAGCCGATGATAGCCATGGTGGTGGTCAGTTCGTACCCGCCCCAGTCCGCTGTAAAAAGCGGGAAGATGCGGATGACCATATACACGCCCGCAGAAACCATGGTAGCTGCATGGATCATGGCGCTGACCGGCGTGGGGCCTTCCATGGCATCGGGCAGCCAGGCGTGCAGCGGCCATTGCGCCGATTTACCCACCGTGCCGATGAAGAGCAGCAACCCAATCAGCCCGGCCGCCGACATGCCCAGGAAGGGTGTGGTCGCCTTTGCCAGTGCATCGAGCGTGACCTGATTGTAGAAAATCTCGCGGTAATTGAGCGTACCGGTTGCCGAGTAAAGGAAAGCCAGGCCAAGCAGCATGAACACGTCGCCCACGCGGGTGGTCATAAAGGCTTTGACAGCCGCATTGCGCGCCGAGGGTTTACCGTACCAGAAGCCGATCAACAAGTAAGAGCACAAGCCCATGATCTCCCAACCCACAAAGAGGGTCAGCAAGTTATCGGAAACCACCAGGGTGTACATGCCAAACGCAAACAAGCCAATGAACGCGAAAAAGCGGGAGTACATCGGCTCGACCGAAAGCACCGTGTGCTTGTGACCGTGCGCATCGGTCACAGTGGCGCCATGCGGCGGCAGGCCAGGCTGGTCGTGATCGCCTTTGGGCTGCCCAAAGTTGTGGTAGCCCACGCTGTAAACGAAGATAGCCAGGATAGTCCACGCTACGAAGAACAACACGGCGGCAGAGAGTGGATCGATTTGTACGCCGATCTGCAAGAAGGTATCACCTGTTGGCAGCCAGTTGATGGAGGACAGGAAAGGGTGTTCCCCCAAATATTCTTCGCCAACCGCGGCGATGAATATGATCATGCTGCCCAGCCAGGAGAGCAACGCCGCGCCAACAGCGATTGTGTGGCTGAGCGCCTTGCTCCGATTGGTGAAGAGCACAATCAAGAAGAACGCCAGCAGCGGCGGGAGCGGTACAAGCCAGATGAGGGTTGTTACGAATTCATGGTTCATGTTTATGCCCTACCACTTCATCAGGTTGAGATCTTCAGCCACGACCGTGTTATGACGGCGATAGATCGAGATGACCAACGCCAGCCCCACCGCCACTTCCGCGGCGGCCACAGCGAAGACAATGATCGTAAACACCTGCCCGGCCATGAGCGTCGGGTTAGCATAGCGCCAGAATGCCACCAGGTTGATATTGACGGCGTTCATCATCAGTTCAATACCTAGCAGGATGGCAATTGCGTTCTTGCGCGAAAGCACACCGAACAAACCGATGCTGAACAGTGCGGCAGCCAGAATCAGATACCAGGACAAGGGGACCATGTGCGCCTCCTATTTTTTATTTCCGATGGCGACATATACCGCGCCAACCAGCGCCGAAAGCAGCAGCACAGAGGCCACTTCAAACGGCAATACGAAAGCATCCGGCGAAACAAGCGCCTTGCCTAAAAGAACGAGCGAGTCTTCTGGCACGGGGGGGGCAGAGACGGTGTTGAAGCCGCTCCAATTGCTCAACACCACTACCAGGCTTGCAAAGACCAGCACGCTGATAACCGCCGCGCTCCACCAGCCCGGGTTGTGCTGCGGCCCGCCTTCACGGATGTCGCGCCGGGTTAGCATGACCGCGAAGATGAACATGATGGCAATGGCGCCAATATACACCACCACCTGCACCACCGCGATGAAGCTCGCCTCGAGCAAGGCAAAAAGCACCGCCGCGCCAAACAGGGTGGCGATCAGCCACAGGGCCGCATGCACCATATTGCGCGTGCTGACTACGTTTACAGCAGAAAAGACTGCCACGAAGGCGGTCAGGAGAAAGATGATTTGCTGGGGGGTCATTTTTCCCAACTCCTCTCGTTAGTTTTGCGCCGCCGCAGGCCAAGGCTTACCCTCTGCCGACTCGCGCTGCTTGCGGGCCAAGGCGCGCAAGATCTCAACCACTGTCCAGCCAAACACCAGGTTCATGGCGAGCATAAATACAACATAAACCCAGGTTTCTGCGCCGAGCAACAGCCGGTGCAGGACGGCAGTTACCATAAGCAGAGCAAAGGCCGCCGGGGTGAGAAACTTCCAGTTGAAGGCCAACATGTGATCAATACGAATACGCGGCACGGTATATTTAACCCACATGATGACCCAGTAGAAGAACATACCTTTGGCAATCACGTTAAAAATGCCAATCAGCGCATATTTGTCGCCAAAAGGCAGCGGGCCGTTCCAACCGCCGAAGAATAGCACGCCCAGGAAAGCCCCAAAAGTGAAGGCGTGCAGCAACTCACCAGCGTAGAACAGACCGAATTTCATACCGGTGTATTCGATGTGGAAGCCGGCCACGATCTCAGATTCACCTTCGTTCAAGTCGAAGGGCGAGCGCCCCAGTTCGGCGATGGCAGCAACCAGGAACAAAATCGCGCCCAGGGGCGACACAACAAAGAACCAGACATCATTCTGCGCCTGGGAAATGCCCTTCATGCTGAGCGTGCCCGCCAGGATGGTAGGGATAAGCAACGCAACCACCATGGGGATCTCGAACGAGATCATAGCCGCCACCATACGGTAAGCCCCCACCAGAGCATACTTGTTGTCCGACGCCCAGCCCGCCATGATAATGGACAGTGTGCCAAGTGCGCCGGCTGCCACCAGGTAGAGCACAGCAACGTTCAAATCCACACCATATACCGTGGAGGCCAGGGGCAGCACCGCCCACAGAATGACCACCGAAGCCAGGGAGAGGATTGGTGCGAGATTGAACACGAACTTATCTGCAGTGGCCGGGGTGATATCCTCTTTGATGATGAGCTTGATCACATCAGCAAAGGGTTGGAAGATGCCAAACGGACCAATGCGATTTGGCCCCAGACGGTCCTGGAAGCGCGCAACAACCTTGCGCTCGATCCAGACCAGGAAGACATCCAGCACCATCGCAAAGACAACGAGCAGGATGATGCCAAGCAAAATGGCCAAGATGTTTGCCAGGTCTGCGGCCAAGCCCCAGCCCGTAAACAACCCCACCAGCCACTGCCGGCTCACTTCAATTGGGTCTGTCCAAAAATTCATGGATCGCTCCTCGGGGTAACAAATAAAAGGCTGAAAGGAAATTTCCTATCAGCCTTTCACAATACATTAATGGGTTACGCCCATTCCAACATTCCTTTGCGCCAGGTATAAACCAGCCCGGCGAGAAGGATGAGAATGAAGATGATGCCCTCTACCACAACGAACAACTCCATCTGATTCAAGGCCAACGCCCACGGGAAGAGGAACACCGTTTCCACGCCGAAAATGAGGTAAACCAGCGCAAAAACATAGTATTGCGCCTTGAACTGAACCAGACTGTCGCCGACAGTTTCCATGCCGCACTCGTACGTGCTTTGCTTGATGGTGTTGGGTTTCCTTGGCGCCAGCAGCAAAGACATCACAATGGCCGCAGCGGGGACGATCAGACCAACAATCAAGAACAAGCCAATATACAACCAGGCATTCTCCATAGCGTCTCCAGAGGGTCAGGATTTTTCTTTCAAGGTTAAAGGATTGTGAGAGTGTGAACGAAGTTATTCTATCACAATCAAAAATGGCAGAAAACCAACCCTTGTAAGCAATCTTCATGATTTTTGTCATATTTTTGTCCCCTTTCTCCAAACACCCGACGGCATTATGCCCTTTTTACTGGCTCCAAAAGCCGACGTATGGCTTCATCGAGCAATGGCAGGGAGAGAATAACCCCCAGGACAACGCCTCCCCACCCGGCCGCACGCGTCACCCCGGCCGGTAGCCCCCACAAACTGACCGCCCTCACTTGCACCGGCTTGACCGCTATCGGAACCTGCTGCTCCACCCCGGCGGTGCGCGGCACGAAACGCAGGTACAGCCACACCTGTCCGGCAAAATCCCCCTCGGCGCGCGGGAGGGCCTGCCAGGTAAAGGAGACATCCTGCCCGGGCAGCAGGGGCTGGCTGGCAAGGCCAGGCGGGTTGATATCCATGCCGGGTAATTCCAGCCGGGCTTCGACCAGCACATTATGGGTGTCGTACACGTTGGGTGCAGGCGCGCCGCCATCCAATTCACGTGAAGACGGGTCGAGTGTGAATTCCAAGCGGACGAGGCCACTATCTCCCAGGCGCACGGAGCGCGGCCACAGGGTGGATAAAATCCGGGATTCCAGCACAACCGGCTGCGGGTCGGTTGGTGCAGGCAGGGTCATGTTCTCGGGTTTGATGAAGACCCGGTCTTGCGCGGCGGCCGGGGACCAGGCGGACCATCCGATCATGCCAAAAGAAACGGACAACAAAACGATAATCAGGATGAGGCGCATTTGTCGAAGTGACATAAATCCATTATACCGGCCGCAAACCCGTGCTAAACTGGAATCAAATTTCCCAAGAGGAGTCACTATGACCGATTACCCCGTGGAACCTTTCCGCATCAAAGTGGTCGAGCCGATCCGCCTGCCTGCGCCATCGGAACGCGAAGCGGCGCTGAAGGCGGCTGGCTATAACCTGTTCACCCTGCGCGCCGAGGATATCTTCATCGACCTGCTGACGGATTCGGGCACGGGCGCGATGAGCCAGCACCAGTGGGCGGCCATCATGGAAGGGGATGAATCGTATGCCGGGGCGCGCTCGTATTTCCGGCTGGCGGAGGCGGTGAAGGATATCTTCGGCTTCCGCTTTTTTGTGCCCACCCACCAGGGGCGCGCGGCCGAGAATATTTTGAGCGCGGTGCTGGTGAAAGCGGGGCAATACGTGCCAAGCAACATGCACTTCGACACGACGGACGCCAACATCCGGGCGCGCGGCGGGCGCCCCACCAACCTGGTGATTGGCGAGGCCTTCAACCCGCGCAGCAGCCACCCCTTTAAGGGCAATATGGATATCGACAACCTGCGCAGTTTCATCGCGCACGTGGGCGTAGAGAATATCCCGCTGGGGATGATCACGGTCACCAACAACGCCGGGGGCGGACAGCCGGTTTCGATGGCGAACATCCGCGCTGTGGCAGAGACCTACCACGCCTTTGGCATCCCGTTCTACATCGATGCGGCGCGCTACGCCGAGAACGCCTACTTCATCAAGCTGCGTGAGCCAGGCTACGAAAACACGCCGGTGATCGAGATCGCGCGCGAGATGTTCTCGTATGCCGATGGGTTCTGCATGAGCGCCAAGAAGGATGCCATTGTCAACATTGGCGGGCTGTTGGCCACCAACGATGAGTCTGTGAATAACACCATCCGCAATGAGCTGATCCTGCGCGAGGGATTCCCCACCTACGGCGGGCTGGCCGGGCGCGACCTGGATGCGATGGCCACCGGCCTGTACGAGGGGCTGGATGAGAGTTACCTGGCCTACCGGCTGGGGCAGACCGCTTACCTGGCCGCGCGGCTGAAGAAATTTGGCATCCCGATGATCGAACCGCCGGGCGGGCATGCCATTTACATCAACGCGGGCATCCTGCTGCCGCACATACCGCATGCTGAGTTCCCCGGCCAGGCGCTGGCGGTGGAGCTATACCGCGAGGCGGGCATTCGCGGCTGCGAGATCGGCTCGGTCATGTTCGCTTACCCCGATCCCGACACCGGTGAAATGGTGTATCCCCAACTGGAGCTGGTACGGCTGGCCATCCCGCGCCGGGTGTACACCCAAAGCCACATGGATTACATCGCGGAGAGCATTGCGAAGATCGTTACACGCAAAGATGCGCTCAAAGGGTATAAATTCACCTACGCGCCGCCGCTGTTGAGGCACTTTACGGCCAGGTTCGAGCCGCTGTAATTCGTTAACCCGTTTTCCAGTTTTGCCATGTTCCCCACCTAACGGGACAACGGTTGAACCGGGAACCGGGTTAACGCTTAAGGTATCGGCGCCGCGAAGATGCCCAGGTGATTGGCAACCGGGCGCTCGCGGCCAGGGATGCCGTTATGAATGGGTGAGTTGAGCACCACGGAGCGCCCATCCGCCGTGCGCATCACCAGCGTGGATGAGCCGCCGCCATCCAGGTTCATGGCAATGTCTGCGCCGTAGTAGATCATGATCTCGGCGAATTCCTTGATGGTCGCGCCGTGGCTGTACAGCGGCTGGCGGCCATCCACCACCACGATGATGAGGCGGTTCTGTCCCACATCCACCCCCACGCCGGTACGCGGCGCGGGGGTGTCGTCGGGCAGGTCGGGGAGGGGCGCTTTATCCAGCACGAAGAAGCGGTCGCCGGAAATGGCGTTGTAGGCATCCCCATCGTTTTCATTGAACTTGACTTCATTCTCTGCGCTGATGAACAGGGTCTCTTCGTTGCCGCCGCCGTAACCACGCCCGCGTGACATGGCAAAGCCATTGGGGGCTACCGGATCGCCAGGCAGCGGGTAAAAATCACCGAATCCATTATCCTGCCAGGGGGTGAAACCGTCGCCATTGACGGCAACCTGCACGTTGAACTCATCCACGAATTTGGAGGTGGTACGCGCATTGAGCGGCAGGTCGCCTTCGTTATCGGGCGGGGTGACCAGCAGCGAGATGCCCGGCTTGTCCAGGTGCACGGCCACCACGTGCACCATGTACGGGCGCGGAAAAAGGTGAAACTGGCGATAATAGGTCACGCCGTCGAACAGTTGCTGGCGCAGGTTGGTGGGCAGCGGCCGCCCGGCGTAGTAGAACGCCGCAGCCCCGGCGGGCAGGCACAGGCAGAGCAGCGCGGCCAGCAGGGTAAGCCCAAGGGAACGTCTTGGTTTCATATCTCCGTTATACCCGGGTTTTGTTAGGAAACGATGAGCAAAACATGGGAACGAAAGACCGCCGCATCAGGCAGGAAGCGATGCGGCGGTCTTTCGTTCTGGTCGAGCAATTTCAGGCAGCGAATTCCTGCTCTGCCTTGCGCATGGATTGGAAGGAGGCGATGGACACTTCCAGCATCTTCAAGTCGGGTTCGCGGGTGGTCAGACGTTGCAAGGCCAGATTGGGGCGCACAATGGCGCGCACCAACGGTGAAGCCAGATTGTTGGCCGTCCATCGGATATATTCCACAGCCACACCCGCCAGCACCGGGATGAGCAGGATGCGCCCGATGATCTGAACCCAGACCGGCAGGGGGTGCAGGAAGCTGAACACCACCACCGTCAGCAACACGAGCGTGAGCAGGAAGGATGTACCGCAGCGCGGGTGTTCGAGCGGGAATTTAGCCACGCTCTCTGGCGTCAGTTCGGCGCCGGCCTCGTAAGCGTTGATGGTTTTGTGCTCGGCGCCGTGGTACTGGAACACGCGTTTGATATCCTCGATGCGCCCGATGGCCCAAATATAACCGACCAGCAGCGCCAGGCGGGTGATGCCCTCCGCCACCGCAGCCACCCATACCGCCGGGCCAAACAGGGATGGCGCTACCGGCGCCGTGCTCATCGATGCCAGGTGCGCCGCGCTGGACGTTTGTGGCGCAGACAAGTTGACCAGCCACTTGACCAGTTCACCGACCCCGTAGGGTGTCAGGAAGAAGATCGCGATGGAAAACAGGATGGACAGTCCCAGCGTGAGGTAAAGCGCAGGGCCTTCCAGTTTTTCATCTTCGCCGGTCTGGGTATTGGCAGAAAGGGTCAGCATGCGCATACCCAGCCCCAGCGCATCCCACAGCAGGATAGCCCCACGCAAAAACGGGATTTTCGCAACCTTGCTATAATAAATGCCACTCAATTTCTCGGTATGAATGACAATACTGCCATCCGGCGCGCGCATGGCGGCCACAGCAGCACGCTGGCCGCGCATCATCACACCCTCGATGAGGGCTTGACCACCGTAAGTGATAATCCGATCTTCCATCTTGCCTTGCCTCTCAAGTTTTTATCATGTTTAGACGCCGCCAGGTGGTGATGTGGTTACGCCAGGTTGAAAAAGAAATGCACCAGCGCCTCAGTGCCTTTGTGCCAAACGGACAATTCCAATTTTTCGTTGGGCGCGTGCAGGTTGTCATCCGGCAGGCCAAAACCAGTCAGTACAGACTCCATGCCCAGGATGCGCTGCATCTGACCAACCACCGGCACTGAGCCACCCTCACGCTTGAAATACGGGCGCTTACCCCAAACCGTCTCCATGGCCGCAGACAAGGCGACCGCACCGGAATTATTGCGGTCTGAGATGGAAGCTGCGCCGCCTGCATACTTGATCACTTCCCAGGTAACCGTTTTAGGAGCATACCGCCGCATATAAGCAAGCAACTGCTGGTGAACCTCGTCCGGGTCCTGGTCTGGAACCAGGCGCGTGGAAACTTTGGCCATCGCGCGGGCAGGCAGCACAGTCTTGGAACCTTCGCCCACGAAACCAGACAGGAAGCCGTTCACATCCAATGTCGGACGCGCCCCGATGCGCTCGACCGTGGCATAACCCGCCTCGCCATACACTTCCGGCACGCCAGTCACTGCCTTGACCAAGTCGCTGGTGATAGGCAGGCGGGCCAGTTCGGCGCGCTCGTCGTCAGGCAGTTCGCGCACGCGGTCGTAAAAACCGGGCAGGGTGATGCGCCCGTTTTTGTCGTGCATGCCGGCCACCAGTTCCGCCAATACGATGGCCGGGTTGTGCACCGCGCCGCCGTATATACCAGAGTGCAAGTCACCAGCCGGGCCCTGGACGCGGATCTCAAAGTAAGCCAGTCCACGCAGGCCATAAGTAATGGAAGGCGCATCCGCGCTGATCATGCCTGAGTCGGGGTTGAGGCAGAAATCGGCGGTGAGCAGGTCGCGGTGTTCTTCGAGGACTTTGGACAACGATGGCGACCCGATTTCTTCTTCACCTTCGATGATCCACTTAACATTTACGGGCAGCGCGCCAGTCTTGACAATGGATTCGACTGCGTTGAAACAGGCAGCATCCTGCCCCTTCATGTCAGAAGCGCCACGCCCGAACATCTTTCCGTCTCGAATATCCCCGCCAAACGGGTCGCTATGCCACAGGTCGATGGGATCGACTGGCTGGACATCATAATGTCCGTAAATGAGGACTGTCGGCTTGCCTGGCGCGCCGAGCCATTCGCCATATACCACCGGGTGGCGCTCGGTGGGGAGAATTTGCACATTTTCCATCCCCAGCCCGCGCAAACGATTGGCCACCCATTGAGCAGCGGTATCCATATCATGCTGGTGTTCGGGGCTGGTGGAAACCGAAGGGATGCCGACAAACTCACGCAGGTTGTGTTCGAATGCGGCGCGATTTTGTCGAAGGTAGGCTAGTGCGTTCTCACGATGATCAGACATAGGGTTCCTCGCAGGAAATTCAGTTTTGCCAAGCATTTCATTTTGGTTTGAGTGTACCATACAGGTACCAGAAGGGCTGTGGTGGGAAGGCAGGCACGAGCGCTGGCTCCCACAAAAATTTACCCGGCACAAGCGCAGCGCGCAACCCGTTATCCTGCGTTGTGAGCAGGGCAAGGGTTTCATCGGGCAAGGAAGGCAGGTCCGCACACAACAATTCGATGATGACGCGCAGGCGCACTTCGACCGCATAAGCGTCAGCGTAACTTTCCGGCGACAGGCGATAATCACCGAGGTAGTTTTGCCAGAGCGTCAGGCGGGTGCGCAACTCACGGGCGGCTTTTTGCTCCCAGGCGGCACGCCATTTGGTTTGGAGCATATCCAATTGAGCGGTGAGGCGGTTGACGGCAGTCTGATCTGCGGGCAAGACGGCCCGGGCCGTGGCGCGGCGCATGGCCAGGCGCAATCCGCCGAGCGTCAACCGCGGACTGCTTGCTCCCAGGGGCCAAAAAATCTCTTGCGAAAGCAGGTAGGACTGCAATTCCGGCACAGATTCTGCGGCATAGGCGAGGTCGTCGTGCCAGCTCATGGTTGCGTGGCAGGTTCTGCGGTTCCCTGTAAGGCCCGGCGTGTGACCAGGTACCACTGACTGATGCCTGAGAAACGGTCGCTGGAGTCGAACATGGGCGGCACCTGTACACCCAATACCTGTGAGTCAACGCCGAAGGTGTAGATTGGATAGAAAAGCGGCAGGGAGGGCAGTTCTTTGGCGAACAACACCTGAAAGTTGCGATACAGTCGCGTGCGGTCGGTAATATTGGGTGTGATGCGGGCCTGTTCCAGGTATTCAGATGCGGTACGGTTTTCCCACTGGCTGTAGTTTTGCCCGCCAGTGATCTCAGACTGGTGCCAGAACGGATAGGGGTCGGGGTCGGGGGTGCGGGCCAGGTTGATCTCCACCAGGGCTGCCTGGTAACTGCGTGCAGCCAGGCGGTTATTCACCAGGTCGGCATACGGCTGGGCTTGCAAGCTCACTTCGAGACCGATCCTGGCCCAATCGGATTGGATCTGCGCTGCCACAGCGGCATGGTAGGGTGTATCGGGGTGCAGCATGGTCAACCGCAGGGCGGTGTTATCTTTGAAGCGCACCTGCCCCCCCGATGCCGGGATAACGTAACCGGCGCCTTTGAGCAGTTCGATGGCGGCTTCGGGGTTGTAATCGAGGTGCTCGATACCTTCAAAGTAGGCCCAGGTGCCAGGGAAAATGGGTCCATCGGCAACGATGCCCTGCCCTTGCAGCAGGGTGTTGATCATGTATTGACGGTTCAGTCCAAGCAGCATGGCACGGCGCACCGCCGCCTCTTGCAGGAAGGGCGTTTCCGGGTCTTTCAGGTTGAGCATCACCATGCCCAACTGTGGAAGCCGCGAAGAGTAGAGCGAAAGGTTGGGCTCGGAGAGGGCCGCCGGCAGGATGTCATTGGTCACTTGGCTGATGGCCAGTACTTCACCCTGCCGGTAGGCGCCGTAGGCGGCTTCGGCTGTGGCGTAGTAACGCAAGACAATCTGCTCGATGAATGGCTTCTGTCCATAATACTGGTCAAATGGGGTCAATACGATGCCGGCAATCTGTCCGTTTTCGATCACCAGCGAGTCGAACTTATACGGTCCGCTGCCCACAGGGCGCAGGTTGAACTCGGCGGTGGGCAGCTCGGCCGGGGCAACACTGGAAAGCAGGTGCGCAGGCAGCACACCAAAGGTCAGGTAATCGAGGAATGGCGCAAATGGCTCCGGCAGGATAAATTGCACCGTTTGCGCATTGAGTACCTTGACTTCGATGGACTGCCAGAGTGCAACCACATCTTGCGGGAAGAAAGACGCGCCGCCGCGAATCAGGTCGATGGTGAACACAACATCCTGGCTGGTGACGGGCTGTCCATCGTGCCAGACGGCAGTGGGGCGGATTGAGAAGTTGTAAGTGGTGCCATCCAGCGAGGTGCCCCACGACTCGGCCAGGTCGGGCAGGGGCAAGCCGCGGTCATCGAAACGGACGAGCCCGCTGAAAATGAGGCGGTTGACATCACGGTCGGCGGGGTTGCCGGTATCGAGCAGGGGATTGAGGCGGGTCATGGCGCCCACCAGCCCTTCGGTGTACACGCCACCCGTGGTGGGCTGGGGCACAAACAGGGTTTGCCCGGGCTCTTGGGCAATCAACAAAACCCCCACCACGCCCATGGTCAACAAAATGACCAGGATTTGCCAGCGTAATCGTTTCATAGGTGTTATAAAAACATAAAAGGCCATCCCCCAGGGCTGGCAGGTTCAGCCAATGCCAGGTAAACGGCCTTCATCATGTGATTTTGGGGTTACCTAGCCAATGATAAGCAAGATAATCACCAAAGAGAAGAATAAAACGCTCAGGGCGATGGTGACCCAGAACAGGGTTTTTTCGATACCCCGCCGGGCCGTAAAGACCGAGCCAGAGTCTGCGCCAGTGAGCAGGCCCAACCCAGCGCCCTTGCTCTGCAGAACGACGCTGATAATCAGGGCGACTGACGTTATAATCAAACCCACATCAAGATAGACTTTCATTACGATATGCCTCCTGTCAATTTAGCGGCAGAATTATACCGTTGATAAGAGTAAATCGTCAACCAGAGGGCGCATGCACGAAATCGTCGTCAATTTACACATGCACACAACCTACTCCGATGGCACCGGCAGCCACGATGATATTGGGCGCGCGGCGTTGGCAGCCGGGGTCGATGCGGTCATTGTCACCGACCATAATGTGCTGGTGCAAGGTATGGAGAAGGTATACAAAAGAGGACCTAAACGCGCCCTCATGCTAATTGGGGAGGAGATACACAACCAGTCTCGCGTGCCGCAAAAATCGCACTTGCTGGTCTTCAACACCAACCGCGAACTGGCCACCTACGCAGCCACCCCGCAACGCCTGATCGATGCCGTCCGGCAGGAAGGCGGTTTGTCGTTCCTGGCTCATCCGTTCGAGCGCGATGCGCCGGCCATCAACGAGCCCGGAATCACCTGGGATGACTGGCAGGTAAATGGTTACACGGGTATCGAGTTGTGGAATGGATTGAGCGAGATCAAGGATTGGATTCCTACCAAATTGCACGCCTTGTTCTATGCGTTTTTTCCACACCTCATTGCGCGCGGCCCTCAGCCCGAAACCTTGGCCAAATGGGACGAATTGCTCGCTGAAGGGCGGCGCGTAGCAGCCATCGGCGGGTCAGATGCGCATGCCCTACAGTTGGGGATGGGCCCGCTGCACCGCACCGTTTTCCCTTACGAATTTCATTTTAACACCATCAACACGCATCTGCTCATACCAAAACCGCTCAGCGGCGAACTGGCCACCGATAAAAAAATGATCTACGATGCCCTGGCCGCCGGTCACGCCTTTGTGGGTTACGACTTGCCAGCCCCCACACGCGGTTTCAAGTTCACGGCCAAAGGGGACGGCGCATCGGGCATCATGGGGGACGAACTGGACCTGGATGGCGGCGTCACGCTGCAGGTGCATGTCCCCCAAAATGCCAGCATCCGCCTGCTCCGCGACGGCGAGGTGATTAAGCAGGCGTCAAACCGGCAAGGATTGACACACATTACCACCGAGCCGGGAGTGTACCGTGCCGAGGTATATCACAGCTATATGGGTGCGCAGCGCGGGTGGATTTTCAGCAATCCCATTTACATCCGCACCCCGGCGTAAGACCTGTGACAAAACGCCAGTTGGTTCTTTGCAAAAGCTACAGGATGTGCTAGAATTCAACCCGCTTAAATAAAGTTGCGCGCAACGCGCAGCGCTTTCCGCCCCCGGCAGCACCTACGGTGTATATCCGGGCGCAATCCCGAGGAAAGGAGGAATTCCCTTATGCGCAAATATGAAGTCGTGTGTGTGATCAACCCCGACCTGGACGAGACCGCCCTGAACGGTGTGCTCGAAAAAGTCACTGGTTGGATCACTGAAACCGGCGGCAGCGTTGAAAAAGTGGACAAGTGGGGACGCCGCCGCATGGCGTACATCATTCACAAGCACCGTGAAGCCCAGTATGTGCTGTTCAATGCCAACATGCCGGCAACTGCCACCGCCGAACTGGAACGCAACCTGCGTCTGACCGAACCCGTCATTCGCCACATGATCACCGTGGTTGGCTAAACCGTTAAGATAAAACTATCGTTTTCCCCTCGTTGGTTTGAGACAAGGAGATCGTATGAGCCGCAGTTTGAATAAAGTGATGATCATAGGGCATCTGGGACGCGACCCCGAAATGCGCTACACGCCATCCGGGCGTCCGGTCACAACATTTACGGTAGCCACCAGCCGTTCGTGGAACACGGTGGACGGCGAGCGGCATACCGAAACCGAATGGTTCAACATTGTTGCCTGGGGTAACCTGGCCGAAATTTGCAAGCAGTACCTGAATAAAGGCCAGCAAGTGTATATCGAAGGCCGCCTGCAAACCCGCAAATGGGAGGACAAGGAAGGCAATCGCCATTACACCACCGAAGTTGTTGCCCAGGAAATGATGATGCTTGGCGAACGAAAAGAATCCAACAACCAGGCCCACACCGAAGAAGCCAACGAAGCGGAAATGCCCAACGAAACGAACGAGGACGAATTCCCGTTCTAGTTCACCCCTGCAAGGAGAATCGTAATGGAAGGTCGTAAAGAAAGAGAAATGGAAGGCGGACAGGGCGAGCGCCGCTACTTCTCGCGCCCCAAAATCTGCCAGTTCTGCGCCGACAAGAACCTGGTGATCGACTACAAACTGGTGGATATGCTTCGCCGCTATGTCACCGAAGAAGGCAAGATCCGCCCGCGCCGCCAGACCGGCACCTGCGCAAAACACCAGCGCGAGTTGGCCGGGGCCATCAAACGGGCCCGGCACATTGCGCTGCTGCCTTATGTACCGGCAGATATCGAAGACCGCTAAGCAAAAAGGCGCGTTAACACAACAAACCCGGGGCATGGGGCGCACACCGTCCCATGCCCCAAAAGTTTTATATTGGGAAAGTTATGGCAAAAAATTCACCCGTTCAAAGCAAGAAACACGTTGCCCACCTGGCACAGGTACGACACCAGGTCACCATCATCCGCTATACCGCCATTGCCATTGTGGCCCTGGTGGTTCTCATGGTGGGCTACGGCATCCTCAGCCAGACCCTGCTGCTGCCACTGCGCGCAGTTGCCACCGTGAATGGTGAGCGCATCAGCGCTGGCGAATTCCAGAAGCGCGTTGGCTTCACCCGCGTCCAACTCATCAACCAGTTTGGGCAATATTATCAGTTCTACCAATTGCTGGGCGGTGATCCAAACGCCAACCCGCAATTGACGCAATACCTGCAACAACTGCAAAGCCAGCTCGACCCCTCCCAGAAAGAAATCCTCGGGCAGCAAGTTCTCGACCAGTTGATTGATGAACGTATCGTGGCGCAGGAAGCCCAGCGGCTGGGAATCACCGTTTCAGATGAAGAAATCGAAGAGCGCATGCAGGCTAATTTTGGCTTCTTCCCCAACGGCACCCCCACGGCTGCTCCCACCGTCACACCTTACGCAACCCCGACCCTCAACCCCACCCAACTGGCCCTGGTGACCATCACGCCCACGCCCTCGCCTTTCCCCACCTTTACCCCGAAACCGACCGCCACACGCGACCCGAACGCCACGGCCACCCCGGCTGCCAGCGCCACCTCCGATGTTACCGCTACGCCTATCCCAACTGCCACCCCTTACACAGTGGAAGGTTACCAGACCCAGGTGGCAAGCGTGATCCAGAGCTATAACGAGAACCAGGTAGACATCGACCAATCCTTCTACCGCGAACTGGTACGCGCGGAACTCCTGCGCGAAAAACTGCGCGCCGAAGTAATTAAAGACCTGCAACCTGTTGAAGAGCAGGCCTGGGTACGCCACATCCTGGTGGGTTCCGAGCAGGAAGCCCTGGATGTGACAACCCGCCTGGATCAAGGGGAAGACTTTGGCGAACTGGCCAAATCCCTCTCCATCGACACCGGCAGTGGCCTGCTTGGTGGCGATCTGGGCTGGGCCGGGCGCGGTGTGTATGTGGCTGAGTTTGAAATTGCCGCCTTCACCCAGGCAATCGGCGAAATCAGCCAGCCCATTCAGAGCCAATTCGGATGGCACATCATCCAGGTGCTTGGACGCGAAGAACGCCCCATCGGTGAAGAACGCTTTAACCAGATCAAGGATGACACCTTCGCCGACTGGGTCCAGACCATCCGCAGCGGCGGCACAATCGATATCAACAACATCTGGAAAGATATTGTGCCGGTCGAACCGGTCTTGCAATAAGCCACAACTTCCATCTGATTCAATCCACAAGCCGGACGACGATAACCCGCGTCCGGTTTGTGTGTTTAATTAGCATAACTGGAGGGTTGCCATGGAACTCATCCTATCGAACCTGTTGACCCCAATGGTGCTGAGCTATGCGCTCGGACTGGCTGCCGGCCGGCTGGGCTCAGACCTGCGCGTGCCAAAACAGCTATACGAATCCATAACCATCTACCTGCTGTTCGCCATCGGCTTCAAAGGCGGCGCAGAGATTGCGCAAACCCGGTTCGGGGATATTTTGCTGCCCGCCCTGGCCAGCATGGGGTTGGGGCTGCTGATCCCCCTCTACTGCTACCCGATCCTGCGCCGCTTCGGGAAATTCAGCCGCGCCGATTCCGCCTCCATTGCCGCCCACTACGGCTCAGTCAGCGCCGTCACTTTTGCCACTGCTCTGACCATTCTGGAAGCCAACCAGATTGCCCATGATGGCTTCATGAATGCCCTGCTGGCCCTGCTCGAGTCGCCCGCCATCATCCTGGGGGTCATCCTGGCCGGGCGGGCGCGCCACCTGGAGGCGCAAAACCACAAACGCGCGCCCATCGATTGGGGATTCTTCTTGCGCGAAGCCTTTGTAAGCAAAAGTGTGGTCTTGCTGCTGGGCGGCATCATCATTGGCGCGCTCTCCGGCGAAAGCGGCTACAACAGCATGCGCCCCTTCCTGGTGGAGCCATTCAAGGGTGTGCTCAGCTTCTTCCTGCTCGAGCTTGGCGTGGTCACAGCCGAACGATTCAGCGACGTGCGAAAAATGGGCGTCTTCCTGACCGGGTTTGGCATCCTTGTCCCCATCCTGAATGGGTTTTTAGGAGTCACGCTTGGCTGGCTGGTAGGGCTTAACCTGGGCGGCGCAGTGCTTTTGGGCACCCTGGCAGCCAGTGGGTCGTACATTGCGGCGCCTGCCGCCATGCGCACGGCAATTCCAGATGCCAACCCGGCCCTTTCACTAACTGCCGTGCTCTGCATCACCTTCCCGTTTAACATCACTCTCGGCATCCCCCTGTACTTGATGATGGCAAAAGCGCTCTTTGGGAACCCGTGAATTTTTCGCTCACCGGGCGGCACATTTCGTGATTCCAAGCGGCCCATTTTGGCCTATACTGGTATTGTGGGATTTGCTCGCCTGAAAGGAAGGGTATCATGTTCAACAACCGGCCAACCATCCTGGTTTTCATAGCGCTCACCTTGCTCATTAGCGCCTGCGCCCCGCGCCAAACCCCCACGCCACTCGTCTTGCCCGATATCCAGTCCACCTTGGCCGCCCAGCAAATGCAAACCCAGTCCGCTCTGGATGCCCTGGAACCTGTTATGGTTGTCCCCACCAACACGCCCTTGCCGCCGCTCGAAACGCTGCCTGTTCCCACCCTCCTGACCACGCCCATCCCGTGTAACAAGGCCGTCTTTGTTCAGGATGTCTCCATCCCGGATGGGACCGGCTTCAAGCCCGGCGAGGCCCTGCGCAAAACCTGGCGGCTGCGCAACGATGGCACCTGCACATGGAGCGGTTACAGCCTGGTCTTCTTCGAAGGCGCCAACATGGGCGCCGATGTGACCGCCATCAACGCCAGCGTGCGCCCCGGTGAAGCGGTCGACATCAGCATCGACTTGACCGCCCCCAACAAAACCGGCAACTATACCGGCAACTACCGCCTGCGCGATTCGAGCGGGGTCACCTTTGGCATCACCTCGCGCAGCGGACAGGAAATATCCTTCTGGCTCAAGATCCGCGTCGAGCTGACCCAGGTCACCTACGACCTGTCCAGCGATGCCGCCAACGCCCGCTGGGAGGACGGATTGGGTGGATTGACGTATAACGCCTACGGTGGTTCCGCCGAACGCGGCTCGGTGTTTGATTCAACCACCCCCAAAATGGAAGATAAAACGTACGATAACGTGCGCGCGATCCAGGTGACGCCCAACTACACCAAAAACGGCTTTGTTCAGGGCACATTTGGATTCTACACCATCCAGCAGGGCGATCATTTCATCGCCGGGGTGGGCTGCCATGCCGATGCAAAAAAATGCCTGGTGACCTTCCAACTGAGCTACCGCGAAGAGGGCGGGGCGCCGGTCTTATTGCGCACCTGGTCTGAAAAAAATGAGGGCCTGATCAACAATGTAGACGTGGATTTGAGCAGCCTGGCTGGTAAACGCGTGGCCTTCTCACTCGGCATCAACGCCGGTGACGACCCGGTGGATGATCTGGGCTTCTGGCTGCACCCGCGTATCATGCGATAACCCGCTTTCACCCGCAGCAAACAAAAAAAGAGCCGCCTCAAAATGAACTGAACCCATCAAAACGCCGCGTTCTCCGCGTAAATCCGCGTCCAATGATTTTACGCCCGCTGCAACATCTCCTCGGTCACTTCGTCCAGCTTGAGCGAGATCATCTGGCTGGCGCTGTCGCGCCCCATCGTGATGCCGTAGATCACATCCGCGGCCTGCACCGTATTGCGGTTATGCGTGATGATCACGAACTGTGTTTCGCCGCTCAATTCCGAAAGCAGGTCGCGGAAGCGCCCCACGTTGGCTTCGTCGAGCATGGCGTCCACCTCGTCCATCACGCATACCGGCGTGGGCGACACCTTGAGCAGCGCAAATACCAGCGCAATGGCCGTCAGCGAGCGCTCGCCGCCCGAAAGCAGCGAAAGCCCCTGCTCGCGCTTGCCCGGCAGCTTGGCCTCGATGTCGATGCCCGTCTCGGTCAGGTGCTCCGGGTCGGTCAGCACCAGCCGGGCCGAGCCGCCGCCGAACAGGCGCACAAAGATCTCGCGGAAGCGCGCCGCCACCGCATCGAACGTTTTGGTAAATTCCTGGCGCGTCTTTTCGTCCAATTCAGCAATCACCTGGCGCAGGTCGGTCTCGGCCTCGCGCAAATCCTCGATCTGGGCCGACATGGTGTTGAAGCGCTCCAGCGTTTGCTCATACTCCGCCTGCGCCTCCATGTTGATCGCGCCCATGCGCCGCAGTTGGGCCTTCTTTTGCGTCAGGCTCTCTTCCAGCCCGGCGGGCAGCTCGGTCACCACCGGCAGCGTCTCCACCATCTCGCCCAACGGAAGCGGTACAGCCGCATCCATCGGCACCTCGTACTCGAACTGCACCAGCCCAAAATCATCCTCGATGCGCCGCCGCAGGCTCTCGATGGCCTCCTGCTTGCGCGTCAGGTCCAACTGCACCTGCGCGTTCTGCCGCTCCACAATCTGCAGCGACTTCTGCGCAGCCAATTCCTGCGCCTGAAGGTCGGTTTCGGTCTTTTCAGCCTGCTCCAAGGCCTTTTCGGCCGGATCGATCTCAGCCCGCAGCGTTTCGATCTGCGCGTTCAGTGCTTTTTCTTTTTCGGAGGATGCAGATTTTTCGGATTCCAACACCCTGGCCGCCTGCTCACCCTCGGCGGCGCGGCGCGCAAGCATGCCCCGCTGCGACTCGATGCGCCCCGCTTCCTGCTTCCGCTCATTGAAACGCTTCTCCGCCTCAGCCGCGGCCCGCTCCGAAACCTGCGCGCGCGTGTTCCAGAACGTCACCTGGCGATGGAATTCCTCCAGGTCGAGCGCGGCCAGTTCGCCGTTCACCTTGCGGGTGGCTTCGTGGGCTTCGCCGAGCTTTTCTTCCACTTCCTCCAGCGCCAGCGAAAAGCGCGTGCGGTCGCCTTCGGCCTGGGCCAGTTCCTTGCGCAGGGTTTCCTTTTGGGAGACCTGCCACTCCGCCTGGCGGCGGGCCGATTCGGCGGACAGGTTGGCCTGCTGCTCGGCCGTGATGGTTTCATTGGCGTGCTTGCGCGCATCCTTTAGCAACTGCTCGGCCGCGGCGGCGTCTTTCTGCGCCAGGGCGGTGTCGGCGCCCAGTTGGTCGAGAGCCTGGTTGAGGGTCGCCAGGTCCGCCTGGATGCCCTCCAGGGTTTGCTGAATCTCCCGGCGCTGGCGCGGCCGGCTAAGGGCTGCGCCGCGATTCTCTTTTCCCGCCTGGACCGAACCATCGGCCCGGAAAACCTCGCCGCGCAGGGTAACCACGCGCTGCGCCCCGCTGGATTGCAACAGGCGGCGGGCGGCGCTGCGCTCGCGCACAATGAGGGTGCGCCCCAGCAGCAGGTTGAGGGCAGGCTGGAACTCGTCGGGCGCCTTCACCAGGTCGGCGGCCAGCCCCAGGCAGGCTGGGTCGCTTGTCATTTTCAGTTTTGAGCACTGTTGCAGCCATTCGAGCGGCAGCAAGGTGGCCCGCCCGGACGAGTCGGCGTCGAGCAGGGCCAGCGCTTCTTCGGCAGACTGCCCGCTGGAAAGGATGACCGCATCCAGGTTGTCGCCGAGGGCGGCCGCAATGGCGGTTTCGAGTTCGGCGGGCACATCCAGCGCGGCAGAGAGCGCGCCGCGCGCGCCGCTCAGGCGGCTCTGGCGGGCGGCTTCGAGCAGGGTGCGCGCACCATCGGCCACGCCGCTCAGCGATTGCTCGGCCTGGGTCAGCACATCGAGTTGGGCCTTCAGGCGGGCATGCTCGGCGGCTTTGGCGTTGCGCTCGTCAAGCCGGGCGCGGCGCGCGGTTTCGAGCTGTTCCAGCCGCTGGCGGGCCGCGGCCTGGGCCTGCTCGGCTTGCGCCAGGGCTTCTTCGGCCTTTGCGCGCGCGGCTTTGGCGGCAGAAAGCCTTCCCTCGGCCTGCTGCGCGGTGGATTGGGCCTGGGCAATGGCCAGGTCGGCCGCGCCTAGGCGCGATCTTTGCCCGTCGATGCGCTGTTTGAGTTCATCGAGCCGGGCCTGGTTTTGGGCTTTTTGGTTGTTGAGGCTGTTGAGAGTTTGCCGCGCAGACTGAAGTTTTTGCTCCACCTGTGCGCGTTCCAACTGCCGGGCCGCCAGCGCAGATTTGGCGCTCTGCTCCTGCGCGCGCGCCTCGCTTAGCTCGGCCCGCTGGCGGGCGGTCTCGGCTTCGGCTTCGGCCAGGCGTTCGGCGGCCAGGCGAATCTCGTCTTCCAGGCGCTGCTGTTCAGCCAGGGCGTTCTGGCGGCTGTCGGCCAGGGCGCGCTGGCGCTCTTCGAGCACGGCCAACTCGCGGCTGGTGGCTTCGCGGCTCATCAGCAGTTGGGCAGACTGGCGGTTGAGCCCATTGAGGCGGGCGCGCAGTTCGCTCAGGCGGCCGCGCGACTCGCTGAAGCCAGCCAGCAGTTTCTGGTAATCGGCGCGGGCTTCGGTCAGGCGCGCTTCCTGCCGCACGGCGATCTGGCGAGCTTCTTTGAACTCGGCTTGTGAGCGGTGCCAGTGGAACCCGTACCAGTCGCGCAGCAGCAGTTTGAGGTCGGCCTGCACTTGTTTGCATTCCTGGGCGCGTTTGGCCTGCCGCTCCAGCGATTTGAGGCGCGGCTCCAGTTCGGCCAGGATGTCGAGCACGCGCTCGAGGTTGCGTTTGGTGTTTTCCAGGCGGCGCAGGGCTTCCTCGCGGCGCACGCGATACAGCCCGATGCCGGCCGCTTCCTCGAACAGGCGGCGGCGCTCGTCAGACTTGAGGGCCAGTGAGGCATCCACCATGCCCTGCCCCAGGATGGTGTAGGTGCGCTCGGAAAGGCCGGATTGGGCCAGCAGTTCGTTCAGGTCGCGCAGGCGCACATGCTGGCCGTTGAGCAGATACTCGTTGCGCCCATCGCGGTAAGCGCGGCGCGTGAGGGCCACCTCGCTGAAATCGACGGGCAGCCAGCCGGAGGTGTTGTCGAACACGATGGTGGACGAGGCCATACCGGCGCGCGGGCGGCCTTCGGAGCCGTTGAAGATCATGTCTTCGGTCTTTTTGCCGCGCAGCAGGTTGTAGGACTGTTCACCGAGCACCCAGCGCAGCGAATCGGCGATGTTGGATTTGCCGGAACCGTTCGGCCCGACCACGGCGGTGATTCCTTCGGCAAATTCGAAGGTGGTTTTGGAGGCAAAGGTCTTGTAACCTTGCAGTTCGAGGGATTTCAGGCGAAGAGGCATTGGGGGTAGGGATTAGAGATTAGAGAGTAGAAATCAGTCTTCCAGGTTGAAATCACTGGTTTTGGCGAGGGCATCGGCGGCGGCGTTCTGGGCGGCCGATTGTTTGTTGGGGCCCGCGCCCGTGCCGAACAGGTTGCCCTTGATGAACACATCCACGGTGAAGAGCTTGGCATGGTCGGGACCTTCGGCAGAGCGGGTTTCATAATGCGGGATACCCAGTTTATGGGACTGGGTCCATTCCTGCAGGCGCGATTTGGCATCGTACACGTCCGGTTGCAGCACCAGGTCGTCGATGGCCGTATCGAGCAGCGGCAGAACAAAACTGCGCACAGCCGCGATATCGCCGTGCAGGTAGAGCGCGCCGACAATGGCTTCGAAGGTATCGCACAGCAGGGCATCCCGGTCGCGCCCGCCGCCGCCCAGTTCACCTCGGCCCAGGCGCATGGCCGGTCCCAGCCCAAGCGCGCGCGCAAATATTGCCAGCTGCTCAGTGCGCACCAGTGCCGAGCGCATGCGGGTCAATTGTCCTTCGGCCATTTCGGGGCAGTGATCATACAACCAGGCGCCGACCACAAAATCCAGCACGGCATCCCCCAGGAATTCGAGCCGCTCGTTATCCTGCGGTACTTCGGGATGCTCATTGACATACGAACGGTGGGTCAGCGCGCGGGTAAGCAGGCGCAGGTCGGAGAAGGGCAGGTTAAGGCGCTCGGCCAAGGACTGCGGCGTTTCTGCCTCCGTCTCGAAGCCAGAAACTGTTCTGTGAGCGGGGATGAGTCCCATGATTCCTCCATGGCTTTTGGAACTCAGCAGGCGCGAGACCCCGAGGAATTCAAACGGGATCTCGCGGCCACTTAGTTCACGGTTGAATGTGCCCTCGATTTTACCCGGAATTGTGGAGAAGTGGGCTTAAAATTCAAGCCCCCTGGGGCCTCCGAGACACGGACAATTTGCTCTCTGCCAGACAACCTATCAAAACCATCCTACGAATTTTGCATCCCTGGCAAATTGCGTCAATTCACATGGAGCAAAACCTGTGTGAGAGAAACTTTGCCACGGGATTCTCTCCGGTAGAGCACCCTGTTCCAAAATGGTTTCCATAAAACCCGACAAAAATGCAAAGAAACGACTGCGAACAACCTGTTTCTTCATCCCCCAAATGTCCTATGCTAAAATCATGCCCAAACTATGAATGAAACTCGCAAGGAATAACATGGTCATTCCATCCGAAGATACCGCATTTTTAGATCAGGCTGAGTTGGGGCTGGGCGCCTGGGCCTGGGGCGACCGCATCATGTGGAACTATGGCAAAGGCTACGGTGACGAAGATATCGAACATGGTTTCAGCGTCTCGCTGGAAGCAGGTGTAAACTTCATCGACACTGCTGAGGTGTACGGGCAGGGACGTTCGGAACAAATCCTCGGCGCGCTCATCAAAAAAACAGACAAGCCTGTGCGGGTGGCCACCAAATTCTTTCCGCTTCCCTGGCGCTGGACAAAAAGCAGCGTTGTTTCAGCCCTGCGCAACAGCCTGGAACGCCTGGGGTTGGATAGGGTGGACCTGTATCAGGTTCACTGGCCCAGCCCCATCGTACCCATCGAAACTTACGCCCAGGGGCTGGCCATGGCGCACCGCCTGGGCCTCACCCGTGCTGTGGGCGTTTCGAACTACGATAAAAACCAGATGCAGCGCGCCTACACCACCCTGGCCCGGTTCGATATTCCGCTGGCCTCCAACCAGGTGGAATATCACCTGCTCGACCGGCGCATCGAAAAAAGCGGCTTGCTGGCGCGCTGCCAGGAACTTGGAGTGCGTGTGATAGCCTACTCCCCGCTTGCCAAAGGCATTCTCACCGGCAAATACACCCCCCAAAACCCACCGCCCGGGTTACGCGGCGCAAGTTACAACCCATCCTATCTCCAGCAAGTACAACCCTTACTGCGCCTGATGACCGAAATCGGACAGGACCAGGGCAGCAAAACTCCCGCTCAAGTGGCGCTCAACTGGTGTATATGCAAAGGCACCCTGCCCATCCCCGGCGCCAAAAACGTGCGTCAGGCAGAGATGAATGCCGGCGCCATCGGCTGGCGTTTGACCCCGGAGCAAGTCGCAGCCCTCGATGCAGCCAGCGACAAACTGTCAAAATGACTCAAAAAGACCCGCCCGCCGGGTCTTTTTGGTAAAGCAGGCGGTGCAATTTACCAGAGTCTTGCTATAATGACGCCACGCCCAAAACCCAATTCCAGCGGGGTGCCATTTGAAATTTCGATTGCTTGCCAGAATACCATTTTTCTTTACTGTTATCCTGATACTTGCGGCGGGCTGTGCCCCAACACCCACCCCAATCCCCACAGTCCAAATTACACCCACCCCGGTGCTCATCCCAGACACACCTGCCCCCACCCGCCAGGCACCCACCCCCACGCCCACCGCCCCCCCGCCCATCACCACCCGCCAGATAACCGCCACCGTCTGGCGGCAGGACCCGCTCGCGCCGGCCCTGCTCTACCACCAGTTCGCCGATGACAGCTCACCCAACTCTGACGCCAACAAGATTCGGTTTTCGGATTTCCGCGCCCATCTCGAAGCCCTGTACGCGCTCGATTACACTTTCGTTCCGCTCGAAAATTGGCTCAACGGCGACCTGCGCGTGCCGCCCGGAAAAAGCCCGATCATCTTTACCATGGATGACCTGTTCTTCAACAACCAGATCACCCTCGGCGAAGATGGAACACCCACGCTCAACTCTGGCATTGGCATTTGGTGGGATTTCTACCTCCAAAACCCGGGCATCGGATTCAACGGCGCGCTGTTCGCCAACCTGGGCGACAAGCTCTACGCCCGCCCCGACAAACCAGACTGGGAAGAAAAACTGACCCAGGCCATCGTCTGGTGCATCGAACACGACCTGATCCCATACAACCATACCTACACACACGCCCGTCTCGACCTGACCGATAACGAGAACCTAACCTACGAATTCTACTGGAACGACCGCTACCTGCGCGAGTTGCTTGCCAAAGCCGGGCGCACCGACCTGGTGCCGCGCCTGAATAACATCATTGCCCTGCCCTATGGCCATTGGCCCCCAAAATTGTCTGCCCAGCGCATCATCCGGGGTTACCAGACCCCCGAGGGTAAATCCCTTATGGGCGCCATGATCGCCGATTATGCCTTCCGCGCCGAGTATATCCCTGCACCCTACGATCCGAATTTTGACCGTTTCAACCTGCCGCGCATCGTGGGCACCCAGGCCGCCATCGACACCCTGACCGCCAACCGCAACCGCTTCCCGCGCGCCGAAGCCTGCACCCTGGCGCTGGACGGACTGACCACCCCTGATGCAATAATGACAGCCATTGCGGCCGCCATCCAACAAGGGGGGTGCCCGCCCGGCATCTATGCGGCCGAAGGATTGCTGTTCGATGCGCGCAGCGAAACGATCACCGCAATAATCCTTGAAAAATAGACCCTGAGAATGCCCGAGATGAAACGAGAACCTATCAGCATCCTTGCCCTGCTTGCCCTCATCATCCTCCTGTCCTATGGCGCAGGGCTGCTCATTCGCAACCCACACCCACAGGCCCGCGCCAGCCTGGGTTTCGACCGGAACCGGGTGCCCTCGGCAGAGTATGAGATGGGCCGGTTCCGCATCCGCTGGAGCGCCGAAGACGGCGGGCAACTCTCCATCCACCACATCGCGCGGACGAAGGATGCGCTCTGGCAAAGCCTGCCAGGGCAGGCTTTCTTCAGCGCCGCGGGTGGCAGTGAAACCGTCAACGAGCACCGCGGCATGTTCACCTTTGAAGACACGATCCTGGTCTCCTGCCGAAAACAGACCGTGGAACAAATGGGCATCAACACCGAGGGCGGCGGGATGTCTTTTCTCATCTTCGGCAAGCTGTACTGCGGCAGCGAATTGGTCGATTATGGTATGCGCTTCGACCTGACCAACGACCCCAACGTGCTCTCCTTCCTGGGCACCACCCACAACCCGGATATTTACAACCGCGCCTACCTCACCTACCAATCCAACACGGATGAACACTTTTTTGGCTTTGGCGAACAATTCTCATATTTTGATATGAAGGGACAGCGCGTGCCCATCTGGGTCAGTGAACAGGGCGTGGGGCGCGGCGCAGAGCCGATCACCACCGGCGCCAACCTGACCAACGGCGGCGCGGGCGGCGACGCCTTCACCACCTATGCGCCCGTGCCATTCTACATCACAAACCAGCTGCGCGCCGTGCTGACCAGCGGCGAGGCGTACACAACCTTCGACCTGCGCCAGCCAGACCGGGTGCAGGTGGCCGCCTTTGCCTCCTACATCAGCGGCGCTTTCATCCAGGGCAACTCCCCGGCAGAGATCATCGCCAGCTACACCGCCCCCATCCGCATGCAGCCCCTGCCACGCTGGGTGCACAGCGGCGCCATCGTGGGCATGCAGGGCGGCACCGACAAGGTGCGCCAAGTTTGGGCGCAGCTCCAGCAGCGTGATACCCCCATCGCCGCCTTCTGGCTGCAAGACTGGGTGGGACAGCGCACCACCTCGTTTGGCAAGCAGCTGTGGTGGAACTGGGAACTGGACACCGACCGTTACCCCGGCTGGGACGCGCTGGTAAGCGATCTGGCTGCCGACGATGCCAGCGTGATGGTGTACACCAGCCCCTACCTAGCCAACATCGGCGGCCTGAAGCCGAACATGCGCCGCGACCTCTTCCAGGAAGCCAAACAGAACGGTTATCTCGTCACAAACGCCCAGGGCGAGCCCTACCTGGTGCTCAACACCGATTTCTACTTCGGCATGGTGAACCTGACCAACCCGGCCGCCTACGCCTGGATGAAGGATGTGCTCAAGGAACAGGTGGCCGGAAGCGGGGCGCGCGGCTGGATGGCCGATTTCGGCGAGGGGCTGCCATACGATGCCAACCTCAGCTTCGGTACGGGCGCATACCTCCACAACCTTTATCCCGTGCTGTGGGCGCGCCTCAACCGTGAAGTGGCCGATGAATTGGGCGGCGAGATCGTTTTCTTCAACCGGGCCGCCTTCACCCAGTCGCCGCGCTACGCCACCCTGTTCTGGGCCGGCGACCAGATGGTCTCGTGGGATGAGCATGACGGCATCAAGACCGCCGTGACCGCCCTCAACACCTCCGGGCTGGCCGGGTTCGCCTACAACCACTCCGACATCGGCGGCTACACGACCATCACCAACCCGCTGCGCAACTACCACCGCTCGCAGGAACTGCTGCTGCGCTGGATGGAGTTGAACGCCTTCACCACCATCTTCCGCACCCACGAAGGCAACCAACCCGACAACAACGTGCAGTTCTACACGAACACCAAGACGCTGGACGCGTTCGCCTACTGGTCCAAGGTTTATACCGCCTTGTTCGACTACCGCAAAACGCTCGTGGACGAAGCCACCGCAACCGGGCTGCCCGTGGTGCGCCATCCCTTCATCCATTACCCCGACGACCCCGAAACATGGACGATCAGCTACCAGGGGTTCATGCTCGGCCCCGATTTCATCATTGCGCCCGTGCTCGATGAAGACACCGCCAGCGTGGATGCCTACCTGCCGGCCGGGGCGTGGGTGCACCTGTGGAGCGGCAAAACCTACACGGGCGGCGCGTGGGTCACTGTGGATGCCCCGCTCGGGCAACCTGGCGTGTTCTACAAATCCGGTTCGCCCTGGGGGGAAAAGCTGGTCACCGACCTGACTGCCAGTGGCCTGATGCCCTCAACCACACCCTGAAAGGTAAATCCCCTATGCGCCCGCTCGAAATCTTCATCCCGATCATTCTCACGTTTTACCTGCTCTGGCCGCTCATCACCGGACGCCGCCGCCCGCAGGCGGTGGGCATTTTGCCCGCCTTTGCGCTGGTTGTTACCGCCACACACGCCAACGTGGAAGGCCTGCGCTGGCAGATGTTCCCGCTCTACGGGCTGAGCATCATCTTCTTTTTTTTAAGCTTGCCGGCCTTCATGAAAGCCCGCGCCCAAACGCCATCCAGCGCCCGGCCGGGCGGCCGCGCCCTGGCCGCAACGCTGGCCACCCTGCTCGTGCTGGCCGTTTCCACGGCGCTGCCGGCCCTGCTGCCGGTCCCGTCTGTGGCCGCCCCGCGCGGGCCGTACCAGGTCGGCACCGTCACCTACGTGCTGATGGATAACAGCCGCCCGGAGTTGTATTCCGGTAAAGATGAACCGCGCAAGTACATGGTGCAGGTCTGGTACCCGGCCACCCCCGGGCCCAACGACAAACTCGCCCCCTGGATGCTCAACGCCGAACTGGTCGCCCCGGCCATCGCCACCTACATCAACCTGCCCGGCTTCTTCCTCGACCACCTGGTCTACTCCAAATCCAACGCCTACCAGGATGCCCCACTCGACCCCAGTGGCGGCCCGTACCCGGTGCTGCTCTTCTCGCATGGCTGGAACGGATTCCGCGCCCAGAGCACCTTCCTCATGCAAGACCTGGCCAGCCATGGCTACATCGTTGCCAGCATGGAGCATACCTACGGCAGTGTGCTGACCGTCTTCCCCGATGGGCAGGTGGCCCCCAACAACCCGGCCGCCCTGCCCGACGACGCTCCAGACGATGAATACGAGACCGCCGCGCGCCTGCTGGTGAATCAGTGGTCCGGCGACCTGGCCTACACCCTCGACACCTTGACCGAACTCAATGACAACGATGCCAACGGCCGCTTCACGGGCAACCTGGACCTGTCGCGGGTGGGTGTGTTCGGTCACTCCACCGGCGGCGGGGCCGCCATCCAGTTCTGCGGCAGCGACCCGCGCTGCAAGGCCGCCTTCCCGCTCGACCCGTTCATGCGCCCCGCTTCCGAGCAGGTGCTCGATAACGGACTTACCCAGCCCTTCGCCACCTTCTTCAGCCAGGCCTGGAGCGATGATGTGGACAGCCGCAACAACGAACTCTTCAACCGCTTCTACCCGCACCTGGCGCAACCGCTGGCCATCATGTCGATCACCGGCGCCAGGCACTACGACTTCAGCGACCTGCCAGCCCTTTCGCCCCTCGCAACGCAGTTGGGACTCAAAGGACCCATCAACGGTGACCGGGTGCAGTTCCTCATCCAGAATTATGTGCTGGCCTTCTTCGAACAGCAATTCAGGGACACCCCCACGCCCCTGTTCGATGGCCCCAACCCCGATTTTCCCGAAGTCAAGTTCCTGAAAGAATAAAAACCGCCCATGCGTGCAAAGTTGGCTTTTTTCACCCTGCACGGGTTCAATATTGGCTGCATCGTGGCGTTTTACATATATAACCTTAACCGCGACTATCCCTGGGTGGGACAGGATTTCGGCTTTTTCATGCCGCGCCTGATCGACACCTACCTGCACCTCAAGCTCAACGGCTTGGCCATACAGTGGTACACCCCCAATTTCGGCGGTGGATTGCCCGCCTTTGCCAACCCACATCACCTGGAATATTCGCTCGCCCAACTGCTGATGTTCTGGCTCGATCCCTGGCAAGCTTTCCTGACCGCGCTGGGAGTTTTCACTGCGATTGGGTATGTCGGCGCATACATCTTCCAGCGGGAAATCCTCAAGTTTGAAATGAAGGCCGCCACGCTCGGCGCGATCTTTTTCTCATTCAGCGGCTTTTATTTGGGTCACATGCTCATTGGGCATGTCAGCTTTCTGCAATTCCCGCTCCTGCCAATCGTGCCATACCTCCTGCTTACCCGCCGCCTGCCTCCCTGGGGGGCGGGGATGATGCTCTCGTTGCTGGTTGCTTCGGTGATCTACTCAGGCGGGTTTTATATCCTGGTTATCTTCGCCTTTTCGAGCGCACTGGTTATGCCGTTGGCTTATTTGCTTCGCCCGCAGGCCTTCGATTTTCCTCACCTCACGAAAACACTATTAACAGGTGTGCTACTCACATTGCCGTTGATGGGTAGCAAACTTTACGCGGTGCAATCCTTTATGCGTTTCTTCCCCCGTGAAGTTTACGATTCCTATGCGGCTGGTACGCTCCAAAAATTAACCGGCATCTTTTTCCAACTTATTGGTACCACCCTCATCGTTCCGCAACGATTGCTTTTTGGGCGCGACCCAAACGCTATCCAAGCCTACCTGCAGGCCCGCACCGGCATGGACATACAGCTCTGGGAGTTGGATGCAGCCATTTCCGGGCTGGCAGTAATCGTGCTTGGCATTGGAGTGGGTTGGCAGTTGGTCAGGTTCGCCCGCAGCCGCACCAGGCCAGGACGTAGCCAGGTCATAGCAGCCGTCCTGCTCCTGCTGGCTGCATCCGCGTTGGCGCAGTATATCATCACCGAAGGTCCATTCTACGTATTTAGCAAGATGCTGCCGTTCATCCGCTCGATGCATGTTAACACACGCAACACATCGGCATTCATCCTGCCCATTGCGCTTCTCGCCTCGTTCTACCTGAACCATCTCTTCAAGCGCGCCAGGAATACCACCCTCTTCCTGTTTCTGAACGGACTGGCACTGGCATCCCTGACCCCTTACCTGGCAATTTCGCCCCAATCCCACCTGCGATTCATCGAGATCAAACCGCTGCGGGAAGTATACTGGCAGATCCGCGCCGGGGAGACCTTCCCCATCCAAAAGATCGGCGACGATCTCGACATCGAAGCCATCGACCGCAATTCGAGCAGCCTGCTCCTCTACGAAGCGCTGTTCGGGTATGAGTTGCAGGATTTTAAGCCACAGGTCAGGGTCGGCAGCATCTACGCCCAGGATGCCAATTACCTGAACATGACCAACCCCGCCAGCCTGATCTACCCTGAGGAGAACGGGCTGGCGCTGTTCGAACGCTTCAAAGTCAACGAGCGCGACAAGCTGGAACAGTTCGCCAACCGGCGGCAGCCGCAGTTCAATATGCCCATCACGCAGCATGTGCTCAATGGTCTCGCCATCATCACGCTGATGGCACAGATGTTGGTACTGCTCCGGTTTGGATGGATTCGCGCAAGACAACAGGGCAAACCACCTTCAGCATAGAAATCAACCAAAAGCAGAAATCTGCCTATTGACAAGGCTGCTTTTTTTTGCTATTCTAATTTAGTCTAACCTAAATTATTTTTTAGCCATGAAAGAACCCCTCACCCAAAACATTCAGGATTACCTGAAAACCATTTACGAGCTCGGCGAAGATGGGGACTCCGCCAGCACCACCGCCCTGGCCGCGCGCCTGGGCATTGCCCCTGCCTCGGTGACCGGCATGCTGCAAAAGCTGGCCGCCGCCACCCCGCCGCTCGTGGATTACCGCAAGCACCAGGGCGCGACCCTCACCACCGAAGGCGAACGCGCCGCGCTGGAGGTCATCCGCCACCACCGGCTGCTGGAAACCTACCTGGTGACCATCCTCGGCTACTCGTGGGATAACGTCCACGAAGAGGCCTGCCGCCTGGAACACGTCATCAGCGAAGAGTTCGAGGCGCGTATTGCGGCCGCACTCGGCCACCCGCAGCGCGACCCGCACGGCGAGCCCATCCCCACGCCAGAACTGGTCATGCCGCCAGATGCTTCGCAGCCGCTCTCCGCGCTGCGCCCCGGCCAGAAGGCGCGCATCGTGCGTGTGCAGGCCAGCGACCCGGCCCTGCTGCGCCATCTCGACAGTCTCGGGCTGACCCCCGGCGCGCAGGTCGAGGCGCTCGACTATTCACCCTACGACCAAAACCTGACGCTGGAAGTGGGACCGGCCCCCGCCCCGCCCCGCGTGATTGGCGTCGCCATCACCCGCCAGATTTTTATCGAGATCATAAAATAACCACTGGAGAAACCCATGCCGCTCACTGCCTGGCTCATTGTCATCCTCATCCTCGGACTGCTTTTCCTGTTCCTGCCCACCTACGGCGTGCTGGCCCGCCTGGCCGCCTGGCGCGAGATACGCCAGCGCGAATGGGTGGAGGATGCCCTCAAGCACCTGCTCGACCGTGAACAACAGGGACGCCACGCCTCGCCGGAATCGCTCGCCGGCACCCTCAGCCTGTCCACCGCCAAAGTGATGAAACTCATCGCAGATATGTCTTCGCAGAACCTGGTCGAGCACCGTGGGCTGGAGCTGCACCTTACCCCCGAAGGCGAACGCTGGGCGCTACATGTGGTGCGCGCCCACCGCCTGTGGGAGCGCTACCTGGCCGACGAAGCCCGCATGCCGCTCCAAAGAGTGCACAATGAAGCCCACCGCCGCGAACACACCCTGAGCGAAGCGGAGCTCGACGCGCTGGATGCGGCCATGGGCTTCCCCGCCACCGACCCGCACGGCGATCCCATCCCCACCCGCGCGGGGCAGTTGGCCCGCCAGGCTGGCACCCCGCTGACCGCGTGGGAGTCGGATGAGGTGGCGCGCGTGGTCCACCTGGAGGATGAACCCGCCATCGCGTACCAGCAGATCACGGCCGCGGGATTGCGCCTGGGGCAGACCCTCCGCATTTTGGAAAAAACACCCGAACGCTACGTGCTCTCGGACGGCGAGAGCGAATATCGCCTGGCCCCGGCTGTGGCGGCCAACATCCATGTGGCGGCGCTGCCCGAAAACGAGCGCCTGGTCAAGGGCGCGCTGCCTCTCTGGCAGCTGGCGCACGACCAGCGGGCCGAAATTGTCGCGCTCGACGAGGGCGTGCAGGGCTTTACCCGCCGCCGCTTCCTGGACCTGGGGCTGACCCCCGGCACGCTCATCTACCCCGAACTGAAAAACTTCTTCGGCGACCCGCGCGCCTACCGCGTGCGCGGCACCCTCATCGCCCTGCGCAAAGACCAGGCCGAGCAGATCTGGGTCAAGCCGGTATCCCGTTAGACTGTTGACCCGTTAGACCGTTATTCCGGTATCGAAAAAAAAACGGATAGACAGGACAACGGATAAACAGGCAAACCTAAAAAGGAACTCTTATGCCTGAAAAAATCGCTTTACCTACCGAAAACTGCGAAACCTGCCCGGCCTACACCCACCTGGAGCAGATGGGGCTCAAGGTCGATAACTTTGACCGCGTGATCGCGCTGGCCGGCAACCCCAACACCGGCAAGAGCACGCTCTTCAACACGCTCACCGGGCTCAAGCAGCACACCGGCAACTGGCCGGGCAAGACGGTCACACGCGCCGAGGGCGGCTACCAGTTCAACGGCGTGCGCTACAAACTGGTGGACCTGCCCGGCACCTACTCGCTGCTCTCCGCTTCGCAGGATGAGGAAGTGGCGCGTGATTTCATCCTGTTCGGCCAGCCGGATTGCACCATCGTGGTCACCGACGCCACCGCGCTGGAACGCAACCTGAACCTGGTGATGCAGGTCATGGAGATCACCGACAAGGTGGTGGTGGCCATCAACCTGATGGATGAAGCCCGCCGCAAAGGGCTGGAGGTGGATTCCCGCAGCCTGGCCCGCGACCTGGGCGTGCCGGCCATCCCCATCACCGCCCGCACCGGCGAAGGCATCTCCACCCTGCTGCAAACGGTGGCCGGTGTGATCGACGGCTCGGTTACCACCAGCCCGCGGCGCGTGCAGGGCACCACGGAATTCCAGCGCGCCATCGACGAACTGGTGCCCCTCATTGAGCAGGCCGTGCCAGGCATCCCCAACGCGCGCTGGGTGGCCATCCGCCTGCTGGATGGCGACGCCCGCGTGCAGAAGGCGCTCACCAACGGCGAGCTGCCCGAGCTGATGGCCCGCCAACGCCGCGCCGATGTGCAGTTCAGCCGCAAAATGTCTGTGAAAGGGCGACAGTAAATTCAATCCACAGATGGCGTGGATTTCAGATAACAGCACAAATTTTTGCCTTATCTGCAAAATACAACCCGCCATCTGTTCAATCTGTGGAAAAAACAAAAATGGAATCAAACGACATTCTACAAAAAGCAGAAGCCCTGCGCGGCGGGCTCTCCTCCGGGTTCCGCGATGAGATCGTCAAATCGCTGTACGCCGAAGCCGAGCAAATGGCCCGCCGGGCCGTCAAGACCGCGGCCGACAAAAAATACGACCTTGACCAGCGCATCGACCGCATCGTCACCTCGCCCATTTACGGGCTGCCCATCATGCTGGCCATGCTGGCCGTCATCATCTGGCTGACCGTTTCGGGCGCCAACGTGGTATCAGAAGCCATTGCCACCTTGCTGTTCTGGGTGGGCGACCAGGGCAACGCGCTCTTCAAGGCGCTCAACATCCCGTGGTGGATCACCGGCTTCCTGTGGGATGGCGTGTACCGTGGGCTGGCCTGGGTCGTCAGCGTCATGCTGCCGCCCATGGCCATCTTCTTCCCGGCCTTCACCATCCTCGAAGACCTGGGCTACCTGCCGCGCGTTGCCTTCAACCTGGACTGGCTGTACCGCAAGAGCGGCGCGCACGGCAAACAGGCGCTGACGATGGCCATGGGCTTCGGCTGCAACGCGGCCGGGGTGGTGGCCACCCGCATCATCGACTCGCCGCGCGAACGGCTGATCGCCATCCTCACCAACAACTTTGTCCCGTGCAACGGGCGCTTCCCCACCCTCATCATGCTCGGCACGATTTTCGTGGCGGCCGGGTTCAGCGGATTTGCCTCATCGGTCATTGCCGCCGCCACCGTGGTGGGCGTGGTGCTGATCGGCATCGGGTTCACCTTTTTGATGTCGTGGCTGCTGTCGCGCACCGTGCTCAAAGGCGAAGCCAGCGCCTTCACGCTGGAACTGCCCCCCTACCGCCGCCCCAACATCGGGCGCATCCTGTACACCTCGCTCATCGACCGCACCCTGTTCGTGCTGTGGCGCGCCATGCAGACGGCCGCCCCGGCCGGGGCCATCATCTGGATCCTGGCCAACATCCCGTATGGCGACGCCAACCTGGCCCGCGCCATCGCCGACTGGCTCAACCCGCTGGGGCTGGCGCTCGGGCTGGATGGCGTCATCCTGCTGGCCTACATCATCGCCATCCCGGCCAACGAGATCGTGGTGCCCACGATGATGATGGTCTACATAGGCGCGGGCATGATGATCGACGGCCCGGCCACCAACGACGCCATCCACGCGCTGCTGGTGGGCACCCACGGCTGGACAATGCTGACGGCCGTCAACCTGATGTTGTTCGCGCTGCTGCACAACCCGTGCGCCACCACCATCCTGACCATCTACAAGGAAACCAACAGCAAAAAATGGGCCGCCCTGAGCGTGGTCATCACTCTCGGCATGGCCTTCCTGGTCACGTTCCTGACCGCTACGGTGGCAAGGCTTTTAGGCTTGGCGTAAGTTATTGCCAGTCTATCAGGAGCACTGTATACTGTTTGCAGTGCTCTTTTTAATTTCGGAGGAAGTCATGGAAAAAACTGATTCTGAACTCATCATCCACGACCGTCCGCTTGGATTGTGGTTTTTTGGCGCGGCATTCCTGGCAATTGGCGTGTTCATCCTGCTCACGCCCGATGCGCCCTTTTTTTTCGGGTTGATCTTCGGCGGCATCGGCGGAGCGCTCATCGCGCTCACCTCCAGCCTGACCATCACGGCTGACCGGCGCACCCGCACCCTCATGCTGGATTACCGCTCCATCCTGAAGCGCAGCCAAAAGGTGGTCCCGTTTGCAGACATTGCCGCCATCGAGGTGGAGATGAGCATCAGCAGTTCGAAGCGCGGCTCGAGGCGGCGGCGCACGCCCACCTACCGTGTGGCCGTCCGCTTGCACACTGGCGAAAGCATCCCGTTTCGTGAGTATTATTCCGGCGGGTTGGGCCCGCGTGAAACCATGGCCAACCAACTGCGCGCGTTCATCGGCGTGAGCGGCACAGACATGGCAGTGCAATCCACCCCGCAGGAGCGCAGAAATCAATCCTACGCCGATATCTACCAGGAAGCGCAGCAAGCCGTCACCGGGAACCAGGAAGAGGAGCACCTCACCGACGGTGTGCGCTGGCGCATGGACACCCGCGCCTATGGCAATGCCCCGGTCACGCGCTGGGCTTCGCCAGACTTCAAATTGGACAGCGGTTTTATCTACATCGCCCAGGTCATGCCCGGCCAAAAAGCCAGCACCAGCGGGATCTTTGGCGGGCTGAGCAACATGCTCCTCAAACAGTCGATGAGCATCTATGGCTTCTCGGGCGCAGACACGCCCGGTATTGAAAACGCCCAACCGATGCAAAACATGGACCCGCGCCTGGAGCAGCACTTTATGGTTTTCACCAGCAACCTGGCGGCCGCGCGGCAAACCCTGAACCCGTGGGTGGTCACACCGCTGGTCAATTGGGCCCTAAAAAACCCCATGAAACAAGTCCAAAGTGGATACGGCACCCAACTGGCCGCGCTGTACGGCCCCAACGGCGTGACCATTGCCCTGCTGGGGCTGAGCACCCCTGAACGCCTGCGAGAGATCACGGCCCTGGGAATCGAACTTGTCAAGTCGCAAATTGCCTGAGTCAAACGCAGCACGGAAAGCATTGAGGGGCGACCCAGTTGGGTCGCCCTTCTTGTTGGAGGGAGGAAGAAGCCATTACGGGGTGGCTGGCTGCTGCCCGCGCCCACCGTGCATGCCGCGCCCGTACTTCATACCGGCGCCACCCTGTGGGCGGGTGCCGCCCTGGGTGCAGTCGCCATTGCCATAGCCACGCTGGGCCATGCGCTGCAGCATCCAGTCGGCCTGGGCCTGGGTGAGCACGCCTGCTTGCACCGCCTCAGAAAGAGCCGTTTCGTGGGCCGTCTGCAGAAGGTCCGGGATGTCCGCTTCTGCGATTCCGGCTTCGAGCGCGATGTCGTACCCGGTTTTGCCTTCGGCCAGGGCGGCCTCGACCTCTGCCGCTTCCATCTTCAACGCGGCGGCCAGGGCATCCACCATGTAGGGGTGCAGGGGATGATCAGGGTTGCCGCCGCCGAACGGGCCGCGCCCCCCGCCACGGTGATAGGCTACCGGGTCGGCGCTTTGTGCGAAGGCTGCGGTCGATGCGACCCCAAGAATCATCAGAGCGACCAGTGTTGCAATCATTGTCTTTTTCATGTTTGTTCTCCTTTTTGAACAGGTTCGGCGTGTGCCGGCTTACTGTCCATAGGATACTGCGCGGATGTAAAGGTTCTATGAAGGATTTCAAAAACTTCTGGAAAGGTTTCAAGTGATTGTCATCGCACCAAATGGGTTGGGTTATCCCGCTTATAAGCAAAAGACCAGGGTTTAAAACGGATGCCATCAAAAATGGCGCGACATACTACGGCTTTACGAAAGCTGTGTTAATATATTGACAAACGATATATCGCGTGATATTCTATTTTTAGATGATATATCTTTATGCGATATAACGAAAGGCGACACATGAGCGACCCTATCACCCGATACCTGCCCCTGACCGAATCGACTGCCTACACCCTGCTGGCACTGTCAGAACCGCTGCACGGATACGGCGTGATGCAAAAGGTGGAAGCGATGAGTGAAGGCACGGTCAAGATCGGCCCGGGCACGCTTTATGGCGCGTTCACCACGCTCGAGAGCGAAGGGCTGATCGTCAAGGTCGGCGAAACAGAGCGGCGCAAAACCTACGCCCTGACCCCCAAGGGTAAGGCGGTCATCAAAGAGCATATCCGCCGCTGCGAGATCATGGCAAGCAATGGAAAGATCACCAAAAATTGGTGAGATAGGAGAATATTACGACCACACTCAAACAATTCCACTGGTTCTGGGCCTGGGACGATGACAAAATCGAACAGTGGGCCAAGAAACAATAACCTCATCATCGACCGGAAACCCGGATCCAAAGCCAGGCGCAGAAGAACGAATGACAGTGAAAGCAAATGCCCCGCCTCCCAACCAGAGACGGGGCGTTTTTCATGTGTGCAATGCTACCCGGCCGCTTTTTTGACCAGCGCGCGAATCCTTTCTTCTTCGGCAGGCGTCAAGTCCATCAACGCAAAAGACGCCGGCCACATATTGCCATCATCCAGCGCCGCCGCATCACTAAAGCCAAGTGTGGCATAGCGGGTGCCAAACTTGCTGGCAGCCTGAAAGAAGCAAATTACCTTGTCATCTTTGGTATAGGCCGGCATGCCATACCAGGTTTTAGCCCTGAGGCTGGGTCCGCTTTCCTTGATAAGTTGGTGCAGGCGCAGGGCCATGCTGCGCTCAGGCTCCGGCATGGCGTTGATTTTTTCCATAACGGCAGCCTCGCCATCCACTTTTTTGGACACTCGCATTTCGCTGGCGCGTTCTTTCATGGCCGCTTTTTCTTCGGCGCTGAACCCTGCGGCAGATTTTTTGGGGGTTGTTTTTTTCTCAGTCATCATCGCATCCTATCTTTTGTGATCATTCTTCGCCGGCCAGCAGCCTCAATCGCTCCATCGGTTTCAGGCTGGCGTCATCGGCCAAAACGGACTTCAACTCATACATCTCGTCGCGCAGGGCGGCCGCGCGCTCGAACTCCAGGTTCTTGGACGCTTCCTTCATTTGCTTTTCCAACTCGGCGATCACACGCTCCATCTCGCGCCGGGCGGTGGCATCCACGCCGCCCTTGCCGGCCCGGTACTTTCCTTTCTCCTCGCCCACCGCCATGGCCCGCTCCTTGCCTTCAGAGGAGAGCGAGTCGGTCAGGTCGCGGATGGCTTTGTGAATGCCCACCGGGGTGATGCCGTGCTCCCGGTTGTAGTCCACCTGCTTGGCGCGGCGGCGGTTCGTTTCAGTGATGGCCGCATTCATCGAGTCGGTCATCCGGTCGGCATACATGATGACACGCCCGTTCACGTGCCGGGCCGCGCGCCCAATGGTCTGGATGAGGGCCGTCTCGGAGCGCAGGAAACCTTCCTTGTCCGCATCCAGGATGGCCACCAGCGACACCTCCGGCAGGTCGAGCCCCTCACGCAGCAGGTTGATGCCCACCACCACGTCGAACACGCCCAGGCGCAGGTCGCGCAGGATGCCGATGCGCTCGAGCGTTTCCACCTCGGAGTGCAGGTAGTGGACTTTGATGCCCAGTTCCTTCAGGTATTCCGACAGGTCTTCGGCCATGCGCTTGGTGAGCGTGGTGACCAGGACGCGTTCGCGCTTCTCAACCCGACGCTTGACCTCTTTGACCAGGTCGTCCACCTGGCCCTGGGTGGGGCGCACCTCCACCTCGGGGTCCACCAGCCCGGTAGGGCGGATGATCTGCTCGGCCACCTGTTGGGCGCGTTCCATTTCGTAGGGGCCAGGCGTGGCGGAGGTGTAAAGCGTGTACCCCATGCGCTTCTCGAACTCGGCGAACTTGAGCGGGCGGTTGTCCATGGCGCTGGGCAGGCGGAAGCCGTACTCGACCAGCGTTTCTTTGCGGGCGCGGTCACCGTTGTACATGCCGCGGATCTGTGGCACGGTCATGTGGCTCTCGTCGAGCACCAGCAGGTACTCCGAGGGGAAGAAGTCGATCAGGGTCCAGGGCGGCGTGCCCGGCGCGCGCTGGTCGAGGTGGCGGGAGTAGTTCTCGATGCCGGAGCAGTATCCCACTTCCTTGAGCATTTCCAGGTCGTAACGGGCGCGCTGTTCGATGCGCTGGGCTTCGAGCAGTTTGCCCTGTTCGCGAAAGAGTTTAATGCGCCCCTCCAACTCCGCTTCGATTTCGTGAATGGATTCTTTGAGTTTTTCGTCGGGGGTGATGTAGTGTTTGGCGGGGTAGATGCTGGTTTCGGCCGGTTCGGCGTAGATCTCGCCAGTGAGCGGATTGAACTCCATGATGCGCTCGACCTCGTCACCGAAGAAGGTGATGCGGACGCCGCGTTTGTTTTCGTAAGCGGGGATGAGTTCGAGCGTGTCGCCGCGCACGCGGAAGGTGCCGGGGCGCAATTCCATGTCGTTGCGCTGGTACTGCCCGTCGATGAGCTGGCGCATGAGCGCGTTGCGGCGATAAATTTCGCCCACCTTCAGGTTGACCGAGCCGCGCAGAAACTCATCCGGCGAGCCAAGCCCGTAAATGCATGAGACCGACGCCACGATGATGACATCCTTGCGCGAGACCAAGGCGGTGGTGGCTGCCAGGCGCAGGCGCTCGATCTCTTCGTTGATCTGGGTCTCTTTCTCAATGTACAGGTCGTGGCGCGGGACGTAGGCTTCGGGCTGGTAGTAATCGTAGTAGGAGACGAAGTACTCGACCGCGTTATTCGGGAAGAAGTCTTTGAACTCGGCATAGAGTTGGGCGGCCAGAGTCTTGTTGTGGGCCATGATGATGGCCGGCATTTGCAACTCTTGAATGATGGACGCGATGGTGAAGGTTTTGCCGGTGCCTGTGGCGCCGAGCAAGACCTGATTCTTCAGCCCGCCCTGCACGCCCTTGACGAGCGTGGCAATGGCTTCGGGCTGGTCGCCGGTCGGTTTGAAGGGGGCTTGTAGTTGGAAGGTCATGGTGTGTGTGTGGGGATATTCTACGAACAGTCGTTCTAATTCTATCACTTTTCGGGGGAAAACCGGTACGCGGATGCAAAGTGGGTGTTTTTGAAGGGCAAAACCTTTTTACCATGAAGGACACCAAGTAGCACGGATAACGGCTTACCTGAAAGAACAGCGGAAGGTTCGCAAGTATGAATGCCATGAAGATTTGCCAGAGCCGCATCGGCAGCCAGTAACAAAGGACGACAAAGCGCAATTGCATGTACTTTGTCCGCCAGAGATTGGATCAAATCCAGGTCTCGCTTGCGGCTGACCACACCGCCTAACCATAACCGGGTAAAAACTGCCATCGCCAATGCCATCCAGCAGGATCCCATCATCGTCTTGACCTTGATTTCATCCGCCTGCACTTGCTGTAAACCTTGCTGGTCTACGGTTGTCCGCTTCAAGCGACCGTCAAGGCTTTTGGTTTGGACGAACGAACTGTCCAAGATTGGCATGAGCGTGCAGGGAAACATTGTCAACGTGTCCATGAGCAGCTTGTTGAGAGAAGCCAGCAAGATTTACAGCAAATTTAACATGGGACGCTGACAAGCGCAGAGGAACGCGGAAAAATATCAATAAATCCGCGTTTTCGGCGTTTATCTGCGTCCCATTGGCTCTTAAAGGCAACTCACCCGCGAAACCTTAATTTCGGGGTGAGTCATGTTTCATCTTTTGATGGATAAGCCGCCGAGGGTGCGGCGCACTTCTCCCGCTAAACGTTATTTACGCCGTTCGCTTTCTTGTGAAGAACACCAGCAATCCCACCACCCCGGCGATGACACCCAGGATGCTCATCACCAGCCCGCCGGGGTTGCCTCTCTCGGGGGTCGGTGTGGGGGCAGGGGTGACTTCCACGGCCGGGGGCGCGGGGGTGGCGGCCGGTTCGGGGGTGGGAGCGGTGGTTGGCTCGGCGGTGGCGGTAGGCTCGGGGGTGGGGTCGCCTGCCAGCACGAAAACGGCCGTGGTGCGCCCGGGCACGCTGAAGGTCTCGCCGCTAAAGGACGCCTCGCGCACAATCACATCCACCGAGTTTTGCAGCACCGGGTGCAGCGCGAAGCCCTTGCCCGCGAAATCGCTGTGCCCGAACGTGACCGCCTCGGGCCCGGCATTCACCAGCACCACGATCTCGTTGTAGGTCGGGTCGAAGTTGCCGGTGTCCTTGATGCCCATCACGATCAGGCCGGGGGTCTGCGCTTTGCCGGTGTTGTAGAACGAAACGGCATTCTGCACATCCTCGCCGGTGCGCAGGCGAAAGAGCGCGGACGACTTGCGCACTTGCAGCAGTTCGCGGAAGACGGCCGCAGTGAAGGTGATGTCTTGTTTGGCGGGTTTAAGCGCCGGGTCGGCCAGCAGCGGGCGGAAAATGTCCCAGTTGCTGGTGCCTTCGGCGGGCAGTCCCACGCCCCAGTTGTTGGTTTCGTACGTCCAATCCAGTTTGTTGAACCAGTCGCCGGAGTTGTACGAGTTGCGGTCGAGCGATTTAGAGCGCAGGATATCGTCGCCGGCGTGGAAGAAGGGGATGCCCTGGCTGAACATGGTGACGCTGAGGGCGATGTTGTTCATGCGGATGCGCTCGGCCAGGCTGGCTTCGGCGGGCGCTTTGAGGTTGATGGCATCCCACAACGTTTCGTTGTCGTGCGCCGAAACGTAGACGATGTTCTCCTGCGGGTCGAGCGTGTACCCGGCGGCCGAGCCGTTGTAGAGCACCAGGCGCCCGGGGACAAGGTCGCCGTTGTTGCGCTCGAACTGGTATTCGCGCAGGTTGCCCGCCATGCCCAGGCGGATCCAGTCGGCGTAGTCGAGCAGTTTGCCAAGCTGCGCATCGAGCGGGCGGTTTTCGTTGGCGCTGGGGGTGAAGTACAGCCCGGTGCTGAAGCCCTGGATGCGCGGGTCGTCGAACGGGCCGCCGCCGCGCGCGGCGTCGCGCAGGCGGTCGTTGAACACGCCAATGCCCGTGCCGCCAATGTTGATCTGCGTGGCCTGTGTACCGCGCGCGCCGTTGGCGACTTCGCCAAAGTTCCAGCCCTCGCCGTACACATAAATGGACTTGCCGTCCACGCCGTCTTTTTCGAGCGTCAGCGCGTCGAGCGCGTCGCGCACGGCCTGCATGTCGGCCAGCATGTGGTGGCCCATCAGGTCGAAGCGGAAGCCATCCACCTTGTAATCCCTGGCCCAGGTCACAATCGAATCGACCATCAGCTTGCGCATCATGGCGTGCTCGCTGGCAGTATTCTCGCAGCAGGTGCTTTTTTCCACCTTGCCGTCGGCATTTTGGCGGTGATAGTAGCCCGGCACGACCCTATCCAGCACGCTGTTGGGGTTCTGTCCGCTGGCGTTGGTGTGGTTGTAGACCACGTCCATCACCACGCGCAGTCCGTTCTGGTTGAGCGCCTGCACCATCTCGCGGAACTCGACGATGCGCGGCGTGCCGTTGGGGTCGGTGGCGTACGAACCTTCGGGCGCGGTGTAGTGCAGCGGGTCGTAACCCCAGTTGAAGCCATCGCTGCCGTTGATGGCGCTCACGGCCAGCACCTGCTGGTCGCTTTCGGGTGGGTAGGTGGCCAGCAGGGCCTCGTCCACTGTCTGCCAGGTGCTTTTATCTTCGTTCACGCTGGCAATGTCGAACGCGGGCAGCAGGTGGATGTGCGTCAGCCCGGCGTCGGCCAGGGCGCGCAGGTGCTGCATGCCGTTGCTGTCGGCGACGGTGAAGGCTTTATACGTGCCACGATATGCTTCGGGCACGCTCTGGTCGCTGATGCTGAAATCGCGGATGTGCAGTTCGTAAATGACAATATCTTCCGGCGCGGCCAGCGCGGGCTTTTCGACCGTGTCCCAGCCAGCCGGTTTGAGGGCGGCATCGTCCAGATCCACGATCTGGCTGCGCTTGCTGTTGGTCGAGAGGCTGAACGAGTACGGGTCGGTCACCAGGTTCTTTTCGATCTTGCCAGTGGATGGGACGTAGACTTCGACCTCATACAGATAGAACTTCCCGGCCCAGGCGGCATCGCCGCTCACGCCCCACACACCCGTCACCGGGTCGCTCACCATGGGCAGCACACTGGCTGGTTCGGTCGCGGCGTCATCGAATAGGTGCAGCGTCACCGAGCGGGCGGTGGGCGCCCACACGCGCAGGGTTGGCGCGCCATTTTCCCAGGTGACGCCCAGCGGGCCGTCGTAAGCGGCGACTGAATCCAGCACACCGGGGATCTGCACGCCGGTCACGTCCACCACCTTGCCGTTGCTGTCGCGCACCACCACGGCCAACTGCGCCTTGACGATCTCGCGCACCTGCCCGGGGCTGACTCCCGTCATGGTGAAGGCGGTGTACGCCCCAAGGTGCGGGAACTTGCGGATGAGCGCCGTGCCCGCGCCGCTGCGCTGGTAGGTGAGCGGGATTTCGGTGCCGTTCAGCACGCCATCGACGGTCAGTTCCAGGTTGGCGTCGGGCGCGTAGAACAGGGCATAGGTGTACTTGGGCGATCCAACCACGTTCCACAGGATGGTGTCGGCGCTTACCCAGTGGGCGCGCAGTTTGGCCAGGCTGCCCTTGGGCGCGCCTTCGGTGCTGATGATGAGTTCATTTTTCACGGTGTCATATCCAAAATAGATTTCGTCGCCATCGGCCTTGACGGTGAATTGTGTGGCCGTGCCGATGATACTAGCGGGGTCTTCGTTTTGGGTCAGGGTGACGGTGTACGTCCCGGCTTTCAGGGCGCGGGTGGTGAGGCTGTACGCGCCGCTGCCTTCGGGGTCTTGCAGCCACGAGCGCAGGCAGCCGGCGTCGTTGTTGCTGGCGCAGCCCAACTGGGTTTGGAAGTCGCCCATGGCGACCAGGATGGGAGTATTGTAACTGTCGGTAATCCAGTGGGTTTTGTGGTCATAGTAAAACTTGACCAGGGTGGTTTCGTTCACAACCAGCGGGATGTCCGCGCCGCCGCGGCTGGCGCGCGCGCCGTAGTTTTCATCCCAACTGCCGTTCAGGGCCACTTTGTAGCGCGGGCCGCGTTTGTCGTCGTCGTTTCCGGGCTGGATCTCGAATGTGCCCTGCCAGACATCATCTTCGGCGTTGTAGGTCAGCAGGGTGGCTTCGCAGCCGGGCTGCCACTCACCAGCGCAGCCCAGTTCATCCTGGTGGGTGCCGGGTAATCCCACAGTTTCGGGGGCGGGTGTGTCTTCGGCGCGGACGGTTTGGCTAAAGGTGGGAGAAAACGCCGCAGCCAGTACAGCGGCGATGATGAGCGGATTCAAGATGCGGGTGGGGCAGGGCATGGATAAACTCCTGGCAAGGGTTGGATTCACATTCCTGAATTGTACCCCGTTTGCATTGTGATTATGTTCATAGCCTGAACAAACTGCTTACAACCGTTCGATGAAGGCGCGCGGGTTGGCTAAGAAGCTGCGCATGAGGGTAACGTGTTCGAGCGAATCGTAGCTCACGTTGTGGATGTGCCCGTCATCGAACGACCAAATGTCGGCGCCGGGGAAGGCCATCAGGATAGGGGAGTGGGTGGCGATGATGAACTGGGCGTTTTGGGTGAGCATGGTTTTAAGCGCGGCGATGAGCGCCAGCTGGCGCAGGGGGGAGAGAGGGGCTTCGGGTTCGTCCAGCAGGTAGAATCCGCCGGGAATGAAGCGGCTTTGGAAGAACGACAGAAAACTTTCGCCGTGCGAACGGGCATCCAGCCCTTCTCCGTAGCGGCGCTGCATGTCGGCGAGTTGCCCGGCATGACTCATCTTTGCCAGGCTTTTGGCATAATTGGAGCGGCCGGCATATTCGCGCTCCACGGTTTTCAGGTCGGCTTCCATTTCTGCGCGCATCTGGTTGAGGCGGCGGGCGTATCCAAAGAAGTCTTCGGCGCGTAAAAAGAAACCTTTGCGGGTGCGTTTGTTCCAGGCCAGGCGCAGGTACTGGCTCAGTTCGCGCTGGGGGTCCAGGGAAGGGTCGGTTTTGACGGGTTGGCTGCCGACGGTGACCATTTCGGCGGCAATGGCGATGGCTTCCATGAGCGTGGATTTACCCGATCCGTTTTCGCCCACGAAGAAGGTGACCGGCGCCCGCAAGACAAGTTGATCCCACCCGCGCAGGATGGGCAGGCTGAAGGGGAAACGGGTTTCGCTAAAGTGGCGCAGCGTGATGGCGCGCAGATGCAGCATGAGGTCATTATATCAATTCGGTGTTGACGATTGGGCGCGCTGCGGGTATGATGAAATTAACCTCGGGCCGGTCGGGCGACCGCGGCCCTGCGATGCGGGGTCGAGGAAAGTCCGCACTCCAGAGAGCACGGCGTCGGATAGCACCCGGGGCGGGGACCCCTCCTTTTAAGGAGCTAACCTGCCGGAAAAGGGCCACAGAAACAAACCGCCACCGCAAGGTGGTGAGGGTGAAAAGGTGGTGTAAGAGACCACCGGCGCGCGCAGTAATGCGCGTGGCCAGGTAACCCCCGCCGGGAGCAAGGCCAAGCAGGGACGAAGCCGTCTGCGGACGGTGGGAGGCTGCTCGCTTCCATAAGTACGCCCCTTGTGTGGGGCGTCAGTCCCGGGTAGGCTGCTAGAGCGGTGCGGTGACGCGCCGCCCAGAGAGATGGTCGCCCAGGCGCAGGGAGCAATCCCTGTTGCTGGACAGAATGCGGCTTACAGACCGGCACGAGGTGATTTTTGATTACTTGGTTCTGATGCGGCTCATTCCCCATTGAGGGGATGCGAGACCGGCACGAGGTACCCCTAAGGCAAGACATAACCCCCATTGAGAGGGTTGTGCAGTTTTGAACCTTTCCAATCAAAGATGCGCACATAGTTGATTTCTCCTATTCGATGGGTGTGACAACCGGACGGAATTGATCAATTGCGCGGCGGGCGATGTCACCAATAGTTACGCGGAACATGTGCTGGTGGCGGTCGGCGAGGGAGCCAAAGCCGCCTTGAGCGCGTACGAATACCTGCTGCCCAGACTATAGCCGGTTTGCGCGGATCGAATCTGCGCGAGGCGAATTCTTATAGAGAGGTAGTATGAGAAAACTATCGTTTAAGGTATCCGCAGATCGGGTCTGCGTGAGGCGAATTCTGCATGTGATGAGCAGGTATTTTGCAATACCCGGACTTGCGGCGATCCTCCTGCTCTGCGCAGGGTGTGAAAGCGCCAGACACGCGCCGCAGAAGACCGACGGCGTTTCAGTCGCCCTGCCTGCTCCTGTTCACGAGGGCGGCATGTCCGTTGAGCAAGCCCTGCTGGAACGCAGGTCTGTGCGCGAATATGCCGCCGAGCCGCTGACGTTGGCGGAGGTTTCTCAATTGCTTTGGTCCGCGCAGGGAATCACGCATCCCAGCGGCTTGCGGACCGCTCCCTCTGCCGGGGCGCTCTATCCACTGGAGATTTACCTGCTGGCGGGGGAGGTGACTGATCTCAAGGATGGCGTCTACCGCTACAGACCGGAAGGCCATCAATTGCTCTCCGTTCTCGAAGGCGACCTCCGCCGGGACCTCAGCCGCGCTGCATTGAATCAACCATCCCTTCAGGATGCTCCGGCTGTGATCGTCATTGCCGGGGTATATGAGCGCACCACGATCAAATACGGGGAGCGGGGGATTCGATATGTCCACATCGAGGTCGGCTCCGCTTCGGAAAATGTTCACCTTCAGGCGGTGTCCCTGGGGTTGGGGACGGTGTTCATCGGCGCGTTCCACGACGACGGGGTGAGGGAAGTCCTTCAACTTGGAACGGATGAGCAGCCTTTGGGTTTGATGCCGGTCGGAAGGATGCAGGTTCCCTGACGGGATGATGCGGCCTTCACTTAGCTAGACTTTATCCATTGATGGTGCTCTGTTGCAAAGTCCGAGCGTGCCAAAGGTCAAACGACATGAATGTTGTAAATCAGGCCTTTTATGAAAACTTCGCGGAAATGAAGGCGAGTGGTCCGCGAGCGTACGGTGTCACCGAATTTGCGCTTTATGACCGAATGTACTGTTTCGCACTTCCAGCGTTGTCCATAAAGACCATCGAGACGAGCCTGCGCAACCAGTTCAGCGCGCTCAATCCTGTCTGGTGCGCGCAACGTGCCATGTCTTCGGACAGGCGGAATAATGTCGCCAGGCTGGATTTGCCTGCCATCAAAACCGGCATCTGCACGTAACACATACTTGCGGTGTGCATATATTCTGGATTGGCGACGCAAGCTTTTGAGCAAAACCGAGTCTTGATAGCGCCCATAACTTGCATATGCCCAAGGATCAACTGGCTTTGGGTTCCAACCGCATAAGCACCTTTTACCCAATCCCTTTTCGGGCGTCCATTCCGAAACGAGTAATAGGCGCTGGACTGGTCCGGGCTGAAACCGGTCGAATCTACGGCGATGGTCATTTCTCTTATGCTCATCCTTTGCAGAAGTAAGCGTTGTAATGCTCGCAGAAGTCGAATGTCAAGCTTGTGAAAGGCTCGGCACAGCGTACTGTGGTCTGGAATTTCTTGTAAATCCAGCACCTGACAAATCCGGTCACTCACCCAAAGCCAATCTTCCATATCTCTATAGCTGTAGTCTAGATTCTCTACCGGACAAATTTCGTGATAGTTTGTCATTTCGAGCGACAGCGAGAAGTCTTCCCACATGTGCGCAAGATTTCTCCCCGCTACGCGGCTCGAAATGACAAGTAAAAGCGAAAAATTATCGTTCGTCCATTTTGTCCGGTAGAGAAAGTTTAGATAGAAGGTGAGCAGGACACAAGCAGACAATTGCGGCCACGTAAATCTATACGGGCTATTTTTGTGCCGATACCGTGGCAAATGTTGTTTTGCCAAGCCATACGCAATTTCGGCAACAGTTTGATAATGGCTCACTTTTCTTTTCATGCCACTGTTTTAACAATTTCTGTTTATCTTTGCAACAGAGCATTATTATCGGATTCTATTCATCTCATCGCAGTAACACTACAATCTTAGATACTCTGGCACATCAATATCTTCAAGAATCACCAGCACACTTTTATCTAGCTTGTGATGATCCGCTTCGATGTTGTCGAATCGCTTTTCGAGGGGAAGCGCAAGAAAGGCTTCTCGCACCCTATGCAAGGGCAGGGCTAAGGCTGAATTTGCGCGTCCCCTTCCATTTTCTAGAGCGCGTTTCCGAAGTACATCATCCGAAACCTGCCGGCTGGCATAAACCAGGTTTTGACACAGTGTTCCGTCAATGATCTCCACCTTGTAGGTGCAATAGACGCGCACGGTCGGGTAGCCGCGGGCATACCAATTTTCCGTCCACACAGGATTATCTTCAATAACAAATCCCATCGATTGAACTGTGTATTGACTCAACTTCAAACTCACGCCCATCGTCTCTTTGAATTCCTCCACCAATTCACGATCAGGTTTGGACTCAAGGTCGAGGTCGGTAGGGTCTTCAAAGTGCTCTAGGCAATACTGCTTGACTACATCCCACTGAGATGGCTGGATCAAAATGCGGAAATCCTGCTCTTGCTTTGAGCGATCACTGTCAAATTGAATTTTCCCTATGACCTCCTTCAACGATTTTGTGTTGAGAATCTTCACTCCCCCGCCAAACGGCTGTGCGCGAACGTTTACGCTGCCATCTTGCAGCACAGTCGCCTTGCGCTCCAGCGCCAGCATGGTCATGCCGTTCTCAGGGTGCGCAAACACCACCTGATCATACGTGGCGACGCTGACGCGCAGTGGGTTCATGATTCCGATGCAAATGCCAATGCTTGTTCAAGAGTCATCGCCGCACCTTTTTTCTGTGCAGCAGCATACCTTTCCTCACCCAACACCGAGCGGATCATATCCCGATTGCGTTCCACTTCCATGCGGTCGGCGGGCCACCAGGCACCGCCTGTGACTTTCAATAAATTCTCTGCGGCGTTGAGCATCACCGCGCCCCATTCCACTTGTCCCTGCCGCGCTCTCAATCCTGCCAGCCCCGCCATGCACTCCGCCATGCCGCGCCGATTGCCGAACTTACGGAACATCTTCAGGCTTTGTCTAAATTGGGACTCTGCCAGCGCAAAATCCTCCTCATACTGGGCGATATAACCCAAACTATGCACGAAACGCGCCATATCTCCTTTATCACCTGTATTTCTCAGCAGTGTTTCGCACTCCTCATAATATTTCCGCGCCAGGTCAAATTGACCCTGCGTACGCGCCACCTCACCGAGATTATTCAGCGCAAAGGATATTAACCAGTTTTCGTTGATCGCACGCGCATGAACAAGTGCCTCTTCATGGTAGGCGCGCGCCTGTTCGATGTTCCCCAATCCAAGTTCAGCATTCCCGAGATGGACAAGTGTAACAACGATGAAAGGAGCGATTTGTTGTCCTTTGAAAACAGCAAGGGCTTGTTCAAGCAAAGGCTGCGCCAGACCATCCTTGCCCATGTTGATCAACACCACCGCATTCCCCATAAGCAGGAAAGGCAGGAAATCATCGCCCCCGAGCTTTTGCGCCATGACCATGCCTTCCTGTGCCTTCGCCAGAGCGTACTCCTGATTGCCCTGCCACATCGCCAGCGACCCGTCGGCGAAAAGCGTCATGCCGCGCGCAGGTGATGGTTCCTGTAAGTACGGAGATGCCAGCAATCGCTCCGTCCACAGGGAGCCCTCCATCACATAACCGCGGCGATACCAAAACCAAAACAAGATGTTCACCACAAAGGCGCTCGTTTGAACGCCTTGAGGGGTGGTGAGGTTCCATGCGAATGTGGCTCGAATATTATCGTACTCCTGTTCAATCCAGTCCAGCCAGCGCACGGCATTTGCCAGATAAAGTTCCATAAACCCCATACGGTTAAGGATGACGTTGGTGAAATATCCGGCATGTTGTTCACGCAACGCATCCATTTCCCCGCTCTCGGTGAGACGTTCCACCGCATACGTGCGGATCGTCTCCAGCATGGAGAAGCGCGGCTCGCCTTCGCCTGCTTCATCCTGACGGAGGAGGCTGTTGTCTACGAGTGACGTTAATCCTTCAAGGATGTCTTGTCCGCCATCGGCATTGCAGACCGCTTCTGCCGCTTCGAGCGTGAACCCACCAACAAAGACGCTCAAACGTGCATATAACTTTTTCTCGTCGTCATGCAATAAACCATAACTCCACTCGAGTGTGTTGCGCAGGGTCTGATGACGTGATGGCAGATCGCGCGCACCGCCTGTCAGCAGTTTGAGCTGGTCGTCGAGTCGTGAAAGAATTGCCCGTGGCGATAACAACTTGATGCGCGCGGCGGCAAGCTCTAGGGCGAGAGGCAGCCCATCGAGGCGGTGGCAGATCTCGGTCACGGAGGAGGCGTTGTCTTTCGTCAGGGAAAAATTTGGTTGGGCAGCTTGTGCGCGTTCCACAAATAATTTTATGGATTCGTATCCCGCCAATTCTTCGAGCGGCGTTTCATGTTGCGGCACATCCAACGGAGGGATGGGAACCTCACGCTCGCCGCGCACTTTGAGCGCGATGCGACTGCTGGTGATCAGTTTCAATTGCGGCGCAGCAGCGAGCAGGTCGGCAACCACAGGCACGGCGGAAATGAGCTGCTCGAAATTATCGAGCACCAGCAAAAGTTTTTTATCGCGCAGATAATCCTTGAGATTATCGAGCAGCGGACGTCCGCCTTCTTTCACTTCCAATTGTTGGGCGATGCGCGAGATGAATTGATTCGAATCAGTATCATCAGCAAGCGGGACGAAAAACACGCCATTCGGAAATTGATCGAGCGACTCCTGCGCGACCTGCAAACTGAGCCGCGTCTTGCCCGTGCCGCCAGGTCCGAGCAAGGTGATAAGCCGCGCATCGGGATTCAGAATCATTTCTTTGAGCGTTGCGAGCTGCGCAGCGCGTCCGATGAACGGCGTGGGCTGCGCAGGCAGATTATGTTTTGGTTTTTTGGTTTGCAAAGCGTCTGCCTGACTCTCATCGTATAACAATTCGACATGGGTCGGCTGCGGCAGTTTGAACACCGAAGCATAGCGCCTGAGATTCGCGGCGGCGTAGATCAACCCTGCAAGGCGCTGCTCTTCAGGCTGACCTGCCTTGTGACAATACGCCAAGCCCGCAGCGACTCCCGCCAGCCAGTACTGCCCCCACAGGTCATCATGCAGACTGGGATGACTCGCCTGCACCCAATCTGAAAATGCGCCTCTCCCCGACCCGATCACTGCGCTGACACCTGAGACTTCGATCGGCACCTTATGCGGGTCAGGCACATCCGCAATGGCCAGCAGGGACAGGAAGTTGACCACCTTCGCAAACGCCACCTGCGACATCGCCAGCATGAGATACGATATTTCAAGATAACGCTGATCGTACAACAAGGGCATGTTCTCTTTGAACAATGCAAAGTCGATCAGGTAATAGCCCGCGAGAGTCTCTTTGTCATCGGCAAACCTCACGAGAATGTTATTGGTGTTCAAATCGCCGTGGATGAATCCCGTGACAGCATCCATCGCGCGGACGTTTCCCCACGGCTCGGGCTTGCGCGCATATAACAACGGGTTGGGGAAGACGTGTCCATTGACGAGCAAGCCAGCCGTCGTCGGGTTGACGCGGCGCGTATCGCTCAGGAATTTTTCGATGTTCCCACCTTCATCCAGACGAAAGCCGAGCCACTTCTCCAATATCTTTTGCGGATGAACGGCTTGTTCGAAGGTTAGGCGTTCGTTCCACTGGTTCAACAAGACCTTGTTCGTTTCTGTAAAAATGGCTTTGAGTTGACTCTGCCGCTCGAAGTTCGAGAGCGGACGGTATTTTTGCAGTGACTCCCCTGCAATGCGATAGAAGATGGCAATGGCGCCTTCGTGTTCGACCCGCTCGAAAACCAGTTCAGCGATGTGTGCGCGGGCGAACTCAGGCGATGCTTTTTCCATCATCGTGTTGTGCCGTGTGACCTCATCCGACTTAGCGTTCTTGCTCTTGAGATCCAGCTTGAGGATGCAATGCTCGACGCGCTTCGTCTCAGTCCATGCCACGCTGACGAGATAGACCATCGCGCCCGACCAGCCTCCCACCAACAACTGAAGCGGGGCGATGATGATGTTATTCCTCTCCTGTGCCAGGCGGAGAACTTGTTGATATTCCGGCGGCAGGGATTGGAAATCATTGGTCAATTTGGGCATGTCTGGATTCATATTTTCTGATAAAGCTGAATAATCGAAGGTAACATAAAAATTGAAAGGCTTTACGCCGAAATACTGAATTCTTTCCTCTAACTACCTAAGGTTATCACACTATCGCACGCGGTTGCCCAACGGCTGGCGTTAGCCGCAAGTGGGCGGGCGTGGACTGCCGCGAAGCGGCGTGCTTGAGATGTAGGAAAAACCCGAAGCGTGGAAAATGCTCGACTGCGAAGCGTCCCACACGTTAGGCGTACGCTTTATTGGCACGCTCTTGACCTTTGAAGACTCTTTGCCGTTGCCGCTTGTTTTATCATTAACAGAATTTTGGATAATGACGCGACACTGTGTAAAAGACTTTGCCATTTTACTACTTGCCTTTGACAATATTCTTTTCTTCTTCGGTTAACCCGTACAACTGATATACCAACTCGTCAATTTCTTCTTCCAACTTACTTGGTTCCCCCTGCGGACGTGTGCCCGTTAGGGTATTCTTCGCCTTCGCCGCCAGGATTTACTTTTTCCAGCGCAAAAATGATTGCCCGAATCACGCCATCTATATCGTTCATCACTTGATTGTTCCAAAAGCGAATGACTTTGTAGCCCTGTGATTCTAAAAACTTTGTGCGTTCTTTATCGTATTCTTCCTGCTCCAAATGCTGACTGCCATCCAGTTCAATAATCAATTTTGCCTTGGGCGAGCAAAAATCAGGGATGTAGTTTCCAATCGCATGTTGCCTTCTGAAATTTACTCCGTTCAGTTTGTTGCCACGCAAATATGCCCACAATTTGCTCTCGGCGGGAGTAGGTTCTTTGCGTAATTTTCTTGCAGTGTTATATCCTTTTGCAGTGGTTCTTCTTGCGGGCATGGTAAAGTTTCTCCGTCTTCAAAAGCCAAATGCAAAAGACAACCCCCTCCGCCTTCGGCACCTCCCCCAAATGGGACATGAAAACTTTTTATGTCAACTATATGTAATCTGTCCCATTTGGGGGAGGACGGGTGGGGGTCACTTCCCCTCCACAATCCCTATCTCTTCCTCCGTCAACCCATACAACTGATATACCAACTCATCAATCTCTTCTTCCAACTTACTTGTATCCCCCTGCGGACGCGTGCCCGTTAGGGTATTCTTCCCCTTCGCCGCCAGCAACCCAACCCCCTCTCGGTCTCCCCCAAATACGACTGCCAAAATTCTGGTGGTCATGTAAAGTTTTCATGTCCCATTTGGGGGAGATGTCCGATAGGACAGAGGGGGTTTCACTTCCCTTCCACAATCCCTAT
>DAOUAP010000055.1:0-28184 GCA_034433165.1 Anaerolineales bacterium | reverse complement strand
CAGGGTGGGCGATGGTGTGATTGTGACCGTGGGCGTAGGCGAGGCAAACAGCGAGATGGCCGGCAGGCTCGGGCCGCCACCGCTGACCAGCGCCACCACAACTACAATGATCCCAGCCAGCACGAGCAGGATGGCCAGCCCGCCAATGATGAACGGTCCGGTTTGCTGGCGCTTGCGGTAAGAAGAAATGGTTCGGGCGGGGGGCGGCGCGGCCGGGGCGCTGTATTTGGACGGGGGCGGTGTCACCGGCGGCGGCGTGGAGGCGGGTGTCGAGTCAGGCGGCGGTGTCGCCAGGGGGGTCGATTCTGGCGAGGCAGGGGGTGCTTTCTTGGGTGATTTTGGAAGCATTTTTCGTCACTTTCGGTTGGTTGGGCAGGGATAACCCTGCAGGTGAATTTATTCTACCTGAAAAATGGTCGATTCGGGAATGTGGAAATTTATGGGCGTTTACGCCCCAACCTGCCGCATGTGTTGTTCCAAAAATTGCCCGGTAAATGAAAGCGGGTTTGAAGTTACCTGTTCCGGCGTGCCCTCGGCCACCAACTCGCCGCCCCGGTCGCCGCCTTCGGGACCCATGTCGATGATCCAGTCGGCAATCTTGATGATATCCAGGTTGTGTTCGATGATGAGCACCGAGTTACCGGCATCCACCAGACGCTGCAACACTTCGATCAGTTTGTGCACATCGGCAGCGTGCAGCCCCACCGAAGGCTCATCGAGCACGTACAGCGTTCGCCCGGTGGCCCGGCGCGAAAGCTCCTTGGCCAGTTTCACGCGCTGGGCTTCGCCGCCGCTCAGGGTGGTGGCGGGCTGGCCGATCTTCACATAGCCCAGCCCCACCTCATCCAACAGCTTAAGCTTGCTGATCATGGATGGGAACGCGCCGAACAATTCCAGCCCCTCTTCCACGGTCGTGTCGAGCACATCGGCAATGGACTTGCCCTTGAAGTGCACCTGCAGTGTTTCGCGGTTGAAGCGCGTGCCGTGGCATACATCGCAGGGCACATAAATATCGGGCAGGAACTGCATCTCAATGCGCAGCATACCCTGTCCCTGGCAGGCCTCGCAGCGCCCGCCATGCACGTTGAACGAGAAGCGCCCTGGCTTGTAACCGCGTATCTTGCTCTCTGGCAGTTCGGCAAACAACTTGCGGATCTCGTCGAACAGTCCGGTGTAGGTACCGGGGTTCGAGCGCGGCGTGCGCCCGATGGGCGACTGGTCGATCTCGATGATCTTATCCAGGTTCTCCACGCCTTCGATGCGCTCGTGGGCGGCCGGTTGCGCGCGCGCGCCATGCAGGTGCGCGGCCAGGGCCGTGTATAAAATGTCGGTCATCAAGGTGGATTTACCGGAACCGCTCACGCCCGTGATGCACACCAGCATCCCGAGCGGTATCTGCACCGTGATGTCCTTCAGGTTGTTCGCGCGCGCGCCCACAATGGACAACCGTTTCCCGTTGCCTGTGCGCCGCTCGGGCGGCAACGGCACCGACTTGCGCCCGGAAAGGTATGCCCCGGTCAGCGATTGGGGATGATTGAGGATGTCTTGCGGCGTGCCCTCGGCGATGATCTCGCCACCGTGCGCCCCGGCCGCCGGGCCCAGGTCGATGATCCAATCGGCGGTGCGGATGGTCTCATCATCGTGCTCGACCACCAGCACAGTGTTGCCCAGGTCGCGCAGGCCTTTGAGGGTGGCCAGCAGGCGGTCGTTGTCGCGCGGGTGCAGGCCGATGGAGGGCTCATCCAGCACGTAGAGCACGCCCACCAGCCGCGACCCCACCTGTGTGGCCAGGCGAATGCGCTGGGCTTCGCCGCCGCTCAGGGTGGCGGCCGAGCGGTTGAGGGTCAGGTAATCGAGCCCCACATTGACCAGGAACCCCAACCGCGAGGTGATCTCTTTCAGCACCCGGTCGGCAATGGCGCGCTGGCGGGCGTTGAGCGGGGTCGTGTTCCCGGCCAGGGTTTGGGCCCAATCCAGCGACTTGAGGACTGGCCAGCCGGTGACGGTCAGGATGTTTACATCGTTGACGGTCACCGCCAGGGCCTCGGGGCGCAGGCGCGCGCCATTGCAGGATGGGCACGGCCGGTCTGTCATGTATTCGCTGATCTTGGTGCGGATGTATTCGGAGTTGGTCTCGCGGTAACGGCGCATCATATTGGGGATAACGCCCTCAAAAGCAGTGTCCCAGGTGGCTTTGCGCCCCTCGCGGTTCTGGTAGTGCAGGGTCACGCGTTGTCCGTGCGTGCCGTACAAGATAAGGTCTTTGTGCTCGTCAGGCAGTTCGCGGATGGGTTTGCCGAGGTTGATGTTGTAGTGCTGTGCCACCGCGTTCAGGATCTGCCAGTAGTAACCGCCGTCTTCCTTGGTATTCGTCCACTCCATGGCCATGATTGCGCCATCGTCCAGTGACCGGTCGAAGTCGATTACGCGTTCGGGGTCGATCTCCAGTTTGGTGCCCAGCCCCTGGCATTCGGGGCAGGCGCCCTGCGGGGTGTTGAACGAAAAGGTGCGCGGCTCGATCTCGGACAGTGAGATGCCATGTTCGGGGCAAGACAGGTTTTCGGAGAACTGCAGGATGCGATCTTTTCCGTTCTCTGCACCGCCCAGCACCTGCACACTGACATAACCATCGCCAAACTCCAACGCGGTCTCGACCGAATCGGTCAGGCGGGTGAGGGCGGTTTTTCGCTCGGCGTCATCCTCGGTGTGTGTGATGACCAGGCGGTCGACCACAGCATCGATGTCGTGCTGTTTGTAGCGGTCCAGCGTGATCTCATCATCCAGGTTATACACGGTACCGTCCACGCGGGCGCGCACGAACCCGGCCTTGCGGATCTCTTCGAACACAACCTGGTAGGTGCCCTTGCGCCCGCGCACGATGGGCGCAAGGATGAGGATGCGCGCACCGTCGGGCAGGGCGGCGATGGCATCCACGATCTCCTGGGCAGACTGCTTGACCACCTCGCGCCCGCAGACCGGGCAGTGCGGAATGCCCACGCGCGCGTAGAGCAGGCGCAGGTAGTCGTATATCTCGGTGACGGTGCCCACGGTGGAGCGCGGGTTGTGGCTGGTCGATTTCTGGTCGATGGAAACGGCCGGGGAGAGCCCTTCGATGTAATCTACGTCTGGTTTGTCCATCTGCCCGATGAACTGGCGCGCATACGCCGAAAGCGACTCGACATAGCGGCGCTGCCCTTCGGCGAAGATGGTGTCGAAAGCCAGCGACGATTTGCCCGAGCCGGAAAGCCCGGTGATGACCACGAACTTGTCGCGGGGAATCTCGACGGTGATGTTCTTCAGGTTGTGTTCGCGCGCGCCAACCACGCGGATGACGTTTTGGGACATAAACACCTCATTAAATGGGAGGCCGGTGAAGGGTGGAAAGGAAAGGATTAAGGATTATAGCACGGATGTTCTACAAATTATCTGAAAATCAACAAACAATAATTATACCAGCCGCGCCATTTGACTGTGACCCGGTTGTTCCGTTCTTTGCACAATACCCGCCATTTTATAATTGGACTATTACGCGTGATATACTCAAAGAAACTTCTCTATTATGGCGGGGTTAAATATATAAACCCCGCCGGCAAGGGCAATATGCCGGATCTTGACCTGAAAGATGAGCACATTTTGGCGCGGGCATCACAGGGCGATAAAGAAGCCTTTGGGGTGCTGTACGAGCGCTATGTAAACAGGATTTTTAACTATGTGTACTATCGCACGGGTAACACCAGCGACGCTGAAGACCTGACAGCGCGGGTATTCCAACGGGCCATGCACCACATCGTCAACTACACCGACCGGGGTGTCCCGTTCTCTGCCTGGCTGTATCGCATTGCCCATAACCTGGTGGCCAACTGGCACCGCGACCGCAGCCGCCGGCAGGAAATTCCGCTCTCTGATGCGCCGTTGGTCGCGCGCGGTGACTTGCCCGAAACAAGCCTGGTGCACAGCGAAGAGCAGGAAACCCTGCTGCGGCTGATCAGGCACCTGCCTGCCGACCGGCAGCAATTGCTGATCTTGAAGTTTGTGGAGCATTTGCCTAACGCTGAAATTGGTCAAATCATGGGGCGCAGTGAAGGCGCAATTAAAAGTCTGTATCACCGCACACTGCTCTCGTTGCGTGATGAGATCGAAGGTTCTGGTTACTACTCAGGAGAGTGATTATGCTTCGCATTGTAACTGATGGCGCTGCCGATATGCCCGCATCCTGGGCGCAGGAATATGACATCCATGTCATTCCTATCAACATCCATTTTGGCGAGAAAACCTACCTGCAAAATGTCGATCTTGATAACGAAGGTTTCTATCGCCTGGTGGATGAAGCGCTCAAGGTGCCCAAGACTTCGCAGCCATCACCACACCAGTTTAGTGAGTTTTACAAACGCATTGCCCGGGCGGGAGATACCATCTTGAGCATCCATGTCACCAGCAAACTGTCTGGTACGTTTGCTTCTGCTGAGGCCGCTGCACGTGAACTTTCCGGGCAGTTCCATGTGATTCCGTTCGATTCGGCAACCGGTTCGGCTGGTATCGGCATGATGTGCCGTGCGGCGCGCCTGATGGAACGCGCCGGCGCCGGGGTCGATGAAATTGTTCAGCGCCTGATGGTCATGCGTACCCAGGGTCGCATTGTGCTGGCGCTCGATACGCTGACGTATGCGCGCATGAGCGGGCGTGTGGGCACCCTGCAGGCTGCCCTGGCCTCGGTGCTTAACGTCAAGCCGATTGCTGCGCTCAAAGATGGTGTGATCAACATGGTGGAGAAAGTGCGCACCCGCCGCGCCTCACTCGACCGGCTGGTGAATATGATGGCGGTGGAGTTCGCTGGCAAGCCCGTTAGCATGACCATTGTGCATGCCCGCGATCTGGAATCGGCGCGGCTGCTTGAGACGCAGGTGAAATCGCGCTTTGACATTCGGGAATTGTTTGTCACCGACCTGTCCATTTCAGTGGCAGCCAACCTGGGGCCGGGAACAGTTGGTCTGGTCATTTACCCGGCAGAATAAGGTATGGAATATGGGGCTCATGAAAAAATCGAGACAGGAACTCATTGAATCCCTGGAAGGGCGTCTTTCAGGCGTGTTGAGACCGGTTCATCCTTCAGAAAATTTTGTGCGGTATGTGCGCAGTCGTATCACTGTTGCTGCGCCCAATGTCGTGGTAGAACGCCTGCACAATACGCGCCTGCTGCTTTTTACGCTGGGTGGCATTCTTTCCTTCTTACTTGTGCTCATTACCGGCACCCGCGCCCTGTACTACCTGCTTGGGCGCAAATAGACCCGGTGTACCTGCCAGGATCACCGCGCGGGATGATTGCATCCTGCGCGGTTTGCTTAAACCGAAAGGTTTTCCGCACAGTGTGGGCAGCCCTCAGGCGGGTGTTATAATGCGCGTGCCAAACTGCTCGTAAAGGTGAACCATGTTCCAGACCGAACAACAATCCATTGAAGAAAAGATAAAAGCTTTTTGCGCCGAAAACGACATTCCATGGGCATCCTTGAACTGGGCGCCGATCCCGTTCAGCGGGGAGTGGGGCACTTCCACGTCTTTCTTTGCCATGGCCGCCGCTGAAGCCAAAGCCGGGAAGGGGCGGGGTGTGCCGGTGCCGGTGCGTGCGCAGGAGATTGCCGAACAGGTAAGGGAGTACATTGGCAGCATGCCAGGCATCAGCCACATTGAGACCATCAAAGGCTACATCAACCTGTTCTTTTCCACCCCGGAGTATGCCGCGCGTGTCGTGGAATCGGTGCTGGCGCAGGGTGATGCCTTCGGGCGCGGTGCGCCCAAGAATGAACGCGTGATGGTCGAGTATGCCCAGCCAAACACGCATCACTCGTTCCATATTGGGCACGCCCGCAACACCATCCTGGGTGAGGCCCTGGCGCGGATTGTTGCGTTCGCCGGGTTCGATACCATTCGCGCTTCTTACCCTGGCGATATTGGGCTGGGTGTCATTACGGTGTTGTGGGCCTACGAAAAATTCTACAAAGGGCAGCAACCATCTGATGTTCACGCGCGCGGGCAATGGCTTTTGAAAATCTATGCCGAAGCCACCAACCTGCTGGCCGAAAACGAGCATGAAACGCCTGCCGAAAAGGCGCAGCGCGAAGCCTATGAAACCGAACGCCGCGAATTGTACCGCCGCTGGGATGCTGGCGACCCGTATGTGCGCCAGTTGTGGCTGGAAACGCGCGAGTGGAGCCTGATTGAACTGCGCGATATTCTGGACATGCTGGATGTGAAAATCGATGTGTGGTTCTTCGAGAGCGAAGTGGACGAGCCCTCGAAGAAAATTGTGGATGAACTGATCGCACGTGGCATTGCAGAAGATGAGCGCGGGCAGGGTGGGCCGGTCATCGTCAAAATTGACGAGAAACTGGGGCTCGCTAAAGAAAAATATCGCACGGCGGTCATCCTGCGCAGCGACGGCACCAGCCTTTACCTGACCAAAGACCTGGCGCTGGCCGAGCAGAAATTCGACAATTATCACGTGGACCGCTCGATCTATGTGGTGGATAACCGCCAGAGCCTGCACTTCCAGCAAGCTTTCAAAATCCTGGAACTGTGGGGATTCCCCCAGGCGGCCAAGTGCTTCCACCTGGCTTACGGCTTCGTCAGCCTGCCAGAGGGCGCCATGTCGGCCCGGCGCGGGCGGGTGGTGCTCTTCAAGGACGTGGCCGATGAGTCCATCCGGCGTGTGCTTGCGGTGAGCAGTGAGAAAAACCCCGACTTGCCGGAAGCCAAGCGCGCCGAGGTGGCCGGGATGATCGGACTGGGCGCGCTGGTTTATTCCATGCTGGCGGTGGACAACAATAAAGATATTGTCTTCGACATGGACGAAGCGCTCAGTTTCGACGGGCGTACCGCGCCCTACATTCAAAATGCGCATGTACGGGCCAATTCCATCCTGCGCAAGGCAGGCGGACTGCCAGGCGCGGCGCATTTCGATTACCCGCTGACCCCGCATGAAGTGGAACTCATCGAACAGATCAGCCGTTTGCCAGGTGTGGTGCAGCAGGCGGCCGGGGAATATCGCCCGCTGGTGGTGGCAAGTTACGCTTACGATCTGGCCAACGCTTTCCACAGTTTTTATCATAGCGTGCCGGTCACCCAGTCCGAGGATGAAGCCGTACGCGCGGCCCGTTTGCGGCTGGTGGCTGCCGCCAAGCAATCCATCGCCAGCGCCCTGCGCCTGCTGGCCATCAAAGCCCCGGATGTGATGTAACCCCCCATGCCCGCCTTGCGCGGGTATTTTTTTCATAGACCATGCCATCCATCCCTGAGCCGACCATTTTCGAGGAAGTACATCCTCTCCAGCAGGTGCTGGTGTGGGGCGAGCCGGGCATCGAAACCCTGCTGGGGCAGTTGCTTCCGAAAACTCGCAGCCTGTTCCACAGTTATTACGATGTTTTGGAGGCGCGCCGCGAATTCCGCCACATGCAGGATATGATCATCGCCAGCGACGCCGATGTCTTGCGCGCCAAAGATGCCCTGCTGGCCGCCACTGCCGGGCGCGCATACCCGGCCATGCCCGCCTCGCTCCACGACCTGCGGCATGCGCTGGCGGAACGGGCCAAACGGTTCCACCGCTATTACGGCGCGCAAAAAGCGCGCGAGTTAAACGAAGAGGGCGCGCCCATTGCCCCCGATGCGCTCTATCGGCAGGTTTTACAGGAAATAGACGCCATCCTCGAAGAAGACATTCGCGCCTATGGCGAGGAGGCGGCCATCCGCCTCAACACCCTGCTCAGCCTGGAGCGCCCCACACCGATGGCGAACATTTTCTACGGGCGCGACCAGTCGCAGGTGGTGGCCGACCGGGTGGTCATCTCCTCGCTGCGCTGGGAAATCCGCCGCCCGGAGGCGCGCCTGTACCGCCTGGCGCTTGAGGCGCTTGGTTATGGCGGGCGCATTGTTGAAATCAGCAATGGCTTTTTGGAAGGCGGCGACCTGGTGATGTTCAACGGCGGTTGCTATGTGGGCGTGGGCGCGCGCACCACCCTGGCGGCGGTAAAAGACTTGTATCGCAAGCTGTCCGGCACTTTCCGCGAACAGGGTGTGCGGCTGTATGCCGTCATCAATGACAGGCACGTCGAGGAGAGCAACTTCTTCCTCAGCCCGGTCACCGAGCACCAGCGTCTGATGCACCTGGATATGTTCTTCATCCCGCTGCGGTATGACCTGTCCATGGCTTACACCGCCGAGTTGGATCAGCGCCGCGTGGCCGAAGTGACCGAGGTAAACGGGCGGGTTGCCGCTGTGCCGCTGGGCAGTTTTCGAGCGCATCTTGCCGGGCAGGGCGTGGACATTCTGAATGTGGACGCCCGGGAACAGGCCAACTTTGCCACCAACCTGCTGCACCTGGGCGGCAACAAATTGCTGGCGGCGCTTTCCAGCAATCCACGCATCAATGCCGAGCTGGCCCGGCGCGGCTTTGCCGTACAATTTGCCGAAATCACCCGCCTGGTGGGCGGCTTTGGGGCCGTGCACTGTATGACGGCCCCGCTGCGGCGCGCACGCCCATGAACAATGGTCATACCAAAAACAGGCAGAACGTTACCTGGCGCATCCATCTTTTTGTTTTAGAATCAAACCTATCATTCTTTGCTATTCATTTCAATCACGAATAACACAAATGAACGAATAACTCGAATTTTCTATGCGGGAACTTTCGGGAAATTCCAGAAGACCATTTCATCTGTGTTCACCTGTGGTTAAGAACAAAGTTTATTGGCGTGCTTTGCGAACATCACGGTTTGAATAGCGCCCTGCTTTGCAAGTCCAGCCACCATTCGGCGTTTTTGGGCATCACAGCCCCAGAAGTGATGTGACGTAACGGGAACCCGTTGCGAAAATCAGTTGACCCGTCTCATCCTGCAGGCTGCCCTGTAACAGAGCACGGGAACGCCCTTGAAACGCAGGCGCATCCCCAACCTCCCCGCAGGAATGATAAGCGAAAACTGAAATTCATCCATTCTGCCAAGGAGTAACTGCATGTCCCCAATCAAAACCCTCATCATGGGAGCCGCCGGACGCGACTTCCACAACTTCAACACCTTCTTCCGCGGGAACAAGGATTACGAAGTGGTGGCCTTCACCGCCACCCAGATCCCCGACATCGAAGGGCGCGTGTACCCCAAAGAATTGGCCGGTGACCTGTACCCGGCCGGGATCCCGATTCACGCCGAGGAAGAACTGTCCGAACTGATCAAGAAACACAATGTCGAACAGGTGGTCTTTGCCTACAGTGATGTGCCGCACGAATATGTGATGCACAAGGCCTCTCTGGTCAATGCCCTGGGCGCCGACTTCCGTTTGATGGGCACCAAATACACCCAGGTCAAGTCGGTCAAGCCAGTCGTTTCGGTGTGCGCCGTGCGCACGGGCAGCGGCAAGAGCCAGACCACCCGCCGCGTCTCCCTCATCCTGCGCGAGATGGGCTACAAAGTGGCTGCCATCCGCCACCCCATGCCCTACGGCAACCTGGTGGCCCAGGAAGTGCAGCGCTTCGCCGATTACGATGACCTGGACGAGTACGAGTGCACCATCGAGGAACGCGAGGAATACGAGCCACATCTCGATAACGGCGTCATCGTCTATGCCGGTGTGGACTACGAGAAGATCCTGCGCGCGGCCGAGAAGGAAGTGGACATCATCCTGTGGGATGGCGGCAACAACGATTTTCCCTTCTACGTCTCCGACCTGCAGATCGTGGTGGCCGACCCGCACCGCCCCGGCCACGAGAGCACCTACCACCCCGGCGAAACCAACGTGCGCGCTGCCGATGTGTTCGTCATCAACAAAGTGGACACCGCCGACCCGGAGAAGGTTATCGCTGTGCGTGAATCCCTGCGCGCCATGAACCCGACCGCCATTATGATCGAAGGCGCTTCCCCGCTGTTCGTGGACCACCCCGAAGCCATCCGCGGCAAGCGCGTGCTGGTGGTGGAAGACGGCCCGACCCTGACCCACGGCGAGATGGCCTACGGCGCCGGTTACGTGGCCGCCCGCCGCTTCGGCGCCAAAGAGATCGTGGACCCACGTCCGTTCGCGGTCAAATCCATCGCCGCCACGTACGCCAAATACCCCAAGACCGGCACCATCCTGCCGGCCATGGGCTATGGCGAAGCCCAGATGAAAGACTTGGAAGAAACCATCAACGCCGCCGATGTGGACATGGTGGTGATCGGCACGCCGATTGACCTGACACGCGTCATCAAGATCAATAAGCCTTACCAGCGCGTGCGCTACGAACTGCAGGAAATTGGCCAGCCGACCCTGGAAGGCATCCTTAAGTCCAGGTTTGGCAAGTAAAAAAGGCGCCTGCCCTCGCGAGGGCAGGCGCCTTTTTCTTTTCGGCAAGGGTTTCAATCTTCATCCAGGTCTGCATTGCGGCGAGCCTGTTTGACCCGCGCAAGGGCCTTATCGACGCGCATCAGCAGGTCGTCGCTGTTTTCGCCATCGCGCGGGTAAATCACCATGCCCGCGCTGGCGCTGATGTTGAAGGCCTGCCCTGCCACCAGGAATTGTCCCTTGAAAGCCGCATGGATGTTTTCTTCCACCAGTTCGGCATCGCGCTCCTGGCGAATATCCGCGGCCAGCACGATGAACTCATCGCCACCGGCGCGCGCCACCGTATCCGATTGGCGTAGCACACTTTGCATGCGTTCTGCTGCTTCACGCAACACTGCATCGCCTGCGCTGTAACCCCCCGCGTCATTGACTGTCTGGAAATCATCCAGGTCTACCAGGAAGAGCGCAAACATCAATTGATTGCGGCGCGCAGTGGTAATCATCTGTTGCAGGCGGTCATACATCACAAACCGGTTGGGCACCCCGGTCAGTGTGTCATAATACTCCAGGGCTTTAATGCGCTTTTCGAGCATCACCTGGTCGGTGATATCGCGCGCCATCCATGCCGCGCCGTTAAAACTGCCGCGCGCGCCGCGTAATGGCGAAACGATGAGGTCGATCACCCCGGTTTGGCCTTTTCCGCCCAGCTTGCGCAGCTCGCCGCGCCACACGCCATGTTTTTCGACCGCAGTTAAAATGTCGGCGGTCACCGTTTCTGCATCGTCATCGGCAATCAGCAGGCTGATCGATTTTCCCTCCAAATCTTCAGCAAGATGATCGAAGATGCGTTCAGCCGCCGGGTTGCAATCCATGATCGCTCCGCCCGGGTCGGTCAAGATGGCTGCCTCGAAGAGGTGCTCGAAAGCCTGGGCGCGGTGGAGGGTTTGCTTCTTATTCATGGGAACCTGCCTTGTGTCGGACCGGTCGAATATGAGCTGGTGAATCAATTATAGCTAAAACTGTGCGTAATGACAGCCGCCACAAACCAAGGTGCGGGAAAATAAAAGGCCGGTTGCGAAACCGGCCTTTTATTGGTTCATACCGTGGCGGGAATCCTGACCAGGAAAGTGCTACCCGGGAGTTTTTTTTCGTCGTGCCCTGCGCTCTCCACCCATACCCGCCCCTTGTGGGCGCGAATGATACCAGCTGCAATGGCCAGCCCCAACCCCGGCCCGCCGCCTTTGAACTTGGTGCGCCCACTGGAATGCAGTTCCACTTTACCGAGTTGGTACAGCTTCTCGAAGATGACCTTGTGGTTGGCCGGGTCGATGCCGATGCCTGTGTCGCGGATGCGCACCTCGACGCACTGACCCATGCGCTCATCTTTTACGGTGCTGGCCGCCACCCGCACTGCCCCGCCATCGGGGGTGAATTTGATGGCATTTTGCACGATGGCGTCGAAGGCTTTTTGGAGCAGCTGCGGGTCAGCCATCACTGCTGGCATTTCGCGCAGGCTTTCGTCGAGTGTGAGGGATATTTTACGTTCTTCCAGGTCACGGCGGTATTCGGTCTGCACCTGGGTCAGGATGGGTCCAATGGCGATCTGCTCGAAATGTGGCTGGAGTGTTTGGGTGTCCAGCTTGACGACATCCAGCATGGCGTTGACAATTTGCAACAGGCGGTCGGTGCCTTTGAGCGCGCCTTCGGCCACCTGCAGGTACATTTCGTTATTTTTGATGGCATCCAGCGACTTGAGAATGCCCAGGTTGCCCTTGATGACAGTGATGGGGGTGCGCAGTTCGTGGGCGGCCACCTGGATGAAGGATGTTTTGTTCTTGTCCATCTTTTCCAGTTGGGTGTAGGCATTGTTCAGCTCTTCCACGCGTTGCGAGACCATGCGCTCCATCAGTTCGTTGAAGCGGGTCACTTCATCATACAGGCGCGCGTTTTCGAGCGCAATGGCGGCCTGCATGGCGAAGGTGGAAACAAGGGGCAAATCGTCTGTGCTGAATTCACCAATGCCTTCGCGAGTGAGTGAAAGGATGCCGATAACCTTGTTCTTTGAGAAGAGCGGCACGCCCATCCAGGAATGATGCATGGGCAGCCAATCCAACTGCACCCAGCCTGCTTCGCGTGTTACATCAGGGATGATGAGTGGTTCGCCAGTTTTGGCAATTTGATCATACACGCCGCCCTGTGTCACCTGCACGTGCAAGTCCTGGGTGCGCGGGTCATTGGGGAAGCCCAGGTAGGCCACGGCGCTGATCGAGCGGCTGATGCTGTCTTGCAGGAAGACCGCGCCGCGTCCGTAGGGCAGCACCTGCATGAGTTGTTTGAGGATTTGCTGGGGGACTTCGTCCACTTTGAACAGGGTGGACAGGTTGCGCGAGGCGCGCGAGAGCCTTTCGGCTTGCTGGCGGCGCTCCGATTCCGCCTGGTAGAGGCGTTCGTTTTCGTTGGCGGTCTGTTCGGCCTGGTCTTTGGCAGCGGCCAGTTCTTTGGCGCGTTGTTTGGCTTCTTCAAGCAGGCGTTCCACTTCCTGCTGGGCTTGTTCGCGCTGCTCGACCAGCATGGTACGCAGCAGGGCGCTGGAGGTGAGATTGCGCACACGTGTGTAGGCTTCCCAGTCACGGGTACCCATCTCCATCCAAATAAAGCCAAATCGATTTTCTGCCAGCGAAAGCGGCATGACGATGGATGTATAACGATGGCTTTTTGGCATCACATCGGGCAGCAGGCGCCCGGTGGCCATGGGCAGGCGCTCCTGGGGGAATTGCAGGCCGTGCTCATCGTACTTGAGCAACAGGTGGTAGCTTTTGGAAGGCGGCAGGGCTTCGGGTTGCGGGCGTGCTGTGTCGGTGTAGAGCATCATGTAAAACCGTCCGATGCCCATGGATGGGAAGTGCTGCGCCGCTGCTGCGCCAATTTCGCGCAGGCTCATGGCCGGGGCCATCGAAAAACTGAAGCCTTGCAGGATTTCTTCCTGCTGTTCGAGCAGCAGCCGCTTAAAGGCTTGCGCGCGCTGTGAGAGTTCGCCGGTGAGCATGCGCGCCTGCTGGAAGAGGTTTTCGGCTTGCAGGGCCACCTGGTGATCGGTAATGCCGGCCAGGACGTGTTTTCGCAGGGTGGATATCATGTTGTGCCAGGTGGCGGCTTCTTCACCTTGTTCCTGCAGGATGTTGATGGCTACTTCGAGGTTGGTGAGGAATTTCTCGCGGGTTGATGTGCCACCCAGGGATTCCAGGAAGGTGTTCCAGGCAGCCCCGGCCGCTTCTTTGAATCTATCGGCCAGCGGCGATTGGTCGCTGATGTTTCCGGATTGCATCATGGCCCGAATGGCGGCATCGCGCTTGTTTTCGAGCCGCCCGGTTTTGGCCACTTCTTTTTGCTCAACCACAGCCTTGGTGACGCTCTCAGGCAGGCAGCCGCATGACCAGCGGATGACCAGTTGGGAGGGGATGGTGATGGTGGCGGGCTGGGTGGCGCCACCCAGGTTGCGCAACAGGGTTTCGAGGGCGCGGTAGCCAATATCATAAAAGGATTGGCGCGCGGTGGTAAGCGGTACACCCAGCGATTGGGCTTCGCGCACGTCGTCGAAGCCGGTGACGGCCACATCGCCTGGCACTTTGATGCCGCGCAACTGCAAGGCTTCCATGGCGCCAAAGGCCATGCGGTCGTTGGCAGCCACAATGGCATCGATTCGCCCTTCCACGGTGTCGAGCAGGCTGCGCACGGCGGCGCGCCCGCTTTCGGGGCTGAAATCGCCTTGTACGACCAGCTTTTCATCGTAGCGAATGTGGTGCGCTTTCAGCGCTTCTTTGTAGGCGTGGAAGCGTTGTTCGGCTTCCACCTGGTCTTTCAACCCGCGGATGAATGCAATGCGCTGGTAGCCGTGGTCTTCGAGGAGGTGGTGCATGATGGCGCGCATGCCGCCGATGTTATCGACAATGATGTTGGTGATGCCTTCGAACTCGATGGCATTGGCGACCATGGGCAGGGTGGCAAAGTTCTCGTGGAACCTTTCGAGATCGGCCCGGTTGGTGTGGTGGGCAACGTCTGCTGCAAGCACCAGCCCGTCGATTTGACCTGGTTTGGCCAGGTCGTACAATCCATAAGATGGCATCAACTCGCCGGGGGTGAAAATGGCGCTGGGCTTGCCCCCAATGAAGCATACCAGGTTGGCATCGTTGGCCTCGGCTGCGTCGGTGATCCCGGACATGAACTCGAGACCCCATGCACGCCCGATGCGCCCCGAGAACAAGCCGATTGTTTTACGCGTATTGCTCTTGCGAGTAGCAGCCATTGCGGTTCTCCAGTAGTTTAAGATTATAACGTATTCTGTTTGCAATTATCGGGCGGTGTGGTCGATGAAGAATGAAAAATTACTTGCAGTTTGCGTCCGGCAAATGTTGTTCGTGAGTCCCCCGCGGTTTTTTTGCAGCATGCTTGCATGGTCTTCCAAGCTGCGCTATAATCTTTATTTGCACGTTTCCAGAAAGAGGTTTTTCACCATGCCAGTTTATACGTATCGGTGCGAGAGCTGCGGGGTGCAGTTTGACCACCATCAAAAATTTACCGATTCTCCCCTGACCACCTGCCCGGAATGCAGCAAAAAAGCACTCAAGAAGGTGATTGCGCCTGTGGGGGTGGTTTTCAAGGGGTCTGGCTTTTATGCCACCGATAACCGCTCCCCTTCTGGCCAGTCGCGCGCTGCAAAAAGTGAAGGTAAAGAAGGCGCTGATGCTTCGGGCAATGCAGATGCCAGTGCGTGACGCAAGGCGATTGCTGGCGCGCGCGCCGGGTAAATAATGCGCATAGCTCCCCATTCAATGCTAAAATTGATGGGGAGTTTTTTTGTGGGAGGTTGTTATGAATGGAACCCGACGACCCAATGGGCAATCTGTGTTGAATGATTCTGCCCACCCGTTGCATTTACGCCCAGACCGTAAAAACTTTGCGCGGGTGGCCGCCATGATTGTCAGCTTTATACTGATGGGGTTGGCGCTGGGAGGCGCCGGTCAATTTTTGCTGCAGATGCTCGACAAGGGTGTGATGCAAATTGACCTGGAACGGTTGGTCATTCGGTTGACGCTGTATGGTTTGCTGTTGCTGTTATCGCTGGGCGTTTCCTGGCTGGGCAAGCGCGAGGATGTGGGGAACTTGCTCATCCCGGTTATGTACGATGTGTATAAGCTGGCTGTCAGCAGCGCGTTGGTGTACCTGTACTATGAAATCATCAAACGCCTGGTCAAACAGGTGTATGATGTTCCCCGTTTCTTGATTTATGTTGGTTTGTTGGTTGGCAGCGTGTTGTTGCTGGTGATTCTAAATCGATTTTCACAAACTAAAAGGCTGCGTTGGCATGGCGGTGTTATCCTGACGATGTCCATGGTGCACCTTTTGGTCATGTTTGTATTTTACAGCGTTGAACCATCCCCCCGAATAGACTATTTTGCTGCGGATTTGATCATTTTGGTTTTGATGATTGCGAGCGGTGTTTTAATGATCTTGCCAAACCGGCTGGCGCGCATTACGCCCGGTAAGCCCGCGACCCGCAACGTGTGGCGCGCCAACCAGCGCCAACCGCCGGGCAGTAGTGCCTAGTCGCGGATCATGGTTAGCAGCATTTTGAAGCGCCGGGTGGCAGTGAGGGCGTGTGGTTCATTGGCCGGCATGAGGATGACCTGCCCGGCCTTCAGGGTGAAAACCTGCCCACTGAGGCGCACCTCGGCCTCGCCATCGAGCAGGTGAACCAGCGCATCGAACGGGGCGGTATGCTCGCTCAGCGCCTGCCCGGCGTCGAAGGCGAACAGGGTCACGTTGCCGGCCCCGGCTTTTACCAGTTGCCGGCTGACAATGGCGCCTTCTTGATAGGCAGCCAGGTCGAAGAGGTCAAGAACTTGCGAATTGAGGGTGATGCTCATGGTTCCTCCAATATGAGTGGGTCAGGGTCATTGTATGCCCTGACCCTTATCTTTTCTGTGCTTTTAGTCACAGCCCGCTAACGAATGTCGATGCGATAGCCGGCCGCCTGCCGCGTAAAACGTGTGGTACCGCTTACCACCAGTACCACCGAACGCACATCCCCGCCGATGCGGATGGGTATCTCGGCGGACTGGTCGGCGGTCAGGGTGATGTATTCCACGCCGGGCGTGCGCCCTTCGCTGATAATCGCCAGGTGGAAGGTTTGCGGCAGGCTGTTTTCGATGCGCACAAAGCCTTCTGCGGCCCAGCCTTCGGCGCCGTTTTCGAAACTTTCCTGGTAACCAATGGCCGGGATGGCGACATCATCGAGCAGGAAGCCCTCGCCATTGACGGCGGCATCGGTGACGTATTCGAAGCGCAGCCACAGCTTGCCCCCTGCAAAACGGCTAATATCGACGGTTTCTTCGATCCAGCCGCCGCTTTGCCCGTTATAAGCCCAGCCATACGAGTTGCCGCTGGGGTCTTCGCCAGTGCCCGACGGGGTGGTAAGGATCTGCCAGGTTTGTCCATCGGTGGAGGCTTGCAGGTAGAGGTAGTCGTAGTCCTGTTCGATGTCGTACCAGGTGCGGTAGGTCAGTTGGATGGGTCCGCTCGCGCCACCCAGGTCGAACTGGTGCGTGAGGGTCATCTGAGATTCATCGCCGGTGTTGGACCAGAAAGCGAATCGTCCCGAGTACGGATCCACTGGTAAAACGGGAACGCTGGAGGCGCCAGTAAAGGTAAGGGCGAAATCGCCGCGGCAGGTTATCTGGATGTAGTCTGCGCCGTACTGGCTGACAGTGCGGTCGAGCGCGGTTTGCGGGCATTGGCCGAGTGTTTCGGTGGGGCTGGCGTTCAGGGCGTTTCGGTAGTTGGGGTAGGAAAAGCGGCCATCGTTTACCCTGGCATCCTGCAGGTAATTGGTGATAACCCAGTCGGTGAACAGGTCATCTGCCCGAATGGGCTGCCCGGTGAGGGGGTCGGTGGCGTTGATCTGGCGCAGGGTGTCGTCCACGCTGTCCAGCCCATTCATCGGGTTGCGGATGAGGGCCTGGGTGGCTTCTTCGCCAAAGCGGTTAAGAAAGTAGTTGATGAAAAGGAATGCGGCGCCGTAGTGGGGCAGGGTGTCATCCACCGGCCAGGTGTTGAGCTGGGTGTCGGGGTTGCGGATGTAGTACCAGTCGAAGCCCACATCGTAGCCGTTGAGAAATTCGGACAGCACGGAGGCGCCTTCGTTGAGCCAACTGCTCTCGTTGCGGTCGAGGGTCCAATGGATCATGTGCTGGAATTCGTGGGCCAGGGTGCCGGCTGTGTCGGGGTCGGTTAGCCGGGCCAGGTCGGCATTCAGCACGAACATTTCGTGGGCATTGGAGTATTCGTTGACCAGGGGGGATATGGCATCTGCGGAGGAGAAGTAACCCACCACGCGGCTGCCCACCTCACTTGTATAAAGGATGTGGATGCGCGGGTCGCTGTCTATGCCGGGAGTGCGTTCATTGCCGAAAAATTCGCGGTTGGAGGGGTAGATGACTTTATCGAAAGTATCGCCCAGAATGCGCAGGTCGGTCTGTTTGTAGGTGACGCCTTTTTGAATCCAGATGTATGTATGTTCGCCTCGGTAGCGCAGGGTGGCTGTAACCTGGAAATTTTGGTTGGTGTCGGTGTTGGTGATCCAGAAGTCTTTTGTATCGCCAGTGGAAAACGGCCCGCTGGGAATGCTTTGCGAAAGATTGCATTTGGACTGCAGGCGGCAAGCCAGATCGTAGGGATTGTTTTCGGGAACGATTGTGTTGCCCAAGAATGTGCGTGTATCAGTAAGCAGCCCTTCGCCAGGGGTGCGGGTCTGTTGTGGGGTGGGCGTTGATGCAGGTGTGGGGCTGGGCCGCCCGGTCTCGGCTGCCTGCACCACCGGGGTGGGGGTCGCGGCGGCGGCATTCTCGGTTGTTGTGAACCAGTACAAGGCAGCTCCGGCAGCGATGAGGCAGCAACACATCAGCACGATGAGCGCGATGACGATGCCGAAGATCCATTTTGCAGACTTGTTCGATGAACCATCCATAAATCACCTTCCAGTAAACAGATAGACCATTTTAACCACAAACTTGACGCTTGTTTATAAAAACAGGCCCGGTTGTGGGCCGGGCCTGCGCGGTGGAACATGGATTAGAGGGTTTTGAAGATGATCTTGTTATCTTCCACATCTACCAGCACTTTGCCGCCATCTCGGAATTTTCCGCCGAGCAGTTCGATGGAGAGCGGGCTTTCCACATATTTTTGCAGGGCGCGGCGCAGCGGGCGCGCGCCAAAGTTGGTGTCGTAGCCCTCGGCGGCCAGCCACTTGCGGGCGGCATCGGTCAGTTCCACGCTGATGCGATACTCGTTGAGGCGTTCCTGGATTTCCTTCATTTGCAGGTCAACGATTTTTGCCATGTCTTCCACCGAGAGCGGGGAGAACATGATAATCTCGTCGATGCGGTTGAGGAACTCGGGGCGGAAGGTGGTCTTGAGGGCGTTTTCCACTTTGTTGTGCGCGTCGCGGTCTTCATCGTCTGATTTCTTTTGCAGGAAGCCAAGCGCCCCGCCCTTGCGGACGAATTCTGTGCCCAGGTTGCTGGTCATGATGAGCACCGTGTTGCGGAAATCGACGACGTTGCCTTGCCCGTCGGTCAGGCGGCCGTCGTCCAGAATTTGCAGCAGGGCGTTCCACACTTCGGGGTGGGCCTTTTCGATCTCGTCGAACAACACCACGCGGTAGGGGCGGCGGCGCACCGCCTCGGTCAGTTGTCCGCCTTCTTCGTAGCCCACGTAGCCGGGAGGTGCGCCGAACAGGCGGCTGACGGTATGCTGCTCGCGGTATTCGCTCATGTCGATGCGCACCAGGGCATCCTCATCGTCGAACATGAACCAGGCCAGGGCCTTGGTCAGCTCGGTCTTGCCCACACCCGATGGGCCAATGAAGATAAACGAACCGATGGGGCGGCTGGGGTCTTTAAGGCCGCTGCGCGCGCGCCGGATGGCGTCGCTGATGGCGTGAATGGCCTCCTGCTGCCCAATGATGCGCTCGTGCAGGCGTTCTTCCATGTGCAGCAGCTTTTCCGATTCGGCTTCCATCATCTGGGTCACGGGGATGCCCGTCCACTGGTGGACCACATCGGCGATGTCGTTTACATCCACCACCTCGTCGATCTTGTGTTCCACTTCCCACACGTCGCGCTTGGCTTTGTATTCGTCCGCTTTGCGCATGCGCAGTGTTCGCAGTTCGGCGGCGCGTTCGTATTCGCGCGCCAGCCCGGCCTGTTCTTCTTCTGCCTGCATGCGTTCGATCTCGTTCTTGAGGGCTTTAAGCTCGGGCGGCATGGAATAGAGGGCCACGCGCAGCTTGGCGGCGGCTTCGTCCATCAGGTCGATGGCTTTGTCGGGCAGGCGGCGGTCGGTCACGTAGCGGTCTGCCAGGCGGGCGGCGGCCACCAGCGATTCGTCCAAAAAGCGCACCTTGTGGTGGGCCTCATAACGGTCGCGTAAGCCGTGCAGCATTTTGATGGTATCGTCCACACTTGGCTCGTCCACATAAATGGGGGCGAAGCGCCGCTCGAGCGCGGCATCTTTTTCGATGTGTTTGTGGTACTCGTCGAGGGTGGTCGCGCCAATGCACTGCAGTTCGCCGCGCGCCAGGGCCGGCTTGAGCATGTTGCTGGCATCCATGGCGCCCTGGGCCGCGCCTGCGCCAACCACGGTGTGCAGTTCGTCGATCATTAGGATGATGTCACCCTGGGCGCGCTGCACCTCTTCTATGACGGTTTTGAGGCGTTCTTCGAACTCGCCGCGGAAGCGGCTGCCGGCGATCATGGCGCCCAGGTCGAGCGCGAGCACACGCTTGCCGATCAAAATTTCGGGCACATCATTGGTGGCAATTTTTTGGGCCAATCCCTCTACGATGGCGGTCTTGCCCACACCGGCTTCACCGATGAGCACCGGGTTATTTTTGGTGCGCCGCGAAAGGATCTGGATGAGGCGCAGGATTTCATTATCGCGCCCGATGACCGGGTCGAGTTTGCCTTCGCGGGCCAGCTGGGTCAGGTCGCGGGAGTATTTTTCCAGGGTGCGGTAGCGGGTTTCGGCCTGTGGGTCGGTCACGCGCTGCCCACCGCGAATCTGCTGGATGATTTCCAGCACACGGTCGCGGGTGATGCCGGCAGTTTCCAAAATGCGGGCTCCTGGGGTGTTTTTTTCGATCAGGATGGCCAGGAAGATGTGTTCGGTGGAAATATAGTCATCTTTGAGGCGGTTGGCCTCTTCATTTGCCTGGTCGATGATGCGCTTGACGCGTGGGGTGATGAAGATTTGCCCGGCGCCACTGTTGCCGAAAATGTTGGCTTTGGGCGATATGCGCAGCGACTGGTCGATGCGCTCTGCCAGGGCTTCGGCATTGACGTTGAGCATTTGCAAAATTTGCGGGATCACCCCGCCCGGCTGCTCGATGAGCGACAGCAGGATGTGCTCGGTATCGATCTGGTTGTGCCCGTAGCGCTGGATGATCTCTGCGGCGCGCTGCGCGGCTTCCTGGGCTCGTTCGGTGAAGCGGTCAAAACGCATCATAGGCGTAATCCTTTCGAGAATACAGTCACTCGACATTATAGCAAGGGGATGTTTTCGCCGTGCAAGAATGGCATAAGAGGTGCATATGATTTGCACCCGCCGCCAGCCCCGCTAATATTTTACACGAAGCTGCCATAATCCCGCTTATAATACCCGTGATGGCCATTTCGCTAACCCTTTCTCCCGGCACGGCCGGGCGGCTGCGTCCACTCAACATCCTGCGCGACCTGCCCGCAGTGGCCGACCTGATCGAGTTGTGCTTTAACAAGACCCTCGATACCGAAGGGCAGGAATACCTGCGCAATATGCGCCTATCTTCTGGCGATGCCACCTTCCTTAAGTGGGCATCGCGCACAGTCGATAGCATCTCGCTGCCGCTTTCGGGCTATGTGTGGGATGATGGCGGCCGCATTGTGGGCAATGCCAGTCTCATTCCCTTTCGCAAACACGGCAAAAAGTATTACCTGGTCGCCAATGTGGCGGTGCATCCCGATTACCGGCGGCGCGGCATTGCGCGCCTGTTGACCGAAATGGCGATGCATCACGCCTGTGAAAAAAGGGCTTACCAGGTGTGGCTGCATGTGCGCGACGACAACCCCGGGGCCGTCAGTCTTTACCAGTCGCTTGGTTTCGCGGAGCGCCTGCGCCGGTCTGAGTGGCAGGCCAAACCGCACATGTCGGTGCCGGCCTTGCCAGAGGGTTACAGGTTATCGCGCCGCAGCAACAGCGACTGGGGGTCCCAAAGCCGCTGGCTGGCACGGGCGTATCCCGACATGCTGTATTGGTACAACGCGCCACACTGGCAGGTTTTTTCTCCCGGCCTGTGGCCGGCGCTCAAACGCGCCCTCAGCGATTCATCCATCAACCAGTGGTCGGTGTATCACGACCGCAGGCTGCAAGGCGTTATCAGTGTGCAGACCGGCATGAACCGTTATGCACATGCCTGGTCGGCTGTGCCCCCCGAAGCAGGCCAGGCTTTACTGGCGTTACTCATCCATGCCAGGCAGGCTGCGCGTGGTTTTTACACAGTGGCGGTCGATTACCCCGCTTATGAGCATGCCGCCAGTTTTGAGGCGGCCGGTTTCAAACTGCACCGCACCCTGCTATGGATGCAATCTCCTGGCGTGCAACCTGGCTGAGGCAGGTGCGTATACTCTCACAGCACACCAAACGGAGGTAAAAATGACCAAGTTCTTCATTCGATGGTTTATCAATGCTGTTGCGTTGTACGCGGCCATTGCTTTGCTGGCCAACAACGGCGTTACGCCCCAGTCGGCAAACTGGCTGTCGTTCATCTGGCTGGCGCTCATCTTTGGGTTTGTCAACGCCCTCATCAAGCCCATTGTCAACCTGCTGGCGTTGCCGTTCCACATCCTCACCCTTGGGCTGTTCACCTTGGTGGTCAACGCGGCCATGTTCGCCCTGTCCGGCTGGATCGGCACCAACTTTGGCGTGGGCTTCACGGTCGATGGTTTCTGGCCGGCCTTGCTGGGCGGGCTCATTGTCAGCCTGGTGAGCATGTTCCTGGGTCTGGTCTTTAAGGACGAATTGGACGGGCGCAAGAAACGCCGCTGATTTTGACGGTTTGGATGGAATCAGCGTCCCCGGCGCTGGAACGGGCCGGGGACGCTTTTTTTAATCCTTGAGTCCGGGCAGTCCGCCCGCGCTACCCGCTTCCTGTACCGCCCTTAAACAGGCCTGCGCGAACGCCTCGGCCGCGAACGCGCCCACCGTGGTCACATCCGCCTTCTTTTCGCCGGTGGCCAGTGCAAAAATCGTATCGCCATCCAGCATGGTGTGCGCCGGGCGGATGGCGCGCGCCAGCCCATCGTGCGCCATTTGGGCCACTTTGTTGGCCTCGGGTTTGGTGAGCCGGGCATTGGTGGCCACCACACCAATGACGGTGTTGGCCCGTGCAGCAAAACTGAGCACGGTGCGCCCAAACATCGAGCGCATGGATTGCAGCGTATCGGCAAAATACCCATTCTGTCCCAATTTGAGCGGCCCCACCTGGGTGGAGCGCGCCCCGGCCACGATCTGCCCGGTTTGCGGGTCAACCACATCGCCAAAGGCATTGACGGCCACTATCGCGCCCACCCGCACCCCGCCGCCTGCATCCACGCTGGCCGTGCCGATGCCGCTCTTCATGGCGGTGCGTACACCCAGGAGCTTGCCCACGCTGGCGCCTGTTCCCGCGCCAGCGTTGCCTTCGGCCGGGCGCTGCGTACTGGCGGTGGCGGCCGCCTGGTAGCCCATGGCGGCATCGGGCCGGATGTCGCTGCGCCCCAGGTGCAGGTCAAACAAAATGGCGGACGGGACGATGGGGACTTTGCCCGCGCCCGTTTCGAATCCGATCCCCTGTTCTTCGAGGTAGCGCATCACACCACTGGCGGCATCCAGCCCAAATGCAGAGCCGCCTGCCAGTACCACGGCATGCACTTTTTCGACCAGGTTGAGCGGGTTTAGCAGGTCGGTTTCGCGTGTGCCGGGGGCGCCGCCGCGCACATCCACGCCGCCCATGGCGCCTTTTCGGCACAGTACCACGGTGCAGCCGGTGAGCGCTTCCAGGTTGGCGGCCTGCCCTACTTCAATCCCCTTGATATCGGTGATAGCGTTTTTCATGCTGAATCATTAAGGGGCAGGTATGACCCCGCCCCTTGCGTTGCGCTTTACTTGACTTTGCCCATCAACTCGGTGAATTCGTTCCATTCGAGCTGGCTCATGAAGACGAGCACATTGTCGAAATCGAGCGAGTAGAAACCCTCTTCATCTGGCTCGAAGTCATTCAGGTCTTCGGTGGCTTCGAGGAAGGTCTCCCACTCTTCCTTGAAGAAGTGGATGGTGATGTTGTTCAATTCGAGGTGGTAGGTGATCTCGTTGTCTGGTTCTTCGGCTGTCCAGACCATGTAAGTTTCTGTTTCGGCCAGGGTGGCGGTCTTGGGTTCGAACTCTTCTTTTTTGCTCATCTTGGGGCTCCTTTTTTATTGAAGTGATTATAGTTGACCTCTTTCAAAAGTCAATCGTTGTTTTGCGTATGGGGTGTTTAGCGGCGCAATTTGAACAGCCGGCGCGTGGTATCGAGCCAGCCGCGAATCTGTTCGCGCAAGGGCGGTGGTTGGGGCGTTTCAGCATTCGATACCCACGGGTCGAGGTCGAAGAGTTTGCGCAGCACATATTCTCCGACCAGCTTGGAGGTGGCCAGGATGGGGGCAGCGATGATGACTCCCAGGATTCCGAGCAGGTCGAGCGCGATGATGGCAGCCACCAGGACGGCCGCTGGATGAACCTTGAGTGCGTTTGCCATAATGCGCGGGGAGACGATATTGTCGAGAATGGCGTCTATGAGCCATGAGATGGCCAGCACGATCAGCATGTAAACGAAAGGCGAGGTGCCCGGGAACTTGAATTCCTGGAAGAAGGCCACCAGGGCGAATATCGTCCAGGTGATGGCGGGTCCCACATACGGCAAGAAGCGCGCCAGACCCGCTAAAATGGCCAGCCCAATGGCATACCGTACCCCCAGCCCGCTCAGGATAATGGAATAAATGACAGCAGATGTGAAAAAGAGAATGAGTTGCCCGCGCAGGAAGGCATTCCAGATGCGCCCGAGCCGCTCGACCATTTGTTTCAGGTCATCAGAATACACCGGGATTCGGATGTTAAGGATTCCTTCGCGCAGGCCGTTACTCTCGAACAGGATGAAGAAAGAAACCAGCAGGGTAAATAACGTCCAGCCAAGGATGTTAAATGCGCCTCCGGCCACACGCCCAAGCAGGGTGCCGGTTTGGCCCAGCAACGGTTGGACAGAGTTTAGCAGTTGTCCAACAAGCGTGTTCAGGTCGAGGGTGCGCAAATCGATGGCAAATGGCCCAAACCGAAAAACCTGCCCGGAGAGTTGTTCGGCTAGCTCGGGAATTTCTCTCAGGCTGTTTTCGATGAGCAGGAGCAGGCTTTGGAACTGTTGGATCAACTCATACCCGCCGAGGGTGAGCAATCCGATCAGCAGGATGAGCAGGATGATGTACACCACCCCTACCGATAGTCCCCATGCCAGGCGCAGTTTTTTTGTCAGGAAAAGTGCGCCCGGGTAGAACAGGTAAACGAATAAAAAGGCGATGATGAGTGGTGGGATGATGTTCTGGAAGTTAACCAAAGCCGCTGCAACGATGGTGACGATGGTTAGCGCGACCACCAGTTTGGTGGTGGCACCCCAGCGTGGGGAAGCGGGAGAAGGTGTGGTCATAAGTTGCGCCCGTTAAAGGTTTGAGGTTAGTCGAATTTGAGCAGTTGCAGCACATCCGCCAGGGCGGCGGCGAACATTTTGTGCTGTATCTCCGGGCTGGCCAGGTACGGCCCCCCGAACGAACCGTCGCCATAAACCTGGCGGGCGGTTTGGGCATCCATGATGCCGGGCACATAAGGCGGCGTTTTGGGGTCCTCGGGCATGTCATCGGTGACGAGGGTGAAGGGGAACGCCTCCAGCCAGTTGGCGTGGGTAGGCTTGATACCGTGCTTTTGGGCTACTGCCTCGATGGAATGGGACAGCCACCAGTCGTACCAGCGCAGTTGGATGCCCGGGAGGCTGTTGGCGACTTCGGCCAATTGGGCTCGGGCCGGGCTGTTGCCGCCGTGCCCGTTGAGCACCAGTACGCGCCTGAAGCCGTGCCCGTAGGCCGAGCGGACGAGGTCTTCCATGGCGGCGATGAGGGTGGAGACGCGCAGGCTGAGCGTGCCGGGGTAGGCTAAAAAGTAGGGCGAACAACCAAAGTTGAGCGGTGGAGCCACCAGCACCCTGCTCTGTTGCGAGGCGGCATCGGCCAGAGCCAGCGGGATGCGCACATCGGTCAGCAGGCTGAGGTAGGCGTGCTGCTCGGTGGCGCCAATGACCAGCATAAGGCGGTCTTCGGTTTCGAGATAGCGTTCAACGTCCATCCAGTTCAGGTCTTCGAGGCGCATGCGTGGCTCCAGTTGGGAAGTCAATTTATTTTACCCTTATAATAACCCCATGCCTGCCCAATCTGTTGCCATCCCACCGCTTTTCCTCGGCCGCATGCAGCGCTTTTTAGGCGATGAATATGAGGCGTTTGCCCAATCGCTGCAGGGAGCGCCGCGCTCGGGGCTGCGGGTGAACACGCTGAAGCTACCGGCGGAGGACTTTGCGCGCTTAGGCCTTGTCACACCGGGTGAGCGGGTGCCGTGGTGCCCGTCTGCGTTCGTGCTGCCTTATCAGCAGGGCGATGTGAGCCTGGGCAAACACCCGTACCACCTGGCCGGGTTGTTTTATTTGCAGGATCCCTCGGCCATGTCGCCCGCGGAACTGCTCGCCCCGCAGCCTGGGGAGCGCGTGCTCGATCTTTCGGCGGCGCCTGGGGGCAAAACCACCCACATCGCGGCCCTGATGCGCGGCGAGGGGCTGCTGGTGGCGAACGAGATCAAGGACAAGCGCGTGGGCCACCTGGCGCAGAACGTGGAGCGCTGGGGGGCGGGCAATGTGGTCATCACCAACGAGACGCCGGAGCGGCTGGCGGATCATTTCGGGGCGTTCTTCGACCGGGTGCTGGTGGATGCGCCCTGTTCGGGGGAGGGCATGTTCCGCAAGGATTTTGGGGCGCGGGCCGATTGGTCGCCGGAGATGGTGTCAGGCTGTGCGGTGCGCCAGGGGAATATCCTGCGCGTGGCGGGCAAGCTGGTGCGCCCGGGCGGGCACTTGCTCTATTCGACATGCACCTTCGCCCCGGAAGAGGATGAAGGTGTGATCGCGCACTTCCTGGCGGAGTTCACGGATTTTGAGGTAGTCTCGCTGCCGCATTTTGATGGGTTCATGCCGGGGCGGCCGGATTGGCTTGGAAAAGCGGATGCGGGAGCGGATGGCGAAGCGGGTAAGCGGATGTTGGCACTCGGCGGGGCGGTGCGCCTGTTCCCGCACCGGCTGGCGGGGGAGGGGCATTTTGCGTGCCTGCTGCGCCGGGCAGCGGGTGGGGGAACGGATTTTGACGCGGATCTTCAGGTGGGCGGGTACCGCGCGCCGGGACGCGAGGCGTTGTCTTTTTGGCGGGTGTTTGCTGATGGTGTGTTGGAGGTCGATTTAGCGGAAGACCGGCTGCGGGTGGTGGGTGACCGGTTGTATTATGTCCCGGAGCGTATGCCCGATTTTGGGCGGCTGCGGGTCGTTCACGCGGGCACGTGGCTTGGCATCCTCAAAAAGGACCGCTTCGAGCCGGCGCACCCGCTGGCGCTGCGGTTGCGCACGGATGATGTGCGCTCGGTGGTGGATTTTGCCCCCGGTGACCCGCGCCTGGCGGCCTACCTGCGCGGTGAGGTGGCGCCAACCGGGGCGCAAGGCTGGACGCTGGTGACTGTGGATGGGTTTGGGCTGGGGTGGGGGAAGGGCGTGCAGGGCGCGCTGAAAAACCATTACCCGCGCGGGTGGATCCAGCGCTAATCGTAGGCTTCGCGGACCTGCAAGTCGCTGAATTGGCCGCCGCAATCGTAGTCTTTGCCGGAGCCGAGGGCCAGGCGGATTTGCCCCTGTTTGAAATTGTCGTCTGTGATGGACATGGCCAGCACGCCGTTGAGGTAAATGCGCAGGCGCGCGCCTTTTATGACGACGCGCAGGCGGTTATCGACATCCATGCCTGCTTTGAGTGCGGTGTGGGTGGTCCAGTTTTGGATGTCGTGCCATTCCAGTTCTTTTTTGTCGTTGAGGGCGTAATTGGCCAGGACGTAGGTTTGTTGGGGGGAGATAAAGAAGATATAACCGCCGCTGTCCCTGTTATAACGGAATACCAGCCCGCCGCGGACGTACTTGAGCGGCCCCTTGGTAAAACGCAGCGAAACCGACGCGTCGAAGTCGTCGAACCAGCCGTTGGTGGTGAGGGTGTAGTGGATGAGGTTGCGGGCGGGGAAATAGCCGTCGAGCACGGGGAAGCCGATGTTTTTTGTTGTGACTTCGTTGGGGTTGATGACTTCCCAGCCGGCTACCGGCAGGCGGCTGAAATCGGCGCCGAGGATGAGGGGTCCCATGTCGGGCTGGGGGGTGAATGACTTGGGAACGCTGAAGGTGGTGTTGCAGTACTGGCAGCTCAACACTTCTCCGCCATAATGCTGGCCGAGCGGCGCGCCGCAGTTGGGACAGTTGAGGGCCTGGATGAACATGGTGTTGTTTCCTGCCAAAAAGTTGACCCATTTTACCTTGTAACGGCGAATGCGGGGTTAGAACCTATCCGAAAAATATTTGAAAAAAGAGACGTAACCTGATAGAAAAGGATTCTCTACAATCCTCTAACAAGGTTAACGTCTCCATGTCCAAGGATAGCACAAAATCG
>DAOUAP010000054.1:0-98325 GCA_034433165.1 Anaerolineales bacterium | reverse complement strand
ACAGGAGGATACGTTTGGGATGCGGTTTACATCTCGATGGTGCCGGGCGCGATTGTTTCGCTGATTACGCTCGTGGTCGTTTCGCTGCTCACCCAGAAGTCGAACCCGCCCAAGCCATTTGTGAATGCCAAAGGCGAAGTGATGTAGTTGCGAAATTTAGCACAAAAAATCCCCCGGAGAATATCTCCGGGGGATTTTTCATAAGAAACCAACCACGCACGAACGGCAGACACCCGTTTACATCTCTTTAATCCCATACGGGAAGCCGTAATCCGCCATCTTCTCCATAAACGGGTCGGGCGGGAAGGCTTCCGGGCCGAGAACGCCCACGCCCTGCCACTGACCATGCTGGAGCAAATCCATGGCAATTACCGCGCTGAAAGCGGTTTGCGCGACAACCGCCTGGCAGCCCCATTCCTTCATGCAGGCTTCATTATCGGCCACCTGGTACAGGTAGACCTGGCGCGGCTGGCCGTCTTTGATGCCTTTGACCCACGTCCCGGCGCAGGTCTTGCCCTTCATTTTATCGCCCAAATGGGCTGGGTCGGGCAGGCAGGCGGCCACCACATCGCGCGGGGCAACCATCACGCCCTTCACGTTGATCTTTTCCTTGTTATCAAGTCCAAGCATCTGCAGGGTCTTGAGAACGCCAATGAACTGGTCGCCGAGACCATATTTGAAGGTGGCTCGCCGGGCCTTGACCCAGCGCGGCATGAGCAGCACTTCTTCGTGCTCCACGTTGACCACTTCCACCGGGCCAATTTCGGGGAAGTCGAATACCTCAGGCTCCGAGAATGGCGGCGTGGTAAACCAGCCTTTGCCTTCCTCCCAGATGACGGGCGGGTTCAGACATTCTTCGATGGTTGTCCAAATGGAGAAATTGGGGGCGAATGCGTAGCCGGCAATCTCGATATTGGCGCCGTCGCGGATGCCCAGTTCTTCGATCTCATCGAACAGGTGCTCCTGGGCGTAGCGGGCGAACACGTCGGCCATGCCCGGCTCGACGCCGATGCCGACCAGCGCGAGCAGGCCTTTATCTTCCCAGGCTTTGGCGCGCTCAAACTGGTAATCGCCCAGTTTGACCCCGCACTGGTTAAATGGGTCTTCAGGGTGAGGCTCGGAGAGGGTCATGGCCATGTCCATGTAGGTCACGCCCGCATTGAAAGCCGCATCGAAGATTTGTTTATTGAAGATCGGGTCAACCGCATTCATGATCAGGTCCACGTTGTATTTCCTGGCCAGTTCTTCGATCATTTCCTGCCTGCCTGCATCAATGAACTCGACCGGGAAGCGCTGGGCATCTCCCAGCCTGGCCTGTACCTCTGAAGCGCGCCGTGTGTTGTAATCAGCCAAGACCATTTGCGCCAACCAGGGGCGCTCTTTGGCAATAACGGCAATTGCCTCTCCAACACCTCCGACACCTACGAGCAGCACTTTCATAATCCTTTTTCCTTTTTTGTTTTATAACCTTGCGGTTAGTTTTACGGCAGCAAGCCCTGCCGATTGTCACGAAACAAAATGCGCAGGATAACCCTGCGCCTGGCAATCTAGAAATAAACTTCCTTTTCAATCTTCAAATGAATAAACGACTCTGCTTCGCGCACCCCTTCGATGGAGTGCAGTTTTTCGGTAAGGAAGCGCAGCAACTCGGCATTGTCACGACAAACCACCTCACACATGATGTCAAAACGCCCACTTACCACGATCAAATAAACCACTTCGTCGAGTACAGAGATCTTCGCGGCTACGTCCAGCATTTTTTCGCCATTGGTGCGCACCCCAATCATTGCCATGGTCTTGAAGCCCAACCGCATGGGGTTGGTGATGGCAACCACTTTGAGCACACCGCCCTCCACCAATCGGTTGTAGCGGATACGGATCATGCCAGGCGATACATCGAGCTGCTCTGCAATCTGCGCAAAGGGCACACGTCCATCTTCGCGCATGGCATTGACAATGTATTGATCGACATCGTCCAGGGTTGCTGGAGAAGAATTGCCCATATTCACCTCTTTAGAGCGATTTTATGCCTTATTTGATTTTTAGTCAATATTTTTATACCTATTGCTCAATTATAAACAATATTATTTCACTTTCGTCAATGCAGTTCAAAAAAAGCCCCCGCCATTACGAGGGGGCGTGTAAACCATCTTCAATAAACAGGGTCAATTACCACCTTTAACCTGGGTCCAAATCTCATCATAGAGCGGCAAGAATGCGCCGACATCGTCGATGCGGTGCCCGGCCAGCAAAACGGCAGCCGGTGTGTTGGTGATGTCGGAACCAATATAAGGTTCATCCAGGCATAGGCAGCATCCGTGTGAGGTGCATTGGTGGGTATGGCAAACCCATCCTCAAAGGTGATTGCGCCTTCGGTTGGGAAGATTTACTGGATGGAAGGCATTTCCCGCTGAGCCAGGAAGGCCTCACCGTTCCACACCACGCCCAGGTCGGCATCACCGGCAATGAGGGGTGTTTTGGGACTGTCGCTGTCAAAAATGATGTATTCAGTCCACACAAACAGGTTGAGTTTCGATGAAGTAACCTCAAGGCGCGGGGAAGGCTCCGGGCAGATGAGCCCCGATGAAGTTACCTTTTGACTGGCATTGCCAGACTGACCACCACAAGCCCCCAGCATCAAGCCAGCGATGACCAGCAAAGCCAGGGTTGAAATGGTCGAACGGTTCATTTTTTGTTCCTCCAGGTGTAAAAGATTAAGCGCATTGCCTGGAAGTGTTTATTCCCTGCAATGCACGCAACAATCATATCAAGTTTTGCGAGCATTGCGCGATTTAACGACAAAGGGCGGCAGTTGCCTGCCGCCCAGTGCGCCCGATGGGAGAGTTAGTTCCCACCTTTTACTTCGGTCCAAATCTGGTCATATAGCGGGGTGGCATCGCCCACATCTTCGATGCGGAAACCGCCGGCAATAACATCTGCCGGGGTGTTGGTGATGGGCGAGTTGATGTATGCTTCGTAGATTTCAGGGTGATTTTCCCGGGCAAATTCGAGGGCGGCGGTGTTCGGGTTGGTATATGGAAATTCAGCCAGCATGAGCCAGAAAATATTGCCCTGATTGGTGTAGTTTAGCCAGGCGTAAACGGCATCGAGGTGCGGGGCGGTTGCCGGTATGACCCAGTTATCCTGCCAGAGCAGGGCGCCTTCTTCCGGGTAAATGTATTGAATGGCCGGGTTTTCCTGCTGCGCCAGGAAGGCTTCGCCCGTCCAAGTCATGCCCAGGTCCACATCGCCGGCGATGAGTGCGGTCTTGGGGCTGTCGCTGTCGAACAGCTTGACGCTAGGAATCAACTCGGCCAGCCGGGCTTTGGCTTCGGCCAGTTCGGCGGGGTTGGTGGTGTTGGCGTTGTACCCCAGGGTGACAAGAGTAAAGCCGATCACGCCGCGCGAGTCATCCAAAAAGACCATACGCCCGGCATATTCCGGGTTCCATAAGTCGGCCCATTTGGTCGGAAGGGTGGTCACCTTATCGGTATTGACGATTAGCGCCTGGGTGCCAGCCTGAAAAGGCAGGGTGTATTCGTTATTGGGGTCAAACGAAAAGTTGAGGTAGTTGGGGTCAAAGTTTTCCAGCGCAGGCAGGCGTGATTTATCCAACTTTTGGAGCAATCCCTGGCGCACCATGAGCGGGACGATATAGTCCGTGGGCTGCAGCAGGTCATAATTGGTGCCACCGGCTGAAACCTTGGCGTACATTTCCTCATTGCTCGAAAACTCTTCGCGGTTGACTGTGACGCCATAGACTTTCTCGAAACATTCGATCATGTCATTGGGGATGTACTCGGTCCAGACAAAGAGGTTGAGTTCCCTGGAAGTGACCTCGATCTCATAATCTGGCAGGGGGCAAACGAAACCGCTTGAGGTGACGATTTCGCCGTCTGTGCTACCCTGTTGGGCGCCACAAGCCGCCAGGGTTAGGCTGGCAGCCAAAAGGACGACCAGGACTCTCCATAGTGCTGTTTTCATCTTTTTTCTCCTTTTTGAATTTTTTTTTGCTTACGCGGCTGGCGAAACCGCGAACTGCACAGATTAGTTTTCGCGCGACTGCAAACGCTGGAGCAGCAGCACCGCGATAAGGACAATGCTGACCCACACAAACGAGAGCGCGTTCACCTGGGGCGTAATGATTCGGCGCAGCAATCCGTAAACGTAGATGGGCAGGGTGGTTGCGCCGGGCCCGGTGGTAAAGAATGTGATCACGAAGTCGTCGAGCGAGAGGGTGAACGCCAGCAGTGCGCCAGATAGCACACCCGGCAAGATCATGGGCAGGGTAACGCGCCAGAACGTGGTTAACTCATTGGCGCCCAGGTCCATGGCGGCCTCTTCGTATGCCTTGTCGAAGCCCTGCAAGCGGGCCTGCACCACCAGGGTGACAAATGGCACACAAAAAGCAATGTGCGAAAGGATGACCGTGCCGAGACCCATACTCAGACGCGCATCTGGGGCCAACCCGAGCGCGCTATTGATAAGCGAGAACAACTGGCTGAAGAGCACCAGTATCCCAATACCCATCACAATTTCTGGAATGACGATTGGAATATACAGCGACAACTGGGAAAAAGGCTTAAGGCGGAAGTTGTAGCGCTGCAAGGCCAGGGCTGACATGGTGCCGATGGTGGTTGAGACCAACGTGGAGATTACAGCGATCAGCAGGGTGTTCTCGGCGGCGGCCATCACCTCGCGATTTTTGGCCAGTTCACAAAACCAGTGAAACGGTCCGCATGGGCTTTGCAGTACCAGGCTGCCCTGCATGCGCAATGGACCCCACTCGGTAATGAATCCTTCGAAGAGGATGTTGGTGCGCGATGCGTTGAACGCATACAACATGAGCACGATGATGGGCGCATACAGGAAGAAGTACACCAACACCGTGGCAATATTGATGAATGGCGAGCGGCGATGCGGGTTCATGCAGCCACAATCTCCTCTCCGAAGCCAAATTTACGCGAGTAGAAATACGTCACGATCAGGGTCATGATCATCAGGATGAGCGAAGCGGCGCTGCCAAAGGTTGGGTCGCGCGCCGTGAGGAACTGGTTTTGGATGAGGTTGCCCACCAGTATCACCTGTCGGCCGCCGAGCAAGTCCGAGACAATGAAAGTGCCCATGACCGGGATGAAGACCAGGATGGTGCCAGCCACCACGCCCGGCATCGAAAGCGGCAGCGTGACCCGCAAGAAGGTGCGGAAAGGGTTGGCCCCCAGGTCGGCGGCGGCCTCATAAAGCGCATTTTCGATCTTCTCGAGCGAGGTGTAAATGGGCAGGATCATGAAGGGCAGGAACTCGTACACCATGCCCACCAGCACCGCGCCGGGCGTGTAGAGCATCTCCAATGGCGCAAAGGGAATTCCTAGCAGCCCGGCAAAATAACCCAGCACACCGTTGATGACGCCCTGGGTGCGCAGCAACATCATCCAGGCATACACACGGATGACAAAATTGGTCCACAACGGTACCAGCACCAGGAAAAGAAACATGTTGCGGCGTTTGGCCGGTGAGCGGGCAATAAAATAGGCCAGCGGGTAGGCCATCAGGATGACCAGCACGGTCGTATTGAACGCCAGCGTGAGCGAGCGCCACAAGATCTGCAGGTAAAGCGGGTCGAAACAGGCAGGCTGCCCGCCCGGGCAGTTGGTGGAGTAGCCTAAAAGACGCAGGTAGTTGTTGAGCGAGAAACCGTAAATGACGCCGCCATCAGGGCTGCGTGTACCAAAACTGACCACCAGGGTGAGCAGGAGCGGGATAATGAGCAGCCCCACCATGAACACCAGGGTGGGCAGGATGAGCACGGTGCCCTGGAAGGGCCGGTCTTCGCGAAGCTTTTTGAGCATGCCGGCCTCCTAGTTGGTTGCCATGACCAGAGTGTTTTCCGGGAAGAGCGTAACACACACCGTCTCTCCCACCGTGTAATGAGCGCGTGGGTCGAGCGTGGAAATCTTGTTCATGTCCCACACCTTTATGCGCATGCCGTAAACATCCAGGTAAACGTGGGTATCAGCGCCAATATAGGTGGTCTGGGTGACGACGCCCTTGAAGCAGTTGGTGTTGAGTACAGGCTCGCTGCTAATGCGGATCTTCTCCGGGCGAATGGAAACGGTGGCCTGCTGTCCGTTGACGAGATTGCCAGTCAATAGACCTATCACCTCAGCGTTGAGCGCTGGAACGAAAACCGTGGCCTGATCGCCTGCAGTGGCTGTGATTTTCCCCTCGAAAAAGTTCGACTCCCCGATAAAATCGGCTACGAAACGGCAGTTGGGGCGTTCGTAAATTTCGACCGGTGTACCCAGCTGCATCACCTTGCCTTTGCTCATGACGGCAATGCGGTCCGACATGGTCAGGGCTTCTTCCTGGTCGTGGGTTACATAGACAAATGTGATGCCCACTTTTTGCTGCAATGCCTTGAGTTCCAACTGCATCTCTTTTCGCAGTTTGAGGTCCAGTGCGCCGAGCGGTTCATCGAGCAGGAGTACATCTGGAACCTTGACCAGCGCCCGCGCCAGGGCAACACGCTGCTGCTGCCCGCCAGAAAGCTGCCTGGGGCGGCGCCGATCGAGACCGGTGAGCTGCACCATTTCCAGGGCACGCGCCACGCGATCCTGAATGTCGAACTTGGGGCGTTTTTCCATTTCCAGCCCAAAGGCCACGTTCTCAAAAATCGACATGTGCTGGAAAAGAGCATAGTTCTGGAAAACGGTGTTAACCGGGCGCTGGTAAGGGGGGGTGTGCCCCATGGGTTTGCCATGGATGAACAATTCGCCGCTGGTGGGCCACTCGAAGCCCGCAATCATGCGCAGCGAGGTGGTCTTGCCGCAACCGGAAGAACCAAGCAGCGAAAAAAATTCACCATCATCGATCTTCAGGGACACATGATCGACAGCGTTGAGGTGAGTGCCCTCCGGTGTCTGGAAGGTTTTCACCACATCCCGCATTTCAACCGCAATACTGGCCATTGCACGCTCCTCAAAAAAATGTGGATATATTTTACCGATTATTGCCAAAAAATGCGCAAATCCCGGCGGGGTTGTCACCCCGCCGGGATAAGGTTATGCGCAAAGCCTAGCGTGTTGTGGACACAGCGGCGAGCGTCTCGACCAGGCGGGCATAGCCTTCATCGATCTCTTCGTAGGTGATGACCAGCGGCGGCTCGATGCGAATGGTTTGGGCGCTGGTGAGCGTCCCGGCTACCAGCACACCGCGCTTGAACAACTCTGCGGCTACCATGCCGCCCACCTCCGGCTTGTGGAAGTGCATGCCAATCAGCAATCCTTTGCCGGTGACTGCCTTGAAGATGTGCGGGTATTGCGCGGCCAGCGCTTCGACCTTGGGTTTCAGGTAGTCACCCTTGGCGGCAGCCTGTTCCCACAACCGGTCGCGCAAGGTGACTTGGATGGCTGCAATGGCGGCCGAGCAAGCCAGCGCGCCGCCCCCGGTCGTGGTGGTTTGCAGGAAAGGATTGGGGTACATGAAGGACTGGAAGATCTCCTCGGTGGTGCTGACAGCGCAGATGGGCATGACCCCACCGCCCAGCGATTTCGCCACCGCCAGGATGTCTGGTACCACGTTCCAATGCTCCACACCCCACAGCTTGCCGGTGCGCCCAAGCCCGGTCTGCACTTCATCCGCGATCAGCAATGCGCCGTAGTGTTTGGTCGCCTCGCGGATGCGCGGCCAGAAGTCATCTGGCGGCACAATGCCGCCCGCCTCGCCCTGAATCGGCTCCATGAGCACCCCCGCCACGCCAATGCCCACTTTATCGCATATCTCCAGTTGCTTCTCGACAGCGTCGGCGTCACCAAACGGCACATGGTAAACCGGCCCGCCATACAGCACCCCGGCTGGCTGGCGGTAATCTGCCTTGCCCATCATCGAGAGCGAGCCCATGGTCTTGCCATGGAATCCCTTGACCGATACGATGAAGGCCGGTTTTTGGGTGTACACCTTGGCCAGTTTGATCGAGGCCTCGATGGCCTCGGTGCCGCTGGCCGCGAACCAGCTGTACTTCAGGTCGCCGGGGGTGATCTCAGCCATCAAACGGGCCAACACGCCGCGCAGCGGGTCGATCAATTCCTGGCTGGGCATGGGCGTGCGCAGCAGTTGAGACTGAACTGCCGCAACCACATCCGGGTGGCTCCAGCCCAGGTCCATCATGCCGTAGCCGCCCAGCCAGTCGATATACTGGCGGCCCAGCACATCTTCGAACATGGCCCCGCGCCCGGTCCATTCGGTTACGGCCCACTGGCCGCCTTGCGTCACCGACTTGCGATAATCCAGCCAGCCTTTGTTGAAATGCTCGGCAAAGTTATACATCGATTCGTTGATAATCCACTTGCCCACATCTTCCGGCGGACGTTCTGGATTCTTGATGATATCCAGCCACTTTTGGGCATATTCTTGCGCTGTTTGCAAATTTTGAGACACGATTTTTCTCCTTTTTTAATTATCGTACTCTTCCCGGCGCAGTTTGCGTAAAGCATCCTTCAATGGCGTTACGCCCAGGTAACGGATTGGATTGGTATCCATTATGTTTCCATCTATGTCCGTAATTGGCTTTGGCGCATCTTTTTCGTGGGTGAGCAACGAGACAACCACCATCATCAATATCGAAACCAGGAACGCTGGCACCGATGCGATGTAGGTTGCATCCCAAAAAGCGCAATCAGTATCGCCCGCGCAGACTACCAGGGTCGAATCTCCACCGATGCCGGTGTTGTAGGCAATCACAATGCCAATTGCCCAGGCCGTGAACCCACCGACAAAGGCCGCCACCGCGCCGTATTGGTTGGCTTTCTTCCAGTACATACCAAAAGCAAATGGCGTGAATAATCCCACCAGCAAGATAGACCATGCCACGACGCCCAACTCATAAATCACCTGCGCAGATATGGCAATGACCAGTCCAAAACTGGCTATGATGGCAACCATAATGCGCGTCCATTTCAACAGGTTGGCCGAATCGAGCTTTTTCCCAAAGAGCGGGAAGACATTCTGCGTCACAATGGATGCGCCCGCCAACAAGGATGTGCCGGTAGTACTCATCAGGGCCGAGACCAGGGCCGCCATAAAGAAGGCAACCAAAACGGGCGGAACATAATCCATGGCCGCCATGACCAACACACCGTCAAAATTGACTACATCGGGGTTAAGTTTGAACATCATGATGCCAACCAGCGGCGACATAATGCCAAAAATCAGGTACAGAGCGCCCGCCAGGTATAGACCCCAAACGGCCGTCGATTCATTACGGGCCGACATTGAGCGTTGGAACAAGTCCTGGGTTGGCACTGAACCAAAGCCCAGGGCCAGCCAGGCTGCCGCCCAATAAATCCATCCGGTAGCGCCCATATATCCCAGGTATCCGCCGCCTCCCTGTATATCAGGGAGCAGCAGGAAGGGATTCGTGTCTGGCATGTTTAACGTGCCAGGTATGCCAAATAACCCACCCCAGCCGCCCACCTGGACAAGCAGGAAGGAGAAAATAATGGTCATACCGGTTGCCACAATAAACATTTGGATAAAATCGAGCAGGGTATCCGCAACCAGACCGCCCAGCATAATGTAAATGACAACCCAGAGTGTTACCGCTCCCATGGCAACAACCAACGGCACATCAGGAAACAGGGCAACTCCAATCGTTCCTGCGGCAACAATCTGCGCTCCTGTCCACACAAAGAAAGTCATCAACTGGGCAATCGAGGCCAGGATGGTCATCCCTTTGCCAAACCGGCGGTCAAAGAAATCGACCACGGTCAAATAACGCGCGCGGCGCATCAAGCGGGCAAAGAAAAGACCCGATAGGAGCAAGCAAAGCGCCGCGCCAAACGGGTCGAAAATCACCCCTTGGAAACCATATTGGTAGGCAGTAGATGATGCCCCCAGCAGCGTCTCGGCGGCGAACCAGCTTGCCATCACTGCCCCGCCCACCATGTAAACTGGCAGCCTGCGCCCTGCGACAATATAATCGACCGCGTTGGATACCCTCTTCGAAGCCCAAATGCCGACGCTCATGCGCACGGCAAAAAAAGCGACGATGAACGCAACAACCAGCCAAACATGTGAATAACCAACCAGTTCTTCCATCTTGCAAATCTCCTTTGCTTGTCCCGCTTTCTACAGCGGGGATGAATTGTCCCGTCTCTTCAGGCGGGTAGATGAGAGTTTTCCGGTTTTTTGGTTTCCCGGTTATTCGGGTGCCAGCCGCCCGGGCCTCAAACCGGACAACCGAATAACTTAAAAACTAAATAACCAAACTAAAACTTGCGCGTCCACTCCTTCGGCCAGCGCTCCACAACCACCTTCTTCTGGGTGAAGAACTCCACCGCATCCGTGCCCTGTCCATGCATGTCGCCAAAGAACGACTCCTTCCACCCGCTGAATGGGAAGAAGGCCATGGGCGCGGCCACGCCAATATTGATGCCAATGTTCCCTGCCTCGGCTTCGTAGCGGAACTTGCGCGCCGCCGCGCCGCTGCTGGTGAACAGGCTGGCCTGATTGCCGTAGATGTGGCTGTTGGTCAGCGCAATGGCGTCCTCGATGGTGTTGACGTGCATCAGGCTGAGCACCGGTCCAAAGATCTCGGTCTTCCAGGTCTCGCTGCCGGGCTGCACACCAGTCAGGATGGTGGGACGCACGAACGAGCCGCCCTCATAGCCCTTGATGATCGTCCCGCGCCCATCGACCGGCACGCCCGCCCCTTCAGACGCCCCGAGTCCGATCAACTGCTCGATGCGCTGCACGCCAGCCTTGTTGATGACCGCACCCATCTGGATGCCCGCATCCAGCCCATAGCCGACGGTGCGGGTGGCGGCTGCATCACAGATCGATTCGGTGAATACATCGCGCGCCTCACCCACCGTGATGGCCAGCGAGGTGGCCAGGCAGCGCTGCCCCGCGCAGCCAAACGCGGAATCGGCGGTGATCTTGACGGCCATATCCATATCCGCATCCGGCAGGATGATGACCGGATTCTTGGCGCCGCCCTGGGCCTGCACGCGCTTGCCATTGGCGGCCGCGCGGCTGTAAATGTACCGCGCCACGCTGGTCGAACCAACGAAGGTGATGGCGCGGATGGCCGGGTGATCGAGGATGGCATCCACCGCTTCCCTGGCGCCGTTGACCATGTTGACCACGCCCTTCGGGAAGCCAGCCTGCTCGATCAGTTTGAAGATAAATTGCATGGTGGTCGGCACCTTCTCGGATGGCTTGACGATGTAGGTGTTGCCGGTGGCCAGGGCGTAGGGCAGGTACCAGAAGGGAATCATGCCTGGGAAGTTGAACGGCGCAATGGTGGCGCACACGCCCACCGGCTGGCGCAGCATGATCTCGTCGATGCCGGGGGCAATGTCTTCGCTGATCTCGCCTTTCATCAGCATCGGGATGCCGCAGGCCACTTCCACGTTCTCGATGGCGCGCACCATTTCCGCCCTAGATTCTTCGAAGGTCTTGCCGGCCTCATTGGTAATAAGCCGGGCGATCTCGTCCTGGCTGACCTTGAGCAAGTCGCGCAGTTTGAAGAGGTACTGCACCCGCTCCTGGGCCGGGGTGCGCCGCCAGCCAGGCAGCGCGGCGGCCGCAGCGTTGGCGGCCGCTTCTACATCGGCGGCCCGGCTGAGGGGCGTGCGCGCGATGACGGCGTCCGTGGCCGGGTTGATCACATCCACAAATTCGGTGACGTTCGCTTCGACCCATTCGCCGTTGATATAGTTCAGGATCTTCTGCATAAAACCTCATTTTCATTTTACGTGTTTACGTTTTCCATTTTTCCGTTTTACGAATTTACGTTTTACGTGTCTACGTGTTTACACCCTGCGCCTTTACATGCCCATCCGCCACCGCGAGCGCCATTTCGACGATGACCAACCCTTCGTCAAGTTGCGCGGGCGTGATGCACAACGGCGGGACGACAAAGACCATGCTGCCGATGTTGTTGGCCATGATGAACGTGAACAGACCGTTCTGGCGCAGCGCCTTGCCCACCTCGGCCATCACACTGGCCGGCATGACCTCCTTGCTCTCGCGGTTGGCCACCAGTTCAATGGTGGAGAACAATCCAATGTAGCGCACATCGCCCACCGAGGGGTGGCGCGACTTGATGTCTTCCAGACACTCACCCAGGTACTTGCCCACTGTAACGGCGTTGTCGAGCAGCCCATCCTCGTCGTACACGTCGATGGTGGCCAAGGCCGCGGCGCAGGCCAGGGCGTGGCCGTTGTAGGTCAGCCCGGCGTACAGGTATTTGTCCTCGAAGAACTGGGCGATCTTGTCTGAAACGATGACCGCGCCGAGCGGCACGTAGCCGCTGGTAATGCCCTTGGCGGTGGTGATGATGTCGGGCGTGACGCCCCAGTTGTCAACCGCGAACCATTTGCCGGTGCGACCCCAGCCGCTCATCACCTCGTCCGAAATGAGCAGGATGCCGTACTTGTCGCAGATCTCGCGCACACGCGGCCAGTAGTCATCTGGCGGCACGATGATGCCGTTGGAGCCGACCACGCCTTCCATGATGATGGCTGCGATCTTGTCCGGCCCTTCGTAGCGGATGACCTCTTCGAGGTGCGCAATACACTCGCGCTGACAGGATTCCTTCTTCTGCCCGAACGGGCAGCGGTAACAGAACGGGTCGAGGAAATGCACCCCGCCCGGCATGGTCGGCTCGACGGCCAGGCGGCGGTAATCGCCGGTGAGGGCAATCGATCCGTGCGTGGCGCCGTGGTAGGAGCGGTAGCGCGCCAGGATCTTGTGCCGCCCGGTATAGAAGCGCGCTATTTTGATGGCGTTCTCGTTGGCTTCCGCACCGCCCAGGGTGAAGAAGGTCTTCTTGAGGTTGCCGGGGGTCACTTCGGCCAGCTTGCGTCCGAGCAGGCCGCGCACATCGGTGGCGTTGCCGGGATGCACAAAGGTCAGTCTGGCGGCCTGCTCCTGAATGGCTTTGACCACGCGCGGGTGCTGGTGCCCGATGTTGGTGTTCATCAACTGCGAGGAAAAGTCGATGTAGCGTTTGCCATCCGCATCCCAAAAATAAATGCCTTCGGCCCGCTCGACCGGGATGGGGTTGACCTGCCCCTGCACCGACCAGGAAAAAAAGGTAAATTCTTTGTTCAGGTCCACGATCTCTTGCGCTGAAAGTTTGCTCATGAAATCACTCGGTTAACCTACTTCTTGGCTGCTTTGACCACCTCGGCATACACTTCGAGGGTCTTGTCGATGTCGGCTTCGCTATGCGAATAGCACAGGAACCACGGTTCGCGGGCATCGTAATCAGGCATCACGCCCCGCTCAATGGCGCCTTCGACCAGGCGCAGGTAAAAGTCCTTGTCGCTCTCGTTCCAGTCGCGCTGGCAGGTGACATTCTCCACGCCCAGGGCGAATGAGAACATGGCCGGGTAGCCGGTCATCACCGCCGGGATGCCGTTCTCGTCGAAGATGTCCTTCAACCCGTTCATCAGGCGTTTGCCGCGTTTTTCGAGCGTCTCGAAGACCGGCTCGCTGCGCAGCACCTTGAGCGTGGCCCACGCCCCGGCGATGCCCGGTTTATTGTTGGTGTACGTGCCGCCCTGCGAAACGCCATGCCCGATGATGCTCATGATCTCGCGTTTGCCGCCAAAGGCCGCGGCCGGGTAGCCATTGCCCAGGGCTTTGGCATAGGTGGCCAGGTCGGGTTTGATGTCGTAGTATTCCTGTGCGCCGCCGGGAGCGATGCGGAAACCGGTCTTGACCTCATCGAGAATGAAGACCACCCCATACTCTTCCGTTTTCTGGCGGACCAGTTCCAGGAATCCCGGCTGCGGCAGGATGGCCCCGCAGTTACCCTGGCACGGCTCGGTGATGACAGCTGCAATTTGTTCGCCGAACGAACGCATCATGCGCTCGAAGCCCTCAAAGTCATTGAACGGCAAGGTGATGATCTTTTCGCCCAGCACGCGCGGGATGCCCGACGACGCCGGCACCGGAATGGGGCTGCGGCGGTTGCCATACGCCGCGGACGGTGCATAGGTGGACCACAGGGTATGATCCTGAAAACCGTGGTAATTCCCTTCGAACTTGAGGATCAATTCGCGCCCGGTGTAAGCCCGGGCCACGCGGATGGCGTGCATGGTGGCCTCGGTGCCCGAGCAGGACATGCGCACCATCTCCACCCCGGGGCACATGTCCACGATCATTTCAGCCACATCCACTTCCAGTTCGCCGGTCATGGCGAACAACACGCCATTGCGGATTTCTTCAGCCACCTTGGCATCCACCGGGTCGTAGGCGTGCCCCAGGATGATGGGTCCAAAAGCCATGCGGTAGTCGATATACTGGTTGCCATCTACGTCCCAGAGGGTGGCACCCTTGGCCCTGTTCACATACGGCGTAATCCCCTCGCCCCAGTAACGAAAATTGGAGTTGACGCCCAGGGGCATCACTTTTTGGGCGCGTTTTTGGAGCGCCTGGTTTTGGGTAAATGGAATATTCATGGAATTCTCCTGTGGGTGAATGAAATCACTTGGTTCTTTTTATTTGATCAATAAAATACGCCGGAATACGCCACTGGTTAACATCCTTAAGCACCAGTGGCACAATCGAAGTGGTGGTCTTGCGTACACCCGGCACTTTGCCAATCACCTCGGTCACAAAGCGATAGATTTCAGCAGTATCGTGCCCGAGCACTTGAACGCTCACATCATTCTCACCGATGGCACAGGCGACGTAACTGACCTGCTCAAGGTCTGCCATCTTCCGGGCCACATCCGAAATGGCATCCGATTCCACTTCCAGCCAGACATCGGCCACCACGTTGTACCCCAGCGCCTTTGGGTTGATAATAGCGCCAATCTGGATGACGCCTGCTGTGACCATTCGGTCAATGCGGTAACGTACCGCCCGTTCCGAAATTGCGCCAACACGCATGGCGCTCACTCGCCTGGCAATCTCCGAAGCGGACATGCGTCCGTCATCCATCAGCAAGTGAATAATTAACAAATCTGTTTCGTCTATTTCGTACATAAATAATCCAAATTTTTTCCGTTTTCGACAATTTTTAATTCAAATATAGCGAATTTCGACGCGTGCGTCAAGGGCAAAACAACAGCAAGTCATAAAGAAAAAAAACTGCTGTTGACTAGGGATGTAATGAGTTGTATAATCGTTTTTCGGCATTATTTCAAAGTAACAAGGGAGATTACGTCTATGAGCATTGAAAGCGCACCTGATAGCGCGATTCAGGCAAAACAAAAACTCACCGGCACGGTGAAAAAAATTACGTTAGCGGGGGCGCTCATTGATATTGGTCAGGAGATTCCAGGGGTCATTCACATTTCGCAACTCCAAAAGGAAAGCGTCAACAAAGTCGAAGATGTGCTTTCTGAAGGACAAAAGGTGGATGCTTGGGTCCGCCGCGTGAAGAGTGACCGGATCGAACTGACCATGATCGAACCCCTCGGTTACGAGTGGAAAGAGATCAAGCCCGAAACCATTGTCAAAGGCAAGGTTGTCCGCATCGAAAGTTACGGCGCGTTTGTCGATTTTGGCGCTGAGCGCCCCGGCATGGTACACGTCAGCGAACTGGCCCATGGCTTCGTCAAATCGCCGGGAGATGTGGTCAAAGTGGATCAAGAAGTCGAAGCCATGGTGCTGGATGTGGACCGCCGCAAGAAACAGATCCGCTTGAGCATGAAGGCCATCGCGCCCAAACCCGAAGAAAAGATCGAAGAGATCGAAATGCCCAAACCGGAGCGCAGGGGCAGGGGCAAAGGCAAACGCGGCAATCCCATGCCTGTTGAGATGCAGGAAGAAGAAGCGCGCGTTCCCGAGTTGACGGCTTTCGAGATTGCCTGGCAGGCCGCGCTGGAGCGCCAGAATGCAAAGCGCGCCTCGAAGGGCAGCAAGAAGATCAAAACCGGCAATAAGGAACAAGACGATATCTTGAATCGTACGCTCGAGAAACGCCTGCCTACCGGTGGGTAAATTCCAAATATAAAAAGACCGCCGCGAATGCGGCGGTCTTTTTATATTTACAACCATTCGTATTGGTCGGTTGTTAGGGTGGCGGCAATGGGCTCACCCTTGTTATTCGTCATAACAATGCGCATGGCCAGCGGCAAATTTGCCGACACTGCCTGTGCAATGCGCTGGAAGTCGATACCGGAAAGGGGAATTTTTACCCGGCGGCTGGTCACCCATGCTTCACCATCCCGCATACCCCAAACCAGGTAGACGAACTGGTCGCCGGGCGTACCCTGCACCTGCGGGCCGCGAAAATGAGACTGCCCTTCGACAGTGGTCACACCAAGCGTAAACATGAAGCGCGCCTGGCGCACCGAACAGGCAACATCCTGACGAACTTCCTTTTTCTCCTGTATGCCCAGCCGCAAAGCATCATACTCTGGCTGCCGATGATCCGGCAGATCAACACACTCAATATCAAAGGCAACCGATCTTGTTGTCATACATCTCTCCTTTCAGAAACAAAAAACTCGCGAAGGAATTTTTCTTTGTTGGCCGCGCGGGCTGTCTTTCCGCTCGATGTTTTCACAATCCAGCGCGAATCAACCACATGCACCTGGCGCAACGCGATGGCAGAATTCTTGGTGATGTGCAAACGCAACGCCTCGGCGATTGACTGCCTTAGGCCCGGATCGTTGTGGTCTGCCTCTGCGATGACCACAACCTCCTCAGTCCCAGATTCTTCGTCGAAAATCCCAAAAGCGACCACGCGCCCGGGGCGCACACCTTCCACCTCGCTGGCAAGCGCTTCGATATCTTGAGGGTAAACATTCTTCCCGCCAACAACAATCATATCCTTTTTCCGCCCTGAAACAAAGACCTCTCTGCTGGCAATATAACCCAGGTCGCCTGTCAGGTACCAACCATCACGCAGCGCGGCTGCTGTAGCGTCGGGACGATTGTAGTATCCGGCCAGCATACAGTTACTTTGAAGCGCGATCTCGCCCACGGTGCGGTCAGGCACATCGCGTCCATGTTCATCCAGGATTCTTACCCGGGTATTCGCGATGGGCAGACCGGAAGACAGCATACGCATGGATGAATGCCCCGCCCGGCTGGGGCTGGCAACACGCGCAATCATGAAGGTCTCCCTGTCAATCACATCCACCACAGGCGCGCGGCCCGGTGGACTCTGGGTAACGCCAAAAACATTTTCCGCCATGGCATAGGAAGTTTGCAAGGCTAATGGATCTAGCCCAAACGGGCGAAATTTTTCGATGAACATTTGCTGGCTTTCCCAACGCACCGGCTCAGAGCAATTGATTATGGCACGCCAGGACGAAAGATTGACACCTTCAAGGCTGCGGTCGCGGATTTTCTGCGCGCAAAAATTATAAGCAAAGTTCGGCAGCCAGGTGAGCGTACCACGATATTGCGACACCGCCTGCATCAGGCGATACGGCGCACGCACCCAATCGAAAGGCGACATGAGGATAAGCGGCACCCCGCGCAGGACAGGCAAGACGAAGCTGGCAATCAGCCCCATATCGTGATACAAGGGCAGCCACGAGACAATCACATCGTGCGCCGGGTCCAGTCCAATGGCTGCGCTATAGGCATCCAACTGGTTGAGCACCGCCCGATGTGAGAGCGCAACGCCCTTTTGCAGCCCGGTCGTTCCTGAAGAATGCTGCAACAAAACAATATCTTCTTCACTCCGCTGCAATCCGGGCAAACTGTTGAAGTCCGGCGTAATCGGGCCGGAACTATGCCCGCAAGTCAGCACAGCCCGCACAGGACCGCCAACACGCAAAGCGGCCGCCACATCTGGCGCAAAACCAGGATAGGTGACGATGGCTGCGGGCCGGGTAATTTCAACCAGTGCAGCCAGGTCAGCGCGATATCGCTCGGGAGAAAGTTTCTCTGTGAGAAAAGGCATGATGGAAGGGACAGCCCCATGCAGTATGGCCCCCCAAAAAGCGTAAACCAGGTCCACACCGTGCTGGAAAATGAGCACAACCACCTCGCCAGGGTGGATGCCAGCTGCCGCTAAGGCTCGGGCATAACCCTGGCTTCCCTCCAATAGATCGCGGCGCAATAAAACCTGATCGTTGCGCCCGGCATGTTGCAGGACAACCGACATAGCCCCTGGTGAATCGTTATACAGGTGTTGCAGCAGGTGGGTAAAAGTTGTCATTCTGAAACAGGCCGCTTACTGCCGCGCGGCAATGAGTGCGGCCAGTTGTTCGAGCGTGTCAAACGTGTCGGCCGTCAGCTCAGTATCCTCGATACGCACCCCAAATGTGTCCTCTACGAATAATGCCAGGTCCATCAGGTTGAAAGAGTCGATCAATCCGCTGGTAATCAGTGATTCTGCGGGCTGGATGACCCGTCCGGGCTGTTTCAGGATTTTGCGGGCAATGAATATGGAAAGTTGTTCGATCACGCTTGGCTCCTAGGGGGTGGCGGGTGATTCCAGTGCGCGCCGCACGGCATCGAGAGTTTGCAAGGCCGTCAGGTTGCGCACCGGCCAGGCATTCTTCATGCGCACGGGATCGTCAAAAAAATTCCGCGCATAGGTCAGGTGGAAGCCGTCTTTGCTCAGTCCATAGTCTGGCAAGGGTTGAACAGCAAGCCAGAAGTTCCACAGCGGAATATCATACTCATACGCGATCTGGGCAATGGCGGCATTGATGCTATGGTCTCCCTCCACATTATCTGCTTTGGTCGCCAGGATGGGCAGCCGCCCCTGTAAGATGATAACTTCCACCACCTGGCGCATGTACTTTCCATAGGTTTCGGCCGGACGTGAGCCCCAACCTTCTTCAAGACTGACAAGGACAATGGAAGGGTTATGCAGGCGCAGTTCGCAAGTAAGCGGGGATTCATCTGGATTGCATACCTTGGGGTCAGCGCGCAGTGGCTGGAGGATTGCGGCGACATTATAACCGCCCTTGGTGGCTTCGCTTTCACGCGAAAAAGAGCCCTGATAAAAGTCTATCGTCTCTTGAAGGGTGGCGTACTGTGCGCCAAGGCGATATTCACCAGGCTGGTCGAAAGCCGAGAGAAAGTAAGTGGACACATTCTGACAGTCGCCCACTTTTGAGAAAGCGCGCGGGTCATTACCCATTGTCAAACCGCGCTGGTAAATGGCGCGGGCTGTATCAGAGACGGTGGGGATAACCGGCAGCTGCTTCCATGCACCGGGTTCGAGCGGTGGGCGCGGTGTGGGCAGCAATGACGCAGTGGGCGAAAGCTCCGCCTGCACCGGCGATTCCACAACCGCGCGCTCTACGGACGATGCAGTCACCGTTGCCTCCAAAACTATAGGTGGGAGATTAACAGAAGGCGCTGCCGGGCTGCTGGCAGCAGGCTGTCCGTTGCCACAGGCGGCAACCAGGGGAAGGGTAAACATCAAGACAAGGAGAAAACGAACGATCTTCATGTGCAACACCATTAAGGGCAATAGGATTGGATGACGCCGCGCAGGTGCTCTGCCAGCAGGCTCTGGCCCCGCGCGGTCAGGTGGATGGCGCTGTTGGTGAACTGGTCCGATGGAACAATGTTCCACAAGTCCAGGTAGTGCCAGCCGTTTTGTTCGCTGGCCAGGCTTAACCGGGCACGGTAATCATCATAGGCCCAGCGCGGATAATAGAAATTATAACGAATATCGCTGTTCGCGCCATCGCTGATGAGCATGGGTTCATTGACAATGACCAACGGTGTTGTGCCGGCAGCGCGCACTCCGGCAGCCAGCACATCCAGGCTCAGGCGGCTGGCTTCCAGCCCCGGTGGGGTGAAGTCGTAGTAAGTGTTATCTGGGGTGAGATCGATTTGGGCGGGCGGATAGGTTTCCGGGTAGTATTGATCGATCCCGGTTGCGGCCCACAAGATGCCATACCATTGCAGGCGCAGCAGGTCAGCCAACGCCCGACGATTGCCGATGATGGTCCGGTCCAGGGGTGAAGCGTCGATGAAAGCCGGGGCTTGCGGGTCTATGGGCAATCCATATCTTGCTATCAGCGCGCGCACTGCCTGCGGGTTGTTGGCCACAAGCGGCGACTCGAGTTGACGCGCTTTTGGGAAGGCCTCCAGCGTGGTCATCCAGATGATCAAACCGGGGCGATACGCGAGGGCGCGTTCAAGCATGAGCAGGTCTTTGGTGAGTGAGATGGTGGGATATCCGAGGTTGTACACACGCACCGGAAGCCTGCAGCCTTGAAACGAGGCAGTGTTCAATTGTCCCGAGAGGGTTTCTTCGGGGCGCAACAAGGTGCCCCACACCGAAGAGTCGCCGATCAGCACTACCCTGAAGGTATCGGCTAAATGCGGCGCAGCAATTTCATGCGCGGCAAACATGGCATCCAGGTCGAAGAGACTCAGGTTATACGATTGGGCGGGGTTTTCACCAAATGGCAGGCGCGCGCGGCCAGTCCACAGGTGGTTGTATGCTGAGATTTTTCCAAGGGACAATTCGCTGACCGCGGCAGCCAGGTTGAGCAGAAGGAAGAGCAGCCCAGCCTTGAGCAGCACAGCCCACAAACGCACAGGCGATCCCTTCATCAGCGCCTCCCCAGAAGCGTTTGGAAAACCTGCCAGGACAGGCCCGGCGACGATAAGGCAAAGAAGACCCAGCCCAGGGCCACGAACTGGAAGGTGATCGCAGCGCCGCTTACCGCCAAAAGCATTTGACGGATAGGGGTCACTGCCCACGCTGCAGCGCGCGCGCGCACCAAATCAGACCACCGGTTATGCGCAAATAATCCCAGTCCATGCCAGGCGCCCCACAACACAAAGTTCCAGCTTACACCGTGCCAGAGGCCAATAAGCAGCATGGTGGCCACCTGCGAGATCAGGATGACCGCCCAGGCAGGCAGGGGATGCCTGGCAGCGCGCATGCCGCGTGTAAGCGGATTAAAAAAGTAAGCACGAAACCACTGGGTGAGGGTGATGTGCCACGCATTCCAGAATTGGGTCAGGTTGGGTTTGGTATAAGGCGTGATGAAATTCTCTGGCAGGCGAATGCCCACCAGTCGGGCTGTGCCAATGGCCAGGTCAGTGTAGCCGCTGAAATCAAAATAAATTTGCAGGGCAAAAGCATAAACGACCAACCACATCCAGCCAGGCGCCGTCACTTCACCGGCCAGCCGATCATTGAGCGCAAAAATGGACAGGGTATCGGCAATCACAAATTTCTTGAACAACCCAAGCAAAAGGCGCTGAAGAGCCTCGAGCTGGTCTGGTGGTCCAAGCGGCAATGGGGTGCGCAGGTCGCTTATGAAGCGTTCCAGACGGTCGATTGGGCCGGCTGTAAATGCCGGAAAAAAAATAACGTAAACCATGTATTCAGAGAGGGTGGCATCGGGCAGGCGCCCCATCTGGCGGTCGCGCAGGGTATGGATGAGGCGGAAAACCACATAGGAAAATCCCAGCCAACGAATATCGAGCGGGGATGCCTGGGAGGTGCTTTGCCCACCTAAAAAACGCAACCCTTCACTCGCCTGCCGGGAAAAGATGGGCGTTTTCACCACGATCAATAATGTGAGCAGGAGCACCAGAACAGCCCATACAAGGCGCGGGCTGGAAAGCCGGCGCAGCCCGAATAAGAGCGCGCCCACCAACACAAAAGCGTAAACCACCCACTCGAAACGGGGGGGGCGCGAAGGCAGGATGAGCGAATCCATCCCCAGGTAGCGCGCAGCAGCCAGGGTAAGCACGACACCCGCAGTAATCCCAAATGCCGGCAGGCAGGCACGCAGGCTGCGCGCCTGTGGACTGGCCGTTACAACCCAGCCCGCAGCCGCGAGCGTCAGGGTAGCCAGGGGCAGGAAAAAATCCAAATTGCGAATGGGCAGGGGCGGTTGCAGCCAGAAGATCACCCCTACGCTGAGCGCCAACAGCAGCGAGATGCGCAACCGGCCAGCACCTGGCAACCCGGCCAGTCCGCTCAGCCCAATGAGAATCAAAATCTCGAGGATGCTCATTAGAAGCCCTCATAGATCCAGGTTGGTGCGCTATCGGCCGTGATAATGACCAGCATGACCATCAACAGGCACAAAAGCACGGCCAGCAAATTTTCGCGAGAAAAGAGGGAGGGGGGAGGCATGCGCATGGTTTCTTGCTCTACAACGAAGTGAGATTATAGCCATGCGGCAGTTAATGTGCAAGCAAAAGTTGACAAGTGTAGTAAATATTGATAATATTTATCGAAATTCGTTCCACTCACCATTGCGGTTCAGGAGCATGAACATGTTACAAGAAATCGACACTCAATTAATTACGGTTTCTCCGGCAGCTGCACAGGCTGTGCGTGAAATTATTGGCCAGCGCAAATTGGAAGGGTACGCCCTGCGCGTTTTTGTCGCGGGTGGGGGATGCTGCGGGATGCAGTTTGGAATGGCGCTGGATAACGTCATTCGCGACAATGACAAGTCATTTGACATTCAGGGGCTTACATTAGTGGTAGACGATCAATCCATCGACTACCTGCGCGGCGCGTCCATCGAATTTGTCAATGACCCCACGCGCGGCGCCGGTTTTGTGGTCAACAGCCCGAGCGCGAGCCAGGGCGGATCGTGCGCGTGTGGCAGCGGTAGCGCGAAGTCTGAATCGGGCGGTTGTGGCTGCGGCGGGGGCTCTTGCGGCTGCGGCGGACACTAATTCCATGAGGTAGAAAAAGAGACCGGCTATCCGGTCTCTTTTTGATTCTTCCTACTCTATCGTCCGCGCAGGAAAGAGATAAGCGCGCCGAATGCGCCCACCAAGGCCAGGCTGATGATAATGAGTCCCATGGGCACCCCGCCCGCGGCACTTTGTGGTGTGACCGCCACAAAAGTGGAAGCAGGCAGCGGCGCCGGGGGCGTAAATGTAGGCAGGCGTGTAGGCGTGGCAGGAACAATGAAAGCGGCCGCCAGGGTTGGGTTGATGGTTGGGGTGGTTAGCGGAGTGGGGGTCGGGGGTGGTTCGACAATTTTCAAGCGCGCGCCGGGCGAAAGCAGTACCAGCGGGGCATAAACCCAGCCCGTGTTGCCAGGCACACCTACGTACTCAATTTGAATCCATTCGCCACCCGGTGAAACGCCAACGGCCGGCGCAATCTGGTTGGGCAACAACACACCAACAGGCGGGTAAAAATAGGAACTTGGCCCCGACCGGACATTGATCTGCTCGGGATAGGTAACAGTAATGAATGGGCCGGTGGGCGTCCCTGTCACTGTGGGCACGGCACCGGTAGGCTGCTGGGCGGCGGCCGGCGCAGGCGCAAAGGCAAACGCCCCGCTGGATACAACGATAAAAAAGAATAGTGCCAGGGCGCCAGAAAAGAAACGAGAATGTCGATGCAACATTTGGTGTTTTTTCCCGTAAATCATAACAAACCGGATTACGATTATAATCGAGATTATGGAACAGCGCATTTTTCACGGCACCATCACCCCAGATGACGTTTCCCAGGCCTTGTACTCAGCATTTAATCGCGGCAATTTGCGCGCTCAGGTGCTTGGTAGCGGCAGCAAAATTTCTGTTCAGGTGGGCACACGCCCCGGCGCAAGCAGCGGGGGGCAAACGGCCCTGACCGTCAATATTTACAAAACCAAAGAGGGCGTGATGGTGGAGATTGGCAAGCAGGCCTGGCTGGGGGTGGCCGCCAGCCTGGGACAGACCGCTCTCTCAGCCATAAAGAATCCCTGGAATTTGATCGGACGCCTGGACGACATTGCCCAGGACATCGAAAACCTTCAACTCTCTGAACGCGCCTGGGATGTGGTCGAGCGTACCGCGCGGGCCCTGGCCGCCTCACATGCGCTCAGCGAACGCCTGGCCCGCCTGGGGTGTGAATATTGTGGCACAGCCAACCCGGTTGGCGAACCAAACTGCGTAGCTTGTGGCGCACCCATGGGGAATGTTCAACCGCGCACCTGTGTCCGTTGCGGCTTTGTCGTACAGCGTGGCGAACGCGCCTGCCCCAATTGCGGCACATCGATGGGATAATCACTGCAATTTTTTTCCTGTCTTTACAAGTTATAATCAAACACATTCGGGAATCCGGAAAGTGCATCTTGCATGCTCAAAGGTTAATGCAATTATGAGTCTTTCGCTCGATGAGATCGAGGCCCGGCTGCGAGTCTTGGTGGAAGGTCACTTGATCCAATTCATCCCGGGTCAGCAGTTTTATGACAGCCTGACGCGACAATTGGCTTTGGCTATAAAATCCAACATCAGCACCAACCGGCTCAAACAAACCGCTCCAGATGTTTTTACACTCATCTTGCACCCAAGTGTGGCCGAAGCGTGGGAGAAAAACAAACTGGTGGTAGGCAAGTTGGGAGAAGTCATAAAAAAAATCGCCGGTGAAACGGGCATGCAGGTTGTAGAAAACCTTACCATCAGCATCAGTCCCGATACCCTGATCGCAAACGATGAAGTACGCATCCTGGCCTCGCAGCGCATCCAAAAAATGGCCGAAACCCAATCCATCATAGAAGAAAACCCCGCCGAGCCAGACATTCCCCAGAACGCATTCCTTATCATTAGCGGGGTAAAAGTTTTTCCACTGACCGAGACAGTCATCAATATTGGGCGGCGCATGGACAATCACCTGGTGCTCGATGACCCGCGTATTTCACGTTACCACGCCCAGGTGCGCGCGCTCAATGGACGATTTGTGCTTTTCGATCTTAACTCGACGGGCGGCACCTACGTAAACGGGCAGCGTATTACCCAGACTGTGCTCTACGCTGGCGATGTCATCTCGCTTGCCGGACTGCCGGTCATATTCGGCCAGGATAACCCCCCCGCCGCTTCGCCCCAGGCCAGTACGCGACCCACTTCCCCGGCCTCCAGCGAACGCCCCACGGCCATCCTGCGCGATCAGAACGACGAGTAGCTGCGTCATGAGCGGGATCATCCTGCTGGTTTTGAGAATTCTTGCTGCACTCAGCCTGTATGCCTTTACCGGCTGGGTGTTGTATTTATTGTGGCGCAACCTGCAAATCCAAAGCCAGTTGATCAGCAGCCGCCGGGTCGTTCCCATTTCATTATCGCTCCTGCACCCGGAAAACCCTCCCCAAAACCTGCATTTTGTCACCGGCGAAATCATCATCGGGCGCGAACCCGATTGCCAATGCATACTGACTGATTCAACCGCATCTGCCCGCCATGCGCGGCTAAGTTATCACCACAGCCAGTGGTGGGTGGAAGATTTACAATCGACCAATGGCACCCGGCTCAACGGTGATCGCATTGGCGTGCCCACCGTCATCATAAGTGATGACAAACTCACCTGCGGGCACACGACCATCATTGTCAAGCTGGGCGGCGATTCGCGCACTGCCACCACCATCCCTTATTGACAGCCTATCCCAAACAAGGAGTAATCATGAAAACAGAACCCGTATCGCTGGCAGTGATTGGCGGCTCCGGGCTTTACAACATGCCGGGGCTGACAGACACATCAGAATACTTTCCCGAAACCCCATTTGGTAAACCGAGCGCACCCATTGTGACAGGCTTCCTGGGCGAACAGCGCGTGGCTTTCCTGGCCAGGCACGGCATCGGACATCACATTGCACCCGGCGAGGTTAACTATCGCGCCAATGTTTTCGCCCTAAAGACGCTTGGGGTAACGCGCGTGGTAAGCATCAGCGCTTGCGGATCGCTTCGTGAAGAATTTCCGCCGGGGCACATTGTCATCCCCGACCAATTGTTTGACTTCACGCACGGCCGCGCGCGCAGTTTCTTTGGTGATGGGCTGGTGGCGCACGTAGGTGTGGCAGATCCATTTTGCCCCGACCTCTCCGCCCATATTGCATCTGCTCTTGAATCAACAGGCGCAACCGTACACATCGGGGGCGCTTTCATCACCATCGAAGGCCCACGTTTTTCCACCAAAGCAGAGTCGCACACATACCGCACCTGGGGCATGTCCATCATCGGCATGACCGCCTCACCCGAAGCCTTCCTGGCCCGAGAAGCTGAAATATGCTACGCCACCATGGCACATGTCACCGATTACGATGTCTGGCATACCAGCGCCGAACCGGTTACCGTCGAAATGGTCATCCGCACCCTTAACCACAATACACAGATCGCCCAGCAGGCAGTGCGCAACCTGTCACAATTCATGCCCGAAACCCGGCCATGCGCCTGCGAGCATGCCCTGTCCACGGCGCTCATCACCAACCCAGCCGTGATTCCCCCCGAAACACGCCAACGCCTCAACCTGCTCACCCGGAAATACCTGCAATAAACACCCATCGCCTGCCCGTACCAGCGCAGGTCCAACATCAACTGATGGTCCTGGCGCTGGTCTTTCTTATGCTGCAATCCATCATCCTAACGCTTGCACCCGCCGGACGCGAGCGGAGTTGGGATGTGGCCTTGCGTTTTGGTCATTGGCCCATGCTGCTGGTCTGGCTGGCCGCAACATGGATGGTTCATCGTTTGCTGCGAAAGCGCCTGCCAGATGGCGACCCGTTCATTTTTCCAATTGCCACCCTGTTGAGCGGATGGGGGCTGCTTATCATTTACCGGCTGACACCGGCCTTCGGGCTGCGTCAGGGGCTGTGGATGTTGGTCAGCCTTGGGCTGCTGGCGTTGACCCTGCGCACGCCCCACCCGCTTGGGCTGCTGCGGCGCTACAAATACCTGCTCCTCCTGGGGGGATTACTGCTTGCGGCCCTCACACTGATACTCGGCACCAACCCCGGGGGGTACGGGCCGCGCCTGTGGCTGGGTTGTTGCGGCATCTATCTTCAACCTTCCGAACCACTCAAACTCTTGCTGGTAGCATACCTGGCCGCTTACTTTTCTGACCGCCAACCGGTCAGTCCCCGCCTGATTCCGAACATCGCACCCACCCTGATCCTTTTTGGGCTGGCGTTGCTCATTTTGCTCATCCAGCGCGATCTGGGCACGGCATCGATATTCATTTCAATTTACGCGGTCATGCTCTTCCTGGCCACCGGCCGCCGGCGGGTTGTGGTTGTCACGCTGGGCGGTTTAGCCGTGGCAGGGGTAATGGGATACTTCCTGGTGGATATCATCCAACTGCGCATCGACGTCTGGCTGAACCCATGGCGCGACCCGGCCGGCGCGGCATTCCAGGTTGTGCAATCCATCCTGGCAATAGCAAACGGCGGCTTCATCGGGCGCGGATTAGGCATGGGCAGCCCGGGACTCGTGCCGGTGGCGCATTCAGACTTCATTTTCGCATCGCTGACTGAAGAAAGCGGCGCGCTGGGCGCAACCGGTCTGTTGATTTTGTTGGCCATTTTTACCTTGCGCGGGCTGCACATTGCCCTGCACGCCACATCTTACTTTAATCGATTGTTAAGCGCCGGGCTAACGGCTTACATCGGCGCGCAAAGCATATTGATCGTTGGCGGCAACCTGCGCCTTTTACCACTCACTGGCGTCACTTTGCCTTTCGTCTCCTACGGGGGCTCCTCGCTGGTTACAGCCTGGCTAACCCTGATGGCACTGCTCATCATAAGCAGTACCGAAGAAGAAGAGGCTGCCCCATTACCCAATCCAACCCCCTACCCCTGGCTGGGCGGGTTGTTATTACTCGGCTTCACCGCGGCCATCATTCTGACCAGTTGGTGGAGCCTGTGGCGCGCGCCAGATTTGCTGCTGCGCACCGACAACGCCCGCCGCGCAATCGCCGATCGCTACGTGCCGCGCGGCAGCCTGCTCGACCGCAATGGACAGCCCATCAACATCACCATCGGCGAAACAGGCGCTTTCCGGCGTGAATATCTTTACCCCAACCTATCCCCTGTTATTGGTTATACGCATCCTGTGTACGGACAAAGCGGGTTGGAATCAGGCCTGGATGATTACCTGCGCGGGCTGCGCGGCAACCCGGATGCCGCAATCTGGTGGAACGACCTGCTGTACGGTACGCCACCACAAGGGCTGGATGTGCGCCTTAGCCTGGACCTCAACCTGCAACAGGTTGCCGATACCCTGTTGGGAGCAGACCACGGTGCAGTGGTGCTGCTCAACGCCGCAACCGGCGAAGTCCTGGCGATGGTGTCGCACCCCTCCTTCGATGCCAACCAACTGGATACAATCGGTGCAGCCCTGAATATGGATGAGAGCGCCCCATTGCTCAACCGCGCCACCCAGGGACAATACAGCTTCTGGAATGTTTTCGAACCCGCCCGGGGAGTCGCCTTCAGTACCCGCTACACAATGCCAGCAGGAGATGCCGCCATCGATTTTTACAAAAAACTGGGCGTTTACGAATCTCCCCAAATCCCCATGCCGGTTGCGCCAGTTGCAGCATCGCCTGAGGTCAATCGTGTAAAGGCCAGCCCATTACAAATAGCCCTGGCCGCCGCTACCTTGAGCAACAGCGGCATGCGCCCTGCTGCGCACATTGCCCTGGCAGTCAATACGCCACAAGCGGGTTGGGTTATCCTGCCCACACCTCCGGCCAGCGGACCGCACTTTACAGCAGACCAGCTCACCAACCTGCAATATTTCGCCATCCCCAATACTTCTTTTTGGGGGCGGGCAGTTTACGAAGAGGATGGCATCTGGGCCTTCATTGGCGGCACGCTGCCTGAATGGCAGGGCACCCCGCTGGCAGTTGCAGTCGTGATCGAAGAAACCGCGCCCCAGGGAACCAATGTTACTTCACTCACACAGCGCGCACAGCAGATCGGACTGCAACTGCTCCAAAAGACCACCTCACCATAAATGCACAGACCCCCGCTTACGCGGGGGTCTGTTTACTTCTAAAAATTAATCCTTGGCGCTGTAGCCGGGGCCCTTCTGGTAGAAATCATAGTTTGCCTGGATGTCGGCCGTCAGGTCCACCGTCTCGCCGGCGCCGAGCTGCTTGGCGCAATCGAGCACCACAGCCTGCCCATGATGGTTGGTACCCTCATAATGGCCGCTCAGGCCCAGGCGGCTAATGAATTCGCCGCCCTTGGCAGTGTACGCGGCGGGAACTTCATCTTCGGGGAAGATGGCCGCATACGGGCATTCAGGAACGCACGCACCGCAGTCGATGCAGGTATCGGGATCGATGTAGAACCATGGCCATTCTTCGACCGGTTTGCCAGGCACAATGCACTCCACCGGGCAGACTTCCACGCATCCGCTGTCGCGCAGACACAGGCTGGTAATGATGTGGGTCATAAGCGAATCCTCCTGTTTGGAATAGTAAAAGAAGCCAGACGAAATTATTATATCTGGCTTCTTTCGCGAATGCAATTGACTGCGGCGCAGTTTAGATTAGAAACGCCGGGCAACCTCAGACCAGTTGACCACATGCCACCAGTTGGTCACATACTCGGCGCGGCGGTTCTGGTACTTGAGGTAGTAGGCATGCTCCCACACATCGAGTCCCATCAGCGGGGTCAGGCCATCGGTCATTGGGTTGTCCTGGTTGGCGGTCGAGACGATGGCCAACCCGCCATCGCCTTTCTTCACTAGCCAGGCCCAACCAGACCCGAAGCGACCGTTGGCGGCCTTTTCGAAGTCTGCCTTGAATGCATCGAAGCCTCCGAAAGCGGCATGGATGGCATCCCCCAGCGCCCCACTCGGCGCGCCACCCGCCCCAGGAGCCATGATCTCCCAGAACATGGTGTGGTTCCAGTGCCCGCCGCCATGGTTGCGCACCGCCGTGCGGATATCCTCCGGCACATCGTTCAGCTTCTTGATCAAATCTTCCAGCGACCAGCCGCCCAACTGGGGGTGCTTCTCCAGCGCAGCATTGAGATTGTTGACATAAGCCGCATGGTGCTTGTCATGGTGAATGGTCATCGTCTGGGTGTCGATGAACGGCTCGAGCGCTTCATAAGCGTAAGGCAGCGGGGGCAGTGAAAAAGCCATAGGGTATCCTCCTGAATGGGTCTGATATTGGGTTGATATAATAATTCTAGCCAGACGGTTTTACAATGTCAACCAATAAGGTCTAATTTCTTACAATATTATAACAAATATTATCAATATTAACCCAAAATTCTTTACGCTTTATGGAGAACCCACGTGGGCAACCCGCGCACCCGCTTTATCTTACCCTTTGCCATTTTCGGAGGCATTCTGGCGGTCTCGACCGCATCCATTTTCATCCGATATGCCCAGCAGGATGCCCCCTCGCTGGTCATTGCCGCCTCGCGCCTTAGCCTCGCAAGCATCATCCTTGCCCCATTCGCGCTCACCCGGCATCGCATCGCGCTGATAAGGCTTTCCAGGCGCGAGTGGGCGCTGGGAGCGCTTTCCGGTTTTTTCCTCGCGCTGCACTTCGCCACCTGGATCTCTTCGCTGGAGTTCACCAGCGTGGCCAGTTCTGTGGTGCTGGTCACCACAACGCCATTGTGGGTGGCATTGCTGGCGCCGCTCTTGCTGCGCGAGCCCATCACCCGAACCATCGTGGCGGGCATGCTGTTAGCCCTGGCCGGGGGTATCATCATCGCCTTGAGTGAATCCTGCACGCTGGGTAACGGGCGGGTATCCTGCGCAGGGATGGGGGTATTCCTGGCTGGCGAAACATTCTGGGGCAACTTCCTGGCGCTGGCCGGGGCCTGGATGGCCGCCGGGTACATCATGATCGGGCGCAGCCTGCGGGCAAAGATGTCTCTCATCCCCTATGTTTTCGTGGTTTACGGCATGGCCGCGGTGGTGCTGGTCGTCATCATGCTCGGCGCCGGGCAGTCGCCGCTGGGACTTCCCCCGCTCACGTACCTGTGGATGCTGGCGCTGGCGGTGGTGCCGCAGTTGTTGGGACATTCCACCTTTAACTGGGCGTTGGGATACCTGCCCGCTTCGCTCGTCTCCATCACCCTGCTGGGCGAGCCGATCGGGTCAATCATCCTGGCCTACTTCCTGCTCAACGAAAGCCCGTCCGCGCTGGAAGTGGCAGGCGGCGCGCTCATCCTGGCAGGCATTTACTTCGCCTCGCAAAAAACGGATAAGAAAATCGTGGTCGAAGAAGCCAGCATCAGCCAGTGAACATCCCAAATAAAGAGAGCCGGTCTGTCGAATCACCGGCTCTCTTTGACAATCGGCAGCTTTAGCGCTGGTAGAGATAGTTCAGATCGCGGATTTTGCGCTGAAGGTCTTCCCGCAGCGCATCGTGCGGCATGCGCCAGGTCCAGTTGCCGCCCAGCTTGCCGGGGAAGTTCATGCGCGCGCGCGTATCCTGGTTAAGGAAATCCTGCAGCGGCGAGAGGGCAAAGACCGCCACCGAAGCCCAAATGGTGCGAATGCTATCTGCCACGAAATCCTGCCCATCCACGCCCATGTAGCGCAGAGCGAACTCGCGCTCTTGCGCCGAAGCAGCCTCGTACCAGCCGCGCATGGTGTCGTTGTCGTGCGTGCCGGTGTAGACCACGCAGTTTTCGGTGTAGTGATGCGGCAGGAAGGGGTTATCCGGCCCGGAGAAACCGAACTGGAAGATTTTCATGCCGGGCAGGGCAAACGAATCGCGCAGTTCGATCACGTCGGGCGTAATTTCGCCCAGGTCCTCAGCGATGATGGACAGGTCGCCCAGGGCATTGCGCACTGCGGTGAAGAAATCGGTGCCCGGCCCGGGCACCCAGCGTCCACGCTCGGCGGTCGGCGCGCCGCCGGGGACTTCCCAGTAGCCCGCAAACCCGCGGAAGTGGTCGAGGCGCACGACATCCACCAGCTCGAAGACCGCCTTGAAGCGTGAGACCCACCATTTGTAACCGGTGTACTTGTGCACATCCCAGCGGTAAAGCGGGTTGCCCCACAGTTGACCGGTCGGGGAGAAGTAATCGGGGGGGACGCCAGCCACCACGGTGGGGTTGCCGGTTTCGTCGAGGTAGAAAAGGTCGGGGTGGGCCCAGACGTCCGAGCTGTCCATGGCGACGAAGATGGGCGCATCGCCGATGATCTGCATCCCCTTGCCATTGACGTAACGGCGCAACGCTTCCCATTGGCGGAAGAACAACCACTGGCGGAAAGACTGGCGCGCAATTTGGGTGCTGTACTTCTGCCGCGCCTCTGCCAGGGCGTCGGCGTCGCGCTTGCGCAGGCGGGCATCCCACTCTGTCCACGGACGGCCGCCGTTGGCATCTTTGAGAGCCATGAAGAGGGCGTAATCATCGAGCCAGTCCGCGTGGGCGGCGCAAAAAGCGCGGAAATCGGCGCGCACCTCGTCTGAGGCAGATTGCTCGAAGCGGTCGTAGGCTTTGTCGAGCAGCCCGGGTTTCCAGTGAAAGATCGCGCCGAAATCGACCTCGGCCGGGTTCCATTGCGGCATAGCGGCCAGGTCATCGCGGGTCAACAGGCCGCGTTCGAGCAGAAGGTCGGGGCTGATCAGGTAGGGGTTGCCCGCAAATGCAGAGAAACTCTGGTACGGCGAATCGCCATAACTGGTGGGCCCAAGCGGCAAGACCTGCCAGAGTTTGCAACCACTGGATGCTAAAAAATCGACCCATCGGTAGGCTTCAGGTCCCAGGTCGCCAATGCCGTATGGGCCGGGCAGGCTGGTGGGATGCAGCAGTATGCCCGAAGCGCGCTTAAATTTCATAAGGTTTCCTTTTTGTAATGACTGTCTCGCCTGCCTTGACGAGGGTGGCATCGAAATCTGTGTTGACAACATCGCTGCCGATGATGGCGCCCGGCAGCACAGTCACCCCGGCGGGCAGCACACTGTTCTTGCCGATCAGGGCAAATGATTCGGGCCCGGGCGGCAGCAAACCCGGCTGGGCCGCGGGATCACCAACCCGCGAATTCTCCCCGACTTGCACCTGCTTGTCAAGGATGGAGCGGGAGACTTTTGCGCCCGCGCCGATGACCGAGTCGGAGAAGATGATCGATTCGTTGACAACCGCCCCGCTGCGCACCACCACCCCAGGCGAGAGTACGCTGCGGCGCACCACCGCTCCCGGCTCCACGATCACCCCGCCGGAGAGCATGCTGTCTTCCACGAGGCCGCCTTTGCGGATGATGGCGGGCGGGCGCTCTTCGGTGCGGGTGTGGATGACCCAGCGCCGGTCATTGGGGTCGTAGGGCGGCGCGTGGTTCAGCAGGTCCATGTGCGCCTGCCAGTAAGTGTCCACTGTACCGACATCCACCCAGTAACCAGAATAGGGGTAGGCAAAAACGCGCTTTTCCGGGTCGTTGACCAGGGCCGGCAGGATATTTTTGCCGAAGTCGTGCGCAGAGTGCTGGTTGTAATGATCATCCCATAACGCGCGGTCGAGGGTGTTGAGGTTGAAAATGTACACACCCATGTTGGCCAGGTCGGAAGGCGGATTTTTGGGTTTTTCGACAAAGGATGTAACCCGGTAACTCTCGTCCACGCCCAAAATGCCGAAGCGCGATGCTTCACTTGCAGGAACGCGGATGGTGGCGATGGTAAGATCGGCCCGGCGGTCGCGGTGAAAGGTAAGCATGGGGTCGTAATCCATGGCATAGATGTGGTCACCTGACAGCACTAGCACATAATCGGGGTTTCCCTGCTTGACGAAGGTAAAGTTCTGCTGGACGGCATCTGCCGTGCCCACAAACCAATCGGTGCCAAAGCGGGCCTTGTAGGGTGTGTAAATGCGCACCCCGCCAGAAAATTCGCGGTTGAGTTCCCATGGCCCGCCTGCGCCAATATGCTCGATGAGCGACTGTGGGCGATACTGCGCCAGGAGGATGACGTCGTACAACCCGGAATTGCAGCAATTGGAGAGCACAAAATCGATGATGCGGTACTTGCCCGCAAAAGGCACAGCGGGCTTGGCCCGTTTAGCCGTCAGGATGCTTAGACGCGCCCCCTCCCCGCCTGCCAGGATCACCGCCCGCGTTTTCATTCCATACCTCCTTTTTTAGGTCACCAAGGATTGATATAGCTTCAAGTACTCCCTTGCCGATTTATTCCACGAAAAATCTTGCGCCATGCCGGTCTGCTGCATCTGGCGCCAGGTTGGTTTGTCGCCAAAGGCCTGAATTCCGCGCCGCAGCGCTTCGCTCATGGCTTCAGGGCTGCGCCCACCAAACACAAAACCGGTCTGGCCATCCTGCACGGTGTCGCGCAATCCACCAGTGGCGCGCACCAGCGGTACGCAGCCATAGCGCATGGCAATCATTTGCGAGAGTCCGCACGGTTCGTAGCGAGAAGGCATCAAAAAAACATCTGCCCCGGCGTAGATCTGGCGCGAGAGTTTGCCGTCGTAGCGGATGATGGCGCACACACGCTCGGGCAGATCGGCTTCGAGCCTGCGCGCCGCTTCTTCAACGAAGTGAACGCCGGCGCCGAGGATGACCGCCTGCCACGGCAGGTCGGGCAACAGGCGCAGGGCATCGAGGGTAATATCGACGCCTTTTTGCGGGTCCATGCGCGTGACCATGGCCAGGAGCGGCACACCGGCATCTGGCGTAAAGTTGCAGCGGGTTTGCAGGGCCGATTTGTTTACAACGCGCTGGTCGAGCGTTTCGGCGGTGAAGTTTGCATCCAACGCTGAGTCAACGGCCGGGTCCCACATAGATTCGTCGATGCCGTTGACGATTCCGGTAATCACTTCGCGGCGAGTGCGCAGGTAGGCATCCAACCCCGCGCCGAACTCAGGGGTGAGGATTTCCTGGGCGTAGGTGGGCGATACGGCCGCCAGCGAATCGGCGGCCCACAGCCCGAGCGCCAGTGGAACGTGTTCGGCCCAGTCGGGCAGGCTGCCATCCATAACCGGGGGCAGTCCATAGGCATGCAGGGCATCTGAAGCGCCCTTGCCTGTGTAAACCAGGTTGTGGATGCCGAGCACAGAACGGGTATGCCGCAAAAAGTCATCGCCGTCACGCGCCAGGCGCATTGCATAGACTGCCGGGGCAGTGTGCCAGTCGTTGGCGTGGATAATATCCGGGCGCCAGCCCAACACACGTGTCAACTCGAGCGCAGCCAGCGAGAAGAAGGTGTATTTGAAACCATCGGCATGGGTGTCTGGGGTGTATACCTCAGGATAAGCATTGACCGGTTCACCAGCGATCAGATAAACCGGCACACCGTCCATATCGACTCGAAAGACCTGCACAGGCACTTCGCCGCCCAGGCGCGGGATGGTAAAAACCGCCTCGCGTTTCAAATCGAGGTTTTCGGTGCGTATGGCGCTGTGAAAGGGAATGACCAGGCGTACATCCAACGCGGCGCCAGTGCTCACATGGCGCAAGGCGCGCGGTAACGACCCGGCTACATCGCCCAGCCCGCCAACCTTGATGAACGGATCGGCTTCGGCGGCAATGAAAAGGACATTGAGTTTTTGTTTCATAAACCTATTGTACATGAAAAGGACGACGGGATGTTTTCCCGCCGTCCTTTTTTGCTGGCTGGCGCGTTTATAGCCGTTCGACCGGGAACTGGATTTCGGTGACAGTGTCCGGGTCGGTCTGGCTGCCATTCCTGCCGGGGCGAATGTACACCTCGCGTTCGGGGCCCGCGATGCAGTAGCCGTTGGCATAGATCCAGCGAATGACAGCTTCTATGGCCGCGCCGAGCGTGGTGTACGGCCCGCGATGAATGGCCGAGGCCACCTCGACACCTGGCAGGGCGCGCACCTTGACCTTGCTCGATTCGGACAGGAGCGCATCGACAGGCTCGCACACCTCGGCATCCACATCCTGCGCTTTGAATTCATCATCGTAATACATGGTAAAACATGGCCCAACCGGGCGCACGCGCTGCATGGACAGGTAGCCTTCCAGGTCTTGCCAGAGGCCGCCCTGCTGGCTGTATTCCGGGATAATACCGCGTACCGAGGCAATGGTAAACGGCTCAATCTTTTTGATGACAACTTCCACTGTAGTATCCATTGAACTCTCCTTTTCAATTTGCTGGAGCCGGGCCTCCACCCGCGCGAGGCGGGCCAATTCTTCCCCCACCCTGGCCTGAATCTCTGCGTGACGGGCCTTGAGCATACCCCGCAGCTGCTCTGGCGAGGGATCTTCATCCAGCAAACGGCCGATCTGCTGGAGCGAGAAGCCCATGTCTTTGAGCGCCAGGATGCGGTATAGGCGGGCCAACTGGTCGATGGCGTAGTAACGATAGCCCGTAAAGCTATCCACCGCGGCGGGGTGCAGCAGCCCTTGCTCGTCATAGTAACGCAGGGCTTTTATGGAAACCTGGCTGATGCGTGAGAACTGTCCGATCCGGATCATGTCCACAGTGTACAACCTCCAGCAAGGGGAGAGTCAAGCGAAAACACGCCCAATTAGCCACACTTTTTGTTGTCAGGACCCCCATTATGTGTCACAATTATATTGCGCATACCAATTCCGCGGGTATTTTTGCGCAACTCAAATAATTTTCAGGAGAAGAAGAATGAAAAAACGCTCCCGGATTTTGCAAGCGCTGATTGTTGTGGCCCTGCTGCTGACCGCCTGCGGCGGCCAGACGCCCAACACTGACGCAGTCACCCTGCGTGTGGGCTGGCTTGGATTCCCGGATACCCTAAACCCGGCGTATGCCTTCCTGACTGAGGCCTATTCCATGTTCGACCTGGTTTATTCCACCCTGGCCGTCGAGTCGACCAGCGGGGATTATGTGGCCGGTTTGGCCGCCGAATGGTCCGTCTCGGACGACGGGCTGATATGGACCTTCAAACTGCGCGAGGGCGTCAAATGGCACAACGGCGAGCCGCTCACGGCCGAGCAAATTGCGTGGAACATCAACGCTTTTATCAATAACACCGATGGCTGGGTAACCAATTCGGGCTATATCATCGGGTTTATTGAAGCCAAAGTGGTGGATTCCACCACCCTGCAAATCGTGACCGAGTACCCGATCAGCAACATGGATTACCGCGTTTCCTTCCTCTACATCGTTTACCCGCCAGATTTCGAATCATTCACCACGCCCGAAGACCTGCAAAACTTCACCAACTTCAGCCCGGTGGGCAGCGGCGCATTCAAGATCACCACGCTGGACAAAGACCAGCGCGTGATCGTCCTGGAACCGAACCCGGATTTCTACGGCGGCGCGGCCAAGGTAGACCAGATCATTTACCAGACTTTCGACAACAGCGACGCGCTGGTGCAGGCCCTCAAAGTGGGCGACATTGATCTGGCCGTGGAAGTGCCCGACAGCGCCTTTACCGCAGTAACAGGCTTCGCAAACGTCCAGGCTGTGTCGCTGCCCGGACGCAACATCACCGAGTTGATCGTCAACTCTGCGCCAGCAGACCGTGACCCCGCACCCAACCGCAACCCGGCCATCACCGACCCGGCCGTGCGCCTGGCCATCGAGACCGCCATCAACAAGCAAGACCTGGTGGATGTGGTACTGCAGGGCAATGGTGTGCCAGGCGTATCCATCATCCCGCCCACGCTGGGCGGCGGGTTCTGGTTCAATAGCGACATCCAACCCGTCCAATTCAGCATATCGGAGTCCAACCGGATCCTGGATGAGGCGGGTTATGTCCGTGGCAGTGACGGCATCCGCGAAAAAGATGGCGTGCGGCTCGAGTTCCGCCTGCAATTCCCGTCCGACCAACCCAGCTACCCGCGCACCGCAGACATGATCGCCGGATGGCTGAACGAGGTTGGCATCAAAGCCTCGCCCGAATCGGTGGACCCCGATACCCTGGTGGCCATTACCAACCCGCAAGCCGATTACGACCTGGTCATATGGGGCTGGGGCTCCGACCCCGACCCAGACTTCATGCTGAGCGTGATGACCAGCGACCAGTATATTGAGGGCGGCTGGAGCGACAGCGGCTACTCGAACTCCGCCTACGACCAGATGTACCTGGACCAGCAGCAGGAAACCGATGAGAACGCGCGTCAAAAAATTGTCTGGGAGATGCAATCCATGCTCTACCAGGACCGCCCCTACATTGTGCTGTACTACAGCAACAACCTGCAAGCCTATCGCTCAGACCGATTCACCAATTTCGTCCAATCCCCAATCGGCATCGACTCGGTTTGGTCTTACCTGTCAGTGGAGCCTGTCAGGTAACTTGCGGCGCACCTGCAGCCTCAACACATTGAGCCCAATATTTGTATAATAAGCCCTGGCGCAGGGAATGTGCTGCGCCAGGGCCGCCCATTACCCACGCGGGAACATATTTCACCCATCATGTCCAGGCGCGATTACCTGCTCAGGAAATTCTCACTTGCGTTGATCACTGTTCTTGTTGTTGTGATCATTAATTTCGTGCTGTTCCGCATCCTGCCCGGTGACCCGGTGCGGGCGGTCATCGGGCGCAACGTGCGCATTTCGCCCGAAACACAGGAAGCCCTGCGTATCCAATTCGGGCTCGACAAACCCCTCTTCTTCAACCTCGACAGCGGCAACTGGCTCGACAGCCAGTTCTTCAACACCCTGGGCCAATGGGCGCAGGGCAACCTGGGCATCTCCTGGTCGCTGCGTAAGCCGGTGGCCGAGGTACTGGGCGCCAAGCTGGGCAACACGCTGCTACTGATTGGATTGGGGCAGTTCCTTTCGATCATCCTCGGCGTGGGGTTGGGACTGGTGGCCGGTTGGAAACGTAAAACCCCGCTGGATGTGGGCGCGCTCATGTTCTCACTCATCGCCTGGGCCATCCCCACCTTCTGGCTGGGCATCATCCTGCTGGCGGCCGGCAGTACCTGGCTGGGGTTGCCCACCGGAGGCATCGTCAGCCCGGGCAACGTGGGCAAACCACTCTACACCGTCATCCCCGACCTGGCCCGCCACCTCATCCTGCCCACGCTCACCCTCACCATCCTCTACATGGGCGAATACATGCTCATCATGCGCTCGTCCATCCTGGAAGTGCTGAGCGAAGATTACATCCTGACCGCCAAGGCCAAGGGCTTCAGCACCATGCAGGTGCTCTGGCGGCATGCGCTCAAGAACGCCATGCTGCCCATCGTCACCATCATTGCCCTCAACCTGGGGTTCACCGTCTCCGGGGCCATTTACATCGAGACAGTTTATTCATATGACGGGCTGGGTAAACTCTTCCAGACTGCGCTAACCAAGCAGGATTACCCCCTGCTGCAAGGCGTATTCCTTTTGCTGGCCTTTAGCGTCATCGTCGCCAATATGCTGGCAGACATCCTTTACACCACGCTCGACCCGCGTGTGAGGGCGAGCTGATATGCAGCAAGGCTGGATCCTTTTCAAACGCAACGCAGCCGACTTCTGGCGCGTCTTCAGCCGCAACCGGTTGGGGATCGCGGGCGCCTTCCTGGTGGTCAGCGCCGTAACCGTGGCCATCATCGCCCCGCTGCTGACGCCCTACACCCCGCAAGAGATCATCCGCGATGCGGCCGGGCGCGGGATGACCTTTGCGCCGCCCACCGCCCACGGGCCGCTCGGCACCGACGACGGCGGCCGGGATGTGTGGACCCAGCTCGTTTATGGCGCGCGCATCTCACTCACGGTGGGATTCCTGGCCGGGTTCATCGCCATGTTCATCGGCAGCCTGCTGGGCATCATCGCCGGTTACTTCGGCGGCGCCACCGATACGCTGCTGATGCGGATAACAGATGTGCTGCTCGTCATCCCCGACCTGCCGCTCATGCTCGTACTGGTGGCCACCCTGCGGCAGATGGATCTGAAGATCTCGCCGCTGCTGGTGCTCATCATGGTCATCGGCCTGCTGTACTGGACCAGCACCGCCCGCCTCATCCGCTCGCAGGTGCTGTCCATCAAGGAGCGCCAGTTCGTTTACCGCGCCCGCGCCATTGGGGCCGGGCACTGGCACATTATCAGCAGGCACATCCTGCCGCAGATCATGCCGCTCATTGTGGCCAACACCGTGCTGATCCTTTCCACCGCCATCCTGATCGAATCCGGGCTGGCCTTCCTCGGACTGGGCGACCCCACCCAGCCTTCGTGGGGCACCATGCTCAATTTCGCCTTCGACCGCAACGCCGTCACCAATGGCGCATGGTGGTTCTACCTGCCGCCCGGGCTGGCCATCGTGTGGGTCACGCTGGGCTGTGTGCTGCTCGGCAACGTGCTCGAAGAGATGCTCAACCCGCGCCTTTCGGCGCACCACCTGGAAGGCGAACAAAAGATCCTGGCGGGGAAAGGCGGCTCATGAACGCCACAGCCGCCCCCCTGCTCAGCGTGCGCGGCCTGGGCACACAGTTCACCACCGTCGAGGGTGAAGTCGCCACCGCGCTTGAAGATGTCTCGTTCGAGGTCTTCCCCGGCCAGACGGTGGGGCTGGTGGGTGAATCTGGCTGCGGCAAAACCACCACGCTGCTCTCCATCATGCGCCTGCTGCCCGTCACCGCGCGCATCACCACCGGGCAGGTGCTTTTCCGCAACACCGACCTGCTCAGGCTGAACGAGCGCGAAATGCGCGACTACCGCTGGAAGGAAATGTCCATCGTCTTCCAGGGCGCCATGAACGCCCTCAACCCGGTCATGACCGTGAGCGAACAAATCGCCGAGGCCATCCTGCTGCACAACCTGATGGAGCGCACCGCCGCCGCCAAGCGCGTGGGCCAGCTGCTCGACCTGGTGGGCATTGCCACGGCGCGCAAAAACCAGTACCCGCACCAATACTCCGGCGGCATGCGCCAGCGCGCCATGATCGCCATGGCCCTGGCCTGCCAGCCCAGCCTGCTCTTTGCCGATGAGCCCACCACCGCGCTGGATGTGATGATCCAGGCCCAGATCCTGGAACTGCTGCAATCCATCCAAAGGGAACTGGGGTTGGCCATCGTGCTGGTCACGCACGATCTGGGCGTGGTGGCCGAAATGTGCGACAGCGTGGTCGTGATGTATGGCGGCAAAGTGGCAGAATACGGCCCCGCCGACACCGTTTACAACGAACCCCGGCATCTCTACACGCAGCGCCTGTTGGGCGCCTTCCCCGACCTCAATAAACCCGCCGGGGCGCTGGCCACCATCCCCGGCACGCCGCCGCGCCTCAACGCCCTGCCGCCCGGCTGCCGTTTTGCGCCGCGCTGCCACAGGCGCATGGATGTTTGCGACCGCAACGCGCCGCCCATCCTCCCGGTGGCAGCATTGCACCCGGCGCCCGCCAAAAGCCGGCACATGGCGGCCTGCCACCTGCTGCAAAACCCCGGAACCCAACCGCAATGACCCCGCCCATCCTCGAAATCCGCAAGCTCGAAAAGCATTTTGAAATCCGCCAATCGCTGACCGATGCCTTGCGCCGGCAACCCCAAAAGGTCATCCGGGCGGTGGACGATGTCTCGTTCACCCTGGCAAAAGGCGAGGTGCTGGCGCTGGTGGGCGAATCGGGTTGTGGCAAGACCACCATCGTGCGCACCCTGATCGGGTTGGAAGCGCCCACCGGCGGCGAGATCCTCTTCCACGGGCAGCACGTTGGCAGAGCGCCCCGCGGCGGCGGGAGTTTCATCAGCCTTAAGCAGTTGCGCCAGCGCGCGCAGATCATCTTCCAGGACCCATACGAATCGCTCAACCCGCGCGCCACGATCTTTGACACGGTTGCCGAGCCCCTGGTGGTGCATGGATTGGCGCCGAACCCGGCCGAGCGGGTCGAGCGCGTGCGCCGCGCCCTGGAAGAAGCCGGTCTGCGCCCCGCACAGGATTACTTCCTGCGTTACCCGCACGAACTCTCCGGCGGGCAGCGCCAGCGCGTGGTGATCGGCTCGGCCATGGTGCTCGATCCCGAGCTCATCCTGGCGGATGAGCCGGTTTCGATGCTGGACGTCTCGATTCGGGCCGAGATCCTGAATTTGCTGAACGCCCTGCGCAGGGAACGCAACATCAGCATCATTTTCATCACGCACGACCTCGGCATGGTGGGCAGCCTGGCCGACCGCCTGGCCGTGATGTACCTGGGACGCATTGTTGAAATTGGGCCTACCGCCGAGGTGTTGACCAACCCCCAGCACCCTTACACCAAAGCCCTGCTCTCGGTGGTGCCTGTGCCCAACCCGCGCCTGCGCAAACCGCGCATGATCCTGCAGGGTGAAACGCCCAACCCAATCGACATCCCGCCCGGCTGCCGCTTCCATCCGCGCTGCCCGGTGGCCATCGAAGCCTGCAAAGTAACCGACCCTGTATGCGTGACTGTACACGACATGCATGAGGCTGCCTGCCTGCTCGTTCAGCCTGGGGCGTGATGCAAAACAAACCGATTCCCCCGGATATACATCCCATTCCCAAACCGCAAACCTATGACCCCAAAAATCATCCTTTCCCTTATCCTTGCGCTGCTCACATCTGCATGCAGCATATCGCCATTTGGCCGCCAGCCGCAAATCAGCACAATCAGCGCCAGCATGACCAATGTGCCACTTTATGAAGCGCTCGAACTCACCGTGTTGCTGGAAGCAGACTACGCCAACCCCTATGATGCCCGCGAGGTGCATCTGGATGGGGTCTTTACCGCGCCGGATGGTTCCACGGTTGAGGTGCCTGGATTTTGGGACGGCGCGGAATCCTGGCGGGTGCGATTCAGCCCCTGGCAGGTGGGCAACTGGACATACGCCCTCACCATCACCGACAAGAATGGGACGAGCGCCCCGGTGGAGGGTGCGTTCAACGTCAGCCCATCCGACCTGCGTGGCTGGCTCATCCCCGGCAACCGCTACGACCCGGCCTACAGCGGGCGCTACCTGGTGCATCACGATGGCACACCCTTCTACGGGCTGGGATACTGTGAAGCGCTCAATATCCTGATCGACCGGTTCGACACCGGGCGCGGCGTCATCCTGTTCGAAAACATGGCCGCCCAGCGTGCCAATTACGTGGTCTGGTGGCCGCTGTACTCCATGTCGCCCATCAGCGCATCCTACAGTGATTACGCCATGGCCAACATGAACACCATCGATACGATTGTGCGCGACGCAGAAGCAAATGGCATTTACCTGGTCTTCACCATCTGGGATCACCCCCAACTGCGCGACAAGACCCATGCCTGGGGCGATGGGCGCTGGAACATATCCAACGGATTCAGCAAGCTCGGCGACGGCAACATCGATGCTTTTTTCACCTCGGATGAAGCCTGGGCCTGGCAGGAAAACTTCTACCGCTACATCATCGCCCGCTGGGGCTACAGCCGCGCCATCGGGTTGTGGCAGACCGTTTCAGAAATCGATGGGACCAATGCCTACGCCCAGACCGATGCCTGGCACGCGAAGGTTCACACCTATTTCGCCGAAAACGATCCCTACCGTCACCCCACCACGGCCAGTAAAGCCGGCGATGTGGATTGGGCCGCCGGGCACCAGGCCATGGATGTGCCGCAGGTGCACGTGTACAACTTCAAAGGCACCGAAACCGATAAAGATGCCGTCGGGGCTGCCGAACGGATCGCCTTTTGGACCACCACCATGTGGGATCGCGCCGAAAAACCCAACTGGGTGGGCGAATTCGGTGTGCCCGACAACAACCTGTACCCCGAACTGTTCCACAATGCCATTTGGTCCGGGCTGGCATCCGGGGCTGCGATGATCCCTGCCGACTGGAACAGCGGCGGACCCTGGGGTCGCATGACCGACGCCATGATCGCTGACATGCAACGGCTGGGCGCATTCATGGAAGACCTGCCCATGGCGCAGCTCAACCCGTCTGCGCTGGGGATTGCCACCAGCGCCCCATCCGTGCGCGGCTGGGGCGTGGCCGGGGCAGAGGGCGGGCTGGCCTGGGTGCAGGATGCCGCCATGCAGGGCAAAAAGATCGAAGAAGTGCGCGCCTACGCGGCCATCCGCCAGGGCATAGTCATCGAACTGACCGGGCTGGCCGCGGGCGATTACACCATCACCCCGTACGATACCTGGCAGGGAACCTACCTTGCCCCCATCCCGGTCACCTGCGCCGAGGGGCAGCCTTGCCCCATCCCGCTGCCCGATTTCAAGTGGGACATCGCGCTCAAGATCATACGCAACTAATAAAAGAGGTAATCCATATGAGCGTCTATAAATTACCAACCAAGTGTTCAGGCATAACCCACAAAAACATAATTGCGCTTTTGTTACTAATCTTGACTTCTGCAATTGTGTTAGGGACATATAAGGATTTTGGCATTGCATGGGACGAACCAGACTTATATGAATACGCGACCATGTCGTCAGCAGCTTACAACCCTCACGAATGGGCGGCACCCAGTTTCAAGTTAGAAAGTACCTATGGCAAAAATGACTGGCGCTTTTATGGCCCAGCGTATCTCATTTTAGGGTCGATCATTCAGCGAACTTTTATGGAATTTCTAGGTCTAGATTTCTTTTCTGCGTGGCACTTGACTAATGGGATCACTTTTTCTTTTGCCACAATCTTTTTATACCTTCTTTTGGCACGCTATTTCTCGATTTGGGCGGCCTTAATTGCTGCATTTTTATTTTTCACGCAACCCTTATTATTTGGCCATGCTTTTTTCAACCCGAAAGACATTCCCTTTCTAACATTTTTTTTACTATCCATATTTGCAGGATTTAAAACGCTTGACACAATGCGTTCGGATGAAAAGGTGTTACCACTATTTGATTATAATTTCGCCTCGTCCCACTTAAAAAAGGTAGCACGTATACTAATTTTCTTGTTGGTATTTTTCTTATCTTTAGGCCCTCTATTATTTTTTTATAAAGATCTGATTTCTGAAGCAGTCAAACTAGGTATTCTCTACGCGCAGTCTGCCGGGGAGAACACTTGGATAGGGAAGTTATTTAATATATTGGCACCTAATGCTCCATCCATCGGTTTGGAAGCTTACATCAATAAAGCAAATGTTTGGATTGATCGATTACCAATAGTAACAACATTTCTAAGTATACTTTTAGGATTCCTGATCAGTATGGTGTTGGCCATTACAAAAACAAGATCACATGATTTTATAATAGCAATTCAAAGAGTCAAGTTTTCCTTTTTTTGGCTTACTCTGGCCGGTATCCTTGTTGGATTTGCATCCTCAATCAGAGTCCTAGGCCCGTTAGCGGGCTTGTTCGTAATATTTACTTGGCTTGCAAGGCTGAAACATAAGGCTCTACTACCGAGTTTTTTTTACGGACTAATTGGTATCTTTTTCTCTGTCCTAACCTGGCCTTATTTATGGGAAAGTCCAATCGTGAGGTTTACTGAAGTGTTTCGCCACATGTCAAACAATCCAGTAGTTGTCAATGTACTTTACATGGGGCAATTATTTCCCTCTACACACTTACCTGCCTCCTATTTTCCCGGATTAATCTTATTAAATTTGACTGAACCCACTTTGTTAGCAATTATTTTAGGAATAATATCAGCCATTGTGATTTTCCCAAAAAGATCTGTAAATCAACGAATTGAATTATTGATTCTCGGACTATGGTTTGTAATTCCATTATCTTACATCCTAATATTTAGTCCACCCATGTATGATGGGATTCGACATTTCTTATTCGTCATACCTCCACTTTTCGGTTTTGTGGCAGCCTTTTTCGATTTAATGATCGAAAAAGGCTATTCAAAATTTCCTGTTTTTTTGATCGCTACATTGTTTTTATTGACAAATATTTTCTCGATGATATCTTTGCATCCATATCAGTATGCATATTTCAATACTCTCGCAGGAGAAAAGAGTAAAATTAGTGATAACTTTGAAACAGATTATTGGCTAACTTGTTACAAAGATGCACTCGAATGGATGAATTCAAAGACGAATTCACGTTCAGTTAAAGTTTTTCCTTATCCTTACGTAGCAAGACAATATTCAAACTTGCTTATGACTATTGAAGATTTCTCTTCGGAGCAAAAACCTTCTGGTTATTTATTGGTGAGTACCAGAAGCCGATACGATAATTATATTTGGGCTGATAAAAAAAATCTCTACACGGTTGAAAGGGGAGGGGTAACCTACTGCATTGTTAGACAATCACCCTAATCTTACAACCCATGGTAATAAACTTCCTTATCATCCTTTTGTTTATCCTCATCAATTACATCTATGGGTGTTCATTTTTGAATAACTCAACAAAATCATGTGTTGGAACTATTTCTTTTCTAATTGGCCTTAATCGCACCACCGCGCTGGCTGCTGTGCTTTCCCTGTTCATGCCGCTGGGAGCGGTAGCGTTGGCAATTATCGCCCTGCCCGCCCTGGGGCTGGCGGCCTGGCAGGCGCGCGCTCCTGCCCTGGCACGCCCCCCCCTGCCCGCCCCGGTCTGGATATTGCTGACGCTCTTCCTCGCGGCCGTGCTGCACAACGCCGCCCTGCCCGTCGCAAACTTCGATACCGGCCTGTACCACGCCCAATTCATCCAATGGCTCGAGAAATTCCCCGCCGTGCCAGGGTTGGCCAACCTTCATGGTCGCTTTGGGTTCAATTCCAACTGGTTCGTAACCAACGCCTGGACCAGCCTCAGCTTCCTCAACCTGGCAGATTTCCACATGCCCACGGCCGCGCTGTTCGCGGTCGTGCTCGGCGGGATGCTCGTCCAGGTCACCCAGACCGGGCAGGATGACCCGCAGCGGGTCGGGCGCATCTTTGGCGTGCTGCTCGTCCCGGCCGCCTTCTACACCCTGGCCAGCGAGATATCCTCCCCCGGCACCGACCTGCCCACCGCGCTGCTGGTGTGGGCTTGCGCCTGGCTGCTGCTCGCCGAACCGGATTCGACCCCCAAATGGCTGGCGCTCCTGCTCACCCCCGTCCTCGCCGTCACGGTCAAACTGGCCGCCCTGCCGCTGATCGGGTTCAGCGTAGCAGCCCTCTTCCAGCTTTGGAAAACCCGCCAACGCCGCGCGGCCTGGGTGGGAATTACCGCGGCCGGTCTCATCCTGTTGCCCTGGCTGGCCCGCAATGTCATTCTGACCGGTTATCTCGTTTACCCCCAGACCGCCCTCGACCTGTTCAGCGTGGACTGGAAAGTGCCGCTCGAGGCGGTCGCCGCCGAACGGGATGCGGTCATTGCCTGGGGACGCCTGCCCGGCCTGCCAATCGACCAGACGGTGGCGCTGCCCTTCCAGGCTTGGGTCAAGCCCTGGTTCGCGGACCTTTCCACCGGTCAGCAGGCGCTGGTGGCGGCCGGGTTCTTCTCGCCATTGCCCATTGCCTGGTACGCCCTGCGCCGCCCGGGCCGGTGGGCATCCCTGCAGGTGGCGGCCATCTTGTTTGCGGGGCTGGTGTACTGGCTGCTGAGCGCCCCGGCCATCCGGTTTGGGTACGGGTACATCCTCGGGCTGGTGGCGCTGGCCGCCGCCTGCGGGATCGACCTCCTCACGGAAAAAAGCGCAGCCGTCAGGACACGCCTGCCCGCTGTGTTGGGCACCCTGGTGGCGGCCTACCTTATCTTTTTCCTGATTCAATCCTTCGACCGGCGCGTGCTGTCAGATTTTGCCGTGCTGCCCGCACCCTACCCCAACTTGCCAACCGCCCCCTGCCAGATCACCAACACGACCATTTTCATCGGGCAGGAATACCAGCAATGCTGGGATGCGCCGCTCCCCTGCGCGCCATACTGCAACCCAAACCTGTCCCTGCGCGGCAATAGCCTGGCAGAAGGTTTTTATATTCCCTGAAAAACGAGAAACAAAAAGAGCAGGCTGTACTCATGGCGCAGCCTGCTCTTTTACGTTTTACTGGTTACGATTTATTTTGCCCCCACAACCCGTAGCCCGCCTTGCGCCTTTCCTCGCGGCGGCGGTGCTGATCGTGGATTTCATCCACATGGGTCACTTTTTCGGCGATGGCGGCTTCGAGCCACAGCCTGCCGTTCTCGGCGGTGGCCAGGCTGCCCGCGCCGTAGGCCCCGGTCTTTGAATCATCGTCCCAGGGCGGGTTGGCGATCAGTGAGCCGCCTTCGATCCAGTCCATGTAGTAATCGGGCGTGGCGATGAAATCGATCTCATCCACGACTTTCGACATGTCCACCAGGTCGGGGCGCAGGTGTAGCAGGTAGGCGGTCTCCAGTTCGCAGGCGTGACCCATGCCGCCGATCTTGGATTTGCGGTATTTCTCCAGCAGGGGCGCAGCAATGCGCCCGGAGGTGTGCAGCCAGGCGGTGGCGGCGAAGATGCGCCGGTGCCGTTCCCCGGCATACTTGACAATGTTGGTCATGAACGAGGAGTTGCCGCCGTGCCCGCTCATCAGGTAGAAGCGGTCGAAGCCGCGCGCCACCAGGGTATCGATGATGGCCACGTAGAAATCCTCGAAGGCGCGCCCGCCCACATTGAGCGTGCCGGCAAAGGCGCGGCGGTGCGTGCTGACGCCATACGGCATGACCGGCAGCGTACAGGCCCGCTCCGGTGCGGCAGCGGCCGTTCCCAGAGCGATGGATTCGATGATGAGGGTATCGACCGAGACCGGCAGGTGGAATCCGTGCTGCTCGGTATGCCCGACCGGGATGAGCACCACTTTGCCGCGCTCCGAATCCGGCAGCAGTTGGAAGGGGGCGCTTTCCGGGCGGGGGAGGTAGATGCAGTTTTCGGGGGCGAGGATGCCGGAGAGACGCACTTGCGGGTCGAATCCGGCCGGGAGCAGGGCGTAGACGCGGGTGAAGCCATCATCGCGCAGGCTGGCCAGCAGGTTGGCGACCAGCGTGGCGAACAGGGCATCCGGCACGGCCAGCCCGGAGCCGAGCCAGCCGTAGGGGATGGCCGGCAGCAACCCAGCCGAGGGTGGATTCCCCAGAGCGTCTGCGAGGACCGGCAGCGGGTAGCCTGATCCAAGCGGGAGGACGAGCGGGGTGGTGCGCGGCAGCGCGGCCACATCCGGCCAGGTCAGGGTGTCGTAGGAGAAAAAATCCGTCACAATTATCCTCACACTTTTGGCGGCATCAGGTGCCAGTCGAGGAAGCGTTCGATGCGGGCGTAGGCGTCGAGTTGGGTGGCGCGCATCAGGAAGCCGTGCGGTTCGCCTGCGTAGGTTTTGTATTCGAAGGTCTTGCCCGCAGCGCGCAAGGACTCGACCCAACGCTCGGAGGCTTCCGGCGGCACCACGGTGTCGTCCAGCCCGTGCAGGATGAGCACCGGGCGTTTGATTTGTTCAACCTGCAAGATGGGCGAGCCGTCGATGTAAACCTGGCGGTGGCGCCCGGGGTTGCCGAGCATCATCTCGCTGTACAGGCGCAGTTCGCGGTTGCACAGCGCCCAGCTGGTCTCGACATGCGCATCGCCGTACTTCGAGACACCCGCCGCAAAGAGATGGTCGGGATCGCGGCTGAGGGCCAGGGCGGTCATGTAGCCGCCGTAGCTGCCGCCCATGATGGCGATGCGGGCCGGGTCCAGCGCGCCGAGCGTATGCAGGAAGCGCGCGCCGTGCAGGCAGTCCTGCAAATCGCCTTTGCCCCAGTCGAAGTAGTTGGCATGCTCGAAGGGCACGCCGTAGCCCGTGGAGCCGCGATAGTTGGGCGCAATGTAGGTGTAGCCCTTGGCCACAAAGTACTGCGCGATGATGTCGAAATCGAAGCCGTACTGGGCCGATGGGCCGCCGTGCGGGTGCAGGATGGCCGCGCCGTTGGGGTTGGCCGGGCGGTATAGGAAGGCCGGAATCTCCAGCCCATCGAAGCTCTTGTAGCGCACCACCTCCGGCATGACCAGCGGCAGAGCCGCCAGCGCGGGCGGCATGGAAAAGGTCAGCTGCGTCAGCGCGCCGGATTCCACCTCCAGGCGGTACAGGTCGGTAGGCGTGCGCGGGTTTTCCCAGGCAAAAATGAGCGCGCGGCCGTCCGGAGTCCACTGTGGGGCGAGGTGCGTGCCCGGGCCGCCGCGCAGGGGGGTCACCGCGCCGCTTTCCACATCCACCAGCGCCAGGTCGTATGAACCCTCGTGGTTGACCGTGCAGGCGATGCGGGTCCCGTCCGGACTCCAGGCGATGTCGCCCACGTCGGCGCCGAGGCGGGTCACCTGGCGCAGATTGCCGCCATCGGCATCCACCAGCCACAGGTCGTTCCAGCCGCCGCGCTGCGAGAGGAAGGCGATGCGGCGGCCATCCGGCGCCCATTGGGCCGACCAGTGCTTCTCTTTGGGCAGGCTGGCCAGCGTGCGCACCTGACCCGTGGCCACCTCGACCGCGCACAGATCGTAGCGGTTGGGGTCGCCCTCCGGGCGGAAGAGGAAGGCCACGGCGCGGCCGTCCGGGGCAGGGCGCGGGTCCACTGCGTCGCCGGGCAGGGTCACGAGCGCGCGGGGCCAGGCACCGGCCCGGTCAGTCAACAGGATCTCGATGCGCTCCTCGCGCTCAACGCACATCAGCAGGCCGTTACCGTCAGGCATCCAGCGCGGGGAAAATGCGCCCCCGGCAAACGTGCTGACCTTTTTGGGCAGGCCGCCCTGCGTACCGGTCACATGCACGTGCCCGCCAATGCAGAACGCCAGCCAGCGTTCATCCGGCGACCACTGCGGCACCTCGTCGTCCCAAAACGCCACCAGCGCCCGGTCGAACGAGATGCGCCGCGGCCAGCCGCCGGCCGCATCCATCACGTACACATCCGAGAGGTCATCCCGGTCCCAAATGAACGCAATGCGCCCGCCGGAGGGCGACAGCCTGTGGTTGCGCACGCGCCCACTTGCGGCCAGCAACGGAAGGCTCCAGCCTTCGGGCGGCTTCAAGTCCGGGCGCGGCATGGATGGCCAGCCGTTGCGCTCGTACTTTTCGGTTATCTCAATCCCGCTCGGCATTGTCTACCCCACCCCGCCAGATTCATCGCCGGGGCGCACGATCCAGAACGCCGCCGCGCCCATCACCGGCACCACCAGGATGATGAGCGCCCACAACACGCGCGCCGTCTCCCCCAGCGGGCGCTTGCGCAGCCCAAGCAGCGCGGCAATGCTCAGCCCCAGCCAGAGCAGCGGCAAGGCGCAGTTCATCAACTGAACGACCAAAAAACTTCCGTTAATGCCCAAATTATCCATATCATCCTCCTTGCCCACCATTATAGACCACAGATAATAGAGATGAAAGTGATGAAACCAAACACCCCTTTTATCCTTTCCATCTGTGGTTTAATGAGGACGCCATGCATACCCCCAACCTTATCGCCGCGCTGCAAGCCGCCCTGGCGGCCCGGGCCGCCAGCCCCGCATCCCCCGCCGCGCCCCTGCGCCTGTTCAACGGTTTCACCGAGGGCTTCCCACCCCTCAGCGTCGAGCGCTACGCCGATACGCTCGTGCTGCTCAACAACGCCGAGCCGCCCGAAGCGCTCAGCCCACACTTGCCCGCCATCCTGGACTTCTACCAGGCCGCCCTGCCCGGCCCCGGGTGCATCCTGCTCAAAGACCGGCGCGCGCGCGACCCCGAGACGCGCCGCGGGCGCATCCTGACCGGCGGACGACCCGCCGCGCAGGTGAGCGAAAATGGCGTCACCTATGCCCTCGACCTGACCCTCAACCAGGACACGTCGTTCTATCTGGATACACGCAACTTACGCACCTGGGCCAAAGCGAACCTGTCTGGCAAGCGCGTGCTCAACACCTTTGCCTACACCGGCAGCCTGGGCGTGGCCGCCCTGGCCGGCGGCGCGGCGCGCGTCCTCCAGACCGATCTGAGCAAACGCTTCCTCGACCTGGCCCGCCAATCCGCCTGGTTGAATGGGTTCACGATCCAGCCCACAGACACCCTGGCCGGGGATTTCTTCTCCGTTACGGCCCGCCTGCGCAACCAGGGCGCGCTGTTCGACTGCATCTTCCTCGACCCGCCCTTTTTCTCCACCACCCCCAAAGGCCGCGTGGACCTGCCGGGCGAGTACCATCGCCTGGCCAACAAGGTGCGCCCGCTGGTGGCCCACCAGGGCTGGCTGGTGTGCGTCAACAACGCCCTGTTCCTTTCCGGCGCAGACTTCATGTCCGGCATGCAAGCGCTATGCACCGATGGCTACCTGAGCATCGAACAGGTCGTCCCCGTCCCGGACGATTGCGTTGGCGCGGGCAAAGCCGCCTACCCCGCCGACCCGGCCCCCTTCAACCACCCCACCAAGATCGTTATTTTGAGGGCAACGAGGAAAGATGAACGACCATCAACCGCCTGAAGCTTTCTTTGGAGATATCGACCTGCCAGACACGCGCCTGCACTACGTCAAGACCGGCAGCGGTCCGCCGCTCATCATTGTGCCGGCCACGGTGTCACTCATCCGGCAGTGGCTGCCGCTGGCGCAATTCATGGGTCAGCGCTACACCGCTTACTTTTTCGAACTGCCCGGCCATGGCAGCTCGACCCCCTACCCCGGCCGCTTCGACAGCCGGCGCGTGCCGGCCACCGTCGAAGCGCTGGTGGATGCCCTCGGCATCGAGCGCTTCACGCTGATGGGGTTTTCGTTCGGCGGGCTGCTGGCCCTGCGCACCCTAGAGCGCCTGCGCCAGCGCATCGACCAGGTGCTGCTCATGTCGCCCTTTGTCAGCCACCGCGCCCTCAAATACGACCCGGCCCGCCGCTGGGCCATGAAAGGCGCCGCCACGCTGTTGCACAACCCGTCCATCCAGCGCGGCGCGCACCGGCTCATGGCCGCTCCGCAAATGGAAGCGCCGCTCATCTTCGCGCTCAGCCGGGTCAGCAATGTGGATGCGCGCATCCTGCGCAGCAAAGATGCCCTCAAAATCCCCATCTCCACGCTGGATGTGTTGTCTTACACCCTGCAGGAGATCTTCACCTCCGAGTACATCGGCCCGCAGGGGCAGTTCGACCTGCCCTGCTATTTTGGCATGTCCATCTACGATGACCTGCTCGATTACGGATTTACCGAAGAGAAGGTTAAGGCGCTCTTCCCCCGCCTCACCATGCAGCAATTCACCCTGCCCTACCACCAGCCGCCCGAACCGCCCACCTTCGACTGGCTCAACGCCGAGTTTGGGCGGTTTTTGGATATGATTCAGTGAGCAGGGATTAGTCCGTGCTGATCTGTTCCCCGCTTTGTGATGCTTCGTGTTCTTCGTGGATAAAACAACATCCACACAACGAAAAGCCCCGCCGTTTCCAGCGGGGCCCTGGGTGCCTGATGGGTTTCGAACCCACAACATCCACATCCACAGTGTGGCGCTCTGCCGTTGAGCTACAGGCACCATATCGAGCGCGTGCGATTATACCACAGGCGCCTTAACCGGCAAGGATTTCGCGGATCACCCTGGCGGCATCTGTGCGCGCCACAATTTGCTGCGCGCCGTTGCGCAGGTCTTTCACCGCCACCTTCCCGGCCGCCAGTTCATCCGGGCCGCACACCACGGCCACCTTCATGCCCATCTTATCGCCATATTTGAACTGCTTCACCAGCCTGGCAGGCTCCGGGTAGGATGTCACCGCCAGCCCCACGGCGCGCAATTCCGCGGCCAGGGCGTAGGAATCGCGCCACAGCGCATCATCAAAAACGGTCACCAGCACCGGCGCGGGAGAAGGCTCAAATGTCGGCACCAATCCCTTCTCCTGCAAAATGATTCCGATCACCACGTCACCCATGGCAAACCCCACGCCCGAGAGCGGATCGCCGCCCACGTCTGCCAGCAGGTTGTCATAACGCCCGCCGCCCAAAATCGCGCGGCGCACCCCGCCGGTCAGGTCGAAGGCTTCGAAGACGGTACCGGTGTAATACAGCAATCCGCGCATGATGTTGGGATCGAACTGGACGTAAGCCGACACCCCCAGCGCATCCAGCGCCCCAAACAGGCGCACCAACTCCTCATTTTCCTTCCATAGATCGTAATTACCCAAAACCTGCTTCAGTCCATCGAGATGAGCCTGGCTGAGGCCGCCGTCCAGCACATAGGCGTCCCATTTGGCGGGTTCCATCTTCGGGCGGCGGTCCACCATGTTCGAGACCGCGAGCCGGTTTTCGGGCGCAATCCCCAGCCGGTCGAACTGAGCGTCCATCAAGCGGCGGTTGTTGACGAAAATCTTCGCCTGGTCAGGTGTCAGCCCCACCGACTTGAGAAACGTGGCCCCGATGGCAACCAGTTCCGCATCAGCCTCCGGGGAATTAACGCCCAGCATATCCACATTCCACTGGAAGAATTCGCGCGAGCGCCCTTTTTGCGGGCGCTCATAGCGCCAGAACGGCCCGAACGACCACCAGCGCACCGGGAAGGCCAGCTGCCCCTGGCGGGCCGCGATCATGCGCGCCAGCGAAGGCGTCAACTCCGGGCGCAGGGTCACCAGGTCGCCGCCCCGGTCCGAAAAAACGAACGACTGCTCCTTGACCAGTTCCTCGCCCGATTTGGCAGCGTACAGGTCAATTGTTTCGATGAACGGGGCATCCCATTCCTGGTAGCCGAACTGCTGCGAAGCATTGCGTACCTTATCGTTGATAAAGTTGCGCAGCGCCATTTCTTCGGGGTAGAACTCGCGCGTGCCTTTTATTGATTGGATCAATGTTTTTGCCATGTTGTTTACTCCAAATCCGGCTTTTTTATTCTGCCAGGAAACTTTCTCACCAATTTCTAAAATTCAACTCTTGAATTTTAGAAATTATCTCGTTATAATCATGAAAATTCAGCCAGGCTGAATTCCCAAGACCCAAAAAAAATGAGGAAATAAAAATGGAAATCAATTACCAGGAAACCAGCAAGGACCTTCTGACCCGCATCGACATCCACGAAAAATATGGGGCACATAACATCGACCAGTGGAACACCGAGGTGCTCGACCCCAAGCCCGGATACAAGATCCTGGATGTGGGCTGCGGCGCAGGCAAACAGTGCTTCCTGTTCAGCGATTATACTAAAGGACAGGTGGATATCACAGGCGGCGATTTCTCCGAAGAGCTGCTCGACAAGGCCCGCGAAAAGATGACCGCGCGCGGCGACAAGAACATCGACTTCCAGTTCCTCGATTTCAACAAAAAGTTCGAATTCGCCGACAACACCTTCGACATCCTCTCCAGCGCGTTCGCCATCTACTACGCCGCCGACCTCAAGTTCACCTTCAGCGAGGCGCACCGCGTCCTCAAGCCCGGCGGCCGCCTGTTCGTCACCGGTCCCCTGCCCGAGAACAAGACGATGTTCTACGACATCATCAAAGAGGCCACCAACAAGCCCATTCCGCCCATGCCCGGTTCCAGCCGCTTCAAGGGCGAGATCTTCCAGACCATCGAGAGCATTTTCGCCAAAACCGAACTGCTGACCTTCGAGAACCCGCTCACCTTCCCGACGGTAGCGCCATTCATCGAATACGTGCGCGCCTCGCTCAGCGAAGACCGCCGCCTGTGGACGAGCATGTTCAACGGCAAGGAAGAATATGAAGCGATGATCAAGTCCATCGAAGCCGTGGCCCAGCGCTGGTTCGACCGTGACGGCAAGCTGGTCATGACCAAGGTCGTGGGCGGCATCCTGGCTACCAAGTAAATTTCAAGTCACAGGGGCGCGGGGATTCTTTTAACTCCGCGCCCCTGTAGCGATCTATGAACTTTTTCGGAAAACGAGTCCTGTTCCTGGGTGCGCATCCAGACGATATCGAGCTGGGCTGCGGCGCGCTGTTGCACCAGATCGCGCCCTTCACCGAGGCATTGTGCGTGACCCTCTCCGACAACCAGAAGAACCCGCTGCTCTCGAACGTGGTGGACGAGCATTACCGCTCGATGACCGTGCTGGGCGTGCCGCGCGGGAAGATCATCCTCGGCCCGTTCACCACGCGCGTTTTCCCGGACGCGCGCCAGGAGATCCTGGAATACTTCCTCAAACTGCGGCGCGACTTCGACCCGGACCTGATTTTCGTTCACTCGCAGCAGGATATGCACCAGGACCACAACACCATGACCGAGGAAGCCATCCGCGCCTTCCGGGGCATTACCGTGCTCGGATTCGACGTGGTGCGCTCGTCGCATGGGTTTTTCCCGCACTTCCTGGTGGAGGTGAGCGAAGCGGATGTTACCAAAAAGATCGAGGCGCTGGCCTGCTATGAAACCTACCGCGACAAGTATTACTTCAACAGCGAGCTGACCCGCTCCATCATGGTGCGGCACGGCGCGCTGGCCGAGCGTCCGTTTGCCGAGGGGTTTGACATCATCCGCATTGTGGGCAGGTTCGGGCACTAAAGCAGGCAAACAACCTCAAAATAGCAGAAAGAGGAAAGCGGGTCAAAAAAACCTGCTTTCCTCTTTCTGTATTCATCACGCGGCTTCACTCTTTGGGGATGCCGACCAGGAGCTGCCCATCCACCACCCGAACCGGGTAAGCTGGGATATCGACTACGGCCGGCATCATCACGGCCTTGCCGCTGTGCACATCGAACTCCGCGCCATGGCGGGGGCAGACAATGTTGTGGTCTTCCAGGTCGCCATCGCCCAGCGGGCCGTCATCATGGGTACAGACATCGCCAATCGCAAAATACGTCCCGGCGATGTTGAACACCACGATGGGTTTGCCGTCGATCTCGACGAACAGGCGCTCGCCGTTGGGCAGGTCGGCGGGGCCGATCTCCACAAAATCCGCGTTGGATTCATCAAAATGGGTGTAATTGAACATGCTCATTCCACCAGGTCGTCACTGGCTTCGCCCAGCCCGTACACGCCCGCCTTCAACACCTTGAGTGAGAGCAGCGCACACTTGAGGCGCACCGGACCCAGGTCGATGCCCAGCATGTCGAGCACGTCCTGCTTGTTGAGGCGCTTCACGTCATCCAGCGGTTTGCCGATGATGGACTCCATCAGCAGGTCGGCCGAGGCCTGCGAAATGGCGCAGCCGTGCCCCGCGAAGGCCGCCTCGGCCACCTTGCCGTCCACCACGCGCAGGGTGATCTCGATGTGGTCGCCGCACAGGGGGTTGGAATCGGCAAAGGCCACGTCGTACGGGTCGAGATGCCCGCGATAGGCCGGGTTTTTGTAATGTTCGATGATGACTTCTCGGTAAAGGTCGTCCATAGGCTATCCGAAATATTTCTTGACCTTGTAAATCCCCTCCACCAGCCGGTCGATCTCGGCCGGGGTGGTGTAGAGGTAAAAACTGGCACGTGAGGTGGCCGGGATGCCGAATTTCTCATGCAACGGCTGGGCACAGTGATGCCCGGCCCGCACGGCCACGCCATCCTGGTCGAGGATCTGGGCCACATCGTGCGGGTGGACGCCATCCAGCACAAAAGCGGCCACGCCGCCCTTATGCGGCGCATCCGGCCCGAACAGGCGCAGGCCGGGAATTTCTTCGAGCCGCTCGAGCGCGTACTCGGTGATGGCGTGCTCGTGGGCGGCGATCCTGTCCATGCCGATGCCGGCCAGGTAATCGACCGCCGCGCCGAAGCCGACCGCCTCGGCGATGGCCGGGGTGCCAGCCTCGAACTTGTAGGGTAGCGAGTTGGCGCGGAACGAGCGCAACTTCACTTCGCGGATCATGTCGCCGCCGCCCAGGAAGGGCGGCATGGACTCGAGCAGGTCCGCTTTGCCGTACAGCACGCCGATGCCGGTCGGGCCGACCATCTTGTGCGCGGAAAAGGCCAGGAAGTCGACATCCAGCGCCTGGACATCCACCGGGAAGTGCGGCACGGACTGGGCGCCGTCGAGCAGGGTGAGCGCCCCGGCAGCGTGCGCCAGCTGGATGATCTCGGCGGCAGGGTTAATGGTGCCAAGCACGTTGGACATGTGGGTGAAGGCCACCAGCCGGGGAGACTGGCCGAGCAGGGCGCGGTAGGAGTCCAGGTCGAGCAGGCCCTGTTCGGTGACCGGGATGAATTCCAGCCGGATGCCGCGCTCGGCGGCCAGCATGTGCCAGGGCACCAGGTTGCTATGGTGCTCCATTTCGGTCAGAATGACCAGGTCGCCGGCTTTGAGGTTGGCGCGCCCCCAGCTGAAGGCCACCAGATTGATCGACTCGGTGGTGTTGCGGGTGTAGATCACCTGCCGGGTGGACGGAGCATGAATGAATTTGGCGATCTTTTCGCGGGCCGCTTCGTACAGCGCAGTGGATTCTTCTGCCAGGGTATGCACGCCGCGGTGGATGTTGGCGTTGGCGCGTTTGTAGAAGGAATCCATCGCTTCGATAACGGCAGCCGGTTTTTGGGCCGTGGCGGTCGAATCCAAATAGACCAGGGGGACGCCCGGGCGCACTTCGCGGCCGAGGATGGGGAAATCGGCCCGGACGGTCTGAACATCCAAAGCGTTAGCCATGTTTAATAATCGGGAATGTCTTTCTTGCCGTATTTTTTCTTGCCGGCGCCTTCCGGGCGGATGTGCTCGGAGGTGAGCGGGTACCACAGGATGCGGTCGGGCACCATCCAGCCATCGGTGAGGAAGACGTTGGAGCGGAACTGGACGGCCACCATTTTGTTGTCGACCTGCACCACGATGCCTTTGAGCCATCCGCGTACGCGGTCGTTGTTCTTCTCGTGATCGCAAAAAACCTCGACGATGTCACCAACTTCGAAGGAATGCTCATATTCGGGTGCGCGCATGAAAGATAACTGTCCCATTCTTTCCCTCCGGGGGGTAGGGCGGTCGTTTTTGACCGTGGGTCGAATCTTGATGGGTCGGATTATGGCCATGTGAGTCCTTTTTATTATAGACAGTTTTGCGCGTTATAGGGCGTCATCCCTTGCCCCAGTTTTGGGGCAAGGGATGAGTTCGATCAGGGTCGGCGATGGTTTACGCGCCCGACATTTTATCAGATATATATTGCTGGAAGCGCTCGCGGACGCCCTCGAACGGAATTCTCTGGAAAATTGGGTCGAAGAAACCCTCTACAACCAGTTTTTCGGCTTCATGCTGCGGGATGCCGCGGCTTTTGAGGTAGAAGATGGGTTCTTCTTCTAGGCGGCCAACGGTGGCGCCATGGGTGCAACGCACGTCGTCGGCGCTGATCTCGAGGCCGGGGATGCTGTCGGCGCGGGCGGTGTCTTCGAGCACCAGGTTGCGGTTGGCCTGGTAGCCGTCGGTTTTTTGCGCGCCGGGGGCCACGTAGATCATGCCCTGCCAGACCGAGCGGCTCTTGCCCTTGAGCGCGCCCTTGAAGAGCAAGTCGCTGGTGGTGTTGGGAGCCAGGTGGTTCTGCTGGGTGTCGTGGTCGAGGTGCTGTTTGCCGTCGGTAAAGTAGAAGCCCGACATGCGCCCATTGGCGCCCTGCCCGGACAGGTCAAGTTCGGAGAAGTTCTTGGTCAGGCGCGAGCCGATGGCGCCGAAGATCCAGTCGAGGGTGGCGTCGCGCTCTACGCGCACGCGCTCGTGGCTGAAATTCCAGACGTGCTTGCCCCACGATTGCAGTTCGACAAAGCGCAGGCTGGCGCCTTGCAGCACCTGGATCTCGACCAGGCCGGCGTGCATGACGTTGACACCCGCTTCGTCTGGCGAGGCGGATTCATGCACATAAGTGACCGAGGCGCCTTCGTCCACCAGGACGAGGATGTGCGAGAGGTGGGCGATGTCGCTGCCCGGTCCCCACAGGATGCTGTGCAGCGGTTCTTCGACCTGCACGCCCTTTGGCACGTAGAGCACCACGCCGGTTTGGGCCAGCGACCCGGCCAGGGCGGCGAACTTGCCTTCTTCGGGGTTGACGGTCTTGCTGACCAGTTTGGCCACCAGCTCGGGGTGCTTTTCTTCGGCGGTGCGCAGGTCGGTGAAGATGACGCCCTTCTTGGCCAGCTTTTCGTCCAGGTCCACCGAGACGCCGCCGGGGGTGAGCACGATCTGCCCGCCGTGCTGATCAGAAACCAGCGGACGCAGCAGGTCTTCGCGCACGGGCGGCAGGTCTTCGAACGCGCCGGGCTGTGGCAGGTTGAAGACCTCGGAGGGGAAGCCGCGCAGTTCGGTGCGGCGCCAGGCCTCTTCGGAGGTGGTCGGCATGACGATGCGCTGGTAGGCTTTCCAGGCGCGCTCGCGGTATTCTTTCAAAGCGCCCGTGGCGCGCACCTGGTCCTGGGTGAAGGCAAACTGCCGGGCGGCTGCATCCGGGCGGCGCGAACGGGTTGTGACAACGACTTTGGGTTTTTCTTCCATGACGGGCTACCCTATGCTGCCTTCCATCTGGAGTTGGATGAGGCGGTTCATTTCGACGGCGTATTCCATGGGCAGTTCCTTGACCAGCGGCTCGATGAAGCCGGAGACGACCATGGTGGTGGCTTCCTCTTCGCTCAGGCCGCGGCTCATCAGGTAGAAGAGCTGCTCTTCACCTACTTTGGAAACCGAGGCTTCGTGCCCAATGGTGACATCCTGCTCGTCGATCTCGATGTAGGGATAGGTGTCCGAGCGGCTCTTGGGGTCGAGCAGCAGCGCATCGCACACCACATTGGATTTGACGCCCTTGGCGCCCTTGTAAACCTTGAGCAGGCCGCGGTACGAGGCGCGCCCGCCAGACTTGGAAATGGACTTGGACGTAATCTTGCTGGTGGTATTGGGCGCAAAGTGCACCATCTTGCTGCCCGCATCCTGGATCTGGCCGGCACCGGCAAAGGCCATGGAGAGCATTTCGCCGTGCGCGCCAGGTTCCATGAGATAACAGGAGGGGTACTTCATGGTCACTTTCGAGCCGAGGTTGGCGTCCACCCACTCGTGGGTGGCGTCTGCAAAGACCTTGGCGCGCTGGGTCACCAGGTTGTAGACGTTGGTGCTCCAATTTTGGATGGTGCTGTAGCGTGAGCGCGCGCCCTTCTTGACCACGATCTCGATCACGCCGCTGTGGAACGAATCGGTGGTGTACTGCGGCGCGGTGCAGCCTTCCACATAATGGACGGATGCGCCTTCATCCACAATGATGAGGGTGCGCTCGAACTGTCCGACGTTGGCTGTATTCAGGCGGAAGTAAGCCTGCAGGGGCAGGTCCACCTTGACACCCTTGGGCACGTATACGAACGACCCGCCCGACCACACGGCGCTGTTGAGTGCGGCGAATTTGTTGTCTTCAATCGGCACGACCGTGCCGAAGTATTCACGAAACAGGTCGGGATGCTGGCGCAGGCCATCCTCGATGGAGAGGAAGATGACGCCCTGTTTTTCGAGATGCTCCTGGATGGAGTGATACACCATCTCGGATTCGTATTGCGCGCCCACGCCCGCCAGGAACTTCTGCTCCGCTTCGGGAATGCCGAGGCGGTCGAAAGTCTTCTTGATGTCGCCGGGCACGTCGTCCCAGCTCTTTTCCATTTTCTCGGTCGGCTTGACGTAGTAATAAATGTTATCCAGGTCCAATTCGGCCAGGTGCGGGCCCCAGTTGGGCATGGGGCGCTTGAGGAAGTGTTCGAGCGCCTTGAGGCGGAAATCCAGCATCCATTGCGGTTCGCCCTTCATGCGCGAAATGTTCTCGACCACCTCGCGGTTCAATCCCTTTTCGGACTTGAACACATAATTGTCATCGCGGTCATGGAAACCGTACTTGTAATTGCCAATATCTTCAAGGATCTTTGCGTCTTCGCTCATGGTAGCTCCTGGAGAGTAGAGATAAGAGAAAAGAGAGTAGTCAGAACCTGTAAAACTATTCTCTGATCACCTAATCCCTATGCAACTGATTCTTCGTACTTCTCGCGCACCCAATCGTAGCCATGCTCCTCGAGGTGCAGGGCCAGGTCCGGGCCGCCCGATTCGACGATGCGGCCGCCGAGCATGACATGCACGAAATGCGGCTTGATGTAGTTGAGCAGGCGCTGGTAGTGCGTGATGACCAGCACGCCCATTTCGCTGTCCGACTGGGCGAGCGCGTTCACGCCTTCCGAGACGATGCGCAGGGCGTCGATATCCAGCCCGGAGTCGGTTTCGTCGAGGATGGCGATCTCAGGCTTGAGGGTGGCCATCTGCAGGATCTCGGCGCGCTTCTTCTCGCCGCCAGAGAAGCCGTCATTGAGATAGCGCCCGGCAAAGTTATGGTCCATCTTGAGCATATCCATGCGTTCCTTGAGCATCTTGCGGAACTCGGGGATGGCGATGCCCTTGTCTTCGGGGTTGGCGGCGCGGCGGCGGGAATTTATGGCCGAGCGCAGGAAGTTGGCCACCGTCACGCCCGGGATGGCCACCGGGTATTGGAAGGCCAGGAAAAGCCCCAGGCGCGCGCGCTCGTCCGGCTCCAGCTCAAGGATGTTCTGCCCCTTGAACCATACCTCGCCCTCGGTCACTTCATAGTTGGGGTGGCCCATCAGCGCATACGAGAGGGTCGATTTGCCCGTGCCATTGGGGCCCATGATGGCGTGGATCTCGCCCGGTTTGATGGTCAGGTCGAGCCCTTTCACGATCTCTTTGCCGTCGATGCCGACGTGCAGGTTCTTGATCACCAGTTCAGCCATGGTATCTCCTTGCCTGTTAATTAACGCTATTCGCGGATTTATTGAAGTCGGCGGCATTATAGCAAATCGGACTAAAAAAGTCAATATTTATGATATTTTTCTTATAAATTAACCACATTGACCCGACCGCCCAAAATGGCTTTCATGGAATTGACGGCCACACTGACCGCCAGGAGGTCTTCATGGACTGGAAAAATGCACTCCAGGCTGATCCAACCGCATGGCTATTGGATGCCGATACCCCCGGGGTCCCTTACCGCACCCTGCGCGAGCTGATCGGGCCAAGTCCTAAATATTTATGATATTTATCTATAATATTGACACGGGCAAATGGGACTGATATACTCCAAAACACTTTATCCATATCAAAGAATCATCCAAAGAGCGCCATGAAAAGCACCCGCGAAAAGATATTACAAACCTTGCTGCGCCGGCCCGGCTCGACCATCAACGAGCTGGCTGAAGCAGTAGGAATCAATCCCATTTCGGTGCGCCACCACCTGACCAACCTGCAGATCGAGGGATTGGTGGCCGCTGAAGAGGAACGCCACGGCGTGGGCCGCCCGCGCCTGGTCTACAACCTGACCGAAGACGGGCTGGAAAAATTCCCCACCCGCTACCTGCGCCTGACCACCCGCCTGCTCTCCCAGCTCAAGGAAAAGCTGCCCGGCCCGGTCGTGGGCGAGTTGTTCAAAGAAGTGGCCACCGGGCTGGCTGACCAGCACGAGGAACAGCTCAAAGGACTGAGCGTGGAAGAGCGTCTCATCGTCTTACAAGACCTGCTGGCCGACGAAGGTTTCGTGGTCGAGTGGGAGAAAAAAGACAACCAGTACCTCATCCACGAGATCACCTGCCCCTACCTGCAGGTTGGCCAAAACCACCCGGAAGTGTGCACCGTGGACCAGACCCTCATCTCGAAAATGCTGGCCGTGCCCGCCAATAAAGTTCAGTGCATTCTAAGCGGCGCATCCCATTGCACGTATGTCGTGCCAAACGCCCCCCAGGAGAACTAACCCATGAGCGAAACAATCAACGAAATCAAGTGGACCATCCACGACACCCACCCCGACCTGGTCAAGCCCTTCCGCGACAGGCTGAGCGAGGTGATCGACCCAGAGATTGGCATGAACATCATTCAGCTCGGGCTGGTGCGCAACATCGAAATCGACAACGAAGTGGTACGCCTCAAGATGATCCTGACCACGCCCTTCTGCCCGTACGGCCCGGCCATGGTTGATATGACACGCAACAAAGCCATGGAGGCCATCCGCAAACCCGTCACGGTCGAGATGGGCATGGACATGTGGGATTTCTCGATGATGGAAGACCCCTCCGCGCTGGATTGGGGCATGTACGCATAGGTTCAGTGGGTAGTAGGTGGTTGGTAGTTGGTAGCTATCGGTTTTCGGCAATTAATGCAAAAAAAAGGACGCCCTCTTATTGAGGACATCCTTTTTTGTTTACTAACCACTGACAACTAACAACCGACAACTGCCCCCCGATCACGCGCGCATCTTGAAGAACTGCGTCATCTTCATGGCCAGGTTCAAGTCGCCAGTCAGCTTGAGCTTGCCCTGCATGAAAGCCTGCATGGGGTCGAGTTGGCCGGTGAACAGTGCAACGTAATCAGCGGAATCAGCCATGAGGGTCATGGTGGGCTTCTCGTGCGCGCCCTTCTCGACCTTGACCGCGCCATCCTTGATAACGGCGTACCATTCCCCGGCTTCGGCGCCGCTGAACTTGAATTGCAGCACCACATCGAGCCCCTGGGCTTTTTCCGGCACGAAAGCGCCCGGCATCTTGGTCATCAGATCTGCGATTGTGAGAGGCATGATAGTTTCTCCTTTTTTATTGATTTATTGTAGGTTTTCAAGGATGGTGGCAGCGCCCATACCGCCGCCGATGCACATGGTAACCATACCATATTTTGACTTGCGCCGTCCCATTTCGTAGATGAGCTGGGTGGTGAGCTTGGCGCCAGTACAGCCCAGCGGGTGACCGAGCGCAATCGCGCCGCCATTGACATTGACCGTTTCAGCATCCATGCCCAACTCACGCATCACCGCCAACCCCTGCGCGGCAAAGGCCTCGTTGAGTTCAATCAGGTCAATGTCCTCCAGTTTAAGCCCGGCAGTCTTCAACGCCTTGGGCACCGCTGCAATCGGGCCAATGCCCATCAACTCAGCCGGGACGCCGCCCGTGGCAAACGAGACGAAGCGCGCCAACGGCTTGAGTCCCAGCGCCCTGGCCTTCTCGGCAGACATGATCACCACCGCCGCAGCGCCATCGCTGGTCTGCGAGGAGTTGCCCGCCGTTACCGTGCCGCCTTCCTTGAAGGCCGGCTTGAGTTTGGCCAGTGCCTCCAGCGTGGTGTCGCCACGGGGACCTTCGTCGCGCTTGACGGTGAATTGTCTCTTCACCGGCGCGCCATCCACAAAGTCCACCGTTTCCACATCGATCGGCACAATCTCCGGGTCGAACACGCCGCCATTCACCGCCGCAACCGCGCGTTGGTGCGAGCGCAGCGCAAAGGCATCCTGGTCTTCGCGGCTGATGCCGTACTTGACGGCCACATTCTCGGCAGTAAGCCCCATGTTGGTGAACACGGATGGGTCTTCGGCGGCGAAGTGCGCGTTGGGCGCGAACTTGTTGCCGGTCATCGGCACCATGCTCATTGATTCTGCGCCGCCCGCAATGGCGACATCCAACTGCCCGGTCATGATCGCATACGCCGCATGGGCAATGGATTGCGAACCGGACGAGCAATAACGGTTGATGGTCTCGCCGCTGACGGTGTGCGGCAGCCCGGCGCGCAGCAGCACCGTACGCGCCATGTTGAGTCCCTGCTCGCCTTCGGGGAAGGCGCAGCCCAGAATCACATCGTCAATCGCCGTGGGGTCCAGACCGGGGGTGCGCCGCAACAAGTCCTTTATCACTTCGGCGGCCAGTTCATCCGGGCGCACGGTGGCCAGGCCGCCGCGCTTGGCCTTGCCCACGGCGGTACGCGCCGCCGATACGATCACAGCATCTTGCATGTTCATATTTCTCTCCTAGTTCCGCAAGGGCTTGCCGGTTTGCAGCAAGTTCCACATGCGCTGCTGGGTCTTCTCGTTGCCGCACAGGCTCAGGAATGCCTCGCGCTCCAGGTCGAGGATGTACTGCTCGCTCACCCAGGTCGGGCGGCTGAGCTCTCCACCGGTCATCACATACGCCAGCTTGTTGGCGATCACCTTCTCGTACTCGGTGATGTACTTGCCCTCGCCCATCATGTGAATACCCACACGCAGGCCAGCCAGCGCATCGCGCCCGGCCGCGTAGATCGGCTCCGGTTCCGGCGGGCGGTAGCCGCTGGCCACCAGGTGCAGCACTTCGCGCTTGGCCTCGGTGAGCAGGTGTTCACGGTGCATCACGATGCGGTCAGAGGCGGTCAAAAAGCCTGCCTGCCGCGCTTCGCCCGCGCTGGTGGCCACCTTGGCCAAACCGATCTGCTCAAAGACGCGCTGCAGGTACGGGAAGGCATCGACATTTTGGGTGCGCATGGGCGGGTTGACGATGCGGCGCACCATTTCTTTGGTGCCAGCCCCGGCAGGAATCACGCCCGCGCCGAGTTCCACCAAGCCAATATACAACTCACCCGCCGCCACCACCCGCGAGCCATGCATGGTCACTTCCGCGCCGCCGCCCAGGGCCAGCCCGGCCGGGGCCACCACAATCGGCTTCGGGGAGTAGCGCATACGCATGTTCAAGCCTTGCAGTTTGCGAATGGCTTCGTCGAGCGTATCCCACATGCCTTGCTGGGCGGCCACCACCACCATAAACAGGTTGGCGCCCGCGCTGAAGTTCTCAGCCTCGCTGCCCACCACCAGCCCGTCGAAATCCGTTTCCAGGCGGGCAAGCGCTTCGTTGACCACGTTGAAAATATCGTCGTCGAGCGCGTTCATTTTGGTGTGGAATTCGATGCAGCCCACGCCATCGCCCATGTCGAAAAGCGTTGCGCCCGCGTTCTTGAAGACTTCCTTTTGGTCTTTCAGGAACACCAGTTTGGGTTTGGGGAACGCGGCATATTTCTTTTGGGCCACATCGTACACGCCCACTTTTTCTTTGCCTTCATATTGATAGAAGGACGCGACCCCACCCGCGAGCATCTCCTCCACCCAGGCGGCGGGCGCATACCCGGCGGCTTTCATTTGCGCCACGGTCTCTGCCACGCCGAGCATGTCCCACATTTCAAAGTAGCCGGACTCGTGGCTGAATCCCCAGCGCATGGCGTCATCCAGCGGCTTGGGCGTGTCGGCCACTTCGGGGATGATGCTGGACGCGTACTGGAAGGCTTGCAGGGTCAGCGCCTTCACCAGCGCGCCAGCCTTGTCGTCGGCGGCCATCAGGCTCTTCAGGCGCTCGCCCAAATCTTCAATGCCCTTGGCGGCCTTGACCGAGTCGAAGCGCGGCTTGGTCGGCGCTTCATGTTCCAGCGTTTGCAGGTTGAGCGACCAGAATTCCTTCTTGCCGTCTGCGCCGCGCACTTCCTTATAGAAGCCCACTTTGCTCTTGTTGCCCAGCCAACTGCGCTCCACCAACGTGCGGATGAGTTGTGTGGGTTTCTCGGCTTTGAGGTAGGTCTGGGCCAGCGCGTCGTGCGGGATAAGGGGCGCCAGGTTGTTGCCCACATGCGCCCAAACGTCCACGCCCACCAAATCGATCAGGCGGAAGGTGGCCGTTTTGGGGCGGCCCATCAGCGGCCCGGTGATGGCGTCCACTTCGTCCACGGTGTAGCCATTGCCCAGAATGAAATCCATGGCGAATGCGCCCGTGCCAAACGCCAAACGGTTGCCAATGAAGTTGGGCGTATCCTTGCACAGCACAATGCCCTTGCCCAAACGGTACTCGCCAAAGTGGCTGACGGCATCCAGCACTTCGGGCAGTGTATCGGCAGTGGGGATGACCTCCAGCAGTTTGAGATAACGCGGCGGGTTGAATAAGTGCGTGCCGAGGAAATGCTTCTTGAAATCGTCGCTGCGCCCGGCGGCAATATCCTTGAGCGGAATGCCGGAAGTGTTTGACGAGATGATGCTGCCCGGTTTACGCACGGCGTCAATGCGGGTCATCAAATCCTGCTTGATCTTCAAGTTTTCAATGATGACCTCGATGACCCAGTCGGCATTGGCAACGACATCAAAGTCATCTTCCAGGTTGCCAATGCTCACCAACGTGTGCTGGTCGGATGAGAAGAACGAGGCTGGGCGGCTCTTTTTTGCCGCTTCGAGGCCAGCGTTCACAATTTTGTTGCGCGCGGCCTTGTCGTCCGCCGGCGCGTCTTTGGGGACAATGTCCAGCAGCGTGACCGGCACACCGGCATTGGCCAAATGAGCCGCAATGGCTGCGCCCATGGTGCCCGAACCGATCACGACAGCGTTATGGAAGTGGTATTTCATCGTTTCTCCTTTAGCGAAGTTCGCTCCCGCTGTAGCCGAGCACCTGGCGGGCCACCACCAGGCGGTTGATTTGCCCGGTGCCTTCGTAGATGTCGGTGATCTTGGCATCGCGGAACCATTTTTCGAGCAGGTATTCACGGCTGTACCCCAGCGGCCCCATAATCTCAACCGCTTTCTGGGTGATCCTGGTCACAATATCGCCGGCCTTCACCTTGCTCATTGAAGATTCGAGCGCGTTGGGCTGCTTGTTGTCGGCCATCCACACGGCCTTGAGCACCATCAGCCACGAGGAGCGCAGCATAATCTCCATGTCAATCACGTCGCGTTCAATGGCGGTCAGCTTTTGGCGCGGCAGTCCATAGCGGATGGTCACGCCGCGCTCGGCCAACATCTTCTTCACTTCTTCCAGCGCGGCGCGCGCCACACCCACGCCGGTGGCAGCCACCAACGGACGAGTGGCGTCGAAGGTGGCCATGGCGCCCTTGAAGCCGGTGGTGGTCTTTTCCACCGTCGGCGAGCCGAGGATGTTCTCAAACGGCACGCGCACGTTATCCAGCGTGATGGCGGCCGTGTCGCTGACGCGAATGCCCAGCTTGTGTTCCAGTTTGCTAATGGTCACGCCCGGCGTGCCCGCCTCAATGACGAACGAGCGCATACCTGCGCGCCCGGCGCCGGGGTCAATGGACGCCCAGATCACCAAAAAGCCCTTGCCGAACTCAGCGCGTTCCACAAAAGACTTTTCGCCCGCGGTCACAAAAATCTTCTCGCCGGTAATGACCCACTCATTGGTCTTTTCATCCAACACGGCGCGGGTGCGAATGGCCGAAGTGTCGGAACCGGCCTGGGGCTCGGTCATGCACATGGCGGCAAAGGTGGGTTTCTCTTCATTAAAACGCGCCAAAAACTTGGCTTTTTGTTCGGCGTTACCTGCAGCCTGCACCGCCGCTGCGCCCAACCCGCCGCCGGGGGTAATGAGGTACATGCCCACATCGCCCCACGAGAGCATTTCCAATTGATTGGCCAATACCTGATAAGCAATGGAGGCGCGCTTGGGTTTGTTGGGGTCTTCTTCTTTTTTCTCCTCACTGGGCGCCAGCGAACCGGCCGAGCCGCCCATGGCCTTCATGGCGGTGTGCATGAATTCCACATAAGAGAAAGGAATCTCGTGCTCGTTCTCGTCCATCAGGCGCGAGACCGGGCGCATCATGTTATCGGCCACGGTTTGCAGCATGAACCGGGCATTCTCAACAGGTTTGGGATTCTCAAATTCGATGGTCATGGTGTCCTCCTACACAATCGCCAGTCCGGTAAAGGTTGCAAAGCCGCGCCCTTCGCGCATCCACATTTCCACAGGATGGTCGCGGATGTAGCCGTGCCCGCCCAAAATTTGCACACCGCGGTCGGTGACCATCATGGCCATATCGGCCGCGCCAGTGGATGCCAGGTAGGCCGCAACCGCCGCGTCGTCTTTGCCGGTGTCCAACTTCCAGGCGGCTTCCCAGGTGAGCAAACGGATGGACTCGATTTCGGTGGCCATCTCGGCCAGCATGAATGCCACCGCCTGTTTTTGGGCGATCTTCATCCCGAAAGCTTCGCGCTCCTTGGCGTAGTCGCGGGCATATTCAAACGAAGCCTGCGCCACCCCAACCGCCAGCGCCGCATTGGCCACGCGCATGGCTGCCAGCGCCGGGGCAAAGTCGCCGGCCAGCATATTGGCGGTGGGTACTTTGACGTTCTCCAATTTGACCTCGTACAAGGGCAGCGCGTTCAGGCTCATCAGTTTGATGCGCTCCGACACGCTCAACCCGCCGCTGTCTTTTTCCACAATGAAGCCTTTCGTCTCCCCGTCGAGGGCGGCATACACAACCATGGCCACCGCATCGGCGGCGTACGGGACGAAGGTTTTAACGCCGTTGAGGATGTAGAAGTCGCTGTCGCGCGTGGCGGTCGTAACAAGGGCGTTGGGGTCAAAGTCAAAAGCCGGTTCAGTGAGGGCGGCGGTGTAGGGCATCCACTCCCCTTCAATAACGGGGGGAATCCACTGCTTTTTCTGCGCTTCACTGCCCATTACCAAAATGGGGGTGACAAAGAGCGCAGGCGTCATGGTCGCGAGTGCGCCGGCCAGGTTGCCAAAGGCCAGTTCTTCGGCGGCCAGCACGCCGGTGACGGCTGAACGCTCGCCAAAGCCGCCATAAGCTTCGAGCACCGAGGCTTGCAACACACCCAGCTCCCAGCCTTTGCTGACCAGTTTCTTCGGCAGGGATTTGGCTTCCTCGGCGTCGTGCCCGGCAGCGCGCAGGTCGTTCTTGGCGTAGCGCACCACGGTGTCGATGAGCATTTGCTGCTCTTCTGTGGGGGTAAAACCGTACATCGCTCTCTCCTTTTTTGAGTCTATAAAGGCAATAGTTTCGAGACGGTGTCATCCACGCGCTGGTAGCGCAGCGGCGTGGAGTCGTCGGCTTCGAGTTCGGGCAGGTTGACCACGTGCAGCAACCCGCGCTGGTACAGGTATTCGACATGCGCGCCGGTCTCTTCGATGGCCAACAGGGTGTCGTAGCCGCGCACGCGCGGGAAGAGCGCATCGGCCAACTCGCAGGTGGTTTTGGGGGTGTCGAAGGCCGCCAACATGGCGGACAACCGCTCGGTGTGGCGCTGGCGCAGGATGCCGATGCGGGCGGGCAGGTCGCTGATGGGGTCGTTGTGGCCGCCAAAGGTGAGCCGCGATCCGGCGTCCCACTTTTCCATAACGGACAGCGATTCGAGGTAATGCCCCAGCCCGGTATTGAGGGTCAACCGTTCGGGCGATTGATGGGGCGAAATTCCATCCAAGATGTGGTCGCCGCTGAAGAGAAAATCGTGCAGGCGGATAACTACATGCCCGGCCGTGTGCCCCGGCACATGCAGGAACTCGAAAGGATCGAGACGCATATCCAGCGCCTGGTAAGTGAAATCGACAGGTTGTGAAGTAAATATCCCTTTGTTAAGGCGGTACAAGCGCATCATCTCATTACGGCGCTCAAGCGGCACGCCTGCCTCGACCAGGTATTTTTCCAGGCGGCGATCAACCACAAAAACACGCTCTTCATAATGCGTTATATTACGCACATCCAGCTCATGGATCCCGACCCGGGCCGCGGTGCGCGCCCGGATGTAGCCCAGCCCGCCAAAGTGATCGATATGCCCGTGGGTGAACAGAATGTGGGTCAGATCGCCCCAGCCCACGCCGGCCTGGGCCAGCCCGTCATCCAGCCCCTGGTTCGAGTTGACCCAGCCGGTACCGGCGTCGATCAACACCTTCATCTCATCCATCAAAACGAGGTAGGCATACGCCCAAAAACCCGGGAAACCCTCCAGCGGCAGCCTGAAGATATGCGCACCTTTGCAGGTGGTGTACTGCGCGAATGAGTGGGGGGTGCGCGATTCGGGAACCACCGTGACAGCCTTTAGCATGGTCGCAACCCGCGAAGGAAAAGGTTGGCGCACTGATCGGCAATATCGTCGATCAACATGGGACCACTTGGGCGGTACCAGGTGATTGTCCAGTTGAGCGCACCGAGCAAGGCGCGCACCGCAGCAGGGATGTTGTTGCATTGAAAAAGCCCGCTTTGCACACCCTGGGAAATCAAATCGCGCCACATGTGCTCAAACCGATCTCGGTTTGGAATGTGGCGGGCATACAGTTCGGCTTCGAGCGAGCGGTATTCCAACAGCAAAACAAAGACGAGGTCGCCTTGCTGGCTGAGGGTTTGCAGGTAAGATCGCATGGCCAAGCGAAGCTTTTCATCGGCTGGCAGGTCGGCAGACAGCACAGCCTGCATTTGGTCGCTCACCATGGCCAGCGCGCGGTCGAGCAGTTCGACCAAAATCTCCTGCTTGCTGGCAAAGTGATGGTACAGGCTGGCTTTTTGCAGTTGCACCGTCTCGGCAATATCCGACATGGATGCACCATGGAAGCCCTTTTGTCGGAAAACCTGTGCAGCCGCTTCAAGGATGTCGTCTCTGGTCATAGCCTCTCCCTACCGAACGGTCGGTAGGACAAGGATACTACGATTGCCAGTGCGCGTCAAGACACAACAGATTAGAAAGTCCTTATACGCCCGGGCCGATTAACCCCTTGCCTATTATGCTATAATGAATTTATGGCCGACTATCCGAACAATCCTCCCACCCCAACTGAGCAGCCGCAGCCGCCCAGTCCAGAATCGCTCGAAGCCGCCCGCCAGCAACGCCGCGTCATGATCGCTGTCATCGTGGGCGGTATTCTTTTCGTGGCGCTGGTGGTGCTTTCGGTATTTTTCCTTTTACAGGACGCCGGCACGACTTCCATCATCCGTGATATTTTCATCATTTTCATGGCACTAGAATCGCTCGTGATTGGCGTTGCGCTTATCATTCTCATCATTCAATTGGCAAGCCTCATCAATCTGCTGCAAAACGAAGTAAAACCCATTCTGGATGCCACCAATGAGACGGTGAATACCCTGCGCGGTACCACCCAATTTTTGAGCGAGAACCTGGTCGAACCGGTCATGAAACTCAACAGCTATCTTGCCGCCCTGCAGCGTGTGCTGGAGATGGTCGGCTTGAAGAAAAAATAGGACCAACACAGAGGAAAGGAGATTTAACATGTCTGACCGTGATGAATTTGGCGCCTTTTTGGTAGGTTTCATCGTTGGCGGTTTAACGGGCGCGGTCGTTTCGTTGTTGCTCGCTCCCCAATCCGGTGAAGAAACCCGAGCCTTGATCAAGGAACGCTCCATCGAGTTGCGTGACCGCGCCGCCCACGATGCCGAGGAAGCCTGGCACAAGGCCGAAGCCGCCGCACATGAAGCGCGCATCCGCGCCGAAGCCGTTGCAACCGAAGCGCGCGCCCGCGCTGAAGAATTCGCCACCACTGCAAAATCCCGTGGTGAAGAAATCACCCTGAAGGCCAAAGAACGCGGCAAAGAACTGGTCGAAACCACCAGGGAAACCGCCAAGAAGGTTGCCAGCCGTGTCAAGAAAGAAACCGGCGAAACCCCTGCCGAAACCCCTGTTTAGCATATCCCCACCCCAAAAAACAAGGGTTTGACCCATTTGGTCAGACCCTTGTTTTGAATCAACCCCATGCTGCGCCAACTGCTCAAACTCTTCTTCCACCACCTTTATCACCGCCTGGCCTGGGCATACGATGGGGTGGCCGCTGCTGTCTCCCTGGGTCAATGGCATCATTGGGGGTTGCGCACCCTGGGCTTTGTGAACGGGCCCAATGTGCTGGAGCTGGGCGTAGGGCCGGGTCATGTTCACGCGGCATTACACATGCGCCCGTGGCAGGTTTTTGGGGTCGATGAAAGCCCGCAAATGCTGCAGAAAACCACCCGGCAGCTGCAAAAGCACGGCGCACACCCGCGCCTGGCGCGTGGGCTGGCCCAGCGCCTGCCTTTTGCCAGCGCACAGTTTGACACTGTGCTGGCCACCTTTCCGAGTGAGTATATTGTAGATACGCGCACACTTGGCGAAGTGATGCGCACGCTCAAGCCGGGCGGAAAACTGGTGGTGTTACTGATGGCATGGCCCGGCCAACGTTCGCCGGGCGGAAGCCTGTTGCGCCTGCTATTCCAGGTTACAGGGCAAGGGCAGCCCATTAACGATACCCTGCGCGAAAAAATCTGCACGCCCTTTGACACAGCCGGGTTCAATACTAGCGCACAATTTGTTCAGGAAAGCGGCAGCACCCTGGTCTTTGTTATAGCGCGAAAACCCATCACGTTGTAGAATCCAATCATGGAAATCCAGATTGCTGCGGCAAAAATCAACAAGTATGCTGTATCCGAAAGCGGCGACACGTTGGAACTCGTGGAGCGTCCCGGTGGTGGATTGAGCGTGGTGCTGGCCGATGGCCAGTCATCGGGTCGGGGGGCCAAGGCCGTTTCGCTGGCAGTGGTGCGGCGGGTGATCAGCCTGCTGGCCGATGGGGTGCGGGATGGTGCCGCGGCCCGCGCGGCATCAGACACCCTTTTTACCGAGCGCGCCGGAAAAGTCTCCTGCACGCTCAACATCGCCTCGGTAGATCTGCACACCAAAACCCTCGTGCTTACGCGCAACAACCCCGCGCCCATTTACATTGTGCGTGACGAAAGACTCGATGCACTCGAATCTGACAGCAAACCGCTCGGCACGGCCCGCAACATCCGCCCGGTGATCAGCGAGGTGAACCTGGAGCCAGGGCTGACCGTGGTTTTTTTTACCGATGGGATCGCGCATGCCGGCTCACGGCGCGGCAACCCGATGAACGTGCCCACCTCGCTGCGGGCCTTGCTCGAAGACCAGGAGCCAGGCGCGCAAGATATTGCCGATGCTCTGCTGGCCGAAGCAGTGCGCCTGGATGAAAACCGCCCAGCCGATGACATTAGCGTGGTTGTGATGCGCGTCAATCACCGCCGAGGGGATGATACACGCCGGTTGATCGTCCGCCTGCCCATCAACCTATGAAGAAAAAACTGTTCAGGCGCTGGCGCGCTTCGTGGCGCGATACCTCATTGTTGCTCAGCGAGTTTCGCCAACCGCTGCTCACCTTCATGTTGGCCGTATTGGCCTGCGGGGCGTTTTACTTTACCCGCGCGCAAAGCCTGGGTGAGCCTATAGACAGCCTGCCGGAAGCCATTTATCTGGTACTGGGCCTGACCTTTTTACAAGCATCCAGCGAGTTCCCCAACGATCCAATTTTGCAATTATTTTTCTTTCTCATGCCGGTACTGGGCGTAGCCACCCTGGCCCAGGGACTGGCAGATTTTGGCGCGCTGCTCTTCAACCGGCGGGCGCGCAGCAAGGAATGGGAAATGGCCGTCGCATCCACCATGAGCAACCACCACATCCTGATTGGACTGGGGCACCTCGGGTACCGCATTGCGCAACAACTGTATGAAATGGGCGAAGATGTGGTTGCCATCGAAGTGAACCCCTCGGCCGATATGTCCGGGGCAGTGCAAAAGATGAACATCCCGGTCATACACGATGACGCGGCACGTGAAGCGGTTCTGGACAGCATAAACCTGTCGCAGGCCCGCTCCGTCATCCTGTGCATTCAAAATGATGCGCTCAACCTCAAGATCGCGCTCAAATGCCGCAGCCGCAACCCAGGCATCCAGGTCATCATACGCATTTTCGACGAGGACTTTGCCCAGGCCCTGCATGATCAGTTCGGGTTCACGGCCATGAGCGCCACAAGCATGGCCGCGCCCGCCTTCGCGGCCGCGGCTGCCGGTGCCGACGTGACCCGACCCATCATGGTGGAAAACAAACCGCTTAGCCTCGCGCGCCTGACCATTGAAAAAAACTCGCGCCTGGCGCATTTGACCGTTGGCAGGGTGGAAGATGAATATGACCTGAGCGTGGTATTACTCAAACGCCAGGGGCAGCCGGATATCCAGCCAGACAACGCGCGTCCCCTAATCCCCGGTGACCACCTTGCAGTGCTCGGCAACCCCAAAAACATCAGCCTGTTGGTCCATGACAATCACTAAAGCGCTAAAAATTGGCGTGGTTGGCGTGTGCGCCTCGGGCAAATCGACCCTTACGGCCCGCCTGAAAGCCCTCGGTTATGAAGCCCGCCACATTGCCCAGGAACATTCCTATGTGCAGGATATGTGGCAGCGCATTGCCAACCCAGACCTTCTGATCTATCTCGAAGTTTCTTACCCGGTCACACTGGCGCGGCGCAGCTTCGACTGGCGCGAAAAAGACTACCAGGTGCAAATAGCCCGCCTCGCGCATGCCCGCGAACACGCCAACCTCATTATCCACACCGACACACTCGACCCGGATGCCGTCTTGACGATTGCGCTTCGATTCCTCGAAAACGTATAAGCGCCGTTTTGGAGTATAATTTGCCTTCGCATGCGCCAGCCAATGGCTGGCATTTTTATGCACGGAGTTTGCATCGCATGATTCGAAACCTTCCTACCCGGTTGATCATCATCTCAGTCATTGCCATCCTGGCAATCTGGGTCGATGTCAGCGAAAACCTGCTCGTTCCCAATCCCTTTGGCAATGGCTTTTTGTTTGAGCGCAACGTCACCCCTCGTCTCGGGCTCGACCTGCGCGGCGGCTTGCAGGTGCTCATGGAAGCCGACCTGCCCGAAACCACCCCGATTGACCGCCCCAAGCTGGAAGTTTCCCGCACCATCATGGAAAACCGTACCAATGCTCTCGGCGTCTCGGAAAACGTGCTGCAAATTGCCGGTGAACGCCGCATCGTGGGCGAATTTCCCGGCGCCGACAACGCCACCGAAATTTTGGAAATTTTACAGCAAACAGGCTTGCTGGAGTTTGTGGATACCGGCGCCAACTCGATCCCAGCCGGTACGCGCATCGAAACCACCTTTGGCAACCCCGATGCTGTCGCCGATGGCGTGACTGTCTTCCAGACCATCATGACCGGCAGCGACCTGCGCACGGTCAATGTCTCAAGCGGGGATTTGGGCGGTTACCAGATCAACTTTGAGCTTTCAAGCGCCGGCGCTTCCATATTTGCCGATCACACCGGCAGGAATGTTGGGCGTTACCTGACCATCGTGCTGGACAAGGTGGTGGTCTCCAGCCCGATCATAGATGGCGCAATTACCGGTGGCAGCGGCACCATTCAGGGCAGCTTCACCTACGACGAAGCCAACGCCCTGGCCGTGCAGCTGCGGTATGGCTCACTGCCCATTCCACTCAAAATCGTCGAAACTCGCATCATCGGCCCCACCCTGGGCGAAGACTCGCTCCAAAAGAGCATGGTGGCCGGGGTCATCGGCATCATCATCGTTATCCTGTTCATGGCGCTGTATTATCGTGTACCTGGCGTGGTCGCCGATGTATCCATCGTCTTTTATGCCATCATCGCTTTTGCCATCTTCAAACTCATTGGCATTACGCTCACCCTGCCGGGTATTGCCGGGTTCATGCTCAGCACCGGCTCGGCTTTGGATGCCAACATCCTGGTCTTTGAGCGCTTCAAAGAAGAACTGCGCAACGGTAAAACCCTCAAACAAGCCTTCGACCTGTCGTGGTCGCGGGCATGGCCGTCCATCCGCGACTCGAACATTGCCGCGCTGATCACGGCTGGCATCCTCTACTGGTTTGGCAGCACCTTTGGGGCCACCATCGTTAAGGGCTTCTCGCTCACCCTGGCCCTGGGCATTTCCATCAGCCTTTTCTCGGCGCTCTACATTACCCGCTCCCTCCTGGCGCTCGTTCTCGATGTTTTCAAGCCCAGCAATCACGGGCGCTGGTTTGGTATTTAGGAGTTTGCTAGCATGAACATTCTCGGTAAGCGCTATCTCGTTTTTGGACTGTCATTCATCCTTATTGTGCCGGGGCTGTTGCTCCTGCTGTTCAGAGGCCTGCCCCTCTCAATCGACTTTACCGGCGGAAGCCTCATCGAAGTAACTTTTAGCGGCCAGGCACCCCAACCAGCCGAAATTGTCAGCCTGTATCAGGAAGCTGGTATCAAGGATGTGCAAGTGCAGACCACCGAAGCAGGCGACTTCATCATCCGATCCTCCTTCCTTGAAGATAGCACCCGCGATGCTGTGCTGACCGCCATGGAAACGGCTTTCGGGACCGTGACCGTGCAGCGTTTTGACAGTGTGGGTCCCAGCATCGGCGAGCAGGTTACTTCGCGCGGTGCGGCTGCAGTGGCTGTTTCCTCGCTTCTCGTGGTGCTATTCATCGCCTGGTCATTCCGCGGTGTGCAAAACGCTTTTCGCTATGGCATTTGCGCCATCCTGGCCATGATCCACGACGTTGCTATCATCTTTAGCATCACTGCCATCGGCAGCGTTTTCTTTGGATGGGAAATCGACTCGCTCTTCCTAACCGCCCTGCTGACCGTGATTGGCTTCTCGATGCAAGATACCATTGTGGTGTTCGACCGCATACGCGAAAATTCCTCCATCCTGCGCAGGCTGGATTTCGAGACGCTCGTCAACCACTCCATCGTGCAAACCCTGCAGCGTTCCATCAACACCCAGCTCATGACCGTCGAATTCTTGTTGCTGGCGCTGGCATTCTTTGGCGGCGTTACCCTGCGAGAATTTGCCATCATTTTGCTGGTCGGGCTAATGAGCGGGACCTACTCCTCCATCTTCATTGCCGCACCCATCCTGGTGGTTTGGGAAAAGCAGGAATGGAAAACCTGGTTCCGGCGCAAGGCTACCGCCTGACAAAGACCGCCATGACAACTGGCGCACCCGTTTGGTTGCGCCAGTTTTTTATTGCAAAGGAGTGAGGGATGGATATACCCCCTCTTCATGCGCGGAAGGATTACTGGACAGGCTCGCTTCATGTGGTCGCGGGTGTGTTCCTGGGATCGGCAGCTTGGTGGCTGACATTAAGCGCAGGGGTTGGACTGCTGCGTGAGCGCGTCACAGATAGCGCCATGACATGGATCAACCGGTTTTCGGGGCTGGTCATTCTGGCGTTTGGGCTGGCCGCGCTGCTGAGCGCTTTTGGGGAAGTACGGTAAAATCCTGCCATGCTCTACATCCTCGTCCCTGCCATCGCCATGCTGTACGCCAGCGTTGGCTTTGGCGGAGCAACCGGCTACCTGGCCGTCATGAGTATATTCGGGCTGCCGCCAGCCCTCATAGCAAGCACGGCGCTCATGCTCAACACCCTCGTGGCTGGCATGGCTTTCGTATCTTTTTACAAAGCCGGGCATTTGCGCACCACGCTGCTTACCCCATTCCTGGTCACGTCTGTGCCGGCTGCTTTCCTGGGTGGGTACTTCAAAATTCCCAGCCCGGCTTATACCTTGATGCTGCACATCATCCTGGCTTATGTGGCAGCCCGCCTGCTCTTCTTCAGCCGCGACACAGAGACCAACAAACCACATCGGGCGCTGCCCCCGGTGCTTGCACTCAGTATCGGGCTGGGAATTGGGTTGGTATCCGGGATGATCGGTATTGGCGGCGGAATCTTCCTTTCCCCCATCATCGTGCTGTTTCGCTGGGGCACGTCCAAGCAAGCCGCGGCAGTGTCATCGGCTTTTATCGTGCTTAATTCGATCAGCGGGTTGGCAGGACGGTTTGCAGGCGGAACGTTTGTCTATGACTTTTTTGCTCTCACCATCATCCCATTTGGCGTGGCGGGCGCCTTGCTGGGCAGCCACCTGGGCGCAACAAAGATAAAAAACCTCAACCTGCGCCGCACGCTCGGACTGGTGATGCTGTTCATCATCGGCACATTTTTCTGGCGCACCTTCTGGCAATAAGCCAAACGCCTGACCGAAAAAAGGAACCACGCCATGACCAACCGTCTTGCCCAATCCACTTCGCCATACCTGCAACAGCACGCCAACAACCCCGTAGACTGGTACGAATGGGGGCAGGAAGCCCTCAGCCGCGCCCAAAGCGAGGATAAACCGATCTTCTTGAGCATCGGCTATGCCGCCTGCCATTGGTGTCACGTCATGGCGCACGAGTCTTTTGAAGACCCCGAAACCGCGGCCATCATGAATGCGCATTTTATCAACATCAAGGTCGACCGCGAGCAACGCCCGGACATCGACAGCATTTACATGACCGCCACCATGGCCATGACAGGCAATGGTGGCTGGCCCATGTCGGTGTTCCTCACCCCCCGGCTGGAGCCTTTCTATACCGGCACATACTTCCCGCCCACACCGCGCTATAACATGCCAGCATTCCGCGACCTGCTCAATGGTATTGCGCGCGCATGGCGTGAAGAACGCGGTGAAATCACGCGTGTCAGCGAGCAGGTCACCCGCCACCTCCAGTCTGCAGTGCGCTGGGGCAATGCAGCCGCCACGGTCACCCCCAAACTGCTCGATGAGGCCGCAGAATACCTTCACCAGACCTACGATTGGGGTTTCGGTGGTTGGGGCGGTGCGCCCAAATTTCCCCAGGCCATGACCATCGCGTTTTTATTTCGCCGCGCCCTGCCTTCTACAGGTGAAAGCCAGCAACCCGAACACCGCAACAAATTCATCGGACCAGCTCTGCACGCCCTCAATGCCATGGCGCGCGGCGGCATGTATGATGTCGTTGGCGGAGGCTTTGCCCGTTACTCGGTGGATAACCTGTGGCGTGTGCCGCATTTCGAAAAAATGCTGTACGACAATGCCCAATTGGCCCGGGTTTATCTTCACGCCTGGCAGCTCACCGGCGACCCGTTCTATAAACGCATATGTACCGAAACGCTCGACTTCATCCTGCGCGAGATGACCCATCCCGAAGGCGGCTTTTACTCCAGCCTGGATGCCGACAGTGAACACGAAGAAGGCAAATTCTACGTCTGGACCCATGATGAGATCCACGCCGTTTTGGACGCGGATTTCGATTTCTTCAAGACAGCTTACGGGATAACCCCCGCCGGCAATTGGGAAGGCAAGACGGTGCTCCAGCGCGCAGTGGATGACTCCACCGTAGCCGCCCGGTTCAACCTGCCCGCATCCAGCGTTACCGAGAAACTGGCCGCCTGCCATGCCCGCTTGCTGGACGCACGCGCAGCCCGGGTACGCCCCGGCACCGATGACAAAGTGCTGACCGCCTGGAATGCGCTCATGCTGAGCGCCTTCGCCGAAGCCGCACGCGCCTTTTCTGACCCGCATACACACGCCTTGCATGCCCGGTATTTCACCGCCGCCAGACAAAATGCCCGTTTCCTGCTCAGCGCACTGCGGCCCAATGGTCAGTTGCGCCGCGCCTGGCGTGACGGGCAGACCAGCGGAGAAGTGTTCCTGGAAGACTTTGCCGCGCTCATCCTTGCCCTGCTCGACTTGTACCAGACCGATTTTGACAGCCAGTGGTTCATCGCGGCGGGCCAACTGACAGATGAAATGCTGGCCCGTTTTGATGACCCCGCCGGTGGGTTCTTCGACACCCCGGCAGATGGTGAAAGCCTGTTACTGCGCCCCAAAGACTATGCCGATAATGCCACGCCATCTGGAAACGCACTGGCCTGCGAAGCCCTGCTGCGCCTCTCGGCGCTCACCGGGCAAGTGGCGCTGCGCCAAAAAGCGGAAGAGGCGATTGGGATGGTTGGCGAAACCGCACTGCGCTTCCCCACCAGTTTTGCGCGCTGGCTCGCAGCCGCCGATACCGCTGTGGAAACGGTGCGACAGGTGGCTGTTGTGGGTGATGTGGAACAGGCTGAAACATTGGCGCTGTTAGCGGAAGTGCGCCGGGGTTATCGCCCGCGCATGGCAGCGGCATATAGTTCCCTGCCCTTGCGCCAAGGCTGCCCGCCGCTGCTGCATGACCGCCCGCTGGTTAACGGACAACCCGCAGCCTATGTATGTGTGGGGTTTGTCTGCAACCTTCCTGCCACTACCGCCCTGGATTTGCGCGAACAGCTGCCTTAATGCACAAAAAATGCCAACTTAGCCTGGCACTTCATGGGTTTTCCGGCAGGTTGGCATCTGTCAGAAAATTTACCAGGACGCGATTGAAAACTTCCGGCTGCTCCACACTCACCCCATGCCCCGCATCAGGGATGATGACTTGCTGCGCGCCGGGTATGCTCTTCAACAGGTCACGCTGGCTGGCGGGCGGCACGGTGGTATCGTTGGCGCCAGTAATGACCAGCGTGGGTATGCGCAGTTTACCCAGGCGCGGTGTCAGGTTACAAAAGCCAAGCGCGCGCATGGCCGCCCGGTAGGCGCGCGGATCAGCCTGCATCACCTGGTCAATGAAGGCCGCCCGCAGCTCCTGCTGGTCTGGGCGAGGGAAAACACGCCTGGCAACGAAGCTTGCCTGGGTGTTCATACCAATGAAATGCACCAAAATGGCGCGCCGCCAGAAATAGATCCACCCGCCCATCGAGCGGGGACGCAAGGCCGCAAAAGTGTTCACCAGCGCCAGCCTGCGCGTCAAATGCGGAAAATCGAGCGCGAACTGCTGGGCAATCACACCGCCCATCGACAACCCAACCACATGCGCCGGTGCTGCACCCAGGTCTTGCAAAAAGTCTGCCAGCCTGGCGGCCACACCCGCCATCCGCCAGCCGCGCCCATCATACGGGGATTTGCCGAAACCAGGCACATCCACCGCCAGGGGGCGCAGCCCGGCAGTGGCAAGCGCATCGAACTGCGCCAGCCACGACAAGCCATTGACACCCAGTCCATGCAGCAGCAGCACAGGCTGACCGCCAGCGGGGTTTGGATCGAGGAAATGGATATCGGTCATGGTCTTATTTTATCCAACTGCCGCTTGAAATTCATTACGAACTGATGGCGCAAAAAAACAGGCTTCCCTTTCAGGAGCCTGTTTTATCGTTATTTGGGTTCGATGTTCCCTTTTTCATCCGTCGCTTGCTCTTCATCCTTCTTCCCGCCCAATCCTTCGCGGAATGCTTTGATGCTGTTGCCAAGTTCACCGGCCAACTTGACGATGCGCCCCGGCCCGAAAAGCAACAGGATGATCAACAATAAGATGACCCATTCCAAACCACCAAAGTTAAACATTTTTTCTCCTCGCGGGCAAAGTTTTCGTGCTGCCCGCGCCATGTAATGTACCACAATCGTGCGTTTTATTCAAATCGAAGCGGGCGGCAGGCATTTTCACGGCGCACATGCAAATCAGACCACGTTCTCCTTGCCAAACAAAATACCTTCGATACGGCGGACGATCCTGCGCAACAGCGAACGCGCGCGCCCGAACAGGCGGTAGCGCTCGGTATCGACCTTCTTCACGCCCGGCAGTGGTCCCGTCCACTGGGCGGACAGCGCGCCCCAGGTGAGCCCGGCGCCAAACCCGACGAACACCAGTTTGTCGCCTGTCTTGAGGCGACCGGTTTCCAAGGCCTCCACGGTGGCAATGGGGATTGAAGCGGTCGACGTGTTGCCATAGCGGTCGAGGTTGACAAAGAATTTATCCATGGGTATCTTTAACCCGCGTGCGGCCGCTTCGATGATGCGATAATTGGCCTGGTGGGGGATGACAATGGACAGATCCGCAACCGTTAAGCCGGAAGCATGCAAGGCCTCCTGCGTGGCCGAGGCCATCACACGCGTGGCGAAACGATACACCTCACGCCCATCCATGTGGATAAAATGCTGGCCGGTTTGCAGGGTGATATCACTGGCGGGCAGTTTCGAGCCGCCAGCCGGAACCGCGAGCAGGTCGCCGCCAGACCCATCAGAGTGCATCACGCCAGAATACACCCCGCCCGGCTCATCGCTGGCCTGCAGGACGAACGCCCCGGCCCCATCGCCGAACAGGATGCACGTGTTGCGGTCCTTCCAGTCCACCACGCGCGAAAGCGTTTCGGTGCCAATCACCACGGCCGACTTGATCGAGCCAGATTTGATGGCCTGGGCTGCCATGTTGAGCGCGTAAATGAACCCGGAACAGGCCGCCAGCAGGTCGAATGCTCCGGCTTTGGTCGCGCCAATCGAATCCTGGATGAGACAGGCCGTAGCCGGGAAGATATGCTCTGGCGTGGAAGTGGAGCAAATGATCAGGTCCACATCCACCGGCGCCAGGTTGGCCGCTTTGAGCGCCTTCAGGGCCGCCTCCGCGCCCAGGCTGGCCGAGGTTTCCCCTTCGGCGGCGATGCGCCGCTCCCGGATGCCGGTGCGGTCGCGGATCCATTCGTCGTTCGTTTCGACCATCTTGCTCAGATCGTCATTCGTCAGCACCTTTTGGGGAACGTGCATCCCCCAGCCGGTGATGTGTGCATTGGGCATGGCTGCTCCTTACCGATTCAATCCGTAAACCGGCTGAAGACCAGGGTGGCGTTGTGACCGCCAAACCCAAACGAATTGGACATGATGTGGGTCGGCGCAGCCGGGCGCGGCTGGTTGGGCACATAATCCAGGTCACAATTGGGGTCGGGCGTCTGGTAATTGATGGTGGCCGGCAGGATGTTATCCCGAAAAACCTGCACGCACACGGCCGCTTCCAATGCGCCCGAAGCGCCCAGCAGGTGCCCGGTCATGGATTTGGTGGACGAGATGGCCACCTTGTAGGCCGCCCCGCCAAACACGGTTTTAATGGCCGCCGTCTCGGATTTATCGTTGAGCGCGGTCGAGGTGCCGTGCGCGTTAATGTAGCCGATATCGGCAGGGGCCAGCCCGGCATCATCCAGCGCGGCTTGCATGCTCAAGGCCGCGCCCGCGCCATTCTCGGCCGGGGCCGAGATGTGGTAGGCATCGTCCGTGGTGCCATAGCCGCTCACCTCGCACAGGATGGTTGCCCCGCGCGCGCGGGCAAACTCCAGCGATTCGAGCAGCAGCACTGCGCCGCCTTCGCCCATCACGAACCCATCGCGGTTGGCGTCGAAGGGACGCGAGGCTGTGTGCGGGTCGTCGTTGCGGGTCGAGAGCGCGCCCATCACGTTCATGCCGCCCATGGCCAGCGCCATCACAGAAGCCTCGGCCGCACCAGCCAGGACCACATCGGCCGCGCCACGCCGGATGGTTTCTGCCGCTTCGCCGATGGCATTCGAGCCGGAGGCGCAGGCCGTGGCAATGGCCATGTTGGGGCCGCGCACGCCCAGCTTGATGGCGATGTTGCCCGAGGCGCTGTCCGAGATCATCATTGGCACCAGGAAAGGGCTGATGCGGTCCGGCCCGCGCTCGCGCATCACCTCGTACTGCTCCACCAGGGTGATAATGCCGCCAATGCCAGAGCCAATGATCACGCCAATGCGGTCACGGTTCGATTCGTCGATGCCCAACTTCGCGTGGGCCACCGCTTCCAGCGCGGCAGCCATGGCAAACTGCGCAAAGCGGTCCAGCTTGCGGGCCTCGCGGTTGCCAAACAGGCCTGCGGCATCGAAGCCTTTCACCTCGGCCGCAATTTTCGTCTTGTGATTGCCGGCATCGAACAGGGTGATCGGCCCCACGCCTGACCGGCCGGCCAACAGGGCGGCCCAGGTATCGGGCATGGTATTACCCAGCGGGCTGACGCACCCCAGTCCGGTCACTACTACACGTTTTCGCATGTATCTCTCCTGAGTTAAATAATAACGCCCAGACCGGGCAGTCTGGACGTTATAACACAAAAAAAAACAATCGGATGCGCCGCGCATCAACCCGCGCGGGTCTGCGCAATGGTCTTGACCACCTGCTGGATGTGCGAACGGTCATGGCCGGCAATGAACCCAACCAGTTCCTGCAGGGTGGTGGGGCCAAAGATGGCATGGCGGGCCGTGCGCTGCCAGTCTTCGGGGGATAACGCGCTCAAAATGCCTACCAGCTGCTTGCGGGCCTCGGTCAGCGCAATCAATGCAGTACGCCCATCTTGCGCATCGTAACCACGCTCCAGCACCCAGTCGTCGGTCACCTGCCCGGCAATGAACGGGTTGGTCTCGGCCAGCAACGTGCGCAGGCGCGGCAGGTTCACTTCCAGTTCCACATCGCGCAGGTGGCAGGCGATCTCATTCAGGCTCCACTCGTCACACCGCGGGCAACGCACCCACTGGTCATACGGAATTTCGCGCACCATTTCGCGCAATGCGGCCGGCACCGAGATAAGCACTGCCAGCAGCGAGTCCGGGCTTTCAAAAGACATGGCGAAACGGGAGACATCCTGCCCCTGCAGCCAGGCCCGCACATCGGCGATCGTGCCCTCCCCATCGGCCGGCGGCGCGGACCGCTGCGCCCCGTTGCGGGCCACCTGGAATGTGGCCATGCCCGCCGCCCGGGCGTCGCGGATGTCCCAGTCTGGCTCGTCGCCCACCATCAGCACCGGGTCATCGGGCCAGCCCAGGCGGGCCATCACCTCGGCATAGTAGGCGGGAGATTTCGTGAAATGCATGTGCTCGAACGAGGTGACCAGCGCAAAAGGGTATTTCTCGGGCGGCAGGCCGGCCCAGCGCATGCGCGCGTGAACCGCCTTGATTGGGAAAAGCGGGTTGGTGGCAATGACCACCCGCCAGCCCCGGCCGAAGGCCCATTCCACCAGGTCCACTGCGGCCGGGCGGGGCGTGGTGAGGTGCCCCAGGGTGGGAAAAACCTCGTCGTAGAAGCGCTCCAGTTGTGGTTCCAGCGCGGCGCGCTCCAGCCCCAGGCGCGGGTAAAAGACCGAGTCGAAGGCTTCGTTGAGGGTCAGCGCCGGGTCGCGGTTGTCAAACATCTGCCTGGTGCCAGCCATGAGAACCGACAGCATCAGGTTGGGGTCCAATTGGTCCTTCAATGCCCCGGAAAGCGCCTGAAAATAGGCCGGGATGAAGGTATCCATGTTTGTATCGAGCAGGGTATCGTCCAGGTCGAGCAACAGTGTAAGCGTCATTTTTTGAGGTCAAAGATGGGGGGAAGGGGGTGACATTCACCGCAGCCAACATGCGGTTCGGAAACGTTTTTGCGGGATTTCTCGCAGTAGGCATTGACCTGCACCCGCCGCTGGAAAACAGCAGAGATGGGGCGCCCAACCGTGGCGCGCAGCTGCAGGAATTCGCAGGCGTTGGCGCGGGTGATCCCCGGCACGGGGCAGGTGCGGCACAGGTCGGGCGTCCACTTTTGGCCGCCGGCGCTGAGCAGGCGGCATTCTTCCAGGTTGCGGCCACGGAAGTAGTCGCCATAAAAATAACGGCATTCGAATCCGGCTGGAGTTTTCATAGGCATAAAAAAGAACGAGTGGATTTTAACACACTCGTTCTTGCAGGATGATTAGAGGTCTGTAAACGTCGCGTTAGACGCGGGTGACATATTCGCCGGTGCGGGTGTCGACGCGGATGACATCGCCGGTGTTGACGAAGTTGGGCACCTGCACCTGTACGCCAGTCTCGACGGTTACCTTCTTGGTGACGCCGGTGGCGGTATCGCCGCGCACGGCGATCTCGGCATAGGTCACTTCCAGGTCCACAGTCAGCGGCAGTTCGATGTCGAGCGCTTCGCCGTTGTAGAAGGTCAGTTTGCATTCCATGCCTTCTTTGAGATAGCCGGCGCTATCGCCGAGCAGGTCGCCCTTGATGGCCGGCTGCTCATACGTGTCGTTATCCATAAAATGATAGAATTCGCCGTCGGTGTAAAGGTACGAGACGTTGTGATAATCCAGGCTCACGTCTTGCACGCTCTGGCCGGAGCTGAAGGTGCGCTCGATGTTGGAGCCGCTGCGCAGGTTGCGCGCCTTGATGCGGATGGTGGCGTTGCCGCGACCGGATTTGTTGTGGCTGTAATCGATCACGCGGAAGAGCTGTCCGTCCAGTTCGAAAATAACACCTTTGCGAAGTTCATTTACGTCGATCATAAAACGTTCCTTTCAGGGTTTCTTGCTGCAATTTGGGCGGCGGGATTATAGCCCAGAGGCTTTTTTGTGACAAGGGGGACTAATGTCCCGCGTCCTCGTCGCGCAAAAGGCGCGCGGCATGGTCGAGCACGGGCAGCAGCACATCCAGGTTTTCTTTTGCGCCTTTGGGGCTGCCCGGCAGGTTGATGATGAGCGCCCGCCCGCGAATGCCGGCCGCCATGCGGGTGAGCATGGCGAAGGGAGTCACGCGCAGGCTGGCGGCGCGCATGGCTTCGGGGATGCCGGGCGCCAGCCGCTCGACGACGGCCAACGTGGCCTCGGGGGTGACATCGCGCGGGGCGAAGCCGGTGCCGCCGGTGGTGAGGATGACATCCAGGCGGCCGGAGTCGGCCCAGGCGGCCAGGGTGCGCTCGATTTCGGCGCGCTCATCGGGGACGATGCCGGTTTCGAGCACGCGCCAGCCCGCAGCCTGCACGGCGGCCGCGATAACGGGACCCGAGGCGTCGGGTCGTTCGCCCCGGCTGGAGCGGTCTGAGACAGTGAGGATGCCAAAGCGCAGGGTCATATCCGGGGCGCCTCAGGCAATCGTTTTCCCCATCAGCGTCAGGTCCATCACTTCCCATCCGCGCTTTTCGTAGAAGGGGATGGCTTCGGGGTTGTTTTTTGCGACCATCAGGTAGACCTTGAGGCAGCCTTTCTGGCGCAGGCGGGATTCCACTTCGTCCATAAGCAGGGCGCCAATGCCCTGCCCGCGGCAGTCGGCGCGCACGGCCAGGTGATAGACCAGCCCGCGCCGCCCATCGAAGCCGCCCAAAACTGCGCCGACCAGTTCACCTCCGCGCTCGGCCAGCAGGAAGAGATCTGGGTCGCGGGCCGCTTTTTTGGCGATCTCTTCGGGGGTATCGGAACGCCGGAGGTGAATGCCATCCCCGGCGTTTGCCCACAGTTGGTAGACCGCTTCGTAATCTTGCGGCAAGCGGAAGGTGCGCAGGAGGACGGTCATGGCGTGGGCAGGTGTTTGCGAATCATGCGGATAAGGTCGTCTGGCAGGTAAGGTTTAAGCAGGAAATCGTTGGCGCCGGCATCGAGGCATTCATAGTTCAGGCTCATGCCTGAACACATGATGACTGCGGTATTTTCGATCTCGGTATCCTGCCGGATGGCGCGCATGATGTCCATGCCGTTGGCGTGTCCCAGGTGGACATCCAGGATGACGATGTTGGGCCGCTCCCGCTTGATGACATCGACCACGCGCTCCTTGGGGCTCATGGTGACCGCCTCGAGGCCTTCAAGCATGAGCAGGGTCTTGAGCAGGTAAACCATCGATTCGTCATCTTCTGCAAGCAGGATTTTAGGCATTGGGGATGTCCTGGGGTGTGGTTTTTTTCTTTCGCGAGGCGCGGGCAACAACAGGTTGAGCCGATGGTACTGGCGCTTCCAGGGCAGCGTTGAGCACATCTTCGACGGTGTCTGCAAAGACAAAGTTCATACTTTCCTTGACCTCGGCGGGGACATCGTCCAGGTCGAGTTGGTTACGCCTGGGCAGGATGACCGTTTTGAGCCCGTTACGGTGCGCGGATAGCACCTTCTCTTTCACGCCGCCAATGGGCAGCACCTGCCCGCGCAGGGTGATCTCGCCTGTCATGCCCACACCGGGGCGCACGTGCCGCCCGGAAATGAGCGAAGTGAGCGCGGTGGCCATGGTCACGCCGGCCGAGGGGCCGTCTTTTGGCTGGGCGCCAGATGGGATGTGCAGGTGGATGTCGGTCTTGTCGAAGAATCCCGCCTCCAGCCCGAGCGCCTGGGCTCGGGAGCGAACGTAGGACAGGGCCGCGCGGGCCGATTCTTGCATCACGTTGCCCACCGAACCAGTCACCTGGAAGCCCTTGGCGCCCGGCATGCGTGTGGCCTCAATGTATAGCACATCGCCGCCGAATGGCGTCCAGGCCAGCCCGGCCGCCACGCCGGGAATGGAGGTGCGCAAGTTCATCTCCTCCGGGCCCTGGAAGATGGGATTACCCAGGAATTCCTTAACCTCGGGCGGGTTGATGATGAAGATTTCGCCCTTGCCTTCGGCGATGCGCGTGCCCACTTTGCGGCAAATGGCGCCGATCTGGCGCTCCAGGCTGCGCACGCCGGCTTCGCGGGTGTACTTCTCGATGATGGTGGTCAATGCTTCGGTCGTGAACGAGACTTCTTCGACACGCAGCCCGTTCTCACGGATCTGGCGCGGGATAAGGTAACCGTTGGCGATGGCCACTTTCTCGCCCATGGTGTAACCGGACAGTGAGATGATCTCCATGCGGTCACGCAGCGGCCCGGGGATGGTTTCGAGCGTGTTGGCCGTGGTGATGAACATGACCTGGCTGAGGTCGAACGGCACTTCGAGGTAGTTGTCGCGGAATTCGTTGTTCTGCTCGGGGTCGAGCACTTCGAGCAGGGCCGAGGCCGGGTCGCCGTGGAAATCCATGGTCAGTTTGTCCACCTCATCAAGCATGAAGACCGGGTTGCGCGACTCGGCCCGGCGCAGGGCCTGAATGATGCGCCCCGGCATGGCGCCGATGTAGGTGCGGCGGTGACCGCGGATCTCGGCTTCATCGCGCACGCCGCCGAGCGATATGCGGACGAACTTGCGCTCCATGGCATGGGCAATGGATTGCCCCAGCGATGTTTTGCCAACCCCGGGCGGCCCCACAAAACACAGGATAACCCCCTCGCGCTCGCGGCGGATGGTGTCTTTGGAAGGCTGGGGCTGGTCTGCCCGGCGCTCGAGGCGTAGTTTGCGGATGGCCAGGAATTCCAGGATGCGCTCTTTAATATCTTGCAACCCGTAGTGGTCCTGGTCAAGCACCTGGCGGGCGTGGGCAATATCCAGGTTGTCCTGCGTACCTTTCACCCAGGGCAGGTTGACCAGCCAATCCAGGAAGGTGCGGATGACGCCGTATTCGGCGGCGGCGGTGGGCAGGCGCGAGAGGCGGTCCAGCTCGCGGCGGGCCATCTTGTCGGGTTCTTCCGGCATTTTGGCGGCTTCCACTTTTTTGCGGAATTCCTCGACTTCAACGGCCTGTTCGTCTTTTTCGCCGAGTTCCTTCTGGATGGCCTTCAACTGCTCGCGCAGGAAATATTCGCGCTGCACCTTTTCGATCTCGGAGCGCGCCTCGTTCTGGATCTTCTGCCCCAGTTCGAGCACTTCAGTCTCGCGGGCCAGGTGCGCCACCATTTTTCGCAGCTTCTCGAGGGTAGAGTCCAATTCCAGCAGCGATTGGGCCTCGGAGAGGTCGATGCGCTGGAAGTTTGCAATGGTATAGACTGTTTCGAGCGGGTCTTCAATGGCAATGATCGAAGCCACCAGTTCACGCGGGAACGACGGAATGAGGTTGGATATCTTCTCAAACTGGTCGCGGGCATTGCGCGAGAGCGCATCCACTTCCAGCCCGGTTTCGCGCACCTCGGGCGTGCGGATGATCTCGGCCCGCAGGTACGGTTCGGTTTCGGTAAACGCGCCCAGGCGGATGCGTTCGATCCCTTGCACCAACAGGCGGATGGTGCCATCCGGGGCGCGCAGCAACCTCTGGATAGACGCCACGGTGCCGATCTCGTACAGGTCGCCCGGGCCGGGTGTTTCCATCTCCGGGTCTTTGGCCGCCACCAGGGCGATCATGCGGCTGCCAGCCACAACGTCATCCACCAGCCGGATCGAGCGCGGCTGCCCTATGGTGAGCGGTACGGCTGTGTGCGGGAAGACCACCACCCCGCGCAACGGTAAAATGGGCAGTTCCTCCGGAATCTCACCTGATGCCGTCTCGTCGATGGGATGTTCCTCCGGGGCAGCCTCCGATTTTTTGGAAGACAGGCGAGTAAAGATATTGGGAAGCAAGGAATCGGTCATGTCGAATTCTTCTTCTTCAGACCATTCGAACGGGTTGAGCAGGCCGGTTTGCCAACGGAATGCGGGCATGGTTTCTCTCAGGTTGAGCGGGTGATTTTGATATTATCGGTGGTTGCCTTGGGAAGCATAACCGTGAGGAAACCATCTTCGTATACAGCCTCGGACTGGTCCGCATCCACGGGGCCGGGCAGCGCCACCGCCGTACTGAACTCGCCAAAGCGGATTTCCATCTGATGATAGGCACGCCGCTCTGGCAAGTCTGTCCGGTTACCACGAATGATGAGGTAGCCCTCTTGGAGCGTGATCTGGAAATCCTGCTCGCGCATTCCGGCCACTTCCACCCGCACCACATAAATCGCTTCGGTCTCAAAAACATCGGTGGGCGGGCTCCAGGCGTGTGACTGGAGGCGGGCATGCCAACTGTTTACCTCGATGACCGATCTTTTTTTATCATTTGATGGAAGGTTTTCAGGATCTCGATCTGACCGAAACATGACACTCGTCATACGTGTACCTCCAAATCGCTACCCCTGAGATCAGGCGCAAAGCCCAGTACGGTGAAAAACAAGACGCCCCCGGCGAGGTTACTGATTTACACACACCTAACTCTGATCCGCGGGAGCTAAATACTTTTGGGTCAGTGGCACCCGGCGGCGGGTAGTAATAAGTGATCTCGCCAACAATCTTCTTGTCGATCCGGTTCACGGTGACCTTTTGGATCAGGGCGCGCAGTATTGCCCGTTTACTTTCAATATCAGCAGAATCCAAAATTGCAGTAACGTGCTGAATACGACGATAGATCTCACGCTCTTCAAGAGTTGGAACAGCTTGCTCTACCGGGGCAGATAACTGCGCACGTTGGGCAACCAGGTCGCGTGCTTGAGACTCAAGCTCGGACAACTTATTGATAAGCGCCATCGAATGTCCGCCATCGGCTATAGCATTGGTGATGTTGGTGATCTGGCGGTGTATCGTCGCTTGTTGAGTGGCAAGCTGATTATCTTGCCGACGCTGCTCCTCGAGCCGGCCCAACTGCCCAGCAGCAAGGATATTATACACGGTGTTAATATTAACCCAAGTGGCTACCTTGGGATGAAAATTGACAAAAATCCATGAGATTCAGTAAAGTTGGGGGATCCCGACCACCAACCGGAGAATCTCATGGATACCCAACTTATAATGGTCAAACTGAAGAAAAAAATATCCGGCTGTTTTCGTGCAGAAGGCGGCGCTGAGGTCTTTTGCCGCATCCGCAGTTACATCTCAACTGCCCGCAAAAATGGACAGAACATGTTGGATGTCTTACACATGGCTTTGAAAGGCTCGCCTTTTGTTCCTCCGATCCTCCAGCCTCGGCTGGTTTTACCTGCCTGAGCAGTTACACTTTCCTTTGCTATGAGTAAAACCAACAGGAGACACGGAAGGGACAAACAGGATAGCTGCGAACCTATTTATCCCATCCATGTGTTTGACGGTTCATTTTGACAAAAGGCTTATCCCACCCCTTAAGAACATCTTTTCCAGTTCCGCATACACCAACACCAGCGCGCCCACACTGATGCTCAAGAGCAGGTCAGACATCGAGAGCGCGTCCGTCTTGAGATAATCCTGCAAAGCCGGGATGTAAATCGCCGCCAACTGCGCAGCTGCCACCGCCAGAACCAGCCCGAGCAGGGGTTTGTTCGAGAGCAAACCCACCTTGAAGATTGAGTCACTGCCGCTGCGGATGCCAATGGCTTGCCAGACCTGGGCAAACGCCAGGGTGGTGAACATCACCGTCTGCCAGTCTTTGTGGCCGGTAAAGTAATACCAGGCGCCCATGCCCAGTGAAATCGCTCCAATTAGCGTGCCAAAGCGAATGACCTGCCCGCCAACGCCATCGCTAAAAATGCCTGCGTTGGGTGCAATCGGCTTGCGTTTCATCACATTTTGTTCGGCAGGCTCCAGCCCCAGGCCGACGCCCAGCAGTCCATCGGTCAGCAGGTTGAGCCAGAGCAGTTGCAGGGGCAGCAGCGGGGCGGGCAAGCCAATCAGCACACCCGCGAGCATCACCAAAATCTTGCCCAGGTTGCCGCCAATTGAAAACTTGATGAACTTGCGCAGGTTGTCGTAGATGACGCGCCCTTCCTCCACCGCCGCCACGATGGTCTTGAAGTTATCGTCCTGCAAAACCATTTTTGCGGCTTCTTTTGAGACATCCGTGCCGGTGATGCCCATCGCCACGCCGATATCGGCGATTTTCAGGGCCGGGGCGTCGTTCACACCGTCGCCGGTCATGGCGGTGACGTGGCCGCGGGCTTGCAGGGCGTTCACAATCCGCAATTTATGCTCAGGCGAAACGCGCGCAAAGACCGCAATCTGCTCCACCACCTCGCGCAGTTGGGCGTCGTCAATCCGGTTCAACTCCGCGCCGGTCATCGCCCGCCCGTTGGCGTTGGTAATGCCCAATTCATGCGCAATGTGCAGGGCGGTCAGCGGATGGTCGCCGGTAATCATCACCGGGCGGATGCCCGCGCTTTTGGCTTGCGCCACCGCATCCTTTACCTCGGGGCGCGGCGGGTCAATGATGCCCACAAACCCGACAATCGTCAGCCCGCTTTCGAGCGCCGCGCCGCTTTCGGGCTGGTTGTAGGTTTTGAAGGCCACCCCCAGCACGCGCATCCCGTTTTCGGCCAGCGAACGGTTGGCGGCCTCGATGCGGGCGCGGTATTCCGCCGTCAGCGGGTGGCGCGCCCCGTTTTCCCAAACATGGGTCGCAACGTCCAGCAAGCCATCCACCGCGCCTTTAGTGAACGAGATGTAGGCGGCGCTTGGCGCAACCACATCCACCAAGTCGCGGATGGCGGATTGTTTGCTTTTTTCGATGCTATGCAGGGTGGTCATGCGTTTTCGGTCGGAATCAAAGGGGACTTCACCAACCCGGAGCTCGTGTTCGTCCAAATCGGCTTTCATCAACCCGAATTTTGCCGCCGCCACCACCAACGCCCCCTCGGTCGGGTCGCCGATTGCCTGGAATTTTTTCCCGCCCGAGCCTTCTTCCACTTGCAGGCGGGCATCGTTGCACAACGCGCCGCCAATCAGCAACAGGCTGAGCGCCCCCTTCGGCGTGGAGAGCGCTTCGCCGCTTAATTCCACGATGCCGCGCCCGCGCTGGTCGGTGGCTTCACTCACTTCGGCGCGATGCCCGGCCACATCCAGCACGGTGACGGTCATGCGGTTTTCGGTCAGGGTGCCGGTTTTGTCGGAACAAATCGTCGTCACCGAGCCGAGCGTCTCCACCGCAGGCAGTTTGCGGATGAGCGCGTTGCGCGCCAGCATCCGCCGCGCCCCGAGGGCGAGAGTAATTGTCACCACGGCGGGCAGGCCTTCGGGCACAACCGCCACCGCCACGCTGACCGCCAGCAGGAAGGCATCCACCAGCAGCGCGCCACTGAAGATATCAAAAGTCGCCACCAGTGCGGCCACAATCACACCGACCACCGCCAGCAGTTTGCCGAGTTGGTCGAGCCGTTTTTGCAGGGGAGTCAGTTCATCTTCGCCCTGCTGGAGCAGGTTGGCGATGTTGCCGAGTTCGGTCTGCATTCCGGTGGCAATCACCAGCCCCGCACCGCGCCCGTAACTGACGGTGGTGCCCATATAGGCCATGTTGACCCGGTCACCAAGCGGCAGGTCGGCTTTTTCAAGCGGGCGGGTGTCCTTCTCCACCGCGTCCGATTCGCCGGTCAGGGCGGCTTCCTGGATGCGCAGATTGACACTTTCGCTCAGGCGCAGGTCGGCGGGGACGAGATTTCCGGCCTCGAGCAAAACCAGGTCGCCCGGAACCAGGTCGCGGGCCGAGATTTCACTCACCTGCCCCTCGCGCTGGACGCGCACCCTGGGTACCGCCAGCTTTTTGAGCGCGGCCATCGCCTTTTCGGCGCGATATTCCTGGAAGAAGCCCAGCAGGCCGAACAAGAGCACAATCGCAAAAATGGCGGAGGCTTCTTGCCATTTTCCGAGCAAGGCCGAAATTACGCTCGCCGCAACCAGGATCAGCACCATCGTGGCGGTGAACTGCTCCCACAAGATTTTCCACGGGCCGCGGGCGCTCTTTTCTTTGAGTTCATTCGGGCCATATTTTGCCAGCCGGGCGGCGGATTCCCGGGCCGAAAGGCCGCCCGGGGTGGATTGGATTTGTCTCCAACTGTCCTCCAGGCTTTGTTGGTGCCAGATTATCTTGTTAGCCACTGTCATCTCCTTGCAAAAAGTATGGTCTTTGCGTTTTTGACGATGGTGACAACAAAAAAGACCACCACCACATGCGTGACGATGGTCTTGCCTTTCCTGTGCAACCGGGACTAAATGTCCGTCTTGACGATTGCGCAACCCGTAAGCGGGCGGCTACTCCCCATCGGAGTAAAATGAATTATACAAGAAACGTAACTTTTCAGGCATGAAAAGCCTGGCTCGACTGACCTTTGCCATTGTCAAAAACATAAAAACCGAGCACAATAAAAGACATGGAACCACTCCGCCTGCCAGGCGATGAAGAAAAGGAACCATCGTGAAAGCCTGCGCCGAAACCGCCCAACAGGTGGAGCCGATCTACATTGGCATCGAATGGTTCGTCCAGATCAATACCGGCTGCACCACTTTCACGGGATCGGTCACAGATACAGGCACAAGCGAAGTACGCTATTCACCCTGATCGATTTCAAAGCATTTAGAACACATCATGCAACAATCCCTCATACTCCTGTCCTGCCTGGTGCTACTCGCCGCCTGCGCACCGGTCAATACAAGCGCCTTTCCCCCCATCGACACAAGCACGCCGCTACCGCCTCCTGTCACGCTGACCGCCGAACCCACCGCAACCCCCACGCCCGCCCCGGTTGCCATCCCCCCGGCGCCGCAGTTCATTGGCAATGCCGCCCCCAGCCTGCCGCAGAGCGAAGTCTCGCATCGTATCTTTCAGCGCGGGGGCAATTATGTGTTCGAGTTCGACTCCGGCGGCAAGGTGATCCAGTACCTGTACACACCCGCCAGCGGCACCCTCAACGATCTGCGCGCGCGCATTGGCGAGAGCGCAGCATTCCTGCCGTTCAACTATGGCGGCCCCTATTTTGTGATAGACGGCAACGAAGTCCCACCCTGGGATGCCAGGGTGTATTTCCAACTTACTCACTCCGACCCCGTCCTGACCGAAGACAGCCTGGAGATCACCTGGGAAGCCCGTTCTGCCAGTGAGACCGCCACCTACACCTACCGCTTCTCGATGGTGGGCAAAACCCTGCGCCTGCAGGTGGATGCGGACACGCCCAATATCAGCGAATTCACCCTCGACCGCTCTGAAGAAACCCCTGGCGCGCGGCTGCTCTACATCCCATACCTCTCCACCATGGATGTCCTGCTCTACCGCGACCACTTCATTACCGCCTACTTCGACTGGACCGAATCGCATGCCTCCTTTGTGGAGAGGCTGAGCGGAACCTTCTCCGACCAATCCTTCTACTACGGTCAATTCGCCCGCTACCAGCCCAACACCGCAGGGGTGCGCCATCCGCTGCACGAGGTGCTCTACCTCACCATCTCGGATGTCTTTGCCGATGTGCTGCCCAACATCCCCAACCCGCCCTCCCCGTACCGCGAGCTGTTGGCCGGCAAGGTGGTGGTGGACCTGTGGGATGAGGAGAACTTCTTCATGGACAGAGACTACCTGACCACGCTCAAGAACCGCGGCATCACAGACCTGCTCATCATCGAGCACACCTGGCAAAACTGCGGCTACGACAACTGCTACCCGGATGTGATGCCTGCCCGCCAGGATTGGGGTGGCGACAGGGGACTGGCAATGTACCTGGATGTCGCCCGTGAAGCCGGCTACCTGGTTGCCCTGCACGAGAATTACGTGGACATCTACCCCAACGCCCCGTCCTGGACGCCGGATGTGGTGGCGCTCAACCCGGATGGGTCGCAGGCGCCGGCCTGGTTCAATTCTTCGGCTAACCTGCAATCCTACCTGCTCAGTCCGGCCCGCGTGCTGGATTTCGCCGCGCAGTTCTCGCCCCAGATCCACGCCCGTTATGGCACCACCGCTTCCTTCCTGGATGTCCACACTGCCGCCAGCCCTTCGTACAAGGTGGACTTCAATGCCGCGGTTGAGGGCAGCGCGCGCATGTCCACCACCTTCACGTCCTACGCCCAACTGCTGGCATACGCCCGCGCGGTTCACCAGGGTCCGGTGCTGGGCGAAGGCGGTCATCACTTCCTGTATGCCGGGCTGGTGGATGGCGTCGAAGCTCAATACATAGACGATACCCATAGCGGGCCGGACATCCCTCCAGTGGTCGATTTCAGCCTGCTGAAGATCCACCCATTGATGGTCAACCACGGCGTGGGCTATTATGAGCGCTACTTCGCCCGCAACGGCATCCAGAAATGGGGCGATTTCACCCGCGAGGAGATCTACCACTACATGGCCACTGAGATCGCCTTCTGTCACGCCGGGTTTGCGCCCGCCTGGGAACGCCTGGGCGGCCCCACCCAGGGCGCCGACCAGGTGCTGCGCGAGGTCACGCTGGTGCTGCCCATCCAGAAGTTATGCGCGCTGTCCACTCCCACCCGCATCCTGTACCAGATGAATGGCGAACTGGTGGGCGTCGAGCGCGCCCTCATCGCCGACCAGGCCTGGCAGGTGTTCGTGGAATACGACTCCGGGCTGCGGGTCTACGTCAACCGGCACGCCACAGACAATTGGGAAGTGGCCCCCGATACCAATCCGTCCTGGGTGAATTACAGCGCGCTCATCGACGGGCAAAGGCGGGATTATGTGGGCGGACAGGGCCTGCCCGCTTATACCCTGCCCCCGGGCGGCTGGCTGGCGTATGTGCCGTAATATCATTCGTCATCTGATTTTCCATTACCTGCACACAGCCTGCGAAAACGTTGCCTCCAGTCCGGCCGCGCGTCGGCCTGTCCTCATCGAACATGGAGTAATGCTTCTTCCCGGCCAATTCATCGCGGATCATTTCCATGACCTTATTCTCCACGGTCATGGTTGGGGGTTGAAGTCGGCTTCGGTCAGGTAGCCCGCTTCGCGCAGGCGCACGGCCATATCGTCAATGCTCATCCCCCTGGCGCTGAACAGTCCGGAGCGTAACTCGCGCGCTGTGAACTGCCCGGTGGCATCCTTCAAGGCATCGCGCGACAATCCGCCCTTGTCCCAAAGAACGACAATAACGACATACGCGGCTCGTTGGCTTCCTCGCGCATGTCGGTGAAGATATTCGTATACGGTTGTCGCAGTTCGAGGGGTTGGTCTTTCAGCAGTACGTCAAGCAACGCCTGGCGCACGCTGTCCTGTTGCGCTAGTCGCGCTTGTTCCAGTCCACCAGCTTCTTGCCCATCGCTACTACCTTGCCCTTGTTGTACAGCTTGATCTCCGAACCTTTCGGCAGAAGTTCCAAATTATGAAGTCATTGACCAATCGGCGCGTTTCAATCCACGCCCCCCGTGGGGGAGGCGACCGAGATTGAGCCAGAGTGGGCGGGGTTCAGCCGGGGTTTCAATCCACGCCCCCCGTGGGGGAGGCGACACCAAGTGCGCAACAGGTCTACGGTTATCGAAAGTTTCAATCCACGCCCCCCGTGGGGGAGGCGACTCTGAGGAACGATTTCTTTGGCAGCTTGGACATGAGTTTCAATCCACGCCCCCCGTGGGGGAGGCGACGTAATGTCGCCCCGATTGTCTGTATAACCGCGTTGTTTCAATCCACGCCCCCCGTGGGGGAGGCGACCCGTGTTGACCGACCTGGTCAACAATGCCACGCTGTTTCAATCCACGCCCCCCGTGGGGGAGGCGACGAAGGGAAAATGCTTGCCCTGTTGCCAGAGCATAAGTTTCAATCCACGCCCCCCGTGGGGGAGGCGACGCCTTTGCCCGCT
>DAOUAP010000053.1:0-49543 GCA_034433165.1 Anaerolineales bacterium | reverse complement strand
TGAGTGATGAGGAATTGGACTTCATCATCAATTACGATGTCAAGTATCGGATGGGCGCGTCCGCATTGGGGGAGGGTGAAGGCGATGAATAGAGTTCGGAAGTCTGGGAGACTTCCGAACTCTCCTGCCGTCAAGCCGATCATAGACGAGATAGACCGCGCACTGGCGCGTCACTACGGGTTGAGTGATGAGGAATTGGACTTCATCATCAATTACGATGTCAAGTATCGGATGGGCAGCGACCAGACTTCCGAAGTCTCGGAGACTTCGGAAGTCTAAAGACCCGCCCGCGCCCCAGAAATCCGAAGTTTTGGAAACTTCGGATTTCTCAACCCGCCAGGAGGCCTCATGCCCCGCAGAACCGTCCCCTTCCTGCCCGACCAGTATTACCACTTCTACAATCGCGGCAACAATCGCCAGGCGGTCTTCTTCGAGCGAGATAATTATTTGTACTTCCTGAAAGGCTTGAAGAAATATGTCCTGCCGCATGTGGATGTGTTGGTCTACTCCCTGATGCCCACGCATTATCATGTGATGGGCAAGGTTAAGACTTCCGAAGTTTTAAAAACTTCGGAAGTCTCGGTGGATGGAACTTCGGAAGTCTCAGGCAAGGAAGTCTCGAAGCAAGTCTCTCTCGCCATGCAAAAGTTCAGTATCTCCTACACCAAAGCCATCAACAAACGCTTCTCACGCGTCGGCGCATTATTTCAAGGTCAATTTCAAGGCAAGCCGATCCAAACCTACGAACACCTGCTCAACCTGTGCGTTTATATTCATGCCAACCCCATCAAAGACGGACTGGTCTCCCTGCCAGAAAATTGGGAATATTCAAATTACTTGGAATGGATGGGACTCCGCGATGGCACATTGGTCAACCGCGAGTTCATTACGGAAAATTTTGGTTCGCCTGAAGAATACAAAGAACTGATAACGAAATACATCAAGACGCGCTATCTGCCCGATGATTTTCGCAAGTACATTCAGGAGTTCGAGTAATGAGCGCCACGCACACAGACTTCCGAAGTCTCGGAGACTTCGGAAGTCTTGGACTCAACCATCTTGGCGATTTCGAACTTCTCACGCGTCCGTTATTGGCAATTTTCTCCTCAGCCAAATGCCCCGCCGGTTTAATTCTCAAAGCGCACGATTACGCCAAAGAAATCCACAATGGTGAGATGGGAATCGTCAGCGGCTTCCATGCGCCTGCAGAAAAAGAAGTTTTGGAAGTGCTGCTGAAAGGAACCTGCCCCATTGTCGTAGCGCTTGGGCGCAGCCTGGAGAACGCCCGTATGCCTTCGGCGTGGAGACCTGAAATTGACAAAGGGCGGCTACTGGTTGTTTCGAACCAGTCCAATCACATCAGACGGGTTACAAGAGAGTCCATGCAAAAAGCAAATGACCTGGCTGCCCGCCTTGCCGGTCGCGTGCTGATCATCCATGCCAGCCAGGGAGGCAACCTGCAAGCCCATATTGCCAGGTGGCGACAGAACAATATTGAAATCCATTTCTTGAGTGAGGAAATAAACTCATGACCGACATCAAATACGAAATCGTCAAAACCCTTGGCGTACTCTCCGGTGGCAACGGCGGCTGGAACAAAGAACTCAACCTGGTAAGCTGGAACGACCGAGAACCCAGGTATGACCTGCGCGAATGGTCCGCAGATCACGAGAAAATGAGCAAGGGTATCACCCTCAGCAAAGAAGAGCTCAACGCCGTGCGCGGCCAGCTCGGCAGCGTCATGGGCATCACCTTCCACCAGTTCTACGGGTTGGGGCAAACCCTCCTGGGGCGGGGCGGGCGCGCCGTGCAATGAGAAGAATGCGGGACTGGGGGTTGCCGCGGGCAATGACAATGTTTGTCCCGGCATGAGCAAGCGGATCATCTGTGAGATTACGCAGGGTGTCCGGCAGCGCTGCCAGTGTTGGCGCATTCGATTCGAAGGGCGGGTCAAACAGTGATGGGTGGGGCATATTTTTCTTCCTGGTCAATGCGCCATCATTTTACTGCGTGGACCCACGCCATTCAAACGAAGAAAATCACAAAAAAAGCCCCCGTTACCGGGGGCTGCTCGTTTTTCACTGCGCGATCAGGGGGCGTCGGCCGGCTTAAGTTGCCCGGCAAAGACGATGGTTGCGGTCATATCGATTCCAGTCGGGCGGCCCAAGGGCATGGCCAGGGCGTTGCCACTCGGCAAGGTGAGTCCATTGTAAGTTTTCGATTGCTCCCACACACCGCCGCCCAAAACATCATTGCCTTTGGCATCCAGCGAAGCGCGCCGCGACCCGGCCAAAATGCCCTGGTAATCCGCCAGGTTAAGGCCAGCCGAGGCCACAGTCACATCGGCGTAATGGCAGGTGATGCAGGCTGGGGCGCCGTTGTACCACAAGTTGCCCTCGGCAAACAGTTTGGAGATATCGTCAGGGTAGGTGGCAGTGCAGGTTTTACCGTCCAGGCTGGTGAACTCAAAGGGTTCGCTCTCCGGGTAACCGGCATTGATCCAGATTCCCAACAGGTCGAAGGCTTTTACACTGCACTTGACCACCGCCGGGCCTGCTGCCCGTTCGGCCACAGGCATAGAGGCAGGAATGAGGGTGGGAATGGGGGTGTAAAAGGCCTGCGGCTGGGCAGGGACGCAATCCAGGCGGCCGTTACAACCGATCACAAACAGCAGTCCAATCCACACCACCAACATGAGCAGGAAACCGATCAGGGTGCCGTAAATAATTCGTCTCAGGTCACTGGTCATAAGGTCGTCTCCTAGGGCTGCTGGGCCTGCTGCTGCAGGACGCGGACGTAGTTGACCACATCCCAGCGGTCGCGCACGTTCAGGTTCTCGTTCAGGGCAGGCATGCGCTGCGGCACACCGTTGGAAATGGTCAGGAAGATGGCGCCATCGGCCAATCCAATTAACCGTTCACTGGCCAGGTTGGCCGGCTTGTTGTTGAGCGCAGCGCCAATGATGCCATTGCCCAGTCCATCCAGCCCGTGGCACTGGGCGCAGTTGATGTCGTATAACTGGCGCCCACGCGTAACCGAGACTTCATCGGCGGCTACCGGGTTGGCCGGGGCGCCCAAGCCGGGCACGAAGGCCGCCCCATCCACCGGAACGGAGCGCGCCGCAACTGGCAGCGGGTCTTCCATTGGCTTGAAAGATGGCTGGATCTCCATGAAACTGATCCACTCTATCTTGATGATATCGTAGGAAAACAGCAACAGAGCGCTCATGGCCACCGCCACAAACCCAAACAAGATTGCTACGCGTTTGATCATAGGTGCTGCGCCTCCGCGGTTTTGACCGATTCTGCGCCCATGGCGGACATCGCGTCGGAATATTTTTTCTGCTTGTCCTCGGGGCAGGCAAACAAGACAGCAATTTTGCCATCACTGATCTCGGGGACGTATTCTTTGGGCGTGTAGGATGGGAAAGTGCTATCGAGAAATACGCCTAAAAATGTAGCTACCAGCATACCCAGCATGGTGAGTTCGAACAGTACCACGATGGTTGGAGGGAACGTCCAGGGGTAGCGCCCGCCAACGGTGATGATGTACAAACTGGGTGTCCCAATGGCGAAAAACAAGCCCAAAAGGAAGCCGGAAATTGCTCCGCCCACGGCCAGGCGCGGCACGTTGGACCATTGCTGTGGACGCCCAAGCATGGCTTCGGTGACGGGAATGCCAGAGATGACGTTGATTTCTTCGTCCGTCACGCCCAACTCACGCAATTTATCAATGCCATGCGCAGCCGGGTCGATGTCTGAGAATATTGCCAGGAGTGTCGTTTTCTGCATCGTGTTTCTCCTTCCCTTTTACTCCAACTCGCTGACGGTTACCACCGTCTCTTTACCATATTTGCGCAGCGAGTGAGCCATCTGCCCTTCCTGCACCTCCCAGACGGGCACCAGCGGTATTAATCGCGAGGCAGCCAGGTAGAGCAAGGCGAAGAAGGCAACCGTGCCGATAAAGATGGGTACTTCAATGCCGGGCGTGAATTGACCCCACATGAATGGGAAGCGGTTGATTTCCAGCGAAACCGGGACGATAATGTACCGTTCGGCCCACATGCCCACGTTGATGAGCAGTCCAATGATGAACAATAACCATGGGTTGCGCCTTATGGATTTGTTCCACAGCGTCAGCCAGGGGATGGCGATGTTGGTTATCAACATCATGAACCAGATCCAGCCAGCGGGGCCGTATTCGTGCCATTCCAGCACCCAGTGGGTCGCTTTGTCACCGCCGTACCACTGTACCATGTAGTCATTGAAGAAGAAATAGGCCCAGGCCATCGAAACAACCAGCATCAGTTTGCCCAGCGCATCGAAATGCTCGGGACGAATGAAGTAATCCATGTACTTCATGCTGGCACGGATAATGACCAACACCATGGCCACCGCCGCAATGCCCGAGTGCAGCGCACCGACCACGAAGTACGGTCCGAAGATGGACGAGTTCCAGAACGGGCGCATGGCCACCGCAAAGTCCCACGAGACAATGGTGTGCACCGAGAACATGACCGGCAAAATGGCAAACGCGAAGATGTTCAATGCAATGCGCAGGTGCGCCCATTCACCTTCGGTGCCGCGGAAACCCAGCGCCAGCGTGCGATAAAACGCCTTGCGCCAGCCAGTGGAACGGTCACGCGCCATGGCCAGGTCTGGGATGAGCGGCAGGAACAGGTACATGGTGCTTGCCAGCAGGTAGGTATTGATGGCCAGGAAGTCCCACATGAGCGGGGATTGGAAGTTCGTCCACAGCCCGCGCTGGTTAGGAAACGGGAACATCCAATAGGCCAGCCACACGCGCCCCATGTGCGCAAAAATCTGGATGCCCGCCTGCGCCAGACCAAAGGTGGTCATCAACTCGGCGGCGCGGGTGAACGGGCGGCGAAATTCGGCGCGGAAAACGCGCAGCAACGCCGAAACGAACGTACCGGCATGGCTGATGCCCACCCAGAACACGGTGTGCACCAGGAACAGGCTCCAGTAACCAGGGCGATTTTTGCCGGTCAGCCCCAGACCTTCTGAGATCATCCAGCCCCAGGCGCCGAAAAGCGCGACCAGCACAACCAGCCCCAGGAAGATGAAAACCGCCCAAAACTTCCACGAAGTGTCGGTCATCGACTCCATCACCATCGCGTTCATTTCACCGCGCGGCTTGGGGTCGAGCATCAGATGCTCTTTGCGCAGGTGTTCCAAATGCTCGTCGTGCGAATGTTCAGAGTTATTCGAGTGCATACTCGGAGCCTCCCTTGAGATAAGTCACACGCGGATCAATTCCGAGGTTGTCGAGCAGTTTACTGCCGCGCCCCTGCTTGGAAAGTTTGGAAACGGCGCTTCCGGGGTCATCCAAACGCCCAAACACAATTGCGCTGGCCGGGCAGGCCTGCACGCAGGCTGGCTCCACATCGCCATCAACGATCTCGCGCCCTTCGTATTTAGCCAGGTCTTCGGCTTTGTGGATGCGCTGGATGCAGAAGGTGCATTTTTCCATCACACCCCGGCGGCGCACCGTCACATCCGGGTTGAGGTAGTTCTGCATGGGGGCCGGCATATCCACGGTGTAATCGAACCAGTTGAAGGTGCGCACCACGTACGGGCAGTTGTTGGCGCAGTAACGCGTGCCAACGCAACGGTTATAAACCTGCAAATTAATCTGCTCTGCGTCGCTGTGTACGGTCGCAAAGACCGGGCAAACCGGTTCGCACGGGGCTTTTCCGCACTGCTGGCACATGATGGGCTGGAAGGGGGTCGCGCGCACTTCCGGGTACTTGCCCTCCCACAGGCGCTCCACACGAATCCAGGCCATCTGACGCCCATACGCAGCATCACTTTCACCCACAAACGGGACGTTGTTTTCGATGGAGCAGGCCACCACACAGGCCTGGCAGCCAGTGCACAGGTCCTGGTCTACCGACATGCCCCAAATGCCCTCTTTTGATTCAGATGCCGCATTATTTGCCATTTCGACAATATTCAGATTACCCATAACGCATTACTCCTTGTGTCCGTCGCCGTACACACCCACGCGGCTCTCAAAACGCGCCAGCGGGCGCTGGAGGCCTTTCTTCGTAATATTCACCTTGATTGCGCCAAAGGCCAGGTCACCGGCTTCATTCAGGCGGATGCCGAGCAACTGGGCCGGGTTGGCGCCCCGGTTCTCGGCAAAGCGCCCCAGGGCGGTGTGCCCCTGCCCAAACGGGATGGCGATGGTATCCGGACGGATGGCGGGATACTTGTAAACGACCGCCTCCACCACCCCGGCCACCGAAGAGATCAGCACCACATCGTCATCCTTAAGCCCCAACGCGTCGGCGGTCTTGGGATTGATCTCGACCCACGCATTCCACATGACGGTCGTGGTAGGGTCGGGAGTCTCTTGCAGCCACGGGCGGTTGGCCCCGGCTCCATCGCCGAGAAGCGGCGAAGGGAAGACGTGCAGGAAGAACTCGCCTTCACCAGCATATTCGGCTTCAGGCACAGAGAGCGGCCGGTCGAGCGCAGCTGTGGTGACCGGTTGCAGCCCGGCTTCGGGCGTCCACCAACCGCCATATTGCTGGAAGAGCGACATAAACGTTTTGATTTCGGGCGCAGCATAAAAGCCGTTGGCCGTTACCAGTCCGAGCAAGGCGTTTTCGATGAAGGCCACCTCGTCTGCAAAGGGCAGGGCCGCGGCCAGCGCGCCGCCAGACTGGGCGGCCGCAGCCAGCAGCACATCGGCTGTGGCGCGGGTGTTATAGAACGGCGCTACAGCCGGCTGCGCGCCGGAAAGCGTGGCGCGGTCAGAGCCCGTCCACACGCGCTGGTAGCCAAAGGATTCCAGGGCGGTATGATCAGGGAAAATGTAATCGGATTGCAGCGCGGTTTCATCGGGGAAGGGGGCAAAGGAAACCACCAGCGGCACGTTTTTGAGGGCTTCATCAAAGCGCAGCGCAGCGGGCAACTCGAACAAGGGGTTGACGCCGTGCACAAAGAGCGCCTTGACCTCGCCATTGTTCATGCGGGTGACCAACGCCAGCATATCGCGGATGGTGGAGGGTGCGCGGTAGGCGGTTTCGCCCACCCCGGCGGCGGGAGTGAGGGAGACGCCGCCCGGTTGGCCCAGGTTGCCGGCCAGCGCGTTGAGTGCCAGAACAGACTCCGCAACGGCGCGCCCATTTGTTTGTCCAAGCGCCGCGCCACCGGGAATGGCAAGCGCGTGCTGTGTACGCCCAAAAATGCGTCCCAGGCGTTCCAATGTTTCGAGCGCCACACCCGATTTTTGGGCAATCTCTTCTACATCCACCTGCAGGAAGGCCTGCGGCAGGGTGCCCTTGGTTTCGGCGGCCAGGCGGCCAATGGCAAGGGCTACCAGTCCTTCGGTGCCGGGTTTGACGGCAATCCACTCGTCGGCAGTCATGGCAGTCTGCGACATGCGCGGCTCGAACTGCACCAGGTAGCCGCGGCGGCCGAGGGTGCCGCGGCGCATGTGCGCAAACCTGCGTGTGAAGGAGACCGGTGAGAGCCAGGTTTCCAGGAAATTTGCGCCGAACGAGAACGTCACTTCTGCGCCGCCAATGTCAAAATGCGGCAAAGCAGCCTGCCCAAAAACAGACTGCACCGCCTGGCTGAGTGTGGCGCGGGACTCGAACATGCCCAACGCGCCATAACGCACGGGTGTGAAACCAGCCGCGCTGACCATATCCGCCAGGTGGTCGGGCGCGAGGCCCATCAGGAAGACCACTTCTTCGGGTTTGTTGTTTTTGAGGGCATTGGCCACCACCGCAATGGCTTCGTCCCAGGTGGCATTTTCATCATAGCCGCTGGCGCCGCGGGTATGTTTGTGCGGGCCTTGTACGCGGTCTGGGTTATACATTCCCTGCACCACGGCCTGCCCGCGTGCACAGGTTTTGCCTGCGTTAACCGGGTGGCGCTTGTTACCCTCAACTTTGAGGGCGCGTCCCTGCATGGTGCGCACCACCAACCCACACCCGGCCGCGCACTCGCGGCAGGTGGTGGCATAATAGGTGCTTTGTCCGTTGTAATTGTACTCAGGCATGGCGTAGTAGGGTTCGCGCGTCACATAACGCGATGCCGGGCCGCAGCCGGTCAACACGCTGGCCACCGCACCGCCTACACCCGCCAGTTTGAGAAAATCTCGCCGGGAAATCTTTTCAGTCATAAAGGGTTCCTCTCACCGGTTTAGTAGTGGCAAGTGCCGCAATCGGTCAGCTTGGTCAGCTTTTCAGGGTCGTCTGCGGCGCGCTCACGATGGCAATTGAGACACCACCCCATGTTCATGGCCTGCTTGGCCTCGGGGATGGTCACTTTGCTGATGTCGCCATGGCAGTTTTCGCAGTTCAGGCCAACGGCCACGTGCGGGCGATGGTTGAAATGAACATGCTCAGGAACGATAAAAACCGGCACCCACGCGATCGATTCTTCGGCCAAGGCATACTCGCGCAATTTGGCCAGCTCGGGCGGCCATTCCACGTTGGGGTCGGCGTATTTGGCCAGGTTCTGGTGACATCCCCAGCATGTGGAGGTGCTGGGCAGCCCGGCCGAAGCCTGGCGCCAAGCGCCGGGGTGACAGTACAGGCACTGGATCTGCAAGCCGACATGCACGTTGTGCGGGAACTGGATGGGCTGCTCGGGCGGGATTTGGGTCTGGTGGAGCACGTAACCCGCCGCGCCAAACAACGCCAGCACTGCAATGAGAAAGGTGAGTTGAACCTCGCGCTTCATTAGAAAGGAAAAGATCTTATCGCCCATAGAAACTCCAATAGGATACTCCGTATCAGGTGGATTAAGGTTTGCCAGTAATCAATCGCGTTTGCGCAGGACCATCACCACACCCGCGCCAATTGCCAGCAGGATGACAATGAAGATGAGCGCGCCACCAATGGTGCCGATAAACGCTGCCAACCCGGTCAGGATGCCGCCCGCCACCCCGGCTGGCGGTCCGCCAACAGCGGCGCCTGGTTGCGAGCCCTGCCCCACCCCACCAGAGGGCTCAACTTCCAGCCCGGTTGGCAGGGTCTGCACATAGGTCAGCACATCGCGCCCTTCTTCAACTTTCCAGCCCAATTTGGCGCCCACAGGCATATCAGTGCCCGCCACGCCAAAACGGGTGCGATGCAGGAATCGCCACGGATCGCGGTTGGCCACCGTACCCAGGTATTCATTCACGCCTTCGGTGCGGAAAACTATCGATTTACCATCTGCGCCGTGACAGGCGGCGCAATTCTGGTCATAAAGCGTTTTGCCGCGGGCTGCATCACCGCCAATGGCTTTAAGCGAAATGTCATCAATGTAGTCATCATCGTTTATCAGCCCGAATTTGAGGAATTGCACCAGGCGGGTCAGGGCGGCATCATCCATGTAGGCTGAGAAATTATGGGCCGGGTCTTTGATTCCCTTGAGGTGCCCGACGAGTTCATCGATGCTTTGCGCGGCGGCCAGGTCACGCACACCCGGGAAACCGGTGAAATGTGAGCCGCTGGCATACGCCCCCTGCGCACCTTTGTAGTCCCAGCCGTGACACTCTACACAGCGCCAGGTTTCAGCCCCGCTGCGCGAGTTGGTGCTCTGGCGGGCCCAGATGGGCATGTTGCCGGCAGGCGCATCGACGCCCACCATGGCATACCACTTGTCATATAACAATGCGCCCGCGATGATGTCATCGGGCGCGGGGGTCGTGCCGGCCTGGGCACGCGCTGAATTGGGGGTAAACACCACCAGCGCCGCCGCCATTAGCACCAGGATCATACCAAACAGCAGGGCTGGAGCAAAGCGTTTCATAGGCATCTCCTCATGTGCATAATGAAGGGCTGTGGGCAAAGTTGAAAGCGGATTATACCTTAAACCAAAATTAATTTTACCCGCTTATGGGCATGTTATACTTAAACAAATGAGGCTTACACAAAAAATCACCCCACAAGGCGTACAATTCGATGAAAAATCACCCCTCCAAAACGCAAAACCGCGCCCTTTTTGCCGTAGGCGCGCTGGCCGTACTGACGCTTTCCAGTCTTTTTTATTACTCAGATCAGTTTTACACAACCGCCTACCAAACAGAAACGCCCACCCCCATCCCCGCAGCCGATGTAGGCGATACCACCGGATTGATTTTGTTCAGCCTGGTGATTGTGATCATCATCCTGGCCGGGGCATTATGGCCAAGGCACCCTTCGCAAAAAAATTCCTCCTGACGGAGGAATTTTTTATCAAGCAGGTTTCCAGCGCATGGCCTTGTCGATCCGCTCGCCCAACGGCGGGTGGCTGTAGAACATCCATACCACCCATTTTTCGGGGTCAACTTCGCCCAGGTTCTGGTTGGCCAGGCGCACAAAGGCGCTGGCAAAAGCCTCGTTTTTGCCGGTAGCGGCCAGGGCATAGTCATCGGCTTTTTCTTCACGCCAGCGCGAAAAAGCATTATCCAACGGGCCGGTTAATAGACCATACACGCCCATCACCAGCACCAGGGACGGAAGCGCTGCAACATCTGCCACGGAGTTGAAGCCAAACACGGCCGCTGCCCACTTCATCACAACCGATGCCAGGAATAGTCCCAGAGTGGTGGTCAGCGTGCCAAAGGCCATCAGCAGGGGAATGTCGCGGTTGACATGGTGCCCCAGTTCGTGGGCCAGCACAGTCTCGATCTCGTCGGGGGTAAATTCGTTGATAAGCGTATCACCCAGAATGATGCGGCGGGTGTTGCCAATGCCGGTCAGGGCGGCGTTGGCAGACTTGGTGCGGCGCGACATGTCGAACTTGAACACACCCTGTACTTTGGTGTTGGCTTTTTCCGCCAGTTTCATCAGGCGCGCGGCCAGGTTGGCGTGTTCTTCTCCAAGCGGCACAAATTTATTAAAGATGGGCATGATGAGGATGGGCGCCAGATTGCCCAGAATGACGCTAAAGAGCAGCATGCCGCCCGCGGCCCACAGCCACCACCAATCGCCGGTGGCGCGCAAGGCCAGGTAAAGCAATTCGAGTAGCAGCAGCCCAAGCGGCACGCCAATCGCCAACCCTTTGACCTGATCCACAATCCAGTCTTTGAGCGCCTGGTTCGATTGGCCGAACTGATGCGGCAGAACGAAACCGCTGTAATAACCCAATGGCAGAGTGAGGATGAACCATGTGCCGCCAAAGATGGCAATGAACCCGGCCACCAGCAGCCAGTCGTTGCTGGTAAAGGTGAGAAGCCAGTCGCGCAGGGACGCCGACCAGCCAAAAGCCAGCCACAGTGCGGCATACGCGCCGCTGAAAAGCGTATCTACCAGCCACAGGCGGCGCTTGATGCGTGCATAGGCTTTGGCTTGCTGCTGGCGCGCTGGGTCGAGGGTGAGCGGTTCAGCGGTCATGCGGACCCCGGCTGGCTTTTTCTGCGCCCAGTGTGCTGATAATCTCCTCGACAGTCTGCACCTGCCCGTAGGATTTGAAGGCGGCCAGGAAAGCGGCGTGAACGTGCGCAGCCGGGACGGTCGTCTCGCCATGGGTGAGGGCGCGGGTGGCGCAGGCATCGGCCGCTACAATGACCTGAAAACCGAAATCTGCGGCGGCGCGCACGGTGGCATCCACGCACAGGTGGGTCATCATGCCGCAGATGACCACGCGTTCGATGCCCCAGTCGCGCAGCAATTGAAGCAGGGGGGTCTCGCGGAAACTGTTGGGGTAATGCTTGACCACCAGCGGTTCACCCTCGAAGTGGGCCAAACTGTCGTGAATGGCAATGCCCTTGGTGCCACGCAGAAAGAAGGTTGCCCCCGGGCGAATGGACTCGTGTTGGATGTGAACATGGTGCCCGCCATGTTCGCGAAAACATTGCAGCAGGGCAGCCGCGCGGCGGGCGGCTGTCTCGGCGCCTTCCAGTTCCATTTTGCTGCCGGGGAAGTAGTCGTTTTGAATATCTATGAGAAGCAGGGCTGTGTTCATGGTTGTCCTTTTGGGTTGGGGGCGCAAGCCGCGCCCATGCACGGGATGCGGGTGGAGGCGAAAATGCCGAGGTAACCGGCGGCCAGGTCAACAAGATCGGGCGTGCGGGTGGCGATGAACAGTTGGCTGGCCTCTTCGAGCGTGGCCAGGCCAAGTGCCAGGAGCACGCCCAGGGGCAGCATCCAGCCCCCAACCTGGTAACGCCGGAATGGAAAGGCCAGGGTAAAAAGGTACGCCAGCACACCGTAGAGCACAAAATGCCCGATCCGGTCGCCATTGGAGAAACCATAAATCGCCTTGAGGGCATCCGGCATGCTGCCAGTATCGGCCCAGTAGGCGACGCAGAGCAGAAAAATGAGGAATGAAACCGCCAGCGTTTTACGCACGCGCCACCGCCCGGTTTAATTGCAGTCGCCGCCATAGATTCCAGGCCAGCACGCCAAAGGCGATGCCAATGATGCTGGCCAGCAGGTCGAACGGATTGGCGTCGCGCCCGCGCAGGGGGATTTGCATGATTTCATCGAAAGTAGCCAGCCCCAGCATGAGCAAGGCCCCAATGGGAAGCTCCAGCCGGGGCAGGCGCAACGCCCAGGGTTGGAACACCCAGGCTAAAAGCAGAGCGTAGGCTGCACCGACCACGAAATGGGCAATTTTATCGTGCAGGAAACCGCCATAAATCCAGTAGAAAATTGGGCGAAACAGGCCCGTCACGCGCAGCAAATATAGCACGGCAACAGAGCCGGTAATGAGCAGGAACAGGCGTCGGAACATGTCACTTCCTTCCAAAATCGGCCGGGGTTTCGCCCCAGGCGGCGGTATCCCATTTCAGGATTTTACGCTCGATAGGATTCTCCGCCAGCCAGTCCTCAGCGCGGGCAATCAGGTCGAAGAGCGGGGCGTTACTCCCGGTTTGGGCCAGTTTGGTGCGGCATTTGCCAGCCCGCACCCAGGCGATGGCGTTTTCTGAGTCGGAGTAGATGGGCAGGGACAATTCGCGCGTTTGTTGCCACGCCAGGGCATGCACAATAGCCAAAAATTCGCCGACATTATTGGTGCCATCCTCAAAAGGACCCAGGTGGAACAATTCGCGGCCGCTTTCCAGGTCCACGCCGCGATATTCCAGCGGGCCGGGCGCACCAGAGCAGGCGGCATCCACACAGATGGCGGGGATGAGCGGCGGCTGGGGAGCAAACAGCCACTGCCCCTGGCTGGCCGGTTTGCCCTTTACATTGGCATACACGCCCTGGAAGGCGGCCCGGGCAGCCGCTTCGGACTCGAAGGCTTTATACTCCGCGCCAGGGTAGCCCGTCACTTGCGCGGCGCACGCCGCCCACGAGGTAAAAATGCCAGTCTGGCGGCCTTTCCAGACCACGTAATGTTTCTGTTTGCCCATACTCATATTTTACCCTGTTCCAAATTGGCTTGACACCAATTAGGATAATTTTTATAATAAAAATATAATTTATTAGGAGAAATAACCATGAGTTACACACACCCTGAGTACCTTGTCGAAACCGATTGGGTAGCTGCCCACCTGGGCGAGCCCGGCATTCGCATCATTGAATCTGATGAAGACCCCCTGCTCTACAAAATGGGACACATCCCCGGCGCGGTGCAGGTGGACTGGTTCACCACCCTGCAGCACCCGCTGCGGCGCGACTTTTTGACGCGCGAGCAGTTCGAAGAGACCTGCGCCAGCCTGGGCATTGACAACACCACCACCATCGTTTTCTATGGCGACAAATCGAACTGGTTTGCGTGCTATGCGCTGTGGCTCTTTCAATATTACGGCCACGAAAAAGTCAAGATCATGAACGGCGGGCGCGCCAAATGGGAACAGGAAGGCCGCCCAATGACCAAAGACGCGCCCACCTACCCGCGCACTGCTTATGTGGCCAAGCCAGCCGACAAGGGCATCCGCGCATTTCGGGGCGATGTCTTTGACCACCTCGAGTCAAAACGCCCGCTGGTGGATGTGCGTTCGCTGAAGGAGTACACCGGCGAACTGCTGCACATGCCCAACTACCCGCAGGAGGGCGCCACGCGCGGCGGTCACATCCCCGGCGCAGTCAGCATTCCGTGGAGCACGGCTGTCAATGAAGCCGACAGCACTTTCAAAAGCGCCGAGGAGCTGCGCGCCCTGTACGAAGGCAAAGGCATCAAACCGGATGGCGATGTGATTGCCTACTGCCGAATCGGCGAGCGCTCATCGCTGACCTGGTTCGTGCTCAAGTACCTGCTTGGCTACCCGCAGGTGAAGAACTACGACGGCTCGTGGACCGAGTGGGGCAACCTGGTGGATGCGCCCATCGAAAAGTAGGAGCCGCCCGTGAGCCTGCCCCCCAAACTGCAAGAGATCGTGGATGACTTCGCCTCAGCCGCGCGTGATGAAAAAGTGGAGATGCTCATCGGCTACGCCGAATCCCTGCCGCCCCTGCCGGACTGGCTGAACAGTGAGCGTGACAAAATGGAGCCGGTGCCGGAGTGCATGACGCCCGTCTTCCTGTTTGGCGAAAAACAACCGGATGGCGGCATCCACTTTCACTTTGACATTCCGCCGCAATCTCCCACTGTGCGCGGGCTGGCCGCGATCCTGGCCAACGGGCTGAACAGCTGCAAACCGGAGGAGGTCATTGCTCTTCCTGCTGATTTTTATGCGCCAATGAACCTGCAAGAGGCCATCAGTTACCAGCGTCTGAATGGTTTTCAAGGCGTGCTGGCGCACATGAAACAAGCCGCCGCGCGCCTGCTGGCGGAGTGACCCCTGGCTTACGGCACGCGCAAGGTTACCGAGGCCATGGCAAGCAGTGAGCCGTCGGCCATGTTCTGGTCTTGCAGTTCGATGCGGATGAGGCGGCCGGAGAATGCGGCATCCAGCGGAAGTTCAACATCGAAGGTACCGGGCGCGCCCAGGTCGGGCGCGTCCACCATGCACGGGTAGGCGGCTAATTGCTCATCGGTTTGAGCATCGTAGAAAATGCAGGCCAGGTTGTTCTCGAAGGGGGCAATGGTCACGCTGCCGGTCAGGCGCACTGCGCCAGAAAAACTCCCGCCGTCCTGCGGCGACTCGAGCGTGATGATGCGCTCTGCACCAGAGGGGGTGCGCGAAGCCAGGCCTGTAAGAATGAGCCGTTCGTCAACCAAGCGGTAGGTCTGGATAACAGGGAAAGCCGGGCAGCAGCCGGGATCCTCAAAACCATGGATGATGGCATCCACTTTGATCTGCCCATCCGCAATGGATACAGCATTGATGGCCGGGCGGTCGTCGATGAGCGTGTAAGCAGACTGAACCGGCAGCCCGCCCCGGTTGAGGAACACAACCAGCGAAACAAACGTGCCGCTGCCTCCGCCGTTTTCGGCCAGCATGGCGGCCAGGTCGTCCGCGCCGTCTCCGTCCAGGTCACCCGTGGCGTAGTCCTGCATCAAGGCAACGTACAGCCGCCCTGCCATGGTAACGGCATCGCCCGGGTTATCGTAAATGCCGTTGGCAAGGGTCACAGTTTGCTGGTAGGTGGGCGCGTAGACCGGTATGTTGGCGACCTGCTCAAACGTTAATACCGGGATGTCGAGGCTGGGCGTGGGGGGCAGAGGCGTAAGGCTGGGAATGGGCGTGACCAGCTGGGGTGTAGACGTTGCCCCCAGCGGCGGCTGGGGGGTGACAAGAGGCGGGGGGTTGAAAATCTCGAAGGGCAGGGCGCAGGCTAGGGCCGAAAGAATCAATACAATGAGCGGGGCGAATTTTCGCATGGCGTCTCCTCAAAGAACTCAAAGATAACAAAATCAAGCGGAATCGAAAGACCGCCTGCCCCCTACCCCACCCACTCCACCACGGTGGCCTCACCCTGGCCCACGCCCACGCACAGCATGGCCAGCCCATAACGCACGTTGCCGCGCCGCCGCATTTCGTGCACCAGGGTGGTAAGAATGCGCGCGCCCGAGCAGCCGAGCGGGTGCCCCAGCGCAATGGCGCCGCCGTTGACGTTGACAATCTCCGGGTTGAGACCCAGGTCCTCAATGACGGCCAGCGACTGAACCGCAAAGGCCTCGTTCAGTTCGACCAACCCGATGTCGGATAACGCGCGCCCGGCGCGCGCCAGGGCTTTTTGCGCCGCCGGGACCGGTCCCACACCCATGATGCGCGGCGCGACCCCGGCCGCGGCGGACGCCACGATGCGGGCCATGGGCTTCAACCCGAGCGCGGCGGCCTTTTCCGCGCTCATGACCAGCAGGGCAGCCGCGCCATCATTCAGCCCGGAGGAATTCCCGGCAGTGACCGTGCCGCCTTCTTTTTTGAAAGCCGGTTTGAGCCTGGCCAGCGATTCCAAGGTTGTGTCGCGGCGCGGTCGCTCGTCAGTATCCACCAGCGCCGGATCTCCCTTTTTCTGCGGCACAGGCACGGGGACAATTTCCTCGGCAAATTTACCCGAATCGATGGCGGCAACGGCGCATTGGTGCGAACGTACGGCAAAGGCATCCTGAATCTCGCGGGTAAGGTGCGGACGCATGGCGGCGATATTTTCGGCGGTTTCACCCATCGAATCGATGCCGTACATCTCTTTCATTTTGGGGTTGGGGTAACGCCAGCCCAGGGCGGTATCGTAGGCCGTCAGATTGCCAAAGGGATAGCCGCTTTCGGCTTTGGGCAGGGAATAGGGGGCGCGGCTCATACTCTCGACACCGCCCGCGATGTAAACATCCCCTTCCCCGGCGCGGATGGCGCGCGCGGCCAGGTTGACGGCCGTCAGCCCCGATGCGCACAGCCGGTTGATGGTGACACCGGCCACTTCCACGGGCAGCCCGGCCAACAGGGCCGCCATGCGGGCCACGTTGCGGTTGTCTTCACCGGCCTGGTTGGCGCAGCCAAAGTAAACTTCCTCGACCAGGGAAGGGTCGAGCCGGTTGCGCTCGCTAATGGTTTTAATAACGTGCGCGGCCAGGTCGTCCGGTCGGACGGCGGCCAGCGCACCGCCCAGCGCGCCAATGGGCGTGCGGATTGAATCGACAATGACTGCTTCGGGCATGGTGCCTCCTGATCGAATGTCTTGGACATGTGGGGATTGTACCACCGGGTTTAAAGGCGGCTTATGCCAACGTGAAGTAAAAAGTCGCGCCCTTATCGGGCTCGGCTTCGGCCCAAATGCGCCCGCCATGGCGCTGGATAATGCGCTGCACAGTGGCCAAACCGATGCCAGTGCCTTCGAATTCATCCTCGCGGTGCAGGCGCTGGAACACGCCAAACAGCTTGCCAGCATACTGCATATCGAAGCCAGCCCCGTTGTCGCGCACAAAGTAGATGATCTCGTTGTGCCGGACAAAACTGCCCAGCGCGATGCAAGCCGGACTGCGCCCGCGGGTGTACTTGACGGCGTTGCCCACCAGGTTGGCATACACCAGTTGGATCAGCGCCTGGTCGGCTAGCACCGTGGGCAAGGGGCCCACCTGCCACGCAATCTGCCGGTCTGCTGTTTCTGGCGAGAGCGCTTCGATCACCTCGCCCACAGTCTGGTTCAAGTCCACTCTTTGTTTTTGCATTTCCTTGCGCCCAATGCGGGCAAAAGACAGCAGATCATCAATAAGGCGCGACATTTTACTGGCCGAAAACGCCACCCGCTCCAGGTAACTGCGCGCCTCAAGCGGCAAATATTCGCTGAATTCGTCCTGCAGGATGCGCGCATATCCGTTAATGCCCCGCAGCGGGGTACGCAGGTCATGGGAGACGGTGTAAGAAAACGATTCGAGCTCCCTGTTGGCCGCCTGGAGTTCGGCAGTGCGCTCGGCCACGCGCCTTTCGAGGCTGGCGTTCAGGTTGCGCAGCGCCTGCTCAGCACGCAGGCGCTCTATGGCCGCAGCAAGCTGACCGGCAATGGTCGCCAGCAGGTTTTCATCGGCTTCTGTGAACATATCTGGCTGACGACTCTCGACATTGAGAACACCCACCAGTTTTTCACCGGCCAAAATCGGCACACACACTTCCGACTTAATGGCAGGGTCGAGCGGCAGGTACGCCGGGTCATGGATGTCCGCCAGGCGGTAAGGACGGCGCGTTGCGGCCACTTCACCCACAATGCCCTGGTGCAGGCGGGCGGTCATCTGGGTCTGGTCAATCCCTGGCGGCAGCCCGCGGTTGGCGCGTGGGTGGGTGCGCAGCAGCCCGTCCGCCTCATCCCATAGCGCCACGCCCAGAATGTCTGGATACAACGAGCGGTACAACGTCTCAACCGTGATTTCGAGCAGTTCATCTTCGCTTCGTAATGAAGCGCCCGCCTGTGCAACCGTGTTGAGCACATACAATTCCTTGATGCGCCGTTGCAGTTCCAGGTTGACCTGGTTGGTAAGCACTTCGGCCTGCTGGCGCTCATCCAATTCGCGCTGCAAGTGGGTGAACAGGCGGGCATTTTCGATGGCAATGGAAACCTGTACGGCAACAGCCTCAACCAGGGCCAGGTGTGTATGGGTATAGGCGTTTTGCGCCTGGCGCTGCACCGAAAGGGTGCCGATGGTTTTTCCCCGTTTCTTCAGCGGCGCAAAAATGAGTGAAGCGGTCAGCCCGTGTGGGTCACCTACCACCTGGTATGATCCGCGCCGGAACACCTCCAGTTCCTCATCCGTCAGCAGGTGCAGCAGGGATTCGCCCGTCTCAAAAACCCGGTAAGGATGGGTGCCAGGCGTCAGGGGAAGGTCTGGCTGGTCCCAATAGCGGCCGTTTTCGTACACAGCCATGTGCTTGATCATCTGGGTTTCTTCATCGAACAACCGCACAGAATAGAAGTCGAATTCAACCACTTTTTCCAACTGTGTGCGAATCATTTCCAACACTGCATCCAAGTCTGTCAGTTCGGAAACCGCCCGCCCAATATCGTTCAGCATTGCAAGCTGCCCTGCCGTGCGCGAAGCGTTTTCTTCGGCTTGCTTGCGGTCGGTAATATCCTGCAAGATCCCCACCACCCCGGTCAGCTCACCATTCAAGTCGAAGCCGAGCACTGCGGTATCTGCCACCCAGCGCGTCTGCCCATCGCGGGTGCGAATGCGGTAGTCACATTCCCAGGCCGCAGATTCGTTCTCTTCCACAAACCGTTCGGCTTCTTGGTAAGACATGCCGGCCAGCCGCCCGCGCGGAAAACCCTCCTGCTCCAGCGATTCCCAAAGTTCAGGGGTCATCTCAGCCGGGGAATAACCGGTAAGCTGCAAGATACCCTCTCCCATGTAGGTGTAAGAGTTGGCCCGAAAATCGCGATAGTAAGGCACAGCCCCGGCCGCGTCGATGGCATGGCGGTAGAGCGACTCCAGGTAGCGCAATTTGACCTCCGCCTGCCTGCGCTCGGCCAACTCGCTTTTGGCGCGGCGGTTTCTCTCGTCCAGGCGTCCGACGACCGTCCACTGAATGGCAATGGTGAGCGAAATCGTGACGGCAACGACCAGGTAATCGGCCAGCGAATTTTGGTAGCCGGTGGAAATTTGGGCCAGCCCCAGCCATTCGGCTGCACCCAGTCCGGCCACGACGGCCAGGCTGGCCAGCCCAAACACAACCACACCGCGGCGACCGTTCATCAGGCTGCCAGCAATGATGGTGACCGGCAGGCCCAGCACGGCCGTATCGCGAATGCCCATATTCCTTAACATCAACAAGGCAAACACGACCAACCCCGCCAGCGGTCCCAGCCAACCCGCCAACCTGAGGTGCCCGCGCCATGCAAAGGCCACTGCCACCACCAGGACCAACACCAGTATGGCAATAAATTCCCGGCTAATGCCCGCAATGAGAAGAAACGTGGAAGCAGCCAGTGAACCCCCCAAAACTGCCAGCACCATCCTCCGGTCGGTTAATTCTTCAATTGGCTCGGTTTCCAGTAATTTCATAGATGACCGTTCCCGCGGCCGACACCCCGGGCAGATGCGTCAGACAAGCATCCCGCCAAGGTACCAAGGAATATGGCGTCCTTCCCATGGTACGCCTCAGACCAAGCCGCCCATCACAACGTTCAGCAATACCACAGACTGTGACCAGCCTTATGCCCGTGCCCTCAAGCGCGCTTCCAAAATGCGGGCTTCGGGACACGTCAAAGGCCTCTTGGAAACAGGTCTTTTCGGATTCTGCGCGCTGGTTGGCAGGTTCGTCAGAGTCAGAAGGCACAGCAACAATCCGCCTGAACAATGTTACAGAAATTCTGCGCCAAGTCATTTTAACATAGGGATTGCAAATATCGTCCCCTGCAACAAAAAGAAACGCCCAGCCCGGCGAGGGTCGTCTTTTCCAGAATCACATCGCTCGAATCCCAACCGGTCAGGAAGTCAGCATGGGAATAACCTGGGCGGCCAGCAGAACCACGATCAGGCACAGCACGAACAACACCAGCCCAACACCCACGCCCACTGTGATCTTCCAGGCATTGCCTATTTTGCGATCCAGCGCAGCCCTGGCCGGGTCGGACGGATCGTAATACACCGTCACCAGCGGGTTGGACAGGTAGTGCGCCACCACCGATTGGGCGTAACCCTGATCGGCTGGTTCCATGTCCCCGGCGAAAGAACGGTTGCTGCTGCGATAATGCTGGCCGCGCACTTCATACTCATACGTGATCAGCGGCGAAAAAGTGTTGCTCGAATTTGAAGAGCTCCGGCTTTCGGTCACCCTGGCTGCCACCACCGCGCCTATCACAAAGGGCCAGGTTTGGCTGGCCAGGGCATCACGCCGCGAACGCAACCCTGATGCGATAAGCGCCCAGGCAATCAAGAATGTTACCCCACCCGCGCACGCGGAAATTAACAGGGTAATGAGCACATCTTCACTGGTAAAAATTTCGACAAGGTTTTCCATCCGCCACTCCTTGGTTCACACATCCGGCATCCAATGATTATATCCTCTTGTAAAAGTTTTTTATAATACCTTATGTGGTGTCATTCCGAGCGAAGCGAGGAATCTCTGATTACAGAGGTAAAGACCCTTCGCTTCGCTCAGGATGACATGCCCAAGCGCATAAGGTGAGGTACTTACGCAAGAGGTCAAATACATAAAAAAGACCCAAAATCAAGCGGTTCGATACACTGGCTTTGTCTGACAATAATGATTTTTGTTACATACCGGTTTATGACGCATTACACTAGCATTTGCCTGCCGAATCCGACATAATAGGGCTGGCAGTCAAACCTGCCAAATATTGTCCGACTTCTCATAAAGGAGCGATGAATGCCCGCTAAAGGTTGGATCGAAGTCTCTGACCGGTACTGTAAAGGCTGCGAGTTATGCATCAGCGTGTGCCCGCAGGAAGTGCTCGAACTGGATATGAGCCGCCTGACACCCAAAGGCTACCACCCGGCGCACATCTTCAAGGAGGGTTGCACCGGCTGCAGCATTTGCGCCGTGATATGCCCGGATGCGGCAATTACTGTTTACCGCGAAGTGAAAAAAACCGTACCCACAGGGGCGTAGTATATCCACATACTGCGCCCTGATGTTTTTTTTATGGAGACAAAATGCCCAAAGAACTCTTAAAAGGCAACGAAGCGATGGCAGAAGCGGCCATCCGCGCCGGGTTGGAAGCCTACTTCGGCTACCCGATCACCCCCCAAACCGAAATCCTCGAACACCTTTCCCGCCGCCTGCCAGAGCTGGGACGGGCCTTCGTGCAGGCTGAAAGCGAAGTGGCCGCCGTCAACATGGTGTATGGCGCGGCCTGCACCGGCGCACGGGTCATGTCATCCTCTTCCAGCCCCGGCGTTTCGCTAATGATGGAAGGGCTTTCCTACATCGCCGGGACAGAAGTGCCGGTGGTGCTCATCAACGTGATGCGCGGCGGGCCCGGGCTGGGCAACATTGCCCCAGCCCAGGGTGATTACTTCCAGGCGGTGTATGGCGGCGGGCACGGCGATTACAAACCCATCGTCCTCGCTCCTTCCACCGTGCAGGAAGCCATCGACCTGACCGTGCTGTCCTTTGACCTGGCCGAGAAATATCGCACCATTGTCATGATCCTGGCCGATGGCTCGATTGGTCAAATGATGGAACCTGCCGAACTGCCCGATATGCGCAAGATGGAGCGCAAACCATGGGACTGGGCCGTCACCGGCGAAAGCGGGCGAGCGCGCCGGGTGCTGTCATCCATTTACATCGAGCCGCACGACGAAGAAATTGCCAACCTGCGCATGTATAAACGCATCATGGACATCCAGAAAAACGAGGTGCGCTTCAAAGAATATTACCTCGATGATGCCGAGTTCATGGTGGTGGGCTTTGGCACGGCCGGGCGCGTGGCGCTCAGCGCCGTGCGCACCGCCCGGCAGCAGGGCGTCAAGGTGGGGTTGCTGCGCCCCATCTCCCTTAGCCCGTTCCCCTTTGAAACGCTCGAACAGCTCGCGCCGCGCATGCAGGGCATCCTGGTGACGGAGATGAATATGGGGCAAATGCTCAACGATGTGCAAATTGCTGTCAAAGGACGCGTGCCGGTCGAGTTTTACGGGCGGCCCGGCGGCATTGTGCCCTTCGCCGATGAGATCCTGTCCGAAATCCATCGCCTGGCCAGCGGCGACCTGCAAGTGACCGCCGACCCGCGCCACGCCTGGTACGAACGCATGATGACCATGCTCGCAAAGTAGAGGTAACGATGGCAACTGTAGAAATCCCAACCGACCTGATGCACCTGGAAAACCAGGTGTATGCCCGCCCGACCACCTTCACAGAGACCACCACGCACTACTGCCCTGGCTGCACCCACGGTGTGGCTCACCGCCTGGTGGCCGAAGTGCTGGAAGAAATGGGCGTGGCTGAAAAAACAATCGGCGTGGCCCCGGTGGGCTGCTCGGTGTTCGCTTACAACTATTTCAAAACCGATTTTGTGGAAGCCGCCCACGGGCGCGCCCCGGCCATGGCCACCGGCATCAAGCGTGTGCTGCCAGACCGGGTGGTATTCACCTACCAGGGCGACGGCGACCTGGCCAGCATCGGCATGGCCGAGATCATGCATGCGGCCGTGCGTGGCGAAAACATCACCGTCATCTTTATCAATAACGCCATCTACGGCATGACTGGCGGCCAAATGGCCCCCACCACCCTGCCGGGCATGAAAACCACCTCCAGCCCCACCGGGCGCGATGTAGAGCTGACCGGTTTCCCCATCCGCATGTCTGAGGTTTTGGCCACCATGGATGGCGCAGGATACATTGCGCGCCGCTCGCTGCACGACCCTGCCAACATCCGCAAGGCCAAAAAGTCCATTCGCATCGCCTTTGAGACCCAAATGCGTGGGCTGGGCTTCAGCATGGTGGAATTGCTGTCCACCTGCCCGACCAACTGGGGCATTGCCCCGGTTGAGTCGCTTCAGTGGATCGCGGACAATATGGTGCCGGTTTACCCCATTGGTGACTACAAGGTCAGCCAGGCGGTGGCCGAGTTGAAGGTGTAGGAGGAAACATGCAAAAAGAGATTATCATCGCGGGGTTTGGCGGTCAGGGCGTATTGTTTGCGGGGCAGGTACTGGCCTATGCCGCACTCGATACTGGAAAGACCGTTACCTGGATTCCCTCCTACGGCCCGGAGATGCGCGGCGGCACGGCCAATTGCACCGTGGTCATCGCAGATGAAGAGATCGGTTCACCGCTGGTAAAGAACCCACCGTATGTGATCGCGCTCAACCTGCCCTCGTTCGACAAATATGAACCACTGGTGCAGCCAGGCGGGGTACTGATCGTCAACCAATCCATGGTGGACCGAACCGCCAAACGGGAAAACATCACCACCATCTTCATCCCCGGCAATGACATCGCCGAAGAGATTGGCGACCGCCGCCTGCTCAACATGGTGATGGTCGGCGCGCTGCTGGCCCAGTTCGACCTGATTGGCTTGAAAGATGTCGAAAAGGCCCTCGAAGTGCACCTGCCGGCCCGCCACCAAAAACTGCTGCCAAACAACTTCCGCGCCCTGGAGCGCGGCTACCAATTGGCGCGCGAGCAGGTGAAGGTTGAAGCCTGATTGGTAATGTAAGCCAGCCACAACGAAATACAAAAACAGGTCACGCCCCAGGCGCGGCCTGTTTTTTCATGCATGCGCAGGTCAGTGATTTTTCCGAATTGCCCTGTGAATCTTCTCCGACACGTAAAATCTCAAAAATCAGGTGATTTTGGGGGAGGCGTGTGCCGCTTTTGCGCATTGAAGCCCGCAGTGTTTTTCGCGGCTTTCAGGGACGAAACACCAGACCTCGGGGGGCAAAAGCGTCTCTTTCGCTACGGGTTGGATCGCGCAAAATTGAGGGCGTACAAAGCATCGGGGTAGGCGGGGCGGGCGGCCAGCGCCTTTTGCCACAATTCCACCGCCTGGTTTTTCTGCCCCTGGCGGTAAAGCGCCCACCCACGCCACAGCATGGCTTCTTCCGAATTGGGCGTGCGCTGCAGGGCGTACTCGGTCAGGGTCAGCAGATCATCGGTGCGAAAGGTGTGAAAGTACGCGATGAACGGGCCGAACTGATAGCGCAGCATGCGCTGGGGCAGCCCCAGGTTGCGGGCCGCATCGAAGGCTTTAGCCGCCTCGTTGTACTGCTCGAAGTACAGGTAGTTGTTGCCCAGGTTGAACCAGCGGAAGGCGTTCCCCGGCTGCTGTTCCGCCGCCTGGCGGGAAAACGCCAGCGCGCGCTCGCGGTTGGCCGCCACATCCCAATCCGCGCCAAGCAGGCCGCCCAGGTAGGCTTCATCGCCAGGGAAATAAAGCACCATGTACACGCGGTTGAAGGGCTCCCAATCCTTGTCCAGCACATCATAGGGCACGGCAAAATTGGCGCCGCGGTACGAATCCTGGGTCATGAACGTGCCAGCCGCTTCGTCGTAACCGGTCAGCAGCAGGTAGTGGGCCATCCACAGGTCGTCGTTGGGATAATAGGGCGCGTCAGTCAGGTCCACGGTTTCGATGATGACCGGGTAGCCCCCCGCCAGCAGTCGCTTGAGCAGGTCCAGGTCGCCATTAACGCGTGTGGCCACACGCAGCCAGCCCGCAAAATTGTTGATGTAATATTCCATCTCATCCGGGTTGACATTGCGGTCTTGCGGAACAGGCTTGATCACATCCGAAATGGCGAACTGGTCGCCCTGCCAGCCATACATTTTGAGCGTCATACTCAGGGTGGCCGGGCCGCAATTGTTCATGCCCTGCTTTTCGTAAGACGGAGCCTTTAGGGAGACCGAAGCAGGCAGGGGCGTGGACGTGGCGGAAGGCGCGGCAGTGAGACCGGGCTGGGGCGGGGATTGGGGCGTGGGCGAGGGACGCGGTGTGGGCGTAGTCTGCACGGCAGCCACCGGTGTGACCGGGGCAGCCGTCGGCACAGCTTCCACTGGTTGCAGCACACCGCGCACATAGGTGGTGAAGACTTCCCAGCGCCACAGCAGGCGCGTCTCGTAGGTTGGGTAGATAAAAGTAGCGATACCAACAAAAATCAGCGTGGCAGGCGCCAGCCAGGGGAATAATTTCTTGAGTTTCATGTGGCCAGTGTACCAGAAAAGCGATTCAATAAAGATAAGAAGACTCTAAATTCCAACCCATCAAAAGGAATGAGTTTGTGCCTATCCTAAAATTTAACATTCCCAGTGCAAAGACGCCAGGAATTTTTCGAAAAAGCACACGACAGAGCTGAATTCCCGGCAAAAATAAAACCGTTGCACCCCTGCCTCTTGGCGTTGAGGAATCTTCGGGCAGGCACTAAGTTATTCACGCATCAGTCGTGTTAAGAATAACGTTGAATTGCACCCCAAATTCTCGTATACTTTCTCGTGATATGGTCACAACCCGCGCCACCCCACAGATCGAAATCATTCCGGACGAGGTAACGGATGCCGCACTCGAACCGCTCTACCGCGTCATCATCCACAATGACGATGTAACGCCGATGGATTTCGTAGTGCATGTGCTGGAGCGCATCTTCTTCGTCCTGCCGGTGGATGCGTCCCTGATCATGCTCAAGGCGCATTACACCGGTGCGGCCGTGGTACAAATCCTCCCCAAATCCGAGGCGGTGAAGCGCATTGGCAAGGCGCAATTCGCCGCCGGGCTGGAAGGCTACCCCCTGCGTTTCACAATGGAGCCTGAATGACCGATCCGCTCGCCCTGCTGACCCAAATCAACCTGGATGACCTGGTGGCCGCCTTTGGCTGGGAGCGCCAGGCGCGCCTGTCTGCGGCCGTGCGCAGCGTGTTCCACGGCATGTCTGCGAAATTCGCCGCGCAGATGCTGGATTTCGACGCGCAGGTGGGAGCCAACGGACTGACCGCGGCGGCCTTTCACACCATTCGGCGTTATGTGCGCAGCCTGCGGGTATACGGCATGGAGAACCTGCCCGCCAGTGGCCCGGTTTTGTTCCTGTCCAACCACCCCGGCATGGCCGACACGCTGGCCCTGTTCTGCGCCATCCGCCGCCCCGATTTGCGCATCATCGCCACCAACCGGCCGTTTTTGCAAGCCCTGCCCCACACCAGCGGCCTGCTCAATTACATCAGCGATGATCCCGCCGAGCGCATGCGCGCCGTGCGCCAGACGGCCGCGCACCTGAAAAGCGGCGGCGCGGTGCTCACCTTTCCGGCCGGGCAGATCGAACCGGATGCGGATGTGTACAACGGCGCGGAGGCGGCGCTGGCCGGTTGGACGGATTCGGCTGGGGTGTTCGTGCGCTTTGCGCCCGAAACGCGCATCATCCCCGCCCTGGTGCGCGGTGTGTTGTGGGATCGGGCCGTCAAACACCCGCTGGTGCACTTGAAACGCGACCGCTTCGAGCGCGAAAAATTGGGCGCGGCCTTCCAACTGCTGGCGCACATCCTGTTGGACGCGCGCCCGGTGGACATTTCGGTGCAGTTTGGGCGTCCGATCACGGCAGCCGGTATTGGGTCGGCAGAGGCGTCTGCGCTGCACGCCGCAGTGGTTGAAGAAATGCGGGGGCTGCTGCGCGCCCCAGGCGGGCAGGAAGTCGCCCCGCTCTTCTAAAAATGTTAACCCAATGCTAATGGTTTGTTGATAGTAATTTGGAGTAAGAATACCTACAATGTCAGCATCTTATATTCAGTAAAGCCGTTGTCAGACCAATCGGAGGTAAACATGACAGACATTGAAGTAACCCGCGAAGTTGGCGCACGCATTCCCACCAAACACGGCACGTTCCAACTGGTGTTGTTCAAGAACAACAAGGATGACAAAGAGCATATGGCCTTTGTGATGGGCGATGTGGAAGGAAAGGAAAATGTGTTGCTGCGCGCCCATTCGGAGTGCTTTACCGGCGATATTATGGGTTCGCAGCGCTGCGATTGTGGCGAACAGCTCGATCGCGCCATGGCCCAGGTAGCGCGCGCCGGGCGGGGCGTGGTTTTATACCTGCGTCAGGAAGGGCGCGGCATTGGCTTGGCCGATAAACTGCGCGCCTACAACCTGCAAGACGTGGGCTACGACACGGTGGAAGCCAACATCCTGCTTGGCCACGCCCCTGACGAACGCGATTTCACCGTGGCGGCGCGCATGATCGACAGCCTGGGCATCAAATCCATCCGACTGCTGACCAACAATCCCAAAAAAATCAACGACCTGAAGGCGCTGGGCGTAAAGGTGACCAACCGCGTGGCCATCGAAATACCTGCCAAACCGGAAAACGATTTTTACCTGCGCACTAAAATGCAGCGCATGGATCACCTGCTCTCGTTTGGGGTTAATGCCTAAATGACATGCCTGCAAGACTGGCTGAAATCGAGCGGACGCCTGCGCAAGCCCGGGCGTCCGCTCGTTACATTAACCTACGCGCAAACCCTGGATGGTTCGATCACGCACCGGCGCGGTGAGGCCGGGCTGGCCATCAGCGGGCCGCAGACCAAAGAGATGACGCACTGGCTGCGCACCCGGCACGATGCCATTCTGGTGGGTGTGGGCACCCTGCTGGCCGACGACCCCAAACTGACCGTGACACACGCCCAGGGCAGCGCGCCGCGCCCGGTCATCCTCGATTCGCGCCTGCGTACGCCCATCACAGCGCGGGTGTTCAACCATCCTCAAAAGCCGCTCCTCGCCTGCCTGGAAGGCGAAGCCAGCCGAGAAAAAGCGCGCGCGCTGGAAACAGCCGGGGCGGAGATCCTCCCCGTTAAAGGCACGGATGGGCGTATCGACCTGGGAGATTTTCTCGCTGAACTCAACCGGCACGGCATCCACACACTGATGGTGGAAGGTGGTGCAGGGGTGATTACTTCTTTTTTGCGCGAAGGGCTGGCAGACATCGCCATTTTGACGATTGCGCCGTTCTTTGCGGGTGGCGTCAACGCGCTCACCGCGCCGCTGCCCGCCATGCCACGCCTCAAAAACGTGGGGGCGCAGCAATTTGGAGAAGATGTGGTGGTGTGGGGGGAGTTCTGAAACGTAACATGTAATTCGTAAAGGACAAAATCTTACGTTTTACATTTTACGTTTTATGTTTTACGCATTACGCTTTACAATTGCTCCATGCCCAGCCGCCGCACCCTTTACTTCACCGCCCCGCACACTGTCGAAATCCGCGAAACGCCAATCCCCGCACCCCAGGCAAATGAAGCGCTGGTCGAAACCATTTGCTCGGCCATCAGCCCGGGCAGCGAGATGCTGGTGTACCGCGGGCAGTGCCCACAAATTGACGATTCGCTGGACCCCTTCAGCAGCAATTTGTCGTATCCCACATCCTATGGTTATGCCTGTGTAGGTCGCATTTGTGACAATGGCGCAGCGGTGGCGCCAGAATTTTTAGGGCGCCAGGTGTTTGGCTTTCAGCCCCACACCTCACATTTTACAGCGCCCCTGTCTTCCCTTTTATTGCTGCCAGAACACATTTCACCCGAAACGGCCTGCTTCCTGCCCAACATGGAAACAGCCGTCAATTTAGTGCAAGATGCGGCGCCCATTTTAGGCGAGCATGCGCTGGTGCTGGGGCAGGGAATCCTCGGGCTGTTGAGCGCGGCCTTGCTGGCGGAATTCCCGCTTGGGGCGCTGGTGACTGCCGACCGCTTCGCCGCGCGCCGGGCCGCCTCGCTTTCGCTGGGAGCAACCGCCGCGCTCGACCCCGCCGAACCCGGATTTCGCGCCCGGGCCCGCAGCCTGCTGCCCCAAAACGGCGCCGACGTGACCATCGAAATCTCTGGCGCGCCTGCCGCGCTAGATGACGCCATCGCGCTGACCGGCTTCGGCGGGAGGGTGGTCATCGGTTCGTGGTACGGCGAGAAAAAAGCCGCGCTCGACCTGGGCGGCGTATTCCACCGCAGCCGCCTTACGCTTATTGCCAGCCAGGTCAGCACCATCCGCCCAGAGTTGGGCGCACGCTGGGACAAATCGCGCCGCTTCGGGGTGGCGTGGGACGCCTTGCGCCGCATCCGCCCGGAGCAGTGGATCACGCAGCGCACTGCGCTCACCCGGGCAGCCGAAGCCTACCGCCTGCTGGACGAAGCCCCGGGCGAAGAGATCCAGATCATTTTTACCTATGACGATTGAGTGGGTACTGCTGGGCGTAGCGGGATTTTTGCTGGCCAGCGTACTGGCCAGCAAGATTTCTGACCGCTTTGGTGTGCCCTCGCTGCTGTTTTTTCTGGCGCTGGGCATGCTGGCCGGGTCCGAAGGCATCGGCGGCATCTACTTCGACGACCCGGCGCTGACGCAATGGGTGGGAATCGTGGCCCTCAACCTCATCCTGTTTGCGGGTGGGTTGGACACCAGTTGGCGCGATATTCGCCCGGTGCTGAAGGAAGGCATCGCGCTTTCCTCACTGGGCGTCGGGCTGACCGCACTGGGCGTGGGTTTGGCCGCCACATGGCTGCTGGGCTTTTCACTGCTCGAAGGGCTGCTGCTAGGGGCCATCGTCTCCTCCACCGATGCGGCCGCCGTCTTTTCGATTTTGCGCTCCAAAAACCTGGGGCTGAAAGGCACCCTGCGCCCGCTGCTCGAACTGGAATCTGGCTCCAACGACCCGATGGCCGTCTTCCTGACCATTGGGCTGACAGCCTGGCTGACACGCCCCAACTTCGCCCCCGAATCGCTCATCATTTCGCTCGTCGTTCAGGTCAGCGTAGGGGTAACGCTGGGATTGGCCTTTGGCTGGCTGCTGGCCTGGCTGTCCAACCGGCTGCATCTCGGTTTCGACGGACTCTACCCGGTGCTCACACTCTCCGCCGTTTTCGTGACTTATGGGATCACCACCGTCCTGGGTGGCAACGGCTTCCTGTCCGTCTACATTGCCGGTATCACCGCCCGCCGCCTGGATTTCATCCACCGCCGCAGCCTCATCCGCTTCCACGACGGGCTGGCCTGGCTGATGCAGATCGGCATGTTCGTCACACTTGGGCTGCTGGTTTTCCCCTCCAGAATAGTACCGGTTATGGGCGCAGGGATGCTCATGGCAGGCGTGCTGGCCTTCGTGGCGCGCCCGGTGGGTGTGTTCATCAGCCTGGCCTTCACCCGTTTCACCATGCGCGAGAAAACCTTCATCTCGTGGGTGGGGCTGCGCGGCGCAGTGCCCATCATTTTAGCCACTTACCCCACCCTGGCAGGTGTATCCAACGCCGACCAGATCTTCAACATCGTCTTCTTCGTTGTGCTCACCTCGGCGCTGGTGCAGGGGGCATCCATCCCAAAACTGGCGCGCTGGCTCAAGGTGGATGAAATCGTCCCACCCAAACCGGCTTACCCCATCGAAATCAACCCCATGCGCGGCTTTACCGATGAACTGCAAGAGATCACCATCCCACCTGACTCCATCTGCGCGGGCAAAACCATCGTAGAATTAGCCCTGCCCGAAAAACTGCTCGTCATCCTCATCGCCCGCAATAACGAATTTTTCGTACCCAACGGGGGCACCACCCTGCTGGCGGGCGATACCCTCATTGTTTTATCGGACAAAGAGAGCTTCGACAAAGTTCTATCGCAAGTGACCATCTGCACCCCCTGACACCCTACCCCTGGAGAGCACCATGTACACACTGGCCGTCAAACGCGATTTCATTGCCCGCCATTACCTCATCGGCGGCGACTGGGGCGCCGAAAACTTCCCCAACTCGCACCATTACGTGCTCGAACTGCAACTGACCGGCGAAAGCCTCGACCAGCACGGCTACCTGGTCGATATCGTGGATGTCGAGGAGCAGCTCAATGGCACCGTTGCCCACTACAAAGAACAAATGCTCAACGACCTGCCCGAGTTCGCCGGGCTGAACCCCTCCATCGAGCATTTTGCGCGCATCCTGGCCACCCAACTTAACGGGAAAATCAGCGCCCCCAACGTGATCAGCGTGACCGTGAGGTTGTGGGAAAACGATATTGCCTGGGTGGCGTACTCCATAGATCGGTAAAACGGCATGAAAATCGGTCTGGTCATCTACGGCACACTCGACACCCTGAGCGGCGGTTACTTGTATGACCGCAAACTGGTCGAATCACTGCGCGCAGCGGGTGACACCGTCAAGATCATCAGCCTGCCGTGGCGCAGTTACCCCACCCACCTGGCCGACAACCTCACTTTTCGCCTGCCGCACGGTTTCGACCTCATCATCGAAGACGAACTCAACCACCCTTCGCTGCTGGCCGCCAACCGGCGCAAACCCTGCCCGGTCATCAGCCTCGTCCATCACTTGCGCTGCTCCGAGCAGCGTCCCGCCTGGCAAAATACCTTCTACCAACTGGTGGAACGCGCCTACCTGCGCAGCGTGGACGGCTTCATCTTCAACTCCATGACGACCCGGAATGTGGTGCACGCCCTGGCCGGGCGCGGCAAACCCAGCATCGTCGCCTACCCACCCACCGACCGCTTCGGGAGCGCACTACCCGAAGCCTGGGTGGCTGCGCGAGCAGCCGAACCCACCCCGCTGCGGCTGGTTTTCCTGGGCAACGTCATCCCGCGCAAGGGGCTGCACACCCTGCTCGAAGCGCTGGCCCGCCTCCCGGCCGGTGCCACCACCCTCGACATCATCGGCGGGCTTAACGCCGACCCCGCCTACGCAGCCGCCATGCAAAAGAAGGCTGGCAGCCTTTCCTCCACGGCCCAGTTCCATGGCGCGCTGGACAATGTCGCCCTGCAAGAAAAGCTCCGGTTAGCACACATACTGGTTGTGCCCTCATCGTATGAAGGGTTTGGTATCGTCTATCTCGAAGGTATGGCCTTTGGACTGCCGGCCATTGGTACCACTGCCGGGGCCGCAGGCGAGATTATTACGCACGAAAACACCGGGTACCTCATCCCACCCAATGACTCTGCTGAGTTGTCCAGCTGCCTGGCTACGCTGGCGCATAACCGTAACCTGCTCGCGCACATGTCGCTAAACGCGCTGGCCCGTTATCGACAACAACCCACCTGGCAAAGTACGGCTGCCCGTGTGCGGGAATTTCTTTTCCGTTTTGCAATGCCAACATAACCTGGGCGGCACAACCTCGCGCTCCCCCACCCACCCCCATGACATTGACACCCATCCCCTTTGCGGTATAATACCCTCCGCTCGACGGTCGACTAGCTCAATGGCAGAGCAACTGACTCTTAATCAGTGGGTTCAGGGTTCAAGTCCCTGGTCGATCACACCCATATCTGGGGGCAGGATGACATCCTGCCCCTTTTTGATTCACGTGTCAAAATATGCAACGTGGCGGCAAGATTGCATCTTGCCGCCACGTTTTTCACATATTTCGGGGTTACAGGCTACGATGACTGCTTTTTCACAAACCAATCCGAAACACGCGATACTTACCAATTTGGAGTTTGTACTATTGGCCAGCCTCAACCTTTACCAGCACAGCCCGAACCGCTACACGCTGCAGGTAGGTGTTGGTAACCGCATCGTACTGGCGACAGGTAATCAACGTCAACCAGGCCCGATCTTCAGAGCGCAAAACCGTTGTGTTGTCGGGACTGATGTAAGAGACCGTGCGCACTTCGTAGATGTAACGTTGCCCAAAAGCACTGACGGAGACTCTATCACCGTAGCGCAGTTGCGACAGGTTCTGGAACGGACCTGGCTTACCATTGGGCAGGTACACATGCCCGGTAAGCGCCGAGTTGCCCGCCCAGGTGGGGAAGGAGGTGCCATTCAACCAGCCTGCCGAACTACCAAGCCAGGTGGTATCCCATCCGTTGGCGGTCTGCGGCACACCCACAATCGGCATGGCAACGCCCAGTGAGGGAATATCCAGGCGCAGGTCGGCGTACTGGGTGTAAGCCAGCGCAGACGGTTGCAACGGCAGCAGGCTGACCCGGTTGGGGGCAAAGCCGGTGTTGGGCAGCAGGGTCGTCTGCGACGGCTGCGGCAGGATGACCAGGTTGGCGCGGCTGCTGTTGTTGACAATCAGGTCGCCGTTGCTGCCCGGGCCGCTGCCCAGCAACAACTGGACATTATTGGGCCCGCCAGGCGGCAGGCCGCGGTCGTTGACGCGGGTGGTAAGGGTGATGATGTACACATCGTCCGGGTCGAGGGCTGCAAAGACCACCCGCACTTCACTGCCGCCAAAGGTGGTGGTGAAGGCATCAGACGTCCCTGTGCCCGCGTAGCGCACATCCACGCTTTGAATGTCAATGAAATCAGGTTTGGTGTCCAGCATGGTCACATTGTCGGCGCGGGTATTGCCATTGTTGGAGACAGTGATCGTGTAGATGACAATATCTCCCACGCGGGCCTGTTCGGGCGCGCCATACTTTGTAACCGCCGGGTCCACGATGAGCGGGTTGCCAGGCAAGGTGTAATCGCCAAAATTGACCCGGGTGGTGAGCCCACTGAAAACCGTGACGCCGACCGTGTTGGGCGTGGAATTGAGCGGCAGACCGGCCGGGTTGGTCTCGGTGACTACGTAGGAGCCAGCAGGCAAGTTCTCGAAGCGGTACACACCATTCGAGTCGGTCAGCACGGTTATGGTGGTTCCATCCGGGCGGGTTAGCGTGATGGTCACCCCTGACTGCACAGGTTCGCCTGGATCAAGAACACCATCCTGGTCGAGATCATTCCAGACCGTACCTTCGATGCGTCCGACACCAGCCGGTAGTTGGTACTCCCCAAAATCCACACGCGATACAGCGCCGGGTGTGACCGTGACAGGCACCACATTAGGCGTTGAACTGACATACCCGGCCGGGTCGCTGACCTGGACGACTGTGTAACTGCCAACCGGCACATCCGTGAAGGAGTAGGTGCCGCCCGGGCCGGTGGTGGTGGTAGCCACCACATTGCCGCCGGAATCCACCAGTTGAATGGTAACCGTTGTGCTGATACCGGGTTCACCGTCCTGGCGTGAGCCGTTGACGTTGAGATCGTTGTACATCACACCCACGATGAAGCCTGTCCCTGCCGGGGTGGATGTTGCCGTAGCAGTAGCAGTTGCCGTGGCTGTTGCCGTGGGCGTCTGAGTTGCCGTCGCAGTTTCCGTCACCGTGGCCGTTGGGGTCGGGGTTTCGGTCGGCGTGGACGTGGGCGTCCAGGTGGCCGTCGCGGTCGGGGTTTCGGTCGGCGTTGGGGTTGGGGTGGCGCTGACGGTAGTGATGATGGTATTGCTGGTAACGTAGTAGTTGTTCAGCACCGTATTATCGGGACCAGACATGCCTGAACCGTTGCGCTCACCGGTGGTCGAGCCGCCTGCACCGATGCCTGTACAAGTGAACGGCGCAGTGGCGCAATTACCCTGCGTCCCCGGCAGGCTGGTGTAGGACAGGTAAGCGTTGTTGCTGATGTTAGTGCCGGGCGCGGTACCAGCGTTGATGGTGGCATTGATCGTCACCGTCACCGATTGACCCGGGTCAAGGCAGGATGCCGTCACACCAACATTTTGTCCGCTGACTGTGCTGTTGGTCGCGAAGGCCGTGCCGCCGATACAGGCTGCGCCCTGCGTGCTGGTAATGTTGACAGTACCGGCCGTGAGGCTCGCATCCAGCACATCGGTCAGGGAAATGTCGAAAGCGGGCAAGGCATTGCTGCCGGAGGCTACGTTGGTGAAGGTAAGCGTGAATTGCACACCGCTACCGGCATAGTATGGACCGGCGGACACCGACTTGGAGATGCTGGTGATGGCTGGTTCAGCGATTGAAACAGATACGTTATTGGAATCCGAGCCTACTTGCGCACCATTCACAAGCCATCTGGCATTATTCAATCGGAAATTTGTAACCGAGTTGCCCGTTGCGCCGGCGGCATTGCTGAGCCCTTGGTTGATCGTGGCGCCCGAATTAACATTCAGCACCAGCGCGTTGAACTCGATAACGATGTATTCGACGTCCACGTCATCATCGGTGTTGGTCAGGTTGCCCAAACTGAAGGTGACATTCGTGCCGCTGCCAAACGGGCCGGCACTGATGGCGCCGGGCGGCAGGACGAAGGTGGGCGAAACGCTGGCGGTGTTGCCGCCGATCACCAGCCCCGCGCCCGAAAGCGTGGACGAGGTGATGCAGTCAGCGCCGCCATTGCACACGAAAGCGACTTTGGCTGTGCCGTCGTTGAGGAATTGCAAACCATTCGGTAAATCATCAACAACCTGCACGGTTGGAAAGGTACCTTTGGGCAGCACAATGGCGATGCGGTAGCGGATCATCTCGCCGATGGCCACGCGCTCTGTGACATCGACCAAACCGCTGAACGATTCGGAGGTGGTCACCAGCGATTTGACGGGTGCATTCGCCAGCCGTGTGGCGGTTTCGCTGTCCGTGTTGGATGTGACGCCGGAGACGGTTGCCGAAGCCGTGTTGGTGACCAAACCGGCGCTGACATCGCCTGCAGTGGTGGTGTAGGCGGCCGTACAGGTGATGTTTTCGCCGGGATCAAGGAAGTTGTCCAGGTCGCCGACGGTACCCACGGACGGGCAGGTAACGGTTGCTTTGTCATCGGTTACCGACACCGGGCCTTGCAGCGGTGCAAACCCGCTGTTGGTGACCAAGTAGCTGTAAGAGAGGGTCTGCCCCGCTGCGGTGAAGTAGGTCGGCGAAACGCTCTTGACCAGCGTCAGCCCGGTGGTGGCGTAGGTTGCGGTGGATTGATCGGTCACTGTGGTGGGACCGAAAGCTCCGCTGGCCGTGGCCGTGTTGGGGAACGCGCCCGTAGAAGCGGTCACCGGGCCCAATACACAAATGGCATAATGCCCTTCGTCTGCGTCGGCTATGGGCAGTGTGAAGGGGGCTGTCAGGGTGGCGTTGTCGCCATCCCTCCAACTACAGGATGCCAGGTTGAGGTAGGCGGCCGGGTCGGTCACGTTTACATTGGAGAGCGCCACATCGCCCACGTTTTCCACCAGAAAGCGGTAATACACATTGCCACCCGGCGCCACGGCATAAAACGATGACCAGGGCCCGCTGGCAGTGGGGGCAACCTGCTTCAGGAGACTGATGAGCGGCTCGGGTGTCTTAACCAGCACCTCCGCCGTGGCGGTGTTGCCCGTGCCGCCGTTGGTGGATGTGACCGTGACTGAATTGCTCTTCAAGGGAGAAGGAGCGGGGCTGGCCCCAGTCACATTGACCGAGAAGGTGCAGGATGCGCCCCCGGCCAGGGTGGCCCCGATCAGGCTGATGGTCGAGGAGGACGGCGTGGCGGTGATGGTCCCGCCGCCACAAGTGCCGGTGAGCCCGTTGGGGTCGGCTACCACCAACCCGGCAGGCAGGGTATCGGTAAAAGCCACCCCGTTCAGTGCGGTGCCAGGGTTAGGATTGGTGATGGTGAAACTCAGCGCGGTAGATTCGCCAGTCAGGATGACGTTATCGGCGAAGGACTTGGCGATGACCGGCGGATCAATGACTGTCAGGTTGGACGTACCAAAGCCGGTTGGTCCGGTATTGGGGCCGGTTTCAGCAGAGTCAATGCTGTTGCTAATGTTGGTGTAAGCCCCTGCAACATTGCCTTTGACACTGACTGCGATGGTGCAGATGGCATTGCCGGAAAGCGTTCCACCACTGACTGAAATATTACGCGTGTCTGGCAAAGCCGAGATGGTTGCGCCCGTGAACGTTCCCACCGAGCAACTCGTCGTAACACCGTTGGGGTTGTTGACCACCAAGCCGGCAGGCAATACATCTGTAAAGTTAACCCCGGTCAGGGTAGCGCTGCTGGTGTTGGTGAGTGTAAAGGTGAGCGTGCTGGCTGAACCCCGGGAAATCGTGGCAGGCGAGAAGGCCTTGCTCAGGGTGGGGTCGCTGGGGCGCGGGCAGCCTGTGATGGTAATGTTATCCAGCCCAACCGAAGCGCCTGCATCCTTGGCGCCAGTAAAATTGATGCGGAAGCGGGTGGTGCTGAGCCCACTGGTTGGCGCAGTATAGGCGGTTGTCGTCGTCCACGCGCCCTTGGGGGCATTGGTGGCGGCGCTGGTGGTGAATGCGTCAGCATCTGGCTGGGTATGAATATAGTAATTGTTGTCGCCCGGGTTCGCCCAGTTGCCATTGCCTTGCAAGTTGTGAGCAAACCTAATGGCAATACCACCGTAGTTGCTGGTATCCAGGAAAAATTCAAAATACGGCTGGGAGGTAGCAGTAGGCGGAACGGTGATATTTTGCCAGCCGCCAGTAATAAGCCACTGATTGGTGGTTACCCCACCGGCAGCAATGGTGGTGGTTGTGCCCCCCAAACTGGTTGCCGTGGCAAACGAAACATCTCCCGCCTTGGTTGTAAATGGCGGGGGCGGGCCGCCACTGCCCTGCCCGGTGGCGGGCATGGTCCAGGTGGCAATGATGGACGGACTGGCGCATGTGGATGGCGCAGGCGGGCGCGAATCGACCACCAGCACATCACTGGCAAAATTGCCTGTATTATCTGTACCAATGAACAGCGGGTTGGAGGTGTTGGTGTAGATGGCATTGGTTGAAGCCGTTACATTGACGCTGATGGTGCACGTTCCCAGCCCGGTCAAGGTCAGGTTGGAAAACGAAAGTGAGGTTGCGCCCGGGGATACTGATACCGGCAAAGGGCTGGGCCCGCAACCGGGACTATAGGTCAGGCTGGGCGTGGCGGCCACACTCACCCCAGAGGGCAGGTTATCGACAAAGTTCACATTGCTGATCGATCCAGGTCCTGGATTGCTGACGGTAAAAGTGAGGGTTGAAGTGCCACCTGGGGTGATGGTCTTGGGCGAGAACGACTTGCTGACACTGGCATTCACGATTTGCGCAAAACGCACCTGCGAAGACCAGTCGGCATTATAGTGATAACTGCTGCCCGAAAAGTCATAAATAAGCGAGTTAAGGGCGTTATTGGTACCACTTCCGCCAATGATGGTAACGTTATATACAACAGTCACATCACCGCCATACTTGCCCGTCTCGGTGCACGAGCGATAATTGGGCGAGTTAACATCATTCACCCAAGCGCAACCATCCGCGTACAACTTGGTGGCCGCCAGCGGGTCGGGTGTGACCGTATCGAAGGCCGAATAGGCGGTGGAAACCCTGTTGACACGGAAAATGGTATTGGGAAAATTAATAAAACTTTCGATCTGTTCATAACCCTGGGTGGCCGTTTTGGCAACCAGCGTAATGTCATAGGTTTGGCCAACCATCAGGGTCATGGTGCCACCAGCCGGAACCGAGACACTGTTCAACTGAACGTCAACGGTGTAGTTGCGGTTCTGCGACACCAGCCATTCCACATAGATTTCACGCGCCGAGGGTGTGGAAAGCGGCGTACCCTCGTTATATGCTACGCTGATGGTATAGGGGCGCGCTTTGCCGCGCGAGGCCGGGTCGCGCGTAACTTGCACTTCGAAATAGAAATCGCGGCAATTATTGGGCGCCAGATTGCTGATGGTCACCGGGGTACCGGGCACAGGGTTTTGTGAGCCGGGCCGCAAGTCAATATAGGCCGAGTTAATGGCAGATGTCCAGTTGAAGGTGGCCTGCACCCCCGTAGCCGGTGCGTCACCGGTATTGCACACGCGCACCCCCACCGGAAAGTTGCTGGGACCCACATTGACATTGTTGCTGTCAAGCCCGACCACGTTCCAGGTGATGGGCGTCAGTACCAGCACAGGCCCGGCAGCCAAGGCCGGCTGCGCGGGAACAACCGACAGCAACAAAGCCAGCAACAGGAGGATGGCAGTAAGCCGTGAGGACCTCCGGGCTGTAATTATTGCACCGACAGGCGATTTTGGGAATTTTCTCATCATGAGTGCGACCCTTTCAGGCAAGATAACTTTTGGGGTAATTTAAAGAAAAGGCTCCTCAAAATGTCTTTCCGGTGGGTTTGCCATGTTTTTTTTTATTTGAACCGCTGTGGCAATGAGAAAGACTTGAAGGAGCAACAATGAATCACTTGATTTTAACATGTTTTTTAATGTTTTGAGGATTTACCCGCCTTGAAAAATCGAAAGATGGCAGCATCCCTCGAAAAAACGCTTCCAAACCCAGGCGCCGCGCGGTGGGGACCCGCGTTCGGCCAACGCAAAACGCGCCCGGTTTGCGAGCGCGCTTGCGAGTGGAGATGGCGGGAATCGAACCCGCGTCCGAAAGATTCGTCCGCCGGAAATCTACGAGCGTAGCCGGTCGAAGTGTGTCACCCGGGGCGCCTCAACCGGCGCGGACTACCCCAGGCCAGCCGCCTGGACCCGAAAGCCCTCTTTTGCGCCCTTAGCAGCGTGGGGGCGCAGCACTCTGCCTTTGTGACGCCTGCTCTGCCACCCGGCGGAGAACGGGGCAGGCAGACGCCGCCTCATCTGTGGAGGCGGGCCGTGTTACTCTCTACCGACTAAGCGGCGAGGGGCATCGCGGCGTATGAAGTGCGGTTGGCACTTAATGGTTTGCGCTGATTTTTCGAGCTCGGCGCGCTCTCGGCTCGCATTCCGGGGCCAGCCTCTCCCGTCGAAGCCAGTCATCCCCGAATTTCAATTAATTATAGCATCCTTATCATGTAAAATAGAAACGAACTGACCCATCCACCACGAGGTAACGCCATGCCCGAGCGAATTTTGATCATCGATGACGATCTGGACACACTGCGACTTGTGGGCCTCATGCTGCAAAAACAGGGCTACCAAATCCTGGCTGCCAACAGCGGGTCTCAGGGGCTGCAGCAGGCCAGCGAGCAACTGCCCGACCTCATCCTGCTCGATGTGATGATGCCCGGCATGGATGGTTACGAAGTGGCGCGTCGCCTGCGCACCAACCCATCGACGGCGGGCATTCCCATCCTCATGTTCACCGCAAAATCACAGCTGGACGACAAGGTGGAAGGCTTCGAAGCAGGCGCTGACGACTACCTGACCAAACCCACCCACCCCACCGAACTGCAGGCGCATGTCAAGGCCCTACTCACGCGCGCCAAGGCGCGCGGCATGAACCCGCCCACTGCCCCGCCCACCGAAGAACCCGGGAAAATCGTCGGCGTCATCTCAGCGCGCGGCGGGCTTGGGGTCACCACCATCGCGCTCAACCTGTCCAGCGCGCTGCGTCAAAAAACAAAAAGCGATGTGGTCTTCATTGAATTGCGCCCGGGGCAGGGAACCGCTGCCTTCGACCTGGGATTGGACGAACCACACGGGCGTGGACTGAACATGCTGCTCACCACAGTGACCGGCGATATCCACCGCGACCGCATTCGCGAAAGCCTGTACATGCACGAGAGCGGCATCAAATTGCTGGCGGCCTCGCATACCCCTAAAGATTCTGCCCTGGCGGCAACCGGCATCGACCAGGTGGAAGCCATCGCTACCCGCATGCCATTCATTGCCCGTTACACCATCTTCGACCTGGGCCCCGGACTGCCGATCGTTTCACAAAAGATGATCAGGCATTGCCACCAATTGGTATTGGTACTGGAACCTACCGAAGGCAGCGTACAGCACACCCGGGCCCTCATCAGCGACCTGATTGGCGCCGGGGTCGATAAACGCCGCATCCTGACGGTGCTCAATTTTCGTATGCGATCAGACCTTTACCTGTCCATGAACCAGGTGACCGAAAAACTGGCCCACCCGGTCTCGGTCACAGTCACCGCCATGCCAGAACTTTTAATGCAGGCGGGGCGCAAAAAGACCACCGCCTTCTTCGCCCAACCCGAAGGGTTGACCGCCCAGCAATTCATCCAACTGACCAACCAGCTTATCGAGCGCATGCCGCGCTGAGATGCCGCCCCATGGACGCGCTCTCGAACAAAACTCGCGAGAAGATCGATTTCGCCGCCGACCTGCTCCGCAATGCGCGCCGTATCGTGGCGCTGACCGGGGCAGGCATCTCCACCCCCTCGGGCATCCCCGATTTCCGTTCGGAGGGCACCGGGTTGTGGTCGCGCGATGAACCGCTCGAAGTTGCATCCCTTTCCACCTTTCGCACCCACCCAGAAAAGTTCTACAACTGGTTCCATCCACTGGTCAGCCAGATTTTTGAGGCTGCGCCAAACCCGGCCCATATTGCCCTGGCCGCACTCGAACATGCCGGCTACCTGCATGCCACCATCACCCAGAATATCGACATGCTGCACCAAAAGGCCGGCGCACAACATGTCATTGAAATGCACGGCACCCTCGACACACTTTCATGCGCCGGATGCTTCCACCAGTACAATCACCGCCACTACCTGCCGTCTTTCCTGTCGGACCGACGCATCCCCCATTGCCCCGATTGCGGAGCCATCCTCAAACCCGATGTCATCCTGTTTGGCGAACAACTTCCCCAAAAAGCCTGGCTGGCAGCCCAGCGCGAAGCACAACAATGTGACCTGTTCATCGTCATCGGCTCGTCACTGGAAGTGCTGCCCGTGGCAGGGCTGCCCATGCAAGCCATAGACCGCGGGGCCCACCTCATCATAATTAATCAGTTGCAAACTTACCTGAATGTCCGTGCCGATGTTACCATTGCAGACAATGTTTCCATCATCATCCCTGCAATCACAGAGCGGGTTATTAATGGATAAGCAAACTGCCGCCGAAACAACCCAACTGTTGGATGGCTATCGCCGCCTGATCGACATCGCGCGCGACCTGGCCTCCACGCTCGACCTCAACCCCCTGCTCAACAGAATCATCCGCGCTGCCGCCGACATTACCGGCGCAGAGGCCGCTTCCATCCTTTTATATGATGACACTGCACGGCAGTTGTTCTTCCAGGTAGCCACCAACGACATGTCGTCGCTGCGCGGGCTGGCCGTGCCGCTCGAAGGATCCATTGCCGGCTGGATTGTGACAAACCGCCAGCCAGTGCGCATTGGCAATGTGGATAACGACAAGCGGTATTACCGCCAGGTCTCAAATGCCACCGAGACGAAGACGCGTTCCCTCATTGGCGTGCCGCTCATTACGAAAGATAAAGTGATTGGCGTGCTGGAAGTGCTCAACAAAGCCGAGGGGGAGTTTTCGGACACCGATGAAGACCTGCTGACCGTGCTTAGCGCCCAGGCTGCCGTGGCCATCGAGAATACGCGCCTCTTCCAGCAATCAGACCTGATCTCAGAATTTGTGCACGAACTGCGCACCCCGCTGGCCTCAATGAGCACCGCCACCTACCTGTTGCTGCGCCCAGAAATCTCGCGCGAACAGGGCACACAGATAATCAACAACATTCACAACGAAGCGCTGCGCCTCAATACGCTGGCCACCTCATTCCTTGACCTGGCCCGGCTTGAATCGGGGCGCGTACAATTCCGCATGAGTTCCACCGACATCCCACGATTGTTCAGTGAATGCGTCAGCGTGATTGAACCCAAAGCCCAGGAAGCCAGTGTGCGCATCAATATCGATGTGCCGCACGATTTCCCCACCATACAGGCAGACCGCGACAAACTGAAACAGGTCATCTTCAACCTGCTCAGCAACGCCATCAAGTACAACCGCCCCGGCGGCTCTGCCACCCTGAAAGCCGATTACACCGAACACGATTGCATTATCACCGTGCAAGACACCGGCATGGGCATCCCGAAGGAAGCGCTCTCACACTTGTTCGAAAAGTTCTACCGTGTCAAAAAGAGCGAAAACAAGGTCATGGGCACCGGGCTGGGGTTGTCAATCGTCAAACAGATCGTGATCGGTCACAGCGGCAGCATCGAGGTGCAGAGCGAACTGGACAAGGGCACATCCTTCATTATCAGCATACCCCGCCGGTAGTCTGCGCAGAAAACAGAAGCCCCGCAACAGATCAATCGTTACGCGGCCAGGGAGAAAGACGCATCGCCCCGCCGCCGACGCGGTCGTAGATATCGAGAAAACTGGCAGCCGTGTGACGGTCCATGGGGGTGTAATGGTTCAGGTACAGTTCGCCGTGAGGGCTGGTTGTGACCGAGGCAGTCGTGATAACCCGCAGCGCGCCATAATTCGGGTGGCGGATTTCGTAGGAATCGAGCATGGATTCCTTGTCGGTTTCCAAGGCAGACACCCTGCGCCAGTGCAGGTCGAAAAGCGGGTACTTCTTCACATCGCGCATTTCTGTCATCAGCGCCCGGTAGCGCGGGAAAATGCGGTAGCGCATGGTACCCTGCCGAAACGCGCGAAGGAACTGGAACGCCGACTCGCTGAAGTTTTCGCCAAAGCTGGGGCTATTGGCCGCTAATCCGTACAAGAAATAGATAAAATTAAACCCGAACGGGCTTTGGGCGGCGGTTTGCACCAGGGACAGATCGATGCTGTACAGGTTGAAGATGGAGGGGTTGAGCGCCAGGATGTCCCCGTACACATCAGTCAGCACAGCCGGCACGGTCATCTGCGACATCATCCCGATCAGACGCTCCAGGGTGGTCCCTGGCGTAGAAAGACTGCCCGACCAGGGCATGTTGGCATGGCGCACAATCTGCTCCTGCTCCAGTCCGCTGGCGGCCAGGAAAAATTCCTGCCGCTCGAGGCTGGCGAGTTGCAAAACACTGGCCAGGCGGTAAAGCAGGCCGGGATCGAGATGTTTTTTAGCCCCGCGCTCGATGTTGCTGAGCATGTCAAGCTCAATTTCCACAAAATCTGCCAGCTGCACCTGGGTCCAGCCCTGGTCCTGGCGCAAAGCCGCCACCAGTTTGCCAAAATCTCTGCGGTTCATCGGGTCACCTCTCTGGTTAGGTGTCTGGAACAATTATAGTTAAAAAATCCGCGCCAGGGAGCGTTATGCTGCCTGGCGCAGAAAATGCGCAGCCGGTCTTCTATTTTTTCTGGCCGGACACATAGATGCGCACCGCTTCGCCCATGAACTCCGCCAGGCGCGGGTGCATGGAATCGAAGTTGGCCTTGAAGCGCGGGTCGGCGCTGTACATTTCTGCCAGCCCCACCAGCTGGTCGAGCGACGGCGTCCAGAAGTAGTCCATGTGGGCGCGCCAGCGGGCCACGCCAGCCTGCGCCTCGGGGGAGGCGGGGCCCTTATCCATCGCGGCGATCAGGTCGCGATAGATCTGCCCGCCTTCATCGAGGATCTGCTGCTGCTTCTCTTTGCCATAGGCTTTCCATTTTCGGTTGGATTCGCGCACGGTGGCGGGGTCGTACATCTGCCCGGCTTCGGCGGCGTACTTTTCCTGCTGTTCTTCGCTAAAACCGGAAAACATTTGCTGGTTGCTCATTTTTTTGGTTCCTTTCAGGTAGTCGATGGTGTCGTCCACTGTGTGCATCAGACGCTTGAGACGCGCCCGGCGCTTCAACAACTCCAGTTTGTGCTGTTCCAGCGCGGCGAGCACATCGAAATCACGGCGTCCCATGATCTGCTTGATGTTTTCCAGCGGCAGGTCCAGCTCGCGGTAGAGCAGGATTTGCTGCAACCGGACCAATGCCTCCTCCCCGTAGTAGCGATAGCCGTTATCGCCCACGCGGGACGGCTTGAGCAGGCCGATCTGGTCGTAGTGGTGCAGGGTGCGCGGGGTGACCCCCGCCAGGCGGGAGAGCTGTTTGACGGTGAACATGGCGTTAATATAAACCCTAACGCTACGTCAATGTCAAGGGTAAAACGGAACTGGGAGCGGATTTTGAACCTGATGACCGGATGAACGGTTACAATTGACCCATGCTACCCCATATTCTACATTCTGATGAGCACATCCTTGTTATCGACAAACCAGCTGGTGTCCCTGTTTTACCCGATGGCTGGGAGCCGGGCGCGCCCTATCTCGTCAAAATGCTTGAGGCGGAACAGGGCAAATTATGGGTGGTGCACCGGCTGGACAAGGTCACCAGCGGGGTGATGGTCTTTGCGCGCAGCGCCGAGGCGCACCGCGCGCTGAACGCCCAGTTCGAGCGGCACACGGCCAATAAGGTGTACCACGCCCTGGTCAACGGCGAACCGACATGGGAAGAGCGTGTTGCCAGACACCCGCTGCGCGTGAACGTGGGCCACAAGCACCGCACGATGGTCGATCATGGCAAGGGCAAGCCGTGCGAGACGCGCTTCAGGGTGATTAAACGGTATGCAGGCTGCGGGTTGGTCGAGTCCACGCCCATGAGCGGACGCACGCACCAGGTCCGCGTGCACCTGTTCGCGCTGGGTCACCCGCTCGTAGGCGACATCCTGTACTCTGCCCCGCCCACAGACCTGATCGCCCGCCCGGCGCTGCACGCGCTCTCGCTGAGCCTGGCACACCCGGCCAGCGGTCAAATGCTGACTTTCACCGCCCCCTACCCGGCGGACTTTGCTGCCGCGCTTGAAAAATTATCCGCGCTCTAGCACTCTTCACTCATCACCAAATTCATGGTATTTTGTATCGCATGTCGCCCGAACTCCCCAAACTTCACATTCTGCCCCTGCCGTCGCTGATCTTGCACGAAGACCACGACCGGCAGCGCACCCTGCCGCTGGTCGATAAGCTGCGCGCGCAGGGGATTTTACGCAACCCGCCCATTGTGATGCCGCTTGAAGATGGCAGCGGACGTTACATGGTGCTGGATGGTGCCAACCGCGTCACCAGCCTGCAGGAGATGGATTTTCCGCACATTGTGGCGCAGGTGGTGCAGCCCGATGACCCACACGTACACCTGGAGGTGTGGAACCATGTGGTGTGGGGGGCGGAGGCGTCCGACCTGATCCGCAGCATTCGCGATGTGGCCGGGTTGAAGCTGATGCCCATCGAGCGCGGCTCGAACAAACGCCACGAACTGGACTGCATGCCGGTGGAGATCCAGCTGGCGGACGGCAACACCTACCTGACCTGCACCACGCGCGAGGGCGCACGCATGGCCGCCTACCTGCACGGCATTGTGGACAGTTACAAGGACCGGTCTTTCCTCGACCGCACCATGCAAACGGATGTTGATTTTTTCAAAGACATCCATGCTGACCTGACGGCGCTGTTCATCTTCCCGCGTTTCGATGTGAAACTGGCGCTCGACCTGGCCGCCCAGGGTGGGATGCTGCCGACCGGCATCACGCGCTTTACGGTGTCGCCGCGCGCGCTGCACCTCAACTATCCGCTGCACGAGCTTTCGAGCGCCAAACCGGTGGAGTACAAGGAGACCTACCTGCAGCGCTGGGTGCAGGAGCGCATCAAGAAGAAGAACGTGCGCTACTACGCCGAGGCAACTTTCCTGTTCGATGAATAAAATCTGCATTGAATGGCGCGTACTGGCAACCTGATACTTTGTAAAACTGAGCAAAAACCTTAACGCGAATTGCACCAATTCATCAAACAAATTTGTGGTCTTGCAGTATTCGTTGCCCGAAAAAGGAACCCCGCATGAGTGACAACGACCTGAACTTTTTCTTCCCAGAGCTGGCCGGGCCAGGCGCTGCGCCCGTGCCGCCTGAAGAAGTCCGCTTCAAAGAGATGATCGCGACCCCTTACCCAGACGGCTCGAAAGTGCGCGTCAACATCGAAGCCACACCCTTCCAAAAACGCCCCTGGATCGAGGTGGTCATGCTCGACAGCCACGAAGAGGAAGTGGCCACCGCCAGCTTCATCGAACCGATGAACTGGAAGATCGAGTTCGTCATGCACGTGCGCCGCGCCCAACCGCAAGGAAAGTACCGCATCATCGCGCGCCTGTACTACCCCGACCTGCCCGAAAACGACCGCCGCGAAGTGACTTTCAGCATCGCATAGGACAGCGTAAAGCAAGTTCTTTGTTTTTCTGCCACAGAGCGCGCAGAGTTACCGAGCTTTTTGTGGTTTCTTTTGCACAAAAACAGTTTCAGACTTCCATTCCCTCTCTCTTTTCTCTGTTTTACCGTGGCGCCTCTTATTACGAGTTTTGGACAATATGCACCCGAAGCCTTCCCTGCTGGTTTTAGCGTTATGCATCCTGATCACTGCCTGCGCACCGCCTCCCGCCATTCAGAAAGCTGAGCCCGTCGATGCCACTGCCTTACCCACATTGGCGCGCGCATCCACGTCCACGGCCATCCCATTACCCAGCGTTACGACCCCGCCGCCCACAGCAACATCTCTGCCCACCCAGCCGCCCTACCGCGTTTGCTCACCGTTGGAGGGGTTTGCCTTCAGCGAGATCGCCGGCATGGTCAACAAGCCTTTCAAACCGCCTCAGCCAAACGATGATGATGGACATCACGGTGTTGATGTGATCTGGCCAATCGATTCGCGCCCCATCGAAGGCGCAGGCGTGCTGGCTGCGCTGGATTCAACAGTGGCGGCCGTCATCAAGAACCGCGACCCGTATGGCAACGCGGTCATCCTCGAGACGCCGTACGAAAAAATCCCACCGGCGCTCGTGCTGCGCTGGCGCATTGCCCCGGGCGCATCCCTCTACACCGCCTACGCACACCTTGCCAATGAACCGGAAGTCAGCCTCGGGCAGCCCATCCCGTGCGGGCAAAAACTGGGCATCGTCGGCAACACAGGCTGGTCCGATGCGCCGCACCTGCACTTCGAAACGCGCCTGGGCCCGCCGGGGCAGCGATTCGAGAGCATGGCCTTCTACACATCATCGGCCAGCACGGCCGAACTGGAAGCCTACAAAACCTGGCGCATGAGCAGCCTGTTCGAGCTCTGCAATCCGATTGAATTTTTTGCTGCCCTACAACCCAGGTAAAATCAGCCCATGTCATTACCCCACGTCCGCGCCGCACGGGCGCTCCTGGCTGCCGCTGCCCTGATGTTCCTCTTTCTGGCTGCCTGCGCTCCGGGCATGGAAACGCCGCCTGGCTCCCCAACAGATCCTGCGGCCAACACCCCCCCCGCGCCAGAAATCTCCACCGAAGCCCAGCCTGCCCAGTCTTTTGACGGGCGCGGGCGCTTTATCCTCTCCCTCAACGAGGGTGGGTTTTACCGACTGCACCTCTTCGATGCCGAGACGCTCGAACTAACCCGCATCACGTTCGGCGAGTGGAACGACATTACCCCCGCCCTCAGCCCGGATGAACGCAGCCTGGCTTTCGCCTCTGACCGATCCGGTTTTTGGGACCTGTACCTCCTCGACCTCGAGACCGGCGGCCTCTTGCGCCTGACCGACACCCCGCAATTCGATGCCAGCCCGTCCTTTTCCCCCGATTACCAGTGGATCGTATACGAGACCTACCTCGACGACAACCTGGAAATAGAGATCCGCTCGCTGGTCAACCCCGGCCAATCCCCAATCCGCCTCACCAACCACCCCGGGGTAGACCAGTCTCCGGCCTGGTCGCCGCAAGGCCGCCAGGTGGCCTTCGTCTCGAACCGCAGCGGGGAGAATGAAGTCTGGCTGGCCAATCTCGATGCCACCAGCGATGGGCGCTTTGTCAACCTGAGCCAGAACCCGGATGGCGGCGAAGCGCACCCGGCCTGGTCTTACGATGGCAACCTGCTGGCCTGGGGCAGCGCCGGCTATCGCAACGGGTTGAGCGGCATCTACACCTACGATATCCGCTCACCAGAACGGCGCGCGCGTTACATTGGCAGCGGAGACTGGCCCATGTGGAGCCCCGATGCCGCCCAGATCGCCGCGCGCGTGGCCGCGCCCAATGCCGACTACTTCACCGCCTATACCACCGGCGGACAGCTCACCCAACCGCTGGCCCCATTGTTTGGCAGTTTGCGCGGGCTGGTCTGGCGCGATGCGCCGCTTCCCAGCCCCCTGCCCGCCCCATTCGAAGCAGCAGCGCGCGCGCAGGTTTCGCCACTGTACGAGACCATTTTCGTGGTTGCCCCAGATATTCAAGGGCGCGCCACCCTGGTACGCATCAACGAAGTCAGCGTCCCATTTCCCAACCTGCACGACGCCGTCGACGATGCTTTCCTGGCACTGCGCAGTCACATCGCCCGCACCAGCGGCTGGGACTTGCTCGCCAATCTGGAGAACGCCTACACCCCCATCACCACCACCCTCGACCCCGGACAAGGCGAAGATTGGCTGTATACCGGGCGGGCATTCTCTATTAACCCTGTTTTGGTCAACGCAGGCTGGCTGGTGGTAGTGCGCGAAGATTTCGGGCAGCAGACATACTGGCGGTTGTTCACCCGCGCCCAATTGCAAGATGGCTCAGTAGGTGAGCCGCTCCAATCCATCCCCTGGGACCTGAACGCCCGCTACAGCCTGAACCCCACTGCCTACGAGCAGGGCGGCGCTTTTGTGGAGAAAGTTCCGCCCGGCTACTGGATCGATCTGACCGACCTGGCCCGCCAGTATAACTGGGAGCGCCTGCCAGCCTACACCAACTGGCGCACGTTTTACCGTGGCGCGCGCTTCAACCAATTCGCCAAGACCGACGGGCTGGACTGGACTTCGGCCATCTTGCAGCTTTACCCGCCTGAAATCCTCATTACACCCACGCCCATCCTGCCGCCCACTGTCACCCACACGCCAACCGCCACACCCACCCGCACAGCCACCCCCACGCGCACACCCACTGTCA
>DAOUAP010000052.1:0-21166 GCA_034433165.1 Anaerolineales bacterium | reverse complement strand
CGATTTTGTGCTATCCTTGGACATGGAGACGTTAACCTTGTTAGAGGATTGTAGAGAATCCTTTTCTATCAGGTTACGTCTCTTTTTTCAAATATTTTTCGGATAGGTTCTTAGGGCTTTTTTGATGAGATCCTCGCTATTTTTACCGTGTGCAGGATATGCAGAAAGTCCGAGCGAAATAGTGGCTTGCAACATAGCGCCATCCATTTCAATGATAGATCGGGCGAATTGCTGACGGATCTCATCGGCGCGGTGCTGTGCAGAATGGAGCGGGCTGCCGGGCATCACGATGATAAATTCCTCGCCACCGTAGCGGCAGGCGATGTCGGCATCGCGGGTGCGCTCACGCAGCAACCTGGCCAGGGCGCACAACAGCGCGTCTCCGGCGGCATGCCCGTGTGTGTCGTTGAAGCTTTTGAAGTGGTCAAGATCCTGCAAGCGAGGTTTTCAGCAAAACCTCAAACCCTGCGTTGGCGGTTTCCAGCACTACGCCGCTGCGCTCATTTTGCGCCCGGATCGTCTCCAGGCTCAGGTTGGAATCGGCGATTGCCAGGGAGGCAGCCGCCAGCGCCATTTGGGGTGCCTGGGACATCCGGCGTGCATTCCTGGCAGGAATGTCATAGCGCACAGGGTCAAAATCCACTTCACCGGCAACCTGGGTTTTCATGAAAGCCGCGTTGAAACGGCTGATGTGACGGATCCCCAAGCGAAGAGACAGCCCCCATGCCGGTCATGACCACTCTTGGTTTTGGCATCTTTTTTCTCCTGAATAAAACCCCAACCTGGCAGCAGATTGAAGTTGAATTGCCGCCGAATTTCAACCTGGCATTCCAACCGCGTTTCCCGAATTCGAACATGATTACCCGAATTTTGATCGGTGGGGAAACCGGGGTTACTCTGTTCACGGGGTGCAAGTGTGGCACAATTGGGGTTATGGATGCTCATTCGCAAACGACCCCCAATTACATCCAACTGGGCGAAGGCGCGCCGGTGGTGTGCATTCACGGACTGGCAGCCTCGCTCTATGATTGGAAAGCCTTGCTGCCCGAACTCGCCCGTCACAATTACGCTGCCTATGCACTGGACCTGCTTGGGCACGGTGAAAGCGCCAAACCGATTTCGCGCGCGTATCATATCGATTGGATTTTCGACCACTTCTCTGGTTGGATCGATTCGCTGGCGCTGTCTCGACCGCCGGTGTTGATCGGGCACTCGCTGGGCGGATACCTGGCCCTGGCCTATGCCCTGCGTTACCCCCAGCGCGCGCGCGCGCTGACGCTGATCAACCCGTTCTACGCTCTGGCGCAACTACCCTGGCTGTTGCGCCGCACCTATCATCGCCGCCTTATCAATGCTGCCATCGTCAGCAAAACGCCGGAGTGGATTTTTCGCATCATTGTGGATGTGACCAGTATCGCCATGGGGCACAGCGCGGGTGGCGCACATGCCCTGGATGAAGAAACCCGCAGGCAAACCGCGCTCGATTACACCCGCACCGCCCCGGGCGTTTATAACATCCCCAACACCATGGACGATTTGATGCCCCTCTTGCGGAACGTAGCGCAGCCCACCCTGCTGCTGTGGGGTGCGCGTGATAACACCCTGGCGCCCCGTTCGTTTGAGGCAATGCTGCAACACTTGCCCCATGCCCGCAGACAGGCCATCCCAGGCGCGGGGCACGTGCCTCACCAGAGCCACCCCACGCAGGTGAACCCATACATCCTGGAGTTTTTGTCTGCCCTGTCAGAAGCGTAAACGCCCAGGCCTCATCGCAGCCAGCCTATCACCCTCAACCGCCAGCGCAGGCGTGCCCAGGCTGCCACTGCGCGCTTCACAGCGAGGCTGTCTGGCGGGTGATTGCTGAAAGTTTGGGCAACATACACCGTCACAACGGCATCAACCTCGTCTAGTGCATGTGCCATCCAGCCCGCCGGCAGGCGGGTTTTTGATTTCTTGAACCGTTCTGACAGTTTGCACTGCATTTCGCCGGGGGTGAGTCCGATTTCCAACCCGGGCAGCAGCCTGCGCGTGCGTTTTTTCAGGCGGTTGTACAGCAGGCGTGCGGCCCGGGGCGGGTTCAATCGCGCCAGCGCGGCCAGCCACCAGATCTCGGCGGTGAACCATAGCCAGACCAGTGTGGCCAACCCCAATGCGCCCAGCATAAGCTGCCCGCCCAGTGTGGCCGTCAGCATGCGCAGCTGCACCCGCGTGGCTGTCACCAGCGCAGCAACCACAGACTGGGTGCCGGTTTCTTCTGCCTGGCTCGCTGCGCTGCCCGAGGGGCGGTTGATGGCTGGCAGAGCCGCGGTAGGCTCGAATTCCACCCAGCCCGTGCCCGGGAAGTAAACCTCCGCCCAGGCGTGGGCATCCTGCTGCCGCACCATATACACTGCCCGCGCGGTGTCATATTCACCGCTGGCGTAGCCCACCACCAGGCGGGCTGGCACACCCGCTGCCCGGCTGAGCACCACCATAGCCGAAGCATAATAATCACAGTAGCCGGTTTGCAGGTCGAAGAGAAAGTGATCCACAATATCGCGGCCGGGCGGGGGCGGCTGCACCTCCAGGCTGTAGGGGAACAGGCGCAGGTAGGCTTCAATTTGCCGCACGCGGTCGTACGGTGTGGCGGCTGTGGCGGTCAGGTCTCGGGCCAGCCCCAGCACGCGGTTGGGCAGACTGTCTGGCAGGCGCAGGTATCGTTCGGCAATCTCGGGCGGGTAGGCCTCCCCGGCTGCACGCAGGTCGCGGATGGCAGCCTGGGGCAGGAAGGCCGTTACCGTATAACTGTTCTGGCTGGTGAGTGCGCCAAGCATATCGCCGTTGTTGGCCGGTGTGGCGGCCGAAGGCTCAGGCGGCGGGATGCGCCAGGCGATATCCAACCGCACATCTGCGCTGGCCAGTGCGCCTGTCCAATAAACGCGCATGCTCTCGCGGTTGGCGAGGGTAACGTTCAGGCGCATTGGGCGGTAACCGGCTGACCCAGCCATGAGCGCGGTGTTGGCCGGCAGGGCAGATGTGGTGGCCGGGCTGCTGGTCCAACCAAAGCCGGTATAAACATCATAAGTTGTGGTGCGCCAGTAATAGCGCGGGGCATCGAAGGGGATGCTGGGACCGCTGATGGGTGGGAACTCACCCGTTGCGATGGTCATCACCAGGGCGCGACCCAGTTCGGGTGGCATGCCCACCAATTGGTTGCGCGGCAGCCCAAACGGGTTTTCGGCGCCGCTGCCGCCCCCACCGCCCTGGGCGGGCTGCAGCCCCATCGATTCGGCCAGGTTTTCGGCGCGGCTGGTCGTGCGTTCGGGTTGCAACCAGTCGCGCAGGTCGCGCCAGGACAGCGAAGGCGAAATTCCAGCCAGCGAGACAAGCAGCACGCCAATGGCAGCAGCCATTAACAACGTTTCTTGCGGCACGCTTTCGGCATAGTCCATGCGGCGATGCGCCAGTCGCGCGTGCAGGCGCTGCCAGTGTCCCAGCCCTGCCAGGGCCAGCATGGCCGCCAGGTAACCAACCACCAACCCGGATTCCCGCACGGCATAATCGATCGTCGCGGCCAACACCACGCCACCCGGGGCCAGTGCAGCCAGCCCACGGTTATGGCGGCGCATCGTCCAGCCGGACCAGGCGCACACCAGCCACAGCCCCACGCCCCAGGCCAGCCCGGCGGCGGCCGGGTCGGTTTGCGGTCTTCCGGCAATCAACGCTGCGCCCCACGTCCCCAGCCGGGCAAGCAGGGCTGCGGCGCGGTTGAGGATATCCTGCCACAGCGCGAGCAGTGCGGTTGGGTCCGGGGTCATATTTTCGCGTAGCCAAAAGGTGAGTTGTGCGAGCAGGTCAAAGAGAGAGAGGATCAGCGCTGCTAGGGGCCCGGCCAACCCTGCCACTGCCAGGAACACCCCAAGCGCTCCCGCCGCGATCAAAGCACCCGCAGCCTGCCATCCGTTAAGACGGGTGCGCGCCACGCCCCAACCGGCCAACACACCTGCCAGCGTGACCGGCAGGAACAGCCCGGCTGCGCTGCGCACGGCCTGCCCAATGGCGCTGCCAAGTATGGCGGCCGCGGCCAGGGTGAGGGCCAGTCCGGCATTTCGGCCCAGCCAGCGGAAGATGCGCCCGGGGGTCATTCGGCCAGCCTGCGCCACGCGGAATCGCCGGGGGTGTGAATGGGAACCGCCCGCCCGCGGGGTGTAACGCGCCACTCCCAGCGGTGGGCGCCGGGCGGGGCTTTGGGGCGGTCGAGCAGGTCGCGTGGGATGGCGTGATTTGCCACGCCCATTTTTTCCAGGGCGGCGCGCACGGGCGCCTGGCTGGTTTTGCCGCCAAAGGACGGCGCATCCAGCATAAGCGCAGTGGTCTGGATGCCGCGCCAGCGCAATGCCACAAGGGAATCGAGCCAGTCTGTTTGTGTGCTGGGGGTGATGAGGATCAGGCTGGCGTAGCGACCCAGCGCCGGGCGAATGCGCTCGAGCAGGCCGGGCAGCGGGGTGGGTCCGGGCTCGGCCAGGGCCAGCGCGCGCAAAATGTCCCACTTGTGATTTTCACCGGGGCGGGGGGGCAGCCAGCCCAGGCTGTGCCCGTTGATCGCCAGCCCCACGCTGCGCCGGGCACGCAGCCCCTGGTCTGCCAGTGAGGCAGCCAGGATAATGCCGTGCTCTGTGGTGGAATCACCCCCTTGGCCGATCTGACTGGCAGCGTGCAGGTCGAGCAAGATCCACCAGTCGCTGGCGGGGGCGCCGTCGAACAGGCGCACAAAGGGCTTGCCCTGGCGGGCGGTGGTGGGCCAGTGGATGAGGCGCAGGCTGTCGCCGGGGGTGTATTCGCGCACACTGGTGGCGTTAATGGTCCGTTCGGGGGCGTGGGGCAGGGGGCGTCCATCGCCGCTGTAACCGCCGGGGGTGATCTCCAGCGCGGGTAGGGGCACCACCGGCGGCATGACCATTAGCGTGGCGCGGGCCGGGTCTTCGAGGCGGACGGTGAAAATCCCGAATGGGTCGCCGGTGGCCAGGCCTGTGCCGCCCAGCCAGTACAATCCGCGGCGGGTGCAGGCGCCGCTGGTGATCCACTGATTGGTGCTGCCGGCATCTACGCCGGTGGCGCGGCTGGCGTTATAGCCCGGCAGGGTGGATCGGTCTTCGATCTCGACCCAGGTGGCCGGCAGCCCGCCGGAGTTTTGGAGCGAGAAACGTTCTTCGAGCGTGTCGCCCACCTGGGCCCATCCGTAGCGCATCTCGCGCTTGAGTGTGAGTCCGCGCTGCAGCGTGCGCGCCCAGGCGTAGGTGATTGCCAGCAGCCCGCCCAACCCCACCAGGAAAACGGTCCAGATGCGGGAAGGGTCGATGATTTGCATGACGAGCGCGGCCGCGGCCAGCACGGGCAGCAGGGGAGCGCTCAGGCGCAGGCGGGAAGTCATGTTTTAATTGTATAGCCGTTTGGTTGTGAAGAGTGAGAAGTGAAGGGTGAAAATAATAAACGCAAAGCTATTCTTTCCGGTAGTGGTTTTTGCGTAAATAATGACAGGGTGCAACTCTCGATCTTTGGAACACGCATAACGCGAATTGACGAATTTCACTATTAAATCAAAAAGAAATTCACGGTCTTCGCACATTTGTGAAATTCGCATTGAGAATCATCATCTCAAATCTTGCGCCTTTGCGGTTCAATGAGGTCACTCATCCTTCAACTATGGAAGGGCTCCAGAACAAAAAAAGGACGCCAGTTTTTTCCCTGGCGTCTTTGCGTATTCTGGTGTGCTTTATTCCTGTTCCATAACCAGGCTTTTGGCCAGGAAGGCGTAGATGTCGGCCCACTCTTCGATGAGGATGGCGGTGGGTTTGCCCGCGCCGTGCCCGGCCTTGGTCTGAATGCGGATCAGCGTGGGGGCATCGCCGGTCTGGCATGCCTGCAGGCGCGCCGCGAACTTGAAGGAGTGCCCCGGCACCACGCGGTCATCGTGGTCGCCGGTGGTGATGAGTGTGGCCGGGTAGTGCGTGCCTGGCCGCAGGTTGTGGTAGGGCGAGTAGGCGTAGAGCGTTTTGAATTCATCCGGGTTGTCGCTGCAGCCATAGTCGCTGACCCAGGCCCAGCCGATGGTGAACTTGTGGAAGCGTAGCATATCCATCACGCCCACTGCCGGCAGGCAGGCGCCGTACAGGTCGGGGCGCTGGGTGAGGCAGGCGCCCACCAGCAGGCCGCCGTTCGAGCGGCCTTCGATGGCCAGTTTGGGTGTGGCGGTAATCTTTTCGCGGATCAGCCACTCGGCCGCGGCGATGAAGTCATCGAACACGTTCTGTTTGTTGTGCAGCATGCCGCCTGCGTGCCAGGCTTCGCCGTACTCGTTGCCGCCGCGCAGGTTGGCCACAGCGTACACACCGCCCAGTTCCAGCCAGGCCAGGCGGTGAACGGTGAAAGCCGGGGTGAGCGAGATGTTGAATCCGCCGTAGCCATACAGCAGAGTGGGGTTTTGCCCGTCGCGCGCCAGTCCCTTTTTGTGGACGAGGAACATGGGGATGCGTGTGCCGTCTTTGGAGGGGTAGAACACCTGGCGGGTTTCAAAGGCGTTGAAGTCGAAGTCGATGTGCGGGGTGAAGACGGCCTGGCTCTCGCCAGTTCCAAAGTCGTAACGGAAGACGGTTATGGGGTAGGCGAACGAGTGGAAGAGGTAGAACAGTTCGTGATCGTTGCGCTTGCCCTCCAGCGTGGCGCTGTATGCATAGGTGACCGATCCGAGCGTGGGCAGGGCGATCTCGCCCAGCGGCGCGCCATCCAGCCCAAAACGCAGCAGTTTTTCGTGCGCGTCGCGCAGGTAAATGCAAATGAACTGATTGTTGACGATGCGCACAGCCTCGAGCACATCCTGGCTTTCGGGGATGAGGGTTTGCCACGCGGTTTTTTCCGGGCGGGTCACATCGATCGCGATCACGCGCGCGCGCGGGGCATCGAGGTCGGTGCGGAAGTAGAAGCGCGTGTTGTCGTTGCCGATGAACTCGTAGGCGGCCTCGAGATCGGGGATGAGTTCTACAAAGTCGGCATCGCTGCGCAGGTCGCTGTAAAAAAAACGGTTGCGCCGGTCGGTGCCCTGCCAGACGCCTAACAGCAGGAAGTTCCCATCGTCGCTCACATCGGCGCTGAAGCCCCATTCCGGCTGGTCGGGGCGGGCGTAGGCCAGGGTATCGTCGCCCTGCGGGGTGTTCAGGCGGTGAAAATACAGCTTTTGGTTGTAGTTGGCCTGCTGGTAGGTCTCGCCTTCGGTTGGCTGCGGGTAGCGCCCGTAAAAGAAGCCGCTAGAGTCGGGCACCCAGGCTGCGCCGCTGAACTTGCTCCATTCGAGCGTGTCGGGCAGGTCGGCGCCGGTTTCCACGCTGCGGATGTGCCAGACCTGCCAGTCTGACCCGGACTGCGAGACCGCGTAGGCCAGCCATTCGCCATCCTCGCTGATGGACCAGGTGTTGAGCGCGGCGGTGCCATCGGCGCTGAGGGTGTTGGGGTCGAGCAGCACGCGCCCCTCATCTTCAGGGCTGTTCATCACAAAGAGCACATCCTGGTTTTGCAGGCCGCTGTTGCGCATTTGGAAGTAGCGGCTGCCTTTGTGCTCGATGGTGTAGCGCCTGGCGAAATCCCACAAGTCGGTCAGGCGCTGCTGAATGCGCGGCTGGGCCGGGATCTGTTTCAGGTAGCCGAAGGCGGTTTCGTTCTGGCGGGCCACCCAGTTGGCGGTTTCGGGTGAGTCGGCGTCTTCGAGCCAGCGGTAGGGGTCGGCCACGGGCGTGCCGTGGTAGCCTTCGACCAGGTCTTGGGTGCGGGTGGTGGGGTAGTTCATGGAGTCTCCTGAAGTGGGGAGAAGCGCAAAACTTAAAACCTAACAGGCGGGCAGGCTGTGGTTTGGCGTAAATTTCATGGCAGACCGCCGGCCACCTTCACTTGGTTGCGGCCGGCCTGTTTGGCGGCGTAGAGGGCCAGGTCGGCTTCGTTGAGCACTTCTTCTATGGTGTGCCCGTGGGCCGGGAAGGTAGCCACGCCCAGCGAGATGGTAGCCTGGATGGTGAGCGCCCCGGAAGTGATGACTTGTTTTTCGAACATGGCGCGGAAGGCTTCGGCGCGCCGCACGGCAATTTCGGTGGATGCGCCGGGCAGCATGATGACGAACTCCTCGCCGCCGTAGCGGCAGGGGATGTCGCCGCCGCGCACATGACGCTTGATGGTGTCGCTCAGGTTGATGAGTACGATGTCGCCCATTTTGTGTCCGTGGGTATCGTTGATCTTCTTGAAGTGGTCGATGTCGAGCATGATGACGCTGAGCGGGATGCCCTCGCGCTGCACGTGGGCCAGCTCGCGGGCCAGCGAGTCGTTGAGGTAACGTCGGTTGTACAGCCCGGTGAGCGCATCGCGCATGGCTTGTTCGCGCAGCTGGGCTTCGAGCGACTTGATAGCCTCGAGTTTGATCTTTTGTTCTTCCAGCAGGCGGGCTTTGCCCAGGGCCAGCCCAACCTGGTTGGCGGCTGCAACAAAGAGATCCAGGTCTTCGGACACAAAGCCATCCACGATATCTGATTCGATGGCAATGACCCCGGCCATTTCGTCGCCGATCCAGATCGGCACATCGGCTTCACAGCCGTAGCCTAGACCGGGCACGTACTCGGCTTCCTTGCTGACATCGGCGGTGTAAATGAGCCGCCCGGTGACGAGGGCGCGTTCGCTCAGCCCTTTGCCAGAGGGCAGCACATCCCAAGACCAGGTTGTTTCGCGCCCGCCGCGTCCGCGTACGATTTTGTTGCCGCTTTGCGAATCCCAGGCCAGCATGGTGATGTTGGCATAGTGCAGGTTGGGGTTGAACAATCCATCGGCCGCCTTTTGCCAGATTTCGGCTTCGTAATGCAGGCTGGCCAGTAATTCGCTCAGGCGTACCAGGGAAGACTGGCGCTCGGCGCGGATGCGTTCATCTTTGAGGGAGTTGTTGACGCGTGTGAACAGCCGCGCGTTATGCACGGCCATGGCGGCCTGGGTTGCAAATGCCAGGGCCGCGTTGGCATGTGATTCATTGTAAAAGCCAGGTTCGTGCTTGTCGAGCGCCAGCATGCCAAGCACGTCGTTGCCAAACAGCAACGGCACCCCCATCCAGCCGTGGATGCGGGCCAGAGTGTGCGGATTTTCTTTGAAGCCGGCATACTTTTTTGGGGCATCTTCCACGATGTATGGCGCGCGGGTTTGCATAACCACTGTGCTGGGTGAGGTTGGCTCATCCAGATCGAAACGCAACCCGATCAGCTCGCCCAGGTTCGGGAACCCGCGTCCGCTGACCATTTGCAGATAGTCCCCTTTCACTTCAAAGATGGACGCGCTGTCATAAGGCACCACTTTTTGCAGTTCGCTCATGATGATCTCCAGCACGCTCTTCAGGTCGAGTGTGGAACTGAGGGCCTGCATGGTGCGGTTGAGGGTGGCCAGTTGTTCAGCGTTCTGACGCAGTTGGGTTTCCTTATCTTTCAGTTCCGTGATGTCCCAAAACATGCCCTGGATGCCCGTAACGTTTCCTTCGGCATCCAGCATGGGGGTTTTGACCACATGCACCAACCGCATCCCTTTACCCAATAACACGGCCTCTTCTTCTGTTTCGATCTTTTGCCTGCCCTTGATCACCTGCTGGTCAGACTGGTAATACACCCAGGCCAGGCGCGGCTCGAACAGGCTGGAATCGGTTTTGCCGAGGATATCCTGGGGGGACAATCCGGTGATTTCAGTGAAGGCCTGGTTGACGAATGTGTAACGGCTTTCCAGGTCTTTGCGAAAGATGGCCACGGTCAGACCTTCGACCAGCGTGTGATACAGGGCCTGTGATTCGCGCAGGGCGTTTTCAGACCGCTTGCGGGCGGTTATATCGCGCAGGAATACCACACGCCCGGTAAAATGGTTGCGGTAATTGAGGGGTGTGATCTTGACATCGACATATTTCTCTTGCCCGGCGGTTGTGGTAATCTTGATCTCGTCGTGGGTCTGCGAGGATGCGCCGTATTTTTCGAGCAGTTCCACCCAGCGTCCAAAGGCGACCGATATGTGCCGTCCGAGCATGTTGCCCGACAGCCCGAAGATATCCATGGCGGTCTGGTTGATATCTGCGATCTGGTTTTTTATATCCAGGATCATGATTCCATCGCTGATGTTACCCATCAGGTTGCCACGCGCAATGGGGCGAGTGGTGAATAGGTTGAAGCGTATGAATGCCAGCGCAAACAACCCGCCGGATACCACGATCACCAACGGGGTGAGGTCTATGTGGCCGGTCAGCCCGGTAACATACAACACATTGGTGACCCATGGGAAGAGTGTGCCAATGAACAGCAGCAACCCCTGGCGGCGGTAAACCGGTGAAAATTGCAGGATGGCCGCGCCCAGGATGAGGATGCCGCCCAGGGTGAGGGTATAGCTGTAAATGCCATAAAGCCAGAACCAGGGACCAAAAGTGAAATCGAGCGCGGCGCCGGTTCCGGTGGTGATGAGTTGCGGGTTTTGCCAGATCGACTCGTGGTATTCGTTGGTGAGGACCAGTCCCAGGGTTAAGACGGGCATTACCCACATCAGCCGTTTGAGGACACGCGGGAACCAGACTTCCTCTTGCGTGTATTCGAGTACAAACAAAATCCAAATGGGGGGAATGGCGGTGATGCCAATGAAAGACAGCTTGGCGAACAGGATGGTTTCTTGCAGATCGGTCGAAAGCAATTCCAGCCCGGCGAACAGCGAGCGTTGTGCGATGGCCAGCATGAGCCAGGTGAATGGCTGCACACCCGGTGCGCGGAAACGCAGGTAAATGTAAACCGCAACTACCACCGCTGCCAGGGCAGTGATGATGAGTACAAAGGGGTAGGCGTTCAGGAGCGGGGCCATTCAGGGTGATGTGCGCTGGGGTGGTGGTTGTTCCCGGTTCGATTGTATACAATCATGCGTGAATTATATACCACTCTACTGCAACGATATTTTAAGATAAATCACCCATCTGTCCTCTTGTATTGCCCTTTTGAATGTGCTAAAATGCTTCATGTTCGCCCTATATGCAGGGGTTTGCGAATAGACATACGCCATATATGGCGGCTACATTTGTTCTAATATTCGAGGTTCCAGATGCGTTGTCCATATTGTCAGGATTCAGACACCAAAGTGGTCGATACCACCCACGATTCGCACGGCGGTATTCGCCGCCGCCGCGAGTGCCTGGCGTGCGGCCAGCGCTTCAGCTCTTATGAGCGCGCCATCCTTTCCACACCGCTCATTATCAAGCAGGACGGTACCCGTGAGGAGTTCGACCGCGAAAAACTTTCGCGCGGCATCCGCATTTCCTGCGCCAAGCGCCCGGTCTCGGCGGCGGACATCGAGCGCCTGATCGGCCAGGTTGAGTCGCGGCTGCAGAAGATTGGCAAGGCGGAAGTTTCTTCGCGCGTCGTGGGCGACCTGGTGATCGAGGGGCTGAAAGAGTTGGACCAGATCGCTTACATCCGCTACGCTATTGTGTACTTGCGTCTCGATGACCTGCACGCCCTGCGCAGCGAAATAGACCGCCTGCTCGAAGGCTGATCGTCCTTTCGATCATTTCCGGCCACCCTTTGCCGAGGGTGGCTTCACTATCACATATTTATGAGGAGATGTAGTTTTATGGTAACAAAAACGGTTCCTTCATTTTACGGACTGCTTCCCACCCCGCCCATGCCCAAGGGCCTGCCAGCCGTTAATCTGACCGACAACGCCCGACAGGTGCTCATGCGCCGCTATGTGCGCCGTGGGGATGACGGCAAGCCGGTCGAAAGTGTGGAGGAGATGTTCTGGCGGGTGGCGTACCACATCGCCAGGGTGGAAGCGGCCTGGCAGGGCGATGTGAACGCCCGGGCCGAGGCTTTCTATCACCTGCTGACCAGCAAGAAGTTCTTCCCCAACTCGCCGACCTTTACCGGGGCAGGCACCCCGTTGGGGCAGCTGGCAGCCTGCTTTGTGTTGCCCATCAGCGATGACATGGGGCGCGACGCTTCGGGCATCTTCCAGACCTTGCGCGATGCGGCCCTCATCCAGCAGACGGGCGGCGGCAACGGTTTCTCCTTCTCGCGCCTGCGCCCCCAGGGCGGGCTGGTCAAATCATCTGCGGGGCAGGCCACCGGGCCGGTGGGCTTCCTGCGCGTGTACGACCACGCCTTCGGCGAGATCGCCCAGGGCGGCACGCGCCGCGGCGCCAACATGGGCGTGCTGCGCGTCGACCACCCGGATGTGGAAGAATTCATCGCCTGCAAGACCAACGAGAACGCCATCACGAATTTCAACATTTCCGTGGGAATCACCGATGCCTTCATGCAGGCCGTGCGCGACGATGCAAGCTGGGACCTGGTCTTCCCAGACATCACCGACCCGCGCTACCGCAGCTTCCGCGGCACGCTGGACGAAGCCCGCGCCCAAGGCCTGCCCCTGCGCGTGTATAAGACCGTGCGCGCCCGCGAGCTATTCGAGAAGATCGTGACCCAGGCGCACCACAATGGGGAGCCGGGTGTGCTCTTCCTGGATGCCGCCAACCGCTCGAACCCCGTGCCGCATCTCTACCAACTGGAGTCAACAAACCCGTGTGGCGAACAATGGCTTGGCCCATACGAGAACTGCTGCCTGGGTTCTGTGAACCTGAATGAACACTGCGGCCCGGATGGCAGCGTGGATTGGGAATCCCTGCGCCAGAGCGTGGAACTTTCCACCATCTTCCTCGATGACGTGGTGGAAGGCAATGCCTATGTGCCGGCTGTGCCGCAACTCAAGGAAGCCGCCCACCGTGTGCGCCGCATTGGGCTGGGCATCATGGGACTGGCGGACCTGATGTACCACGTGGGCGTGCGTTATGGCTCGGAGGAGGGGCAGGAGTTCGGCGCGCAGGTGATGGAATTCGTGCGCTACCACGCCATGAAGACCAGCATCGCCCTGGCCGGGCAGCGCGGCGCCTTCCCGGCCATCGAAGGCTCCATCTACGACAAATCCGACATGCGCTGGAGCCCCCCGCAGCCCATCAGCGCCTACACGCGCGACTATGCCCGCCCGGCTGTCAACTGGGCCGAGATTGTGGACGGCATCCTCGCCCACGGCATCCGCAACGGCGCGCAGACCACTGTGGCCCCCACTGGCACCATTGCTACCGTGGCGGGATGCGAAGGCTACGGCTGCGAACCGGTCTTTGCACTGGCTTACATCCGCCACGTCAATGACAACGGCAAAGACCTCAAGCTGACCTACGCCAGCCCACGCTTCGACGAAGCCCTCAAGCAGGCCGGGTTGGGCGAAGAGAAACGCCAGGAGATCGTCGAGACCGTGATGCAGCACGGCACCTGCCAGGATGTGACCGAGATCCCTGCTGAAATCCGCCACACCTTCGTTGTCTCGTCTGATATTACCGCCGAGGAGCATGTGCGCATGCAGGCCGCCCTGCAGGCCTTTGTGGACAACTCGCTCTCCAAGACAGTCAATTTCCCCGAAGGCGCCACCGAGCAGGACGTGGCCCAGGCCTACTTGCTGGCCTGGGAACTGGGCTGCAAGGGCATCACCGTCTATGTGACCGGCTCGCGCGACAAGGTGGTGCTGGAGACCAAGGCCACGGCCGAGAAGAAACAGTCCACCGAGTCGGCTCCGGCTGCCCCTGTCGCTGCCGCGGCCGCCGACCAGAAAGTGATCTGGCACGAGACCAAGAAACCGCGTCCGCGCGCGCTGGTGGGCTCCACCTACACCGTGGCCACCCCGGTGGGCAAGGCCTTCGTGACCGTCAACCAGAACGGCGGCGAACAGCCCTTCGAGGTCTTCATCAACACCTCCAAGGCGGGCTCCGAGACGGCGGCCGTCTCGGAGGCAATCGGGCGGCTCATTTCGTACATTCTGCGCCTGGCCTCGCCCATTGCCCCGCGCAGCCGCCTGGAAGAAGTGGTGCGCCAACTGACGGGCATCGGCGGCGGCCGCTCGCTGGGGTTTGGCCCCAACCGCGTGCGCTCGCTGCCTGACGGCGTGGGCCAGGTGCTGGCCGAATACCTGCAGGAGCGCGAACTGAAGGATGGCATTGAAGAAGCCTCCTTGCTGGGCGGCAAGTCGAATGGCAACGGCCACCACGCCGAACCGCCCGCCGCCAGCCTGCCAACGGTGAAGATCGGCGACCTGTGCCCCGAATGTGGCGAAGCGGCCGTGGTCAATGAAGAAGGCTGCCGCAAATGCTACGCCTGCGGGTTCAGTGAGTGTTAGTGCCCCTCCCCATCCCCCCCAAATCCACTGTGGATTTGGGGAGGGGCGGGTGGGGTGAAATGTAAGATAGAAAAGAGGCTCCTGGTACATTGCCGGGAGTCTTTTTCTCCAGATTTTCTTTGAGCCCCTCGCGTCTTTGCTGTTAAATTCCCCAACCCAGGGACTCCCCCCATGGACAAATTCATCCCCGCTGCCGCGCCTGCCGGTGCGCCGCGACATAAAGTACAATCGGGGCACATTCTGTTTGCTGGAGGACTGGCATGACCAAACGACTGGTGGTGGTGGCTGGCAACATTGGCGTGGGTAAAACTTCGCTGGCCGAGCGCATTGGCGCGCGCCTGGGCTGGCGCACCGATTTCGAGTCGGTGTCCGACAACCCCTACCTGCCCGACTTTTACGCCGACATGCGCACCTGGTCATTCCACCTGCAAATCTACTTCCTGGGGCACCGCGCCCAACAATACCTGGATGCCTCGCGCGACCAGCGTTCGGTCATCTTCGACCGATCCATCTATGAAGATGCGCACATCTTTGCGCGCGCACTGCACCACATGGGCAACCTGGGTGAACGCGACTACCTGGCCTACCGCCGCCTGTTCAACCTGGTGGTGGAAAGCCTGCCGCGCCCCAACCTGCTCATTTACCTGCGTGCGCCGGTGCCCGTGCTCATGGAGCGCATCCGCCGCCGGGCCCGCAACATGGAAACCGGCATCAGCGCCGAGTACCTTACCCTGCTCGACTCGTACTACGATGAATGGCTGGGCGCCTTCGACATGTGCCCGATGCTCACCATTCACACCGACAACCTCGATTACGTCAACCAGTCTGCCGCGCTGGATGTGGTCGTCCAGCGCATCCAGGATAAACTGACTGGCAAAGAGGTAGTGGAATTTTAAGCGCCGGGAGTTGTATAATAAGACCATGAAACTCCAAATTGCGCTCCAGGAACTCGAAGCCGCCGGAAAACCGCAATACCGCCAGATCTACGCCCGCCATGGGGCCCGCGAACCCATGTATGGGGTCTTGTTTTCGGCGCTAACCGCCATGCAGAAACGCATCAAGAAAGACCATGCCCTCGCGCTGGAACTGTGGGATACCGGCAATTACGATGCCCGCAACCTGGCCAGCCTGATTGCCGACCCGGCCGCCTTCACCCCCGAACAGGCCAACGCCTGGATCGCGGATTCCTACAACTACGGGCTGGCCGGACAAGTGGCCGGGCTGGTGCTCCAAACGCCCTACGCGCTCGAAAAAGCCCAAGCGTGGATTGAGACTGATGCCGAGTACACCGAGCGGGCCGGGTGGCTGATCCTGGCCGGGTTGGCCGAAAGAAGCGATTTACCCGATGCCATATTCGAGCCGTATCTCGACCTCATTGCAAGCGACATCCACACCCGCAAAAACCGCGTGCGCGACGCCATGAACACAGCCCTCATCAATTTCGGACTGCGCCCCTCCCTGAACGAACGCGCGCTTGCCGCCGCCGCGCACATTGGCAAAGTGGAGGTGGACCATGGCAAAACGGGCTGCATCACGCCCGATGCTGCCGCCTACATTCACAAAACGCTGGCGCACCGCGCCAAAAAAGCGAAAAGATGATCACGCTCTCTCCCATGACTGACACCGACTTCCAGATGTACCTGCGGCGCGCCATTCCACAGTACGCCTACGACCAGACCCGCTCTGGCAACTGGCCGGCCGACCAGTCCGCCGCGCGCGCCCAGCAGGAGTTCCAGCAGTTGCTGCCGCAGGGCCCGCGCTCGCCGGGACATTTTTTCATGAACATCCTTGTTGAAGACAAAAAGGTGGGCATGTTGTGGTTTGTCATGGATCAATCCCGCGCCCAACCAACGGCATTTTTGGCTGACTTTTTCATCTTTGGCGAGTTTCGCAGCAAAGGCTACGGCCTGCCCGCCATGGCCGCCCTGGAAGAGGCGGCCCGCGCCCAGGGCGCGCAGCGCATGGAAGTGCAGGTCTTTGGGCATGATGAGGATGCCTGCAAACTGTACAGCGAGGCAGGTCTCAAGGTGCGCAATTACACCATGGGGAAACCCCTGTGAGCCTCGAAATTCTGGCGCAGATCCCGTTCTTTGGCGGACTGCCGCGCGGTGAGCTCATCTACCTGGCAAGCGCGCTGAGGGTGCGCCTGTACCAACCCGGCCAGGTCCTCTTTAGTGAGGGCGAGCCGGGTGATACGTTTTACATCGTCATCGACGGCCACCTGGAAGTGGTCTTGGGGCTGGATACCCCCGATGAAAAGGTGCTGGCTGTGCTGGGCGCGGGCGAATACATCGGCGAGATGAGCCTGCTCATGCCCGGCGGGCTGCGTTCGGCCACCGTGCGCATCAAGACCCAGGCGCGCTTGTGGGAGATGACCGGCAGCGATTTCGAGTCGCTGCTGGCGCGCCAGCCGCACCTGGTCAATACGGTCATCCGTGTCTTGGGGCAGCGCCTCAGCCGCACCAACTACGACGCCTACAATGACCTGCTCGAAAAAAACCGCGAACTGCAGCGCGCCTACGATGAGTTGAAAGCCGCCCAGCAGCAAATCATCGAAAAAGAGCGCCTGGAGAAGGAACTGCAACTGGCCGCCGACATCCAGATGTCCATCCTGCCGCGCCATCTGCCTGCCTGCCCCGGCTTCGACTTTGGCGCTTTTGTGGACCCGGCCCGCGCGGTGGGTGGCGATTTTTACGATCTCTTCAGCCTGGATGCCCGCAATGTGGGCGTGCTGATCGGCGATGTGGCCGACAAAGGCGCGCCTTCGGCCATTTTCATGGCCCGCTCGCATGCGCTGATCACGGCCGAGGCGCTGCGCGGCGGCGCGCCAGCCGAGGTCATTCACACGGTCAATGAGTACCTGACCAAAAAAGAGCAGAACAATCTGTTTGTCACGGTCATTTATGGTCGCCTGGACTGCGAAACCGGTGAGTTTACCTACGTGCGCGCCGGGCACGAACTGCCCCTGCTGCTGCTGCCAGACGGCCAGGTGACCACGCTGCCCAAACAGGGCGGCATGGCCATTGGCATGTTCGACGAGATTATGCTGACCGAACAGAAAGTAACCATTCCGCCGGGCGGCACGCTGCTGCTGTTCACCGATGGCATGGTGGATTGCCGCAGCCCGCAAGGCCAGCCCTTTGGGCACGATCAACTCAACCGGGTCTTTGCCGGGCTGGAGGGGCTGTCTGCCCAGCAGGTGAGTGATGGGCTGCACGCGCATTTGTTGGACTACCAGCAAGGCGCGCCGCAGGATGATGATGTGACGGTGGTGGTCATTCACCGTCAGTAGGATGCGCCGGGCGCACAGGGGGAAAAGCGTTATACTTGTCCATCATTGCTGATCATTGCGCAGAGGACTTGCATGATAGACTATAATTTACACGCACTGCCTGGCCAGGTAACACCAGAAATGCGCCGCGCCCGCCATGGGCACAGCGGCGCGGTCATTTGGTTGACCGGGCTGTCGGGATCGGGCAAGAGCAGCATTGCCATTGCCGCCGAAAAACGCCTGTTCGACTCCGGGCGGCAGGTGGCGCGCCTGGATGGCGATCACCTGCGCCAGGGGCTGTGCCGCGACCTGGGGTTCAGCCAGCCCGACCGGGCGGAGAACATCCGCCGCGCGGGCGAGGTGGCGCGCCTGTTCAGCCAGGCGGGCTTTCTCGTGCTGGCGTCCTTCATCGCCCCGCGCCAATCCATGCGCGACGCGGTGCGCGCCATGCTGCCGCCCGGCCAGTTTGCCGAGGTGTATGTGCTCGCCTTGCTGCAAACCTGCATGCAGCGCGACCCCAAGGGCTTTTACCGCCGCGCCGCAGCCGGGCAGATTGCCGATTACACCGGCCTGACCCAGGATTACGAACCGCCCACCGCCCCCGACCTGACGCTGGATACCGAAGCGCACAGCCTGGATGCGTGCGTGACGCAGTTGGTGGACTATATCGAAAAAACTTTTGTTAACAGGATTGACCTATGAATTACCTCGACAAACTGGAAAACAAAGCCATTTACATCTTCCGCGAAGCCTGCAGCCAGTTCAAAAGCCTGGGCATGTTGTGGTCCATTGGCAAAGACAGCACCGTGCTGCTCTGGCTGGCGCGCAAGGCCTTCTTTGGGCACATCCCGTTCCCGCTGGTGCATATTGACACCAGTTACAAACTGCCCGAGATGATCACCTACCGCGACCGCCTGGCCCGCGAATATGGATTGGACATGATCGTGGGCCAAAACGTGGACGCCCTGCGCGACAGGCAGACCTTCCCGGATGGCAACGCCACCCGCCTGCAGTGTTGCAAGGCCCTCAAGACCGAGGCGCTGGTTAACACCATCAACGGCACCTGGCCGCGCAGGCGCATGAATCACGACACCGGGCAATATGAAATAGACCGCAGCAGAGAGCCGTTTACCGGCGTGATTGTGGGCCTGCGCGCCGATGAGGAGGGCAGCCGTTCGAAGGAGCGCTACTTCTCGGCCCGCGACAACAAAAGCCGCTGGGATGTAGCCGAACAGCCGCCCGAGTTCTGGAACCAGTACAAAACCGACTTCGCCCCCGGCACGCATGTGCGCATCCATCCCATTTTGGACTGGACGGAGTTGAACATTTGGGAGTACATCGAGCGGGAGAAAATCCCGACCGTGTCGCTGTATTACAACCAGGGCCAGGGCACGCGCTACCGCTCGCTGGGCTGCGGCCCGTGCACCTTTCCCATCCAGTCGCAGGCGCGCGGCGTGAGCGAGGTGATAGCCGAACTGCAGACCGGGCAACTGTCCAACATTGCCGAACGCTCGGGCCGCGCCCAGGATAAAGAAGACGGCGGCGGGTTGGAAGACCTGCGCCGCGGCGGGTACATGTAGGAGGCCGGCATGCAAGAAGAAATCCTCAACCTGGTCATTGCCGGGCATGTAGACCACGGCAAGAGCACTATCATCGGGCGCCTGCTGGCCGACACCAACACCTTGCCCGAAGGCAAATTGGAAGCCGTGCGCGAAAACTGCCGCCGCACCGCGCGTCCGTTCGAGTACGCCTTTTTGCTGGATGCGCTCAAAGAAGAGCAGGCCCAGGGCATCACCATCGATGCGGCCCGCACCTTCTTCAAGACGGACCTGCGCAAATACATGATCATTGACGCGCCGGGGCACATCGAGTTTCTCAAGAACATGGTCACCGGGGCGTCTTCGGCCGAGGCGGCCCTGCTGGTGATTGACGCCGCCGAGGGTGTGCGCGAAAATTCGCGGCGGCATGGCTTCATGCTTTCCTTCCTGGGCATCCGCCAGATTTGTGTGCTGGTCAACAAAATGGACATGGTGGATTATCGGCAGCCGGTCTTCGACGCGATTGTGGCGGAATACCGCGCCTTCCTCAAGCAGTTGGATGTCGAGGCGGTCGGATTCATCCCCGTCAGCGGGCGCGAGGGTGACAACATCGTTGCCCGCTCGGCGCGCATGGACTGGTACGACGGCCCCATCGTGCTGGACCAACTGGATGCCTTCACCCCCGAAGCGCGCCCGGAAAACAAGCCGCTGCGCATGCCCGTGCAGGATGTGTACAAATTTACCGCGCACGGCGACACCCGCCGCATTGTGGCCGGGCGCATCGAAACCGGGCGCCTGCGGGTGGGTGAGGAGGTGGTCTTCTACCCCTCCGGCAAAAAATCCACCATCCAGTCCATTGCCTCGATGAGCGGCGAAACCGACCAGCGCGAGGCCGGGTCGGGCTGGTCGGTGGGATTCACCCTTAGTGAGCAGATCTATGTGCGGCGCGGCGAAATCGCCACTCACACCACCTGCCCGCGCCCGCACACGGCCAGCCGCCTGCGGGCCAGCCTGTTCTGGCTGGGGCGCGAGGCGCTGCAAAAGGGCAAAAAATACCTCTTCAAACTGGGCACCGCCCGGGTGGAGATGGAGGTCGAGCGCTTCATCCGCATTATTGACGCCAGCACGCTCGAAGCCCGCGCCCTAGATCAGGTGGAGCGCAACGATGTGGCCGAGTGCATCCTCAAACTGGACCAGTTGACCGCCTTTGACCTGGCCGCCGACGTGCCGGAAACCGGGCGCTTTGTGATTGTGGACAACTTTGAGATTTCGGGCGGCGGCATGGTGCTGGATGTGGTCGAAGACCGCCAGGCGGCCATTAGCGCCCGCGCCCAGGAGCGCAACACGCGCTGGCAGACGGCCATCTCGGACGAGGAGCGCGCCGAACGCTACAACCAGAAGCCGTGCCTAGTGCTCATTTCCAGCCAGTCGAACAATGACCTGCGCAAGACAGCCGCCAAAAGCCTGGAGCGCAAACTGTTCAGCGAGGGCAAGTTCACCTACTACATTGGCATGGCCAACATCCTGTACGGCCTTTCGGCGGACCTGGCCCGCAACGGCGAGGAGGTGCACGCCGAGCACTTCCGCCGCCTGGCCGAGGTGGCCAACCTGATGCTGGATGCCGGGGTGATCCTGGTCATTTCGGCCCGGCACATCTCCCAGCGCGATATGGAAATTTTGCAAGCCGACCTGATCGACCGGGCCGCCGACATCATCACTGTGTGGGTGGGTGACGAAATCACCAGCGGGCTGATTCCGCACCTGCACATTCGCGCCGCCGAGGTGGACGACGCCCCGGAGCGCATCAAACGCTACCTGCAGGAGCGCGGCTACATCTTCCGCTACCGCGAGTCGTGAGGGGCTTCAGCCGCAGATTGACGCAGACGGAATAAGCCACAGAGGCGCTGAGACTCAGCGGGGCTGATTTTTCTCTGCCCCTCTGTGGCTGCCATATTGGGGTTGTAATGTATTTGTAATAGTTCAGTTTGCATGCCTTTCCACAAATTCTTTACCGGACAAAATGACCGAACGATAATTTTTCGCTTTTACTTGTCATTTCGAGCCGCGTAGCGGGGAGAAATCTTGCGCACATGTGGGAAGATTTCTCGCTGTCGCTCGAAAT